>NZ_JBVJNO010000010.1:337496-433766 GCF_055583645.1 Amycolatopsis sp. NPDC104587
GGAGCGTTTCCCCGCCTGCTGGATCCGTCCCCCCACCCCCCCGCCCCCCTTGCCCGGTTGTTTGGGGGTGGCCGTTTGCGCCCCACCCCCACCCCCCCCCCACGACAACCGCGGCAGGCCACCCACGTGACGTACACACAAAACCGGGCCGGGGATCGCTCCCCGGCCCGGCTTCGTGGAGAAACCTCAGGCGGCGACCGCCTGGAAGGTGCGCGAGTTCCACCGCACCGCCAGCGCCGCCAGGGTGATGATCACCGCCGCGCCCAGCAGCGTGGGCACCAGCGGCAACGTCTCGCGGAAGCTCGCCCGGCTGATGTCCACCACGTACGCCAGCGGGTTGAACCGCGACAGCACGTACAACCACATCGGCGCGCGGTCCGGCGTGATCGGCAGCAGGATCCCCGACAGCAGCGTCAGCGGGAGGATCACGATGTTCACGATCGACGTGAACGTGTCCTCCTTCCGCAGCTTCAGCACGATCGCGTCCGCGCAGCAAGCGATCGTCAACGCCGTCAGGGCCGTGATCAGCAGGACCAGGACCACCCCCACCACGCTCAGCGCGACGCCGAACACCAGGCTCGCCAGCAGCAGGATGATCACCCCCTGCACCAGCGACAGCGTCACCGACGGCAGCGCCTGCCCGAGGCTCAGGGCGGTGCGGCTCACCGGGGTCACCCGCAGCCGGTCGACCGCGCCCGCGCGGATGCCCGCCAGGAGCACGAACCCGCAGTAGACGCCGTTGGTCGCCGCGATCTGGATGATCAGGGCCGGGGTGAGGTCGACCCAGGACGTCTGGGCCGGCGTGCCCGGCGTCTTGCTCACCAGCACCGCCAGCAGCGGCCCGCACAACACCAGGTACAGCACCGGCTGGATCATGCCCAGCACCAGGTACGGCTTGTTCCGCAGGGTCACCGCGAGCTCGCTGCGGTAGACCAGGATCGCGTCACGCAGCATCGGCCGCTCCTTCGCGCAGGCCCCGGCCGGTCAGGGCGAAGAACACGTCGTCGAGGGTGGGACGTCGCACGCGCAGCGCCACCAGCGGGATGTCCTGCTGGTCGAGGGCCCGCACCAGCGGTGACAGGACCTCCTCGCTGTGGGCGACCTGGAACCGCAGCGTCTCTTCCTCGCGCCGCAGGCCGCGCACACCCGGCAGCCCGGCCAGCAGCAGTTCCGCGTGGTCGGCGCGCTCGGGCGGCACCGTCACCTCGACGCCGTCGCCGAGCAGGCGGGACTTCAGCGCTTCGGGGGTGTCCTCGGCGACGATCACGCCGTCGTCGATGACCTGGATGCGGTCGGCCAGCGCGTCCGCCTCGTCGAGGTAGTGGGTGGAGAGGAACACCGTCACGCCCTGCTCGTCGCGCAAGCGCCGGATGTGGGTCCACAGGTGGGCGCGGCTCTGCGGGTCCAGCCCGGTGGTCGGCTCGTCGAGGAACAGCACCACCGGCAGGTGCACCATGCCCAGCGCCAGGTCCAGCCGCCGCCGCTGGCCACCCGAGAGCGACGCCGTCAGCCGCTCCTCCAGGCCGTCGAGGCCCAGCTGGCCCGAGACCTCTCGGACGCGCTCGGTGGCATCGGCCTTGTTCAGCCCGTACAGCCGGGCTTGCAGCATCAGCTCCTCACGGACCTTGCGCTCGTCGAGCGTGCCGCCGCCCTGGGCGACGTACCCGAGGTGCCGGCGCACCCGCGCCTGCTCGGTGCGCAGGTCGGCGCCGGCGATCCGGGCCTGCCCGGCGGTCGGGCGCAGCAGGGTCGTGAGCATCCGCATGGTCGTGGTCTTGCCGGCGCCGTTCGGGCCGAGGAAGGCCACGATCTCGCCGGGGTCGACCCGCAGGTCGACCCCGCGGACGGCGGCGACCTCACGGCCGTCGGAGACGAAGGTGCGGGCCAGGCCCGCCGCCTCGATCACCGGGCCGACCGGGCCGGCTCGGCCGCGGCGTCCTCATCGGCGACCAGCGCGAGCAGCGCGTCGACGGCGCCGTCGCGGCCCCGTCCCGGCTCGTGCTGCAGCCGGCCCATCTCCCGCGCGCGGGTGGTGAAGGACGGGTTCTCGAGCACCTCGGTCAGCTTCGCGGTGACGTCGTCGACGTTGATGCCGTGCGAGGACTCGACGATCAGGCCGACGCCGGTGTCGCGGGCGCGCACCGCCTGGTCGTAGCCGTCGACGAAGAGCGGGCGCAGCAGCAGCGGCTTGCCGAAGTACAGGCTTTCGATGTACCCGTTGCCGCCGCCGTGGGTGAAGTGCGCGCGCACGTGCGGGTGGGCGAGGACGTCGAGCTGCGACGGCAGCCACTGCTCGGCCCGCAGGTTCGACGGCAGTTCCGCGGCCGGCGGCAGCAGGTGCCACGACTCCTTCGGCAGCCGCCAGAGCACGGCGTGCTTGCCTTCGAGCCGCCGTGCGACCTCGACGAGCCCCTTCACCTCGTCGCCGGTCAGCCGCACGACCGTGCCGAAACCGATGTACACGACCGATTCGTGCCGGTCGAGCCAGCCTTTGACGTCCTGCTCGTCCGGCAGCTCGGGCAGCGGCGGCACGATCGCGCCGAGCATCCGGAAGTTCGCCGGGATGTCCACCGGGTACTCCAGCTCGGCGAGCGAGTAGACGAGCACGAGCGCCGCGTCGTCGATCCGCGCGGTGTACTTCGCGGCTTGCCGGGAGACGCCGAGCTCCTTGTTGGACTTGACGTACTCGACAACCCTCTTGCGCAGCAAGGAGTCGGCCACGAACAGCGTCTTGCGGCGGAACCCGAACAGCGCGTTGGCCCGGCGCTGCTTCGGCGTCATCTCCAGCGGCAGCCCCGAGTGCGGGACGGGGAACCCCTTGGGCAGCTTGGTCAGGTGGTTGCTCACCGAGAACGGCACGCTCACCACGTGCGGGATCCGCAGGGTCACGGCCAGCTCGAACCCGGCGTGCAGCAGCGAGTCGACCACCATCGCGGCCGGCTCGACCTCGCGCACGACCTCGGTGAGCGCGCGGTAGGCCTGGTCGCGGAAGCGGGTGTCGAAGGTGTGCCGCATCAGCGCCTTGTGCGCTTTCCAGCGGGACTTCTGGGTCACGGCGTGGTAGGTCTCGTCGTCCCACGAGCCGGAGGACAGCTCGGGGATCGGCGCGCCGAGCGAGCGGAACCGCACCGGGGTGCCGGTGCCGTCGGCGCCGATCGCCTCGACCTCGGCGCGGCGGTTGTCGAAGGTGGCGAAGTAGAGGTCGGGCACGCCCCGCCGGGACAGCTCCGCCGCGAGGACCAGCAGGGAGTTGACCAGCCCGCTGTCCGGTGAGCTGACGAACAGGATCGGACGCCGTTGTCGGCTCATGGGGAAGCACCTTTCCTCGGGCGGGGAGCACACGGCCGTCGCGACCGTAACGCCGGCCTTTCCGTGAATCACCTACATTCCGCGACCCCGCCGGCGCCGAAATCTAAGGGTTTAAGGGAGGTGGACGCGGTTGACTCACGCGATGCGGAACCCGGACCGCGGTGCCGCGAGCCCTCACCGGACGACCCCCGAGAGGCGAGGATGGCCAGCGAGAGCCAGCTGCGTGACTACCTCAAGCGCGTCACCGCCGACCTGCACCGGTCGCGCCGGCGCGTGCGGGAGATGGAGGACGCGGCCGCGGAGCCGGTCGCGATCGTCGGCATCGGCTGCCGCTTCCCCGGCGGGGTCGCCACCCCCGAGCAGCTGTGGGACGTGCTCGCGGCGGGCACCGACACGATCGGCCCGCTGCCGGCCGACCGCGGCTGGTCGGCGTTGCTGGCCGGGGTGGACCGCAGCACGATCAGCCTGGGTGACGTCGGCGCGTGGCGCGGCGGGTTCGTCGAGGCGGCGGACCGGTTCGACGCCGGGTTCTTCCGCGTGTCCCCGCGGGAGGCCCTCGCGATGGACCCGCAGCAGCGGCTGCTGCTCGAAGTCACCTGGGAAGCCCTCGAACGCGCCCGGATCGTGCCGGCGAGCCTGCGCGGCAGCCGCACCGGCGTGTTCGTCGGGACCAACGGCCAGAGTTACGGCAAGCTGCTCGCCGCGTCCGGCGAGACCGTCGAAGGGCACGCCGGCACCGGCACGACCGCGGCCGTGCTCTCCGGCCGCGTCGCCTACTCCTTCGGGTTCGAAGGCCCTTCGGTCACGGTCGACACGGCGTGTTCGTCCTCTTTGGTCGCCGCGCACTGGGCCGCCCAGGCGTTGCGCTCCGGTGAGTGTTCGCTGGCGCTCGCCGGCGGGGTCACGGTGATGGCGACGCCCGAGGCGTTCGCCGAGTTCAGCAAGCAGGGCGGGCTCGCGCCGGACGGCCGCTGCAAGGCGTTCGCCGAGGGCGCGGACGGCGTCGGCTGGGCCGAAGGCGCCGGGATCCTGGTTCTGGAACGGCTGTCCGACGCGCGGCGGCTCGGCCACCCGGTGCTCGCGGTGCTGCGGGGCACCGCCGTCAACTCCGACGGCGCCAGCAGCGGCCTGACCGTCCCCAACGGACCGTCGCAGCAGCGGGTGATCCGCGCGGCGCTGGCCGCTTCCGGACTGTCCACATCGGACATCGACGTCGTCGAGGCGCACGGCACCGGCACGAAGCTCGGCGACCCGATCGAGGCCCAGGCGCTGCTGGCCACCTACGGCCGTGACCGCGAGCACGAGCTGCTGATCGGTTCGGTCAAGTCGAACTTCGGGCACACCCAGGCCGCGGCCGGGGTCGCCGGGATCATCAAGGCCGTCCTGGCCATCAACCACGGCGAAGTGCCGCGCACCCTCCACGCCGAGGAGCTCTCGTCCGAAGTGGACTGGACCGCGGGCGCGGTCCGGCCGGTGACCGAGCCGGCGCCGTGGCCGGAGACCGGACGGCCGCGCCGCGCCGCCGTCTCGTCCTTCGGGGTCAGCGGCACCAACGCCCACACGATCATCGAGCAGGCGCCGGAGCCCGAGCCGGTCGAGCGCGGTCCGCGGGCCGGTGGTCCGGTGCCGTGGTTCGTCTCCGCGCGCTCGGAACCCGCGCTGCGCGCCCAGGCCGCCGCGCTGCTGGCCGCCACCACCGATGACGCCGACGCGGCCGACATCGCCTTGTCGACCGCGGTGACCCGCACGGCCTTCGACCACCGCCTCGCCGTGACCGGCCCGGACACCGCGTCCCTGCGTGCGGGCCTGCGCTCCTGGCTCGACCAAGGGGCCGCGGCGAACGTGACGACCGGGACCTCGTCACGCGGCGAAACCGCTTTCCTCTTCTCGGGCCAGGGCGCACAGCGGATCGGGATGGGCACCCGGCTCGCCGAGATGTACCCGGTCTTCGCCGAGACGTTCGCCGAGCTCTCCGCACGCCTCGGCGTGGTCACCGACGACCGGCTCGACCGGACGGAGCACGCGCAGCCCGCGTTGTTCGCCTACGAAGTCGCGCTGTACCGGCTGCTCGAGTCGTGGGGCGTGCGCCCGGCGTTCCTGGCCGGGCACTCGGTCGGGGAGATCGTGGCCGCGCACGTCGCCGGGGTGCTGTCCCTGGACGACGCCTGCACGCTGGTTTCCGCCCGCGCTCGCCTGATGGGCGAGCTGCCCGAAGGCGGCGCGATGATCGCCGTGCGAGCGTCCGAAAAGGACGTTCGCGCCCACGACGTCGACCTCGCCGCGGTGAACGGTCCGGAGTCGGTGGTGCTGTCCGGCCCCGAAGCCGCCGTCACCGCGGTTGCCGCCCGGTTCCCCGGGGCCCGGCGGCTCAAGGTGTCCCACGCGTTCCACTCGCGCCTGATGGACCCGATGCTCGACGGCTTCCGCGCCGTGGTGGCGAAACTGTCCTTCGCCGAGCCGGAGATCCCGGTGGTCGCCGGCGGTGACGTCACCGACCCGGAGTACTGGGTCCGGCAGGTCCGCGACACCGTCCGGTTCGGCGACGCGGTCACCCGCCTCACCGGCTCCGGCGTGACGCGGTGCGTCGAGCTGGGCCCGGCGGCCGTCCTTTCCGGACTCGTCGACGGCGCGATCCCCCTGGCGCGCAAGGACCACGACGAAGCCGCCGCCTTGATCGCCGGGCTGGCCGCGCTGCACGTCGCGGGCGGCGCCGCCGACTGGCCGGCCGTCCTCCCCGGCGCCCGCCCGGCCGGCCTGCCCACCTACGCCTTCCAGCGCGAGCGCTACTGGCCCACGCTCACCCCGCGCACCGGCGACGCGGCCGGGCTCGGCCTCACCCCGGTGCGCCACCCGCTGCTCGGGGCCGCGCTCGACGTCGCCGCGAGCACCGAGACCGTGCTCACCGGCACCGTCTCACCGGCCACCCAGCCCTGGCTCGCCGGCCGGACCTCGTTCCCCGGCACGGGTTTCCTGGAACTGGCCCTGCGCGCGGCCCGCACGCTCGGCTGCGCGGAGGTCGCCGAGCTCACCCTCACCGAGCCGCTCGCCCTGGCGCCGAAGGACGTGGTGGCGCTGCAGGTGCGCGTCGGGCCGCCCGGCCCGGACGGCCGCCGCCCGGTCGACGTGCACTCCGCACCCGCGGCACTTTCACGTGAAAGTGCCCACCAGGGGGCGGCACTTTCACGTGAAAGTGCGGCGGGCTGGACCCACCACGCCACCGGCGCCCTCGCCGCGGACGCGGGCCCGGAACCCACCGTCCTGGCCGAAGGCGCGTACTTGACCGACGTCTCCTTCGAAGGGGACCCGGGTGCGTTCGACCTCCACCCCCTCCTGCTCGCCGAGGCCGCGCAGGCGTGCGGCGACGAACCGGTGTCCTGGCGCGGGGTTTCGCTCCACGCGCGGGGGCTTTCCTCGCTGCGGCTGCGTGTCGCCCCGCTCGGCGACCACGCGGTCAGCCTCGCGCTGCTCGACTCCGCCGACCGGCCGGTGCTGCTCGCCGCCGAGGTCGAGTTCGCCGGGGCCGCCCACAAGATCGAAGTCGCGCCCGCGACGCCGGTGCGCGTCCCGGCCAGCCCGGTGGCCGGCGGCTGGGCGGCGCTCGGCGAGGCCGACCGCGGCCGCGCGGCCGAAGACCTCGTGCGCACCACCGTCGCCGCCGTGCTCGGCCACGGCGACACCGGCGCGGTGGGCACCGCCGACCCGTTCACCGACCTCGGGTTCGACTCGATGATGTCGGTCGAGCTGCGCAACCGGCTCGCCGCCGCCACCGCTCTCGAACTGCCCGCCACGCTCGTGTTCGACCACCCGACCCCGGCCGCCGTTGCCCGCCTGCTGCTGGCCGGGCTCTTCGGCGACGACGAGCGGTCCGGGCCGGTCCGCCGCGGCCGCGCACGCACCGACGACCCGGTCGTGATCGTCGGCATGAGCTGCCGCTACCCGGGCGGGGTCCGCTCGCCGGATGACCTGTGGACGCTGGTTTCCGAGGGCCACGACGCCGTCGGCCCGTTCCCGGCCGACCGCGGCTGGGACCTCGCGACCCTCGCCGCGGGCGCGTCCGCCACCACCTACGGCGGGTTCCTCGACGGCATCGACCGCTTCGACGCCGCCTTCTTCGGCATCTCCCCGCGCGAGGCCCTCGCGATGGACCCGCAGCAGCGGCAGGTCCTCGAAACGTCGTGGGAGGCCCTGGAAGACGCCGGGATCGACCCGCTCGGCCTGCGCGCCACCCCGACCGGCGTGTTCGTCGGCACCAACGGCCAGGACTACGCGAGCGTGCTCGCGGGCAGCACCGCCGACGTCGGCGCGCACGCCGGGCTCGGTAACGCCGCCAGCGCGGTCTCCGGCCGGGTGTCCTATGTGCTCGGGCTCGAAGGCCCCTCGATGACGGTCGACACGGCGTGCTCGTCGTCGCTGGTCGCCCTGCACCTGGCGGCGCAGGCGCTGCGGGCGGGGGAGTGCGAGCTCGCGCTCGTCGGCGGGGTGCTGGTGATGTCCAGCCCCAACTACTTCCTCGGCACGAGCCAGCAGGGCGGCCTCGCGCCCGACGGGCGCTGCAAGGCCTTCGCCGACGCGGCCGACGGCACCGGCTGGGCCGAGGGCGTCGGCATGCTCGTCGTGGAACGGCTTTCCGACGCCCGCCGCCGCGGCCACGAGGTCCTCGCCGTGGTGCGGGGGTCCGCCGTGAACTCCGACGGCGCGTCCAACGGCATCACCGCGCCCAACGGCCCGTCCCAGCGCCGGGTGATCCGGGCCGCGCTGGCCGACGCCGGTCTGTCCACTTCGGACGTCGACGTCGTGGAGGCGCACGGCACCGGGACGACCCTGGGTGACCCGATCGAGGCGCAGGCGCTGCTGGCGACCTACGGGCAGGATCGCGAAACGCCGTTGCTGCTGGGCTCTTTCAAGTCGAACATCGGCCACACCCAGGCCGCCGCGGGTGTCGGCGGCGTGATCAAGGTGGTCCAGGCCATGCGGCACGGCCTGGTGCCGCCCACTCTGCACGTCGACGCGCCGTCATCCCATGTGGACTGGACGGCCGGGGCGATCGAGCTGGTCACCGAGGCGACGCCGTGGCCCGAGGTGGCCCGGCCGCGCCGGGCGGGGGTGTCCGCGTTCGGCGTCAGCGGGACGAACGCGCACGTGGTGCTCGAACAGGCGCCCGAGGCGCCCGCGCCGGTCCCGGAACCCCCGGCCGCCGTGGTGCCGTGGGTACTTTCGGCCCGCGGCCGGCCCGCGCTGCACGCCCAGGCCGCCCGCCTGGCCGACGCCGGATCGCCGCTCGCCGCCACCGGGCTCGCGCTCGCCACTCACCGGGCCGCGCTGGAGCACCGCGCGGTCGTCGTCGGCGCCGACCTCGAAGCGATGCGCTCGGCACTGGCCGGAAACCTCGTCGAGGGCACCGCGAGCGACGGCGGCACGGCTCTGCTGTTCACCGGCCAGGGTTCCCAGCGGCTCGGGATGGGCCGCGGGCTGTACAACCGGTACCCGGTGTTCCGCGAGGCGTTCGACGAGGCCTGCGCCGAGTTCGGTGACGAGCTGCGGGACGTCGTGTTCGGCTCCGATGCCGCCCGCTTGGACACCACCGGCTGGGCGCAGCCGGCGATCTTCGCCGTCGAAGTCGCGCTGCTGCGGCTGCTCGACGACTGGGGCGTGCGCGCCGACCACCTCGCCGGGCACTCGATCGGCGAGATCACCGCGGCCCACGCGGCCGGTGTGCTGTCGCTGGCCGACGCGTGCACGCTCGTCGGCGCCCGCGCCCGGCTGATGCAGGAGCTGCCCGAGGGCGGCGCGATGGTCGCCCTGCGCGCGAGCGCCGCCGACGTCGAGCCGCTGCTCGGCCCGGATGTCGCGCTGGCCGCGGTCAACGGGCCGTCGTCGGTGGTGATCGCCGGGACCGAAGCCGCCACGCTCGCGGTGGCGGAGAAGTTCGAGAAGGCCCGGCGGCTCACCGTCAGCCACGCGTTCCACTCGCCGCTGATGGAGCCGATGCTGGAGGACTTCGCGAAGGTCGTCGCCGGGCTCGACCTGCGGCCGCCGAAGCGGTCGCTGATCTCGGCGGTGACCGGGCGGCCCGAGCACGAGCTGTTCGCCACGGCCGGGTACTGGGTGGACCACGTGCGCCGGACCGTCCGGTTCGGTGACGTCGTCGCGGACCTGGCCGGGCGCGGGGTCACGCGGTTCGTCGAGGTCGGCCCGGACGCCGTGCTCTCCGGCATGGCGGCCGAGACCGTCGAGGCGACCTGCGTGCCGCTGCTGCGGGCGGGCCGCGACGAGGAGACCACGATCGTCACCGCGCTGGGCCGGCTGCACGTCGACGGCGTCGCGGTCGACTGGCCCCGGTTCTTCGCCGGGGCCGACGCGCGCGGGGTCCGGCTGCCGACGTACCCCTTCCAGGGTGAGCGGTTCTGGCCGGAGGCCGCGGCGCCGGTGGAGGCGAGCGACACGTTCTGGACCGTGCTCGAAGGTGCCGACGTCGCGACGCTGGCGGCGGAGCTCGGCGCCGACGCCGAGGAGCTGGCGCGGGTCCTGCCCGCGCTTTCCGCACACCGCAAGGGACACGTCGACCGTTCCACGACCGACGGCTGGCGGTACCGCGTCGACTGGCAGCCCTTCACCGGCACCGCCGCGCCGCGCCGCGAGGACTGGCTGATCGCGGTCCCGGCCGCCCTCGACGGTGACGAGCGGGTCGACGTGCTGGTCGACGTGCTGGGAGCGGACACCGTCCGGCTGGTGGTCGACGGGCCGGACCGCGCGGCGCTGGCCGAGCGGATCACGGCGCTGCTCGAGACTTTCCCGAGCCCTACCGGGGTGCTTTCGCTGCTGGCCCTGGACGAGAAGCCGTGCTCCGACGCGCCATCCGTACCCGGCGGCCTCGCGACGACGGCGGCCCTGGTGCAGGCGCTCGGGGACGCCGGTGTCGACGCCCCGCTGTGGTGCCTGACGACCGGCGCGGTCCGGACCGGCCCGGATGACGCGGCGGGCGGTCTCGCCCAGGCCGCGGTGTGGGGCCTGGGGCGCGTGGCCGCGATGGAATACCCCGGCCGGTGGGGCGGGCTCGTCGACGTGCCGCCGGACTTCGACCCCCGCGCGGTCACCCGCCTGCCCGGAACGCTCGCGGCGGCGGGGGAGGAGGACCAGATCGCTCTGCGCCCGACCGGCGCGCTGGTACGGCGGCTCGTACCCGACCCGGCCGGAGCACCTGCCCGGCACCCGGGCGAGGTGCCCGCCGACGGCACCGTGCTCGTCACCGGCGGCACCGGCGCCCTGGGCGGGAAGCTCGCGCACTGGCTCGCCGAGTCCGGCGCCGGGCACATCGTGCTCACCAGCCGCCGCGGCCTCGACGCCCCCGGTGCGCGGGAGCTCGCCGAGGAGCTCACCGCCGCGGGCGCCCGGGTGACCGTCGCCGCCTGCGACGTCGCCGACCGGGACGCCGTGGCCGCCCTCATCGAGAACCTCCCGGCGGAGTTCCCCCTCCGCGGGGTCGTCCACGCGGCCGGCGTGCTCGACGACTGCGTGGTCGACGCCGTCGACCCGGGCCGCTTCGAAACCGTGCTGCGGCCCAAGACCGCCGCCGCGCTGCACCTCCACGAACTGACCGCCGGGCTGGATCTCAGCCTCTTCGTGCTGTTCGCTTCCATCGCCGGCACCGTCGGCGGGCCCGGGCAGGGCAGCTACGCCGCCGCGAACGCCGTCCTCGACGCGCTCGCCGAACAGCGGGCCGCCGCCGGGCTGCCCGCGCTTTCGGTCGCCTGGGGCGCCTGGGGCGAGGTCGGCATGGCGGCCGACCCGGCCATCCAGGAACGCATGCGCCGCAGCGGCGCCGCGGCCCTCGCACCCCGGCGGGCGCTGCTCGCGCTCGGGGAAGCGCTGCGCCGCGGGGACACCTCGGTGACCGTCGCCGACATCGACTGGACGCGCTACGCGCCCGGCATGGCCCTCATGCGCGCGACGCACCTGCTCGACGGCGTCCCCAGCGCCCGCGCGGCCATCGAAGCCGCGCGCCGGGCGCCGGAGACCGCCGAGGAGCCGCTGGCCGCGCAGCTGGCCGGGATGTCCGAGCCCGAGCGCGTCAGCACGCTGTCGAAGGCCGTGCGGACGGCCGCCGCGATGATCCTCGGGCACGCGTCCGGGGACACGATCGAGCCCGAGGCGAAGTTCGGGCTGCTCGGCTTCGACTCGCTGAGCGCGGTCGAGTTCCGCAACCTGCTGGCCCGGCGCACCGGGCTGAACCTGCCGCAGGGCCTGGTCTTCGACCACCCGACCCCGCTCGCGCTCGCGCGGTACCTGCGCGAGGAGCTGGTGCCGGCCGGCCGGCCCGCGGCCGACCCCCTGGACGCCGAGCTGGCCGGCCTGGAGCGGGCCGTGGCGGCCGCCGACCTCGGGGAAACCCGCAGAGACGACGTGGCACGCCGGCTGAACCGGCTGCTCGACGGCCTGCGGCCGGAGCGCGCGGACGGCGAAGACGTCTTCGCGGCTTCGGACGACGAAATGTTCGACCTGCTCGGCAAGGAGTTCGGGATCTCGTGAGCACGCAGGATGGGCGAGCGCTGATGGACAACGAAGAAAAGCTCCGGCACTTCCTCAAGCGGGTCACCGTGGAGCTGCAGGAGACCCGCGCGAAGCTGCGGGAGGCCGAGACGGCCGACCAGGAGCCGATCGCGGTCGTCGGCCTCGGCTGCCGCTTCCCCGGCGGGGCGTCGAGCCCCGAAGCGCTGTGGGAACTGCTTTCCGAGGGGCGGGACGCGATCACGGAGTTCCCCGCCGACCGCGGCTGGGACGTCGAGCGGCTGCACGACCCGGACGGCGCGTCGCGCGGCACGTCCTACGTGCGCCACGGCGGGTTCCTGCACGACGCGGGTGACTTCGACCCGGCGTTCTTCGGCATCTCCCCGCGCGAAGCGCTGGTCATGGACCCGCAGCAGCGGCTGATGCTGGAGATCTCGTGGGAGGCGGTCGAGCGCGCCGGGATCGACCCGTCGTCGCTGCGCGGCTCGGCGACCGGGGTGTTCACCGGCACGAACTTCCAGGACTACATCCACCTCGCCGCGAGCGCCGCGGAAGGCGCCGAGGACTACCTTTCGACGGCCAACGCCTCGAGCGTCCTGTCCGGCCGGGTCGCCTACGCGCTCGGTCTCGAAGGTCCCGCGATCACCGTCGACACCGCGTGCTCGGCGTCGCTCGTCGCGATGCACCTGGCCGCGCACGCCCTGCGCCGCGGCGACTGCTCCCTGGCCCTGGCCGGCGGCGCGACCGTGATGGCCACGCCGACGTTGTTCATCGCCTTCAGCCGCCAGCGCGGGCTCGCGCCCGACGGCCGCTGCCGCTCGTTCGCCGAGGGCGCCGCGGGCACCGGCTGGGGTGAGGGCGCCGGTGTCCTCGTGCTGGAACGGCTGTCCGACGCCGAGCGCAACGGCCACCGCGTCCTCGCGGTCCTGCGCGGCAGCGCGGTCAACCAGGACGGCGCGTCCAACGGCCTGACCGCCCCGAGCGGCCCGGCGCAGGAACGGGTCATCCGCGCGGCGCTCGCCGGCGCGGGGCTGACCCCGGCCGACGTCGACGCCGTCGAAGCGCACGGCACCGGCACCACCCTCGGCGACCCGATCGAGGCCCGCGCGCTGGCCGCCACCTACGGCCGTGACCGCGGCGGCGAGCCGCTGTGGCTGGGCTCGGTCAAGTCGAACCTCGGGCACACCCAGGCCGCCGCCGGTGTGGCCGGGGTGCTGAAGATGGTCCTGGCGCTGCAGCACGGCGTCCTGCCGGAGACCCTGGGCGTCGACGCGCCGACGTCGGCGCTGGACTGGGACGGCAGCGGGCTCGCGCTGGTCACCGGCACCCGGCCGTGGCCGGCGACCGGGCGGCCGCGCCGGGCCGGGGTGTCGTCGTTCGGGCTGAGCGGCACCAACGCGCACGTCATCCTGGAGCAGGCGCCCGCCCTCGAGGCCGCGGCCGAGCCGGCGCCGCGGGTGCCCGGCGTGCTGAACTGGCCGGTGTCCGGCAAGAACGCCGCCGGGCTGCGGGGCCAGGCCGCCCGCTTGCTGTCCTTTGTGGACTCAGGGCCGTCGCTCGTGGACCTGGCGTACTCGCTCGGGGTCTCGCGGGCCGCGCTGCCGCACCGCGCGGTCGTCACCGGGTCCACTGTGGACGACCTGCGGGCCGGACTGACCGCGTTGGCCGAGGGGAACGGTCCTTCCGGCGTCGCGACGTCCGGAGCGGTCGCGTTCCTGTTCACCGGACAGGGGTCGCAGCGTGCCGGGATGGGCCTGGAACTGCGCGAAGCCTTCCCGGTGTTCGCCGAGGCGTGGGACGCCGTGTGCGCCCACCTCGACCCGGCGCTCACCGAGGTCGTGCGCACCGGCGCCGGTCTCGACGACACGAAGCACGCGCAGGCCGCGCTGTTCGCCCTGGAGGTCGCGCTCTTCCGGCTCGTGGAGTCGTGGGGGCTGCGGCCGGACTACCTGCTCGGGCACTCCGTCGGCGAGCTGGCCGCGGCGCACGTCGCCGGGGTGTTCTCGCTGGAGGACGCGTGCGCGTTGGTCTCTGCGCGCGGCCGTCTCATGCAGGAGCTGCCTTCCGGGGGCGCGATGCTCGCCGCCGAGCTCACCGAAGCCGAAGCCCGCGAGCTGATCACCGGCCCGGAGGTCTCGCTGGCCGCGGTCAACGGGCCGGACTCCGTGGTGTTCTCCGGGGACGCGGCGGCCATCGACGCCCTGGAAACCGCGCTGGGCGACCGGCGGACCAAGCGGCTGCGGGTGAGCCACGCCTTCCACTCGGCGCGGATGAAGCCGATGCTCGGCGAGTTCGCCGCCGTCGCGCGCCGGATCTCCTACGGCGAAGCGACGCTGCCGGTCGTTTCGAACCGCACCGGCCGCGTCGCGACGGCCGGGGAGCTGCAGGATCCGGCCTACTGGGTGTCCCACGTGCGGGACACCGTCCGGTTCGGCGACGGCGTGCGGTGGCTGGCCGACCGGGACGTCACCCGGTTCGTCGAGCTGGGCCCGGACGGCGTGCTGTCCGCGATGGCGAGTGGCGCCGGTGACGACGTCAAGTGCGTGCCGCTGCTGCGGGCCGGACGGCCGGAAGAGCAGTCCGCGGCCTCTGCGGTCGCCGCGCTGCACGTCGCGGGTGTTCCCGTTGACTGGCGCGGGTTCTACGCCGGTGCCCGGCTGATCGACCTGCCGACGTACGCGTTCCAGCACGAGCGCTACTGGCCGGCCGCGACGCCGCCGGGCGCGGTGGCCACCGACCCGGGCGGGCTCGGCCTGACCGCGGCCGGTCACCCGCTGCTCGGCGCGGCGACCGGCCTGGCCGACGGTGAAGGCCACCTGTTCACCGGCCGGCTCTCCGCCACGGCGACACCGTGGCTGGCCGACCACGTCATCATGGGCGCGATCCTGTTGCCCGGCACGGCTTTCCTGGAGCTGGCGATGCGGGCGGGCGACAGCGTCGGCTGCCCGCGCGTCGCCGAGCTCACCCTCGAAGCGCCGCTGGTGCTCCCCGATCGTGGCGGCGTCCGGCTGCAGCTGCTCGTCGGCGCCCCGGACCACGCGGGGCGGCGCGCGTTCACCGTCCACTCGCGACTCGAGGACGAACCCGAGGACACGGCGTGGGAACGGCACGCCGGCGGTGTGCTCGCGCCGGGTGCCGCGGCGCCGGCGCCGGTCGAGTGGCCGCCCGCAGGCGCCGAAGAGGTCGACCTCACCGGGTTCTACGACGGATTGGCGTCGGCCGGGTTCGGCTACGGCCCGGCGTTCCAGGGGCTGGAGCGCGTCTGGCGCCGCGGCACCGAGGTGTTCGCCGAGGTGACCCGGCCCGAGCAGGCCGGCGCGACCGACGCGTACGGCCTGCACCCGGCGGTGCTCGACGCGGCCCTGCACGCGCTGGGCGCGGCGGACCGCGGCGAGGACGCGGACCGGCTGCTGCCGTTCGCGTGGTCGGGTGTCACGCTGCACGCGCCGGGCGCGTCGGCGCTGCGGGTGCGGATCGACGCGGCGGACCCGGTGTCGGTGGCCATCGAAGTCGCCGACACGGCGGGCGAGCCGGTGGCGTCGGTCGAGGCGTTGGCTCTTCGACCGGTGACCGCGGGCACCGGCGCGGGCCGGAAAGCCCGGCACGAGTCCCTGTTCACCGTGGACTGGGTCCCGGTCCCGGCGAGCGCGGCGGCCGGTCCGGTGGACTGGCCGGCCCTGGAAGACGCCACCGGGACGCCGTCGCACGTGGTCTACCGGCCCACCGGCGGGGACACCCCCGAAGCCGTTCGCGAGACCCTGCGCGAAGTCCTCCACACCGTTCAAGACTGGCTGGATCACTCCACGGACTCCCACCTCGTGGTCGTCGCCAGTACGACCGATCTCGCCACCGCGCCGATCTGGGGCCTCCTCGGCTCGGCGCAGGCCGAACAGCCCGGCCGCATCACGCTCGTCGACACCGACGACGACGAGCTGCTCGCCGCGGCAGTCGCGCTCGGCGAGCCGAAGGTCGTCGTCCGGGAGGGGCGGCTGCACGTCCCGCGGCTCGGCCGGGCGGCTGTCGCACCCGCTGCCGAAGGCCGCTTCGACGGCACCGTCCTCATCACCGGCGGCCTCGGCGGCCTGGGTTCGCACCTCGCCCGCCACCTGGTCGCCGAGCACGGCGCCCGCCGCCTGCTGCTCGTCGGCCGCCGCGGCCCCGACACGCCGGGTGCAGCCGAGCTGATCGCCGAGCTGGGCGTCGACGCCACCGCGATCGCCTGCGACGTAACCGATCGCGACGCCTTGGCGGCGGTCTTCGCCGAGCACGAGATCACCGCCGTCGTGCACACCGCGGGTAGGCTCGACGACGCCACCTTCGGGTCGCTGACCGAAGACCAGCTCGACGCCGTCCTGCGTCCCAAGGTCGACGCCGCCTGGCACCTTCACGAACTGGCCGAACACGCCGAGACCTTCGTGCTGTTCTCGTCCGTGGCCGGGGTCTTCGGCGCGGCCGGCCAGGGAAACTACGCCGCCGGCAACGCCTTCCTCGACGCCCTCGCCGCCCATCGGCGCGCGCACGGGCAGGCCGCCGTGAGCCTCGCGTGGGGCGCGTGGGAGACCGGCATGGCCGGCACCCTCACCGACGCCGACCGCGACCGGATGACCCGCGCGGGCACGCCGCCGCTGAGCGTCGAGCAGGGCCTGAGCCTGTTCGACGCGGCCCTCGGCGCGGACGACGCCCTGCTCGCCCCGGTCCGGCTCGACCTCGACACGCTTTCCGCCGCGCCCGAGGTGCCGTCGTTGCTGCGCCGCCTGGTCCGCGGCACCGCGCGCCGCCGGGCCCGCGCCGACTCCGGCCTCACCGCGCGGCTCGCCGGGCTCGCCCCCGCCGACCGGCAGCGCGCGCTCGTCGACCTCGTGCGCACGCACGTCGTCGGCCTGCTCGGCTACAGCTCGCTCGGCCAGGTCGAACCCGGACAGTCCTTTTCGGACCTCGGCTTCGACTCGCTGTCCGCGGTCGAGCTGCGCAACGCCGTCCAGGCCGACACCGGCCTGCGCCTGCCCGCGACCCTCGTCTTCGACTACCCGACCGTCCTCGCGCTGGCCCGCCACCTGCACGACGAGCTGGTCGGCACGCTGGAAGCCGTCCAGGCGCCGACGCGGACGACCCCGGTCGAGGCCGACCCGGTGGTCATCGTGTCCATGGGGTGCCGTTACCCGGGCGGCATCACCTCGCCCGACGAGCTGTGGGACTTCGTGCTCGGCGACGGTGACGGCGTCTCCCGCTTCCCGGGCGACCGCGGCTGGCCGGTCGACGCGCTCTACCACCCGGACCCCGACCACGCGGGCACCAGCTACACCCGCGAAGGCGGCTTCCTCGACGACGTCGCCGGCTTCGACCCCGGCTTCTTCGGCATCTCCCCGCGCGAGGCTCTCGCGATGGACCCGCAGCAGCGGCAGCTGCTCGAAACGTCTTGGGAGGCCCTGGAACGCGCGGGCATCCGGCCGGAAACCCTGCGCGGCAGCCGCACCGGCGTCTACGCGGGCATCATGTACCACGACTACCTCGGCGCGAACGTCGAGTTCCCGGCCGACTCGCTCGGGTACCTCGGCACCGGCAACGCGGGCAGCGTGCTGTCCGGCCGGCTGTCCTACGTCTTCGGCCTGGAAGGGCCGTCGGTCACCGTCGACACGGCGTGCTCGTCGTCGCTGGTCGCGCTGCACATGGCCGCGACCGCGCTGCAGCGCGGCGAGTGCGAGCTGGCGCTCGCCGGCGGCGTCACCGTGATGGCGACCCCGGGCACGTTCATCGACTTCAGCCGCCAGCGCGGCCTCGCCGCCGACGGCCGCTGCAAGTCCTACGCCGACGCCGCCGACGGAGTCGGCTGGTCCGAAGGGGTCGGTGTCCTCGTCCTGGAACGGCTGTCCGACGCGAAGCGCAACGGACACCCGGTCCTCGCCGTGGTCCGCGGCAGCGCGGTCAACTCCGACGGCGCGTCCAACGGCCTCACCGCCCCGAACGGCCCGTCGCAGCAACGCGTGATCCGCCAGGCGCTCACCGCCGCCGGACTGTCCACTTCGGACGTCGATGTCGTCGAAGGGCACGGCACCGGGACCACGCTGGGCGACCCGATCGAGGCTCAGGCGCTGCTGGCCACCTACGGCCAGGAGCGTGACGAGTTCCGGCCGCTGCTGCTCGGCTCGGTCAAGTCGAACCTCGGCCACACGCAGGCGGCAGCCGGCGTCGCCGGCGTGATCAAGTCCGTCTACGCGCTGCGGTCCGGCGTGGTGCCGAAGACCCTGCACGTCGACGCGCCGTCGTCCCATGTGGACTGGACGGCGGGGGACATCGAGCTGGTCACCGCGACCCGGCCGTGGCCGGAGACCGGGCGCCCGCGCCGCGCGGCGGTGTCGTCGTTCGGCATCAGCGGCACCAACGCCCACGTCGTGCTGGAGCAGGCCCCGGCGGCCGAGCCCGTGGCCGTCGAGACCGGGCGGGCGACGCCGTGGCTGCTGTCCGCGCGCACCCCGGAAGCCCTGCGGGCGCAGGCGACCCGGTTGCTGTCCACGGCGGTCGGCGACCGGCCCGGTGACGTCGCCTGGTCCCTGGCCACGACCCGCACCACCTTCGAGCACCGCGCGGTGCTGACCGGCGACCCGCTCGCCGCGCTCGCCGCCCTGGCCGCAGGCGCCGAGGCGCCGGGTCTCGCGACCGGTGAAGCGGTTTCCGGCGCCCGCACAGCTTTCCTGTTCACCGGCCAGGGCGCCCAGCGCGCCGGGGCGGGCCGCGAGCTGTACGACCGGTTCCCGGTGTTCGCCGCCGCCCTCGACGAGGTCTGCGCGCAGTTCGACTTCCCTTTGCGCGAAAGGATGTTCGAAGTCGAGGGGTCGCTGGAGTCCACCGACCTCGCCCAGCCCGCGCTGTTCGCGCTCGAGGTCGCGCTGTTCCGGCTGGTGCGCTCCTGGGGCGTCACGCCTGACCTGCTGCTCGGGCACTCGATCGGCGAGCTGGCCGCGGCGCACGTCGCCGGGGTCTTCTCCCTCGAGGACGCCTGCCGCCTGGTCGCCGCCCGCGGCCGCCTGATGGCCGCGCTGCCCGCCGGCGGCGCGATGGTCGCGATCAACGCCCCCGAAGCCGCTGTGTCGGAAGCCCTGACCGACCGGGTGTCGATCGCCGCGGTCAACGGACCCGGTTCGGTCGTCATCTCCGGCGACGCGGACGCTGTCACGGAGATCGCCGCCGCATTCGCCGCCGACGGGCACCGCACCCGCCGCCTCGACGTCAGCCACGCCTTCCACTCGCCGCTGATGGACCCGATGCTCGAGGACTTCCGCGCGATCGCGGAGACGGTCGAGTACGCGCCCGCCGAGCTGCCGGTGGTGTCGAACCTGACCGGCGCGGTCGCCGGCGCCGAACTGTCCACGGCGGACTACTGGGTGCGGCACGTCCGCGCCGCCGTCCGGTTCGCCGACGGCGTCTCGACCCTCCTCGCCGACGGCGTCACGGCGTTCCTGGAGCTCGGCCCGGCCGGGGTGCTCAGCGCGCTGGCCGCGGAAACCCTGCCGCCGGAAGCGGTCGCGGTCCCGTGCCTGCGTCGCGACCGCGACGAAGACGAATCGGTCGTCGACGCGCTGACCGCGTTGCACCTGCACGGTGTCGACGTCGGCTGGGAGTCCTACCTGGACACCGGGCGGCCGGTCGAGCTGCCGACCTACCCGTTCCAGCACGAGCGGTTCTGGCCTCGGGTGGCGCTGCTGACCGGCGGCGGCGGCCTCGACGCCGTCGCCCACCCGCTGCTGAGCGGCGGCATCGAGCTGCCCGAGTCCGACGGTTTCCTCTACACCGCAAGGCTTTCCCTCGCGTCGCACCCGTGGCTGGCCGGACACCGGATTGCCGGTTCCCTGCTGGTTCCCGGAACCGCGCTGCTGGAGCTGGCCACGGCGGCCGGGGAGCAGGCCGGCTGTCCGGCCGCCGGCGAGCTGACGCTCGAAGCGCCCCTGGTCCTGGCCGAGGAGACCGGCACGCACGTCCAGGTCGCCGTCGGCGCCCCGGGCGAGGACGGCGAGCGGCCGGTCTCGATCTACTCGCGCCGCGAAGACGCCCCCGATGAACTGTGGACCCGTCACGCCGGCGGCACGCTGCGTCCCGCCGCCGAGCCCGCGGCCGCGGTCACCCGCCCGGCCGACGCCACCGCGATCGACCTCGACGGCCTCTACGACCGGTTCGCCGACCAGGGTTTCGAGTACGGCCCGGCGTTCCGCGGCC
Source organism: Amycolatopsis sp. NPDC104587 (assembly GCF_055583645.1). Lineage (NCBI taxonomy): Bacteria > Bacillati > Actinomycetota > Actinomycetes > Pseudonocardiales > Pseudonocardiaceae > Amycolatopsis > Amycolatopsis sp. NPDC104587. The sequence goes on from NZ_JBVJNO010000010.1 coordinate 357,519, forward strand.
TGACCGCCGCGTGGAGCCACGGCGAAGACGTCTACGCCGAAGCCGAGCTGCCCGAGGACGAGCCCGCCGAGGGGTTCGGCCTGCACCCGGCGCTGCTCGACGCGTGCCTGCACGCGACGTCGTTCAGCTCCGCCGTGCGGCCGGGCGCCCTGCCGTTCTCGTGGGAGGGCGTCACCGTGCACGCCTCGGGCGCGACCGCGGTGCGGCTGCGCGTCACGCCCGCCGGCGACGACGCGGTGTCCCTGCACCTGGTTGATCCCGGCGGCGAGCCGGTCGCGACCGTGCGCTCGCTCGTGCTGCGGCCCCAGTCCGCGGCGCCGGCGGCCGACCGCGACTCGCTGTTCCGGCTCGACTGGACGCCGATCGCCGTCGGCGCGCCCGAAACCGGCCCGGTCTCGGTCGCCGGGGCCGACCCGCTCGGCGTCGCCGGGGTGTTCCCGGCCGCCGCGCGGCTTTCCGGCCCCCTGGAGGCCCGGGACGGCGTTGTCCTGTGGCCGGTCGCGGCCGCCGAGGGCGCCGACGTCGTGCGGGAGACCCACGAACTGACCACGCACGTGCTCGGCGTGCTGCAGGACTGGCTGGCCGACGAGCGGCCCGCGCGGCTTGTCCTGGTCACCCGGGGCGCGACAACCGGGTTCGACCTGCCCGCGGCCGCCGTGTGGGGCCTGGTCCGCACCGCCCAGGTCGAGCACCCGGGCCGCGTCGCGCTCATCGACCTCGACGGCGCCGACGCGTCCCTGACCGCGTTGCCGACCGCGCTCACCACCGGTGAACCGCAGCTCACGCTCGTCAACGGCGAACCGCGGGCCGCCCGCCTGACCCGCGCCGACGCACTTTCACGTGAAAGTGCCCACCAGGGAGCCGCACTTTCACGTGAAAGTGCGGGCTGGGACCCGGAGGGGACCGTCCTCATCACCGGGGGCACCGGCGGGCTCGGCGGGCTGCTGGCCCGCCACCTCGTCACCGAGCACGGCGCGCGGCGCCTGCTGCTGGTCAGCCGCCGCGGCCCGGCCGCCGACGGCGCGGCCGAGCTGGCCGCCGGCCTCACCGCGGCCGGCGCCCACGTCGACGTCGAGGCCTGCGACATCGCCGACCGCGACGCGCTCGCGGCCCTGCTCGCCGCCGTCCCGGCCGAGCACCCGCTCACCGCGGTCGTGCAGACCGCCGGTGTCCTCGACGACGGCGTCCTCGGCTCGCTCACGCCGGACCGGCTGGCGGCCGTGCTGCGTCCGAAGGTCGACGCGGCCTGGAACCTGCACGAGCTGACCCGCGACCTCCCGCTCGCGGCGTTCGTCTCGTTCTCTTCGGTCGCCGGCACCTTCGGCGGCGCCGGCCAGGCGAACTACGCCGCGGCCAACGCCTTCCTCGACGCGCTCGCCCTGCACCGCGCGGCTGACGGCCTCCCGGCGCAGTCGCTGGGCTGGGGTCCGTGGGCGGCGGCCACCGGCATGACCCGGACCCTGACCGAAGCCGACTTCGAGCGGATGGCCCGGCTCGGCATGCCCGTGCTGCAGCCGGAGCAGAGCATCCGGCTCTTCGACCGGGCGCTCACCACCGATCGCGCGGTGCTGCTGCCGGTCCGCCTCGACCTCCCGGTGATCCGGACGCAGCCGGAGATCCCGCCGCTGCTGCGCGGCCTGGTGCGCGTCACCGGCCGCAAGCAGGCCGGCCGCGGCTCGGCCGGGCTGCTTCGCCGCCTGGCGGGGCTGTCGCCGGACGAGCGGGCCGAAGCGCTGCTGACCCTGGTGCGCGAACAGGTCGCGCTGGTCCTCGGGCATGCCGACGCGGCGGCCGTCTCGGCCACGAAGACGTTCCAGGAGCTGGGATTCGACTCGCTCACCGCGGTCGACCTGCGCAACAAGCTGACCGCCGCGTCCGGGGTCGCGCTGCCCGCCACGACGGTGTTCGACTACCCGACGGTCACCGCGCTGGCCCGCCACCTCGTCGAGGTGCTGGGCGAGGGCGGCCGCGTCGAAGACACCCCGGCGCCGGTCGCGGTGGCCGACGAGCCGATCGCGATCGTCGCGATGAGCTGCCGCTACCCGGGCGGCGTCACCACCCCGGAGGAGCTCTGGGACCTGGTCGCCGGCGGCACCGACGCGATCACCGAGTTCCCCGGCGACCGCGGCTGGGACGTCGACGCGCTCTACGACCCCGACCCGGACCACCCGGGCACCTCCTACACCCGCCACGGCGGCTTCCTGCACGACGCGGCCGAGTTCGACGCGGCGTTCTTCGGGATGAGCCCGCGCGAGGCGGTCGCGACCGACACCCAGCAGCGGCTGCTCCTGGAAGTCTCGTGGGAGGCGTTCGAGCGGGCCGGCATCGACCCGCGCAGCCTGCGCGGCAGCCGGACCGGCGTCTTCGCCGGGGTGATGTACAACGACTACAACAGCCTGGTCGCCGGCGCGGACCTCGAGGCCTACCAGGGCAACGGCAGCGCGGGCAGTGTCGCTTCCGGGCGCGTCGCCTACGTGCTCGGCCTGGAGGGCCCGGCGGTCACCGTCGACACGGCGTGTTCGTCGTCGCTCGTCGCCCTGCACTGGGCCGCGCAGGCCCTGCGCTCGGGTGAGTGCTCGCTGGCGCTCGCCGGAGGTGTCACGGTCATGTCGACCCCGGGCACGTTCGTCGGGTTCTCGCGCCAGCGCGGGCTTTCCCCGGACGGCCGCTGCAAGTCCTTCGGCGACGGCGCGGACGGCGTCGGCTGGTCCGAAGGCGCCGGGATGCTGCTGCTGGAACGGGTTTCCGACGCGCAGCGCAACGGACACCCGATCCTCGCCGTGGTGCGGGGCAGCGCGGTCAACTCCGACGGCGCGTCGAACGGCCTGACCGCCCCGAACGGCCCGTCGCAGCAACGCGTGATCCGGCAGGCGCTTTCGGTCGCCGGACTGTCTACTTCGGACGTCGACGTCGTCGAAGGCCACGGCACCGGGACCACCCTGGGCGACCCGATCGAGGCGCAGGCCCTGCTGGCCACCTACGGCCAGGAGCGCGAAACCCCGCTGCTGCTCGGCTCGGTGAAGTCGAACATCGGCCACACGCAGGCCGCGGCCGGCGTGGCCGGCGTGATCAAGATGGTCGCCGCGCTGCGGCAGGGCGTCGTCCCGCCGTCGCTGCACGCCGGAGCGGTGTCTTCGCACGTCGACTGGGCGAGCGGGGACGTCGAGGTCGTCACCGGGAACCGGCCGTGGCCGGAGACCGGCCGGGCGCGGCGCGCCGCGGTGTCCTCGTTCGGCATCAGCGGCACCAACGCCCACACGATCCTCGAGCAGGCGCCGGAACCCGTGGCCGTCCCGGAGCCGCCGGACGCCGGGGTCGTGCCGTGGCCGCTGTCGGCCACCACGGAACCGGCCCTGCGCGAGCAGGCCGCGCGCCTGGCCGGGCTCGACGTCAACCGCGTCGACGCCGGCCACACCCTCGCCACCGGCCGGGCCGCGTTCGACCACCGGGCGGTGGTGCTCTCGGAGCACCGCGCGGAGCTGGCCGCCGCGCTGGACGCGCTGGCCGCCGGCGAACCGCACCCGGCCGTCGTCACCGGCCGGGTCGCCGAGCAGGCGAAGCTCGCCGCGGTGTTCGCCGGCCAGGGCGCCCAGCGGCTCGGCATGGGCCGCAGCCTCTATGCGCGGTATCCGGTCTTCGCGCAGGCTTGGGACGAGATCGCCGAGCGGCTGCCCGGTGACTGGGCCGGGATCGTCTGGGGCGAGAACTCCCGGCGGCTGGCCGGCACCGCCGCCGCGCAACCCGCGCTGTTCGCCCTGGAAGTCGCGCTGTACCGGCTCTTCGAGTCGTGGGGCGTGCGGCCCGACCACGTGCTCGGGCACTCGGTCGGCGAGATCGCGGCCGCGCACGTCGCGGGAGTGCTGTCCCTGCCCGACGCCTGCACGCTGGTGCGGGCCCGCGCCGAGTTGATGGGCGCACTGCCGGCCGGCGGCGCGATGGTGTCGGTGCGGGCGACCGAGGACGAGGTCCGGCCCCTGCTGGGCGACGACGTCGCGATCGCGGCGGTCAACGGCCCGGACGCCGTGGTGCTCGCCGGGGCCGAGGAGGCCGTGCTCGCGGTCGCGGGCCGGTTCGAGAAGACCCAGCGGCTGACCGTGTCGCACGCTTTCCACTCGCCGCTGATGGACCCGATGCTCGCGGACTTCCGCGCGGTCGCCGAGGGGCTGACGTACGCGCCGCCGCGGATCCCGGTGGTTTCGACGGTCACCGGCGCGCTCGTCACGGAGTTTTCGGCGGAGCACTGGGTGGACAACGTCCGCCGCACGGTCCGGTTCGCCGACGGGGTGACGGCGCTGCACGAGCACGGCGCGCGGGTGTTCGCCGAGTTCGGCCCGGACGGCGTCCTGTCCGCCATGACGGCGGGTGTGCTCGCCGACGCGATCACGGTCCCGTTGCTGCGCAAGGAAACCCCCGAGCCGCGGGCGGCGCTGGCCGGGCTCGCGGGCCTCCACGTGGCCGGCGTCCGCGTCGACTGGGCGGCGGTGCTGCCCGGCGGGCGGCGCGCGGAGCTGCCGACGTACGCGTTCCAGCGCGAGCGGTTCTGGCCCCGCGGCGGCGCGACCCCGCGCGGGGACGCGACGGCGGCGGGCCTGGGCGTCGGCGGCCACCCGATGGTCGGGGCCGTGGTGCGCCCGGCCGGGTCGGACGAGGTGCTGCTGACCAGCCGCCTGTCGGTGTCGGGGCACCCGTGGCTGCGCGGGCACGTCGTCGGGGGAGCGGTGGTGCTGCCCGGGACGGTGTTCGCGGAGCTGGCCCTGCGCGCGGGCGGTGAAGCCGGCACGCCGTGCCTGGACGAGCTGACCCTGGAGGCGCCGCTGGTGCTGCCCGAGGGCGGCGGTGTCCAGCTGCAGCTGCTCGTTTCGAAGGCGCGCGAAGACGGTCGCCGGACACTGACCGTCCACTCGCGACCGGAGGACGGCGACGACCTGACGTGGGTCCGGCACGCGACCGGCGCGCTCGGCCCGCACCGCACGCCGGCCGAGGTCTTCCCGTGGCCCCCGGCCGCGGCGCCGGCCGACCTGTCCGCGCACTACGAAAGCCTGGCTGGATCGGGGTTGGCGTACGACGGCACGTTCCGCGGCCTGAAGGCGGCCTGGGTGTCGGGCGACGAGGTGTTCGCCGAGGTAGCGCTGCCCGCAGACGACGCGGGCGAGGCAGGCGCGTTCGGTCTGCACCCGGCGCTGTTCGACGCGTGCCTGCACGCGATCGGCCTGCTCGGCGGCGAGGCAGGGCTGCCGTACGCGTGGGAGGGTGTGCAGCTGCACGCCACCGGCGCGGCTTCGGTCCGCGTCCGGATCGCCCGCGCCGGCGCGGGGGTGTCGCTGACGATCGCGGACACGGCCGGCGAGCTGGTGGCCGAGGTGACAAGCCTGCGCCTGCGGCAGCCGGCCGAGGTGCGTTCGGGCCCGGTGGGCCAGGAGAACCTGTACCGGTTGACGTGGACTCCGTTGGCGGTCGAGCCGAAGGAGCTCGGCACGGCGGGAGCGCTGTTCCTGCCGACGCCCGACGGAGATCCGGCGGGCTCCGGCGTGCCGGGCGAGGCTTCCTCACCCGACTCCCCATCCTCCGCGCCCGAAGCCGCCGAGCTCCTCGCCTCAGCCGGGATCTCGACCACCTTCCCCGACCTCGAAGCCGTGGCCACGGCCACGCCTGACCTGGTCGTCCTGCCCCTCCTCGACCCGCCGCCCGCCGACCTCGCCACCGCTGCCCTCGACCTCACCACCCGGGTCCTGGACCTCCTCCAGCGCTGGCTCGCCGACGACCGCCTCCGCGAAACCCGCCTGGCCGTCCTCACCCGCGGGGCCACCGAGGGCGATCCCGTCGCCGCGGCGGTGTGGGGTCTGGTGCGCTCGGCGCAGGCCGAACACCCCGGCCGCGTCACGCTTCTCGATCTCGACGACACCGGTGCGCACCTGGCCGCCGCCCTCGCGGCCGGTGAGCCGCAGGTCGCCGTCAAGGACGGGCGGGTGCACGGCGGCCGGCTCGCCCGGGTCGCGGTCCGGCCCGATACGCCGGCCTTCGGCGATCCGGACGGCACCGTCCTCGTCACCGGCGGCACCGGTGGCCTCGGCGCCGTCTTCGCCCGGCACCTCGCCGCCGAACACGGGATGCGGCGGCTGCTGCTCGTCAGCCGCAGCGGGGGAGACCCCGCCGAGGTCGCCACGCTCGTCGCGGAGCTCGCCGCGCACGGTGCCGAAGCCACCGCCGTCGCCTGCGACGTAGCCGACCGGGACGCCCTCAAGGCGCTCATCGACGGGCTCGAACACCCGCTGACCGCCGTGGTGCACAGCGCCGGCGTCCTCGACGACGGGGTCCTGGACTCCCAGACCGCGGAGAGCTTCGGGCGCGTGCTGCGGCCCAAGGTCGCCGGGGCCTGCAACCTGCACGAGCTGACCCGGGACCTCCGGTCGTTCGTCGTGTTCTCCTCGGTCGCCGGCACGGTCGGCACCGCGGGGCAGGCCAACTACGCCGCCGCCAACGCCTTCCTCGACGCCCTCGCCCGCCGCCGGCACGCGGCCGGCCTGCCCGCCACCTCGCTCGCGTGGGGTCCGTGGGCGACCGGCAGCGGCATGACCAGCGCCCTGTCCGAAGCCGACCTCGCGCGCATGGCGCGGGCCGGCACCCCGGCCATCCCGGCCGAACTGGGCACCACGCTGTTCGACGCCGCCCTCGCCGCCGAGGTCCCGGACGTCGCGCCGGTCCGGCTCGACCTGCCCGTCCTGCGCGCCGTGGGTGACGTCCCGCCGGTGCTGCGCGGCCTCATCCGGGTGCCGCTCAAGCGGTCCGCGGCGGGCGCCGAAGCGGCCGTCGGGCTCGTCCAGCGGCTCACCGCGCTCGACGCCGCCGGGCGCACCCGGGCCGTCCGGGAGCTGGTCACCACCCAGGTCGCGCAGGTGCTCGGGCACGCCGACGGCGGCGCGATCGACGCCGGGCAGACGTTCCAGCAGCTCGGCTTCGACTCCCTGACCGCCCTCGAGCTGCGCAACCGGCTCGACGGCGTCACCGGTGTCCGGCTCGGCGCCACCGCCGTGTTCGACTACCCGACCGTGGCCGCGCTGGGCGAGCACCTCCTGGACGCGCTGCTCGGCTCCGGCGCCGTCGCCGCCGAGACCCCGGCGCCGGCCGCGGTGGCCGGCGACCCGATCGTCATCGTCGGCATGAGCTGCCGCTTCCCGGGCGGGGTCGCCTCGCCCGAGGACCTCTGGCGGCTGCTCACCGAGGAACGTGACGCCATCACGGCGTTCCCGGCCGACCGCGGCTGGGACGTCGGGTCGCTCTACCACCCGGACCCGGACCACCCGGGCACGACCTACACCCGCGAAGGCGGCTTCCTGCACGACGCGGGCGAGTTCGACCCCGAGTTCTTCGGGATGAACCCGCGCGAGGCGCTCGCCACCGACGCCCAGCAGCGGCTGCTGCTGGAAACCGGCTGGGAGGCCGTCGAGCGCGCGGGCGTGGACCCGGTGTCACTGCGCGGCAGCCGCACCGGCGTGTTCGTCGGCGTGATGTACAACGACTACGGCCTGACGCTCAACCACCTCGCCGACACCGACGGGTACGAGAGCAACGGCAGCTCGCCGAGCGTCGCCTCCGGCCGCGTCGCCTACACCTTCGGCTTCGAAGGCCCGACGCTGACCGTCGACACGGCCTGTTCGTCGTCGCTGGTCACCCTGCACCTCGCCGCGCAGGCGCTGCGCAGCGGCGAATGCGAGCTGGCGCTGGCCGGCGGGGTGACCGTGATGGCCACGCCGGGCACGTTCGTAGGGTTCAGCCGCCAGCGCGGGCTCGCGCCGGACGGGCGCTGCAAGGCGTTCTCCGACGACGCCGACGGCCTGGGCTTCGCCGAAGGCGCCGGCATGCTGCTGCTGGAACGGCAGTCCGACGCGGTGCGCAACGGCCACGAGATCCTCGCGGTCGTCCGCGGGTCGGCGGTCAACTCCGACGGCGCGTCCAACGGCCTGACCGCGCCGAACGGCCCCTCACAGCAACGGGTGATCCGCGCCGCGCTGGCGAACGCCGGACTGTCCACATCGGACGTCGACGCGGTCGAGGCGCACGGCACCGGCACCGCGCTCGGCGACCCGATCGAGGCGCAGGCGCTCATCGCCACCTACGGCCGCGACCGCGAAAACCCGCTGCCGATCGGCTCGGTCAAGTCCAACATCGGGCACACCCAGGCCGCGGCGGGGGTCGCCGGGATCATCAAGATGGTCCTCGCGATGCGCCACGGCGTCTTGCCGCGGTCGCTGCACGCCGAAACGCGGTCGTCCCATGTGGACTGGGCGGACAGCGGTGTCGAGGTGCTCGCCGGCGCCCGGCCGTGGCCGGAGACCGGCCGGGTGCGCCGCGCGGCGGTGTCGTCGTTCGGCATCAGCGGCACCAACGCCCACGCCGTGCTCGAAGCCGGCCCGGCGCCGGTGCCCGCGCCCGAACCGGCGCAGGCGCCACCGATCGTGCCGTGGGTGCTGTCCGGCCGGACCGCCGGCGCCCTGCGCGGGCAGGCCGAACGGCTGCTGGCGCACCTGGACGGCCAGGACGTCTCGGCGGTCGGCCGGGCGCTGTCCGGCCGGACGGCGTTCGCCCACCGGGCCGTCCTCGTCGGCGAGGACCGGGCCGGGCTCACCGCCGCGCTCACCGCGGTGGCGGCGGGCGAGGCGGCCCCGGACGTCGTAACCGGCCGGACCTTCGGGACGCGCAACCCGGCCTTCGTCTTCCCCGGGCAGGGTTCGCAGTGGGCCGGGATGGCCAAGGACCTCCTGGCCGCGTCGCCGGTGTTCGCCGCGAAGCTGGCCGAGTGCGCCGCCGCGCTGGCGGAGTTCGCCGACTGGTCCCTGCTCGACGTCCTCGACGACGCCGAGGCCCTCGAAGAGGTCGACATCGTCCAGCCGGCGCTGTGGGCGGTGATGGTGTCGCTCGCCGCGCTGTGGCGCGAGTTCGGCGTCGAACCGGCCGCGGTGGCCGGGCACTCGCAGGGCGAGATCGCCGCCGCGTGTGTCGCGGGTGGACTGTCCCTTCAGGACGGTGCCCGCGTGGTCGCCCTGCGCAGCCGCCTGATCCGGCAGAAGCTGGCCCGCACCGGGGTGATGCTCTCGGTCGTCGCCCCGGCCGACGACGTCCGCGCGCTCGTCGCGGAGCTCGGCGGCGAGGTCTCGATCGCCGCGGTGAACGGCCCCAAGCTGGTCACCGTCTCCGGCGACGAGACCGCGATGGCGAAGCTGGAGAAGCGGCTTTCGGCCGCCGGCATGATGCGCTGGCGGCTGGCCGGGGTGAACTTCGCCGCGCACTCGCCCCAGGTCGAGCTGCTGGAGGACGACCTGCTCGAGCTGCTCGCGCCGGTGTCGCCGCGCAGCTCGGCCGTGCCGTTCTTCTCGTCGGTGACCGGCGGGCTGCTCGACACCGCGGAGCTGGACGCCCGGTACTGGTACCGGAACCTGCGTCAGACCGTGCTGTTCGGCGAAGCGGCCGACGCGCTGGTGGCCGGCGGCGCGAGCGCGTTCGTCGAGCCCAGCCCGAACCCGGTGCTCAAGATGGCGCTCGAGCAGACCATGGACCGCACCGGCGAGCCGCTGGTGTTCCAGGAGACGTTGCACACCGGCGAAGGCGACTGGCGCCGGATGGTGACCGCGGTCGCCGGGGCGCACGCCCAGGGTGTCACGATCGACTGGGCCGCCTTCTACGAGCGCGCCGGTGTCACCGCGCGCGTGCCGCTGCCTACGTATGCCTTCCAGCGCAAGAACTATTGGCCGGAACCGGCGCCGCAGGCCGTCGCGAGCGGCGAAAGCGCCGCCGACGCGCGGCTGTGGGGCATGGTCGCGGCCACCGACGGTGAGGTGCTGGCTTCGGCGCTGGAGGTCGACCGGAGTGCGCTCGACGCCGTGCTGCCCGCGCTCGCGTCGTGGCGGGAGAAGCTGCGCACCGAGGCCGCCGTCGACCGCTGGTGGTACCGCATCGACTGGACCCCGCTGAAGCCGCCCGCCGGCAGCGCCGCGCCGGGCCGCTGGCTGGCCGTCGTCCCCGGAGACACCGGCGACGACTGGGGCGCGCGGGTGCTCGGCGCGCTGCCCGGCGACGTCACCGTGCTGACGGTGACCGACCCCGACCCGGCCGCGCTGGCCGCCCGCCTCGGGGAGCTGCCGGGACCGTTCGACGGTGTCGTCTCGCTGCTCGCGCTGAGCACGCGGAAGATCGACGCGGCGCCGACCGCGCCGCCGGGCGTCGTGCTCACGGCCGTCCTGGTCCAGGCGCTGGCCCGGGCCGAGGTCGAAGCCAAGCTGTGGTGCCTGACCCGCGAGACGCTCCCGATCGAGGGGCGGCACGCGGCCGCGGACACCGTCGGGCAGGCGGCGGTCTGGGGCTTCGGGCGCACCGTCGCGCTGGAACGGGCGGCGGCGTGGGGCGGGCTCGTCGAGCTGCCTGCCGAACCGGGCGAGGCCGACCTGCGGAACCTGCCGCACGTGCTGGCCGGGCTCGGCGGCGAGGACCAGATCGCGTTGCGCGACGGCCGGTTGCTCGGGCGGCGGCTGCGCCGCACGACGGCGGCCGAGACCCCGGCGGTCACCCCGGCGCTGGCCGGTCCGGGCACGGTGCTGATCACCGGCGGCACGGGCGCGCTCGGCGTCGAGACGGCCCGCTGGCTGGCCGACGCCGGCGTCCGGCGGCTGCTGCTGACCAGCCGTCGCGGCCCCGACGCGCCGGGTGCGGCCGAGCTGGTCGAGGAGCTGACCGGCCGCGGCGCCGAGGTGTCGGTGGTGGCGTGCGACGTCGCCGATCGCGCCCAGGTCGAGGCGGTGCTGGCGGCAATCCCCGAATCGGACCCGCTGCGCGGCGTCGTCCACGCGGCCGGCGTCGCCCAGGACGGTGCCGACGTCGTCGCGCTGACCCTGGAAGAGGTCGAGGGCGTCCTGAAGTCCAAAGTCGAAGGTGCCCGGCACCTCGACGAGCTGGTCGGCGACCGGCCGCTCGACTTCTTCGTGCTGTACTCGTCGGTGTCGGGCATGCTCGGCAGCGGCAAGCTCAGCGCGTACGCCGCGGCGAACGCCTACCTCAACGCGCTGGCCGAAGACCGCGAACGCCGCGGCCTGCCCGGCGTGTCGATCGGCTGGGGCGTCTGGGGCGAGGCCGGGATGGCGCTGCAGGGCGACATGCTGGAGCACATGCAGCGCCACGGCTTGGTGCCGCTGGCGCCGGCGGAGGCGATGGTCGCGTTCGGCCGCGCGCTCGGCGTCCGCGGCGCGGTGCTGGCGGCGGACTTCGACTGGAACCGCTTCGCGCAGACGTTCACGCTGCCCCGCGAGAGCGCGTTGCTGAGCGAGCTGCCCGAGGTCCGCGAGGCCCTCTCGGCGGCGGGCTCGGAGCGCGACGCGGTGGTGGCCGAGGCGACCCTGTACGAGGAGCTGGCGGGCCTCGACCCGGCCGAGCGCCGCGACGCGCTGTTGCGGCTGGTCCGGGAAGTGGCGGCCGAGCTGCTGGGCTACGGCGAGCCGGGGGACATCGAGCCGGCGCAGGCGTTCCGCGAGATGGGCGTGGACTCCTTGGCGGCGGTGGAGGTCCGCAACGTCCTGGGTGAGCGCACCGGCTTGCGGCTGCCGTCGACGCTGGTGTTCGACCACCCGACGTCCCAGGCGGTGGCGGCCCACCTCCACCGCGAGCTGTTCGGCGACGAAGCCGACGCCCCGGCGTCGGCGGAGGAGGCCCGGGTCCGGAAGTTCCTGGCGGCGGTGTCGTTCGACCAGCTGCGGTCCCTGGGCCTGATGGAGCTGCTCTCGGAGGCGGCGGACCGCGCGGACCGGCCGGAGGAGGACGTCCGGCCGGACGAGGACGGCGACGTGGGCGACATGGACGCGGACGACCTGGTCCGCTTCGTCCTGGGCGGCGACCAGGACTGACCCCCACGCCCCAATGTGGCCTTCGGTGCGTCAGACGCACCGAAGGCCACATTGGGTGCGTCAGACGCAACCAAGGCCACATTGGGGCGCTCGGGCCAAGTCTGGGGGTTTCCGGGCTGGGCGTGCGGTTGACTCCCCGGCAAGTGGACGTCGCTCGGCGCCGAACGCCGTCGCGGTGGCGTCACCCGGGTAAGACCACGCTCACCCTGGAGATCTCTATGCCGGCCGGGTCGGATCGAGTCGTCGAAGCACTGCGCGTCGCCGTGCAGGAGAACAAGCAGCTGCGGCGGCAGAACACCACGCTGCTCGCCGCGGCGGCCGAACCGGTCGCCGTGGTCGCCATGAGCTGCCGGTACCCGGGTGGTGTCCAGTCGCCCGAAGACCTGTGGCGGCTCGTCGACGACGGTGTCGACGCCGTCACCGACTTCCCCGACGGCCGCGGCTGGCCGGATTCGCCGCACCAGGGCGGGTTCCTGCACCGCGCCGGGGACTTCGACCCCGCCTTCTTCGGCATCTCGCCGCGCGAAGCGCTCGCCATGGACCCGCAGCAGCGGATCGTCCTGGAACTGGCCTGGGAGGCCTTCGAACGCGCCGGCATCGACCCGCACGAGGTCGAAGGCAGCACCGGCGGCGTTTTTGTCGGCGCCGGGTCCATGGGGTACGGCCGCGGTCTCGCCGCGCTGCCCGACGGCGTCGAGGGTTATCTCGTCACCGGCACCGAATCCTCGGTGATCTCCGGGCGCATCGCCTACTTCTACGGCCTCGAAGGCCCCGCGGTCACCGTCGACACGGCGTGCTCGTCGTCGCTGGTCGCCCTGCACTGGGCCGCGCGGGCGCTGCGGGCGCGGGAGTGCTCGTTCGCCCTCGCCGGCGGTGTCGCCGTGATGGCCACCCCCGGTCTTTACGGCGAGTTCGACCGCCAAGGCGGGCTCGCCTCCGACGGCCGTTGCAAGTCCTTCGCCGAGGCGGCCGACGGCGCCGGGTTCTCCGAAGGCGCCGGGCTCCTCCTGCTGGAACGGCTGTCCGACGCGCGCCGCAACGGGCACGAGGTGCTCGCCGTCCTCCGCGGCTCCGCGGTCAACTCCGACGGCGCGTCCAACGGCCTCACCGCGCCCAACGGACCTTCGCAGCAGCGGGTCATCCGCCAGGCGCTGGAGAACGCCGGGCTGACCCCCGACGACATCGACACCGTCGAGGCGCACGGCACGGGCACGGTCCTCGGCGACCCCATCGAGGCGCAGGCGCTGCTGGCCACCTACGGCCGCGAGCGTGCGGGCGAACCGCTGTGGCTCGGCTCGTTCAAGTCGAACGTCGGGCACACGCAGTCCGCCGCCGGGGTCGGCGGGGTCATCAAGACCATCCAGGCCATGCGCCACGGCGTCCTGCCGCGCACCCTGCACGTCGACACCCCGACGTCCCATGTGGACTGGACGGCCGGCCGCGTCGCGCTGCTGACCGGCCCGCGCCCGTGGCCGGAGACCGGGAAACCGCGGCGGGCCGCCGTGTCGTCGTTCGGCATCAGCGGCACCAACGCGCACGTCATCCTCGAACAGCCCGCCCCGGAACCGGTCGAAGCGGCCCCGGTCCGCGAGCCCGCCGGCTACCTGTGGCCGGTGTCCGGCCGCACCCCGGACGCCCTGCGTGCCCAGGCTGCCCGTCTGCTGGCCCACCTCGACGCCCGCCCGGAGCACTCGCCGCTCGACGTCGCCCACTCGCTGGCGAGCACCCGGGTCGCCTTCCCGCACCGGGCCGTGCTCACCGGCGCCGACCGCGGCGAGCTGCTGACCGCCCTGCACGCGCTGGCCACTTCGGCCGCCGCGCCCGGTGTGCACACCGGCTCGGCCCTGCACCCCGGCGCGTCGGCGTTCCTGTTCACCGGTCAGGGTTCCCAGCGCGCCGACATGGGCGAGACCCTGGCTTTCCCCGTGTTCGTCCGCACACGCGACGAGATCCTCGGCCTGCTCGACCTGCCCGAGACGTCCACTGTGGACGACACCGGTGTTGCGCAGCCCACGCTGTTCGCCTTCGAGGTCGCGCTCTTCCGCCTCCTGGAGTCCCTCGGCGTGCGCCCGGACTTCGTCGCCGGGCACTCCGTCGGCGAGATCGCCGCGGCTCACGTCGCCGGGGTGCTCTCCCTGCCGGACGCGGTCAAGCTGGTCGAAGCCCGCGGCCGGCTCATGCAGGCGCTGCCCGCCGGCGGCGCGATGGTCGCGATCCAGGCGGCCGAAGCCGATGTCCTGCCGCTGCTCACCGACGACGTCTCGATCGCGGCGGTCAACGGCCCCGACGCGGTGGTCGTCTCCGGCGCCGAAGACGCCGTGCTCGTCGTCGCCGCGCACTTCGCGAAGACCAAACGGCTCACGGTGAGCCACGCGTTCCACTCCCCGCTGATGGAACCGATGCTCGGCGACTTCCGCGCGGTGCTCGAGACCCTGACCTTCACCGCGCCGTCGATCCCGGTCGTCGCCGCCGGTGACGTGTCCACTGTGGACTACTGGGTGCGGCACGTGCGCGACGCCGTCCGGTACGCCGACACCGTCGCCGACCTGGTTTCCCGCGGGGTCACCACCTTCCTCGAGGTCGGCCCGGACGCGACCCTCTCGGCCATGACCGCCGAGCTGACCGGGCCCGGCGCGGACTGTATTCCCAGCACCCGCCGCGGCCGCGACGAGACCACGACACTGCTCTCGGCCCTGGCCCGCTGGCACGTGCGCGGGGGCGGCTTCGACTGGACGGCCTGGCACGACGGCTCCGGAGCCCGGGTGGTCGACCTGCCCACCTACGCCTTCCAGCGCCGCACCTACTGGCTCGAAGGCGGCACCGGCGGCGACCTCGGCCAGGTCGGGCTCGACCCGGCCGGGCACCCGCTGCTCGGCGCGGCCGTCGAGCTGCCCGAGTCCGGCGGCTTCCTCTTCGCGGGCGAGCTGTCCGCGCGCCGCCAGGCCTGGCTCGGCCAGCACGAGATCCTCGGCGCGAAACTGCTGCCCGGCACGGCGTTCCTGGAGCTCGCCGGCCGCGCGGGCGCGCAGGTCGGCTGCGCCCGCGTCGAGGAGCTGACGTTCGCGGCGCCGCTCGTGCTGCCCGCGTCCGGCGGGGTGCGCGTGCAGGTCGTCGCCGGCCCGGCGGGCGAGGACGGCGGCCGCTCGGTCAGCGTCTACTCCCAGCAGGACGAAACCTGGGTGCGCCACGCCTTCGGCCGCCTCGGTGTGGGCGGCGCGCCCGCCGCCGTCCTGCCGGGGGAGTGGCCGCCCGCCGGCGCCGAGCCGATCGACCTGGACGGCTTCTACGAGGACCTGGCCGGCCGCGGACTCGGGTACGGCCCGGCGTTCCAAGGGCTGCGCGCGGCGTGGCGGCTCGGTGACGAAGTCCTGGCCGAAGTCGCGCTGCCGCCGGAGCACGAGGCCGAGGCCGCGTCGTTCGGCGTGCACCCGGCCCTCCTGGACGCGGTCCTGCACGCCTGCGCGCACCTCGACCGCGACGGCCTGCCGTTCTCCTGGAACGGCGTCGGCGTCCAGCCCGCCCACACGACGACTCTGCGCGCCCGCCTGACCCCGACCGGTGAGAACGCCGTCGCCCTCGCCGTCACCGACCCCGCGGGCACGCCGGTGCTCGCCGCCGACTCGCTGACCTTCCGCCCGGTCGCCGCCGGGGAGCTGCGCGCGACCCGGCACGAGTCCCTGTTCCGTCCCGTGTGGACACCCGCGCCCGCCGTCGCCGTGACACGGCCCGCCGACGACGCCGACTGGGTCGTCCTCGGCGCCGGGCTCGGCTTCTCCACGACGGCCGTGTTCGCCGACCTGGCGACCGTGCGGATCAGCGGGATCCCGGCCGTCGTCCTCGCTCCCGTGCCCCTCGGCGCGGGGGACGCGCAGGCCGCGCACGCCGCCACGGCGTGGGCCCTCGAGCTCCTGCAGACCTGGGTCGCCGAACCGGACTTCGCCCGGTCGCGGTTGGTTTTTGTCACCACGAACGCCGTCCCGGCGGCCGAGGGCGACCTCGTGGACCCGGCCGTCGCGGCGGTCTGGGGCCTGGTCCGCTCGGCCCAGGCCGAGCACCCCGACCGGTTCGTGCTGGTCGACGTGGCCGACACCGCCGAGCCCCTCGCCGCGCCCCTGCAGCGGATCCTCGACTCCGGCGAGGCCCAGGCCGCGGTGCGCGACGGCGAGATCGTCCTGCCGCGGCTGGCCCGCCTCCCGGTCGGCGACGGCCCGGCCGCGCACTTCCCGGCCGGCGCCACCGTCCTGGTCACCGGCGGCACCGGCGGCCTGGGCGGGCTGGTCGCGAAGCACCTGGTCACCACGCACGGCGTCCGGAACCTGCTGCTCGCCGGCCGGCGCGGCCCGGACGCGCCGGGCGCCAGCGAGCTGCGCGCGGAGCTGACCGCGCTCGGCGCCGACGTCACCGTCGCCGCATGCGACGCCGCCGACCGCGCCGCCCTCGCCGCGCTGCTGGCCGAGCACCCGGTCGGCGCCGTTGTGCATGCCGCCGGAGTCCTCGACGACGGTGTCATCGAGACCCTGACCCCCGAGCGGGTCGCGACCGTCTTCCGCGCCAAGGTCGACGCCGCCTGGAACCTGCACGAGCTGACCGGCGACCTCGGCGCGTTCGTGCTGTTCTCCTCGGCCGCCGGCGTGCTCGGCAGCCCCGGCCAGGGCAACTACGCCGCCGCCAACGCCTTCCTCGACGCGCTCGCCCAGCGCCGTCGCGCGGCGGGGCGGCCCGGCCAGGCGCTGGCCTGGGGCGCGTGGGCCGGCGACGCGGGCATGGCGGCCCAGCTCTCCGCCGCCGACCACCGCCGGCTCGCCGCGGCGGGCCTGCCGCCGCTCGACCCGGCCCAGGGCCTGGCGCTGTTCGACGCCGCGCTCGCCGAAGCGGAACCCGCCGTGCTGCCGATGCGCCTGGACGTCGCCGCGCTGCGTGGCCGCCCGGGGGTGCCCGTGGTGCTGCGCGGGCTCGTTCCCGGCGGAGTCGCCCCGGCTGCGAGCCGCGGCCCCTTCCCGGCCGACGGCGTCGACCGCGCCCGGGCGCTGGAAGACCTGGTCCTCACCGAAGCCGGGCTCGTCCTCGGGTACGCGGCCACCGACACCGTCGACGTCCGGACCGCGTTCAAGGACCTCGGTTTCGACTCGCTCACCGCCGTCGAACTGCGCAACCGCCTCGACACCGCGACGGGCCTGCGGCTGCCCGCGACACTCGTCTTCGACTACCCGACCCCGGAGGCGCTCGCCGCGCACCTCGACCGGGAGCTGACCGGCGCGGCCGTCGAAGAGACCCCGGTGACCGCGCGGCCGGTGTCCGACGACCCGGTCGTCATCGTCGGCATGGGCTGCCGCTACCCCGGCGGCGTCGGCTCGCCCGAAGACCTCTGGAACCTGGTCGAGAACGGTGTGGACGCGGTGTCCGGCTTCCCGGTCAACCGCGGCTGGGACGTCGAGGGTCTCTACCACCCGGACCCCGACCACCCCGGCACGTCCTACACGCGCCACGGTGGTTTCCTGCACGACGCGGGGCAGTTCGATCCGGCGTTCTTCGGGATGAGCCCCCGCGAGGCGCTCGCCACGGACTCGCAGCAGCGGCTGCTGCTCGAAGTGTCGTGGGAGGCCGTCGAACGCGCGGGTGTGGACCCGGTGTCGCTGCGCGGCTCCCGGACCGGCGTGTTCGTCGGCGTGATGTACTCGGACTACGGAATGCTGCTGCAGGGCAGCCCGGAAGCCGAGGCCTACCAAGGAAACGGGAGCGCGCCGAGTGTCGCCTCCGGCCGGATCGCCTACACGATGGGCCTCGAAGGACCGACCGTCACCGTCGACACGGCCTGCTCGTCGTCGCTGGTCGCGCTGCACTGGGCCGCCCAGGCCCTGCGGCAGGGGGAGTGCTCGCTCGCGCTGGCCGGCGGTGTGACCGTCATGTCGACCCCCGGCTCGTTCGTCGCCTCCAGCCGGCAGCGCGGCATCGCCGCCGACGGCCGGTGCAAGTCCTTTTCGGACACCGCCGACGGCGTCGGCTGGTCCGAAGGCGCCGGGATCCTCGTCCTGGAGCGGATGTCGGACGCGCGCCGCAACGGCCACGAGATCCTCGCCGTCCTGCGCGGCTCGGCGGTCAACTCCGACGGCGCGTCCAACGGCCTGACCGCGCCGAACGGCCCGTCGCAGCAGCGCGTGATCCGCCAGGCCCTCGCCGCCTCCGGTCTGTCCACTTCGGACGTCGACGTCGTGGAGGCGCACGGCACCGGGACCACCCTCGGGGACCCGATCGAGGCCCAGGCCCTGCTGGCCACCTACGGCCAGGATCGGGAAACACCGCTGCTGCTGGGCTCGATCAAGTCCAACATCGGACACGCGCAGGCAGCCGCCGGGGTCGCCGGGATCATCAAGGTCGTCCAGGCGATGCGCCACGGCACCCTGCCGCGCACGCTGCACGTCACCGAACCGTCCACGCACGTCGAATGGACCGCCGGCAACGTCGAGCTGCTCACCGACGAGCGGCCGTGGCCCGCCGAGGCCGGCCGCCCGCGCCGCGCCGGTGTTTCGTCGTTCGGGATCAGCGGCACCAACGCCCACGCGATCATCGAAGAACCGCCCGTCGTCGTCCCGGCCCGCGACGAGGCCGAGCGCGAGCTGCCTTGCGTCCCGCTGGTGCTCAGCGGCCGCACACCGGAAGCCCTGCGCGCGCAGGCCGCCCGCCTGCTGGACGTCGCCGCGAACGGCGCCGACCCGATCGACCTCGGCTACTCGCTGGCCACGACGCGCCCGGCGTTCGACCACCGCGCCGTCGTCCGCGGCGCCGAGGCGCTGGCCGCGCTCGCCGAGGGCCGTCCCTCGCCGTTGGTCATCACCGGTGAGGCGAAGGGCGCGCCCAAGGTCGCGTTCGTCTTCACCGGCCAGGGCGCCCAGCGGCCCGGCATGACCCGCGGCCTCTACGACACCTTCCCCGAGTTCACCACGGCGCTCGACGAGGTGCTCGACCGGCTCGACCCGCGTGTGCGCGAAGTCCTGTGGGGTGACGACGCCGATGCGTTGTCTCGGACCGGGTTCGCGCAGCCCGCGTTGTTCGCGGTCGAGGTCGCGCTCGTGCGCCTGCTGGCTTCCTGGGGCGTCCGGCCGGACGTCGTCGGCGGTCACTCCGTCGGCGAGATCGCCGCCGCGCACGTCGCCGGCGTGCTGTCCCTCGACGACGCGTGCGCGCTGGTCACGGGCCGCGCGTCGCTCATGCAGGACCTCGAGCCGGGCGGGGCGATGGTCGCCGTCCGCGCCACCGAGGACGCCGTCAAGCCCTATCTGAACGACGAAGTCGCGCTCGCGGCGGTCAACGGCCCGGACTCGGTGGTGCTGTCCGGGGCCGAAGCCGCCGTGCTCGCCGCCGCCGCGCACTTCGAGGACACCAAGCGGCTGACCGTGTCGCACGCGTTCCACTCGCCGCTGATGGACCCGATGCTGCCCGCGTTCCGCGACGCCATCACCGGGCTGGCCTTCGCCGCGCCCGCCGTGCCGATGATCGCCGAGGGGGACCTCACCGACCCGGACCGCTGGGCCGCGCACGTCCGCGAGCCGGTCCGGTTCGCCGACACCGCCGCGCGCCTGCGGGAAGCCGGGCTGGTCGTCGAGATCGGCCCGGACGCGGTCCTCTCCGCGATGACCGGCGGGATCCCGGTGGCCCGCCGCGGCCGCGACGACGTCGAGACGCTGGTCGGCGCCCTCGGGCAGCTGCACGTCTCCGGCGTCCGGATCGACTGGTCCGCCTTCTTCGCCGGGACCGGCGCCCGCCGGGTTCCGCTGCCCACGTACGCGTTCCAGCACGAGTGGTTCTGGCCCTCGGCCGCCGCCCCCACCGGCGAGACGGCCGACGCCGAGTTCTGGGCCGCCGTCGACCGCGGGGACGCCGCGGGACTGGCCGCGCGGCTCGACGTCGACGACGCTTCGGTGGGCGCGCTGCTGCCCGCGTTGTCCTCCTACCGCCGCTCGCGCCACGAAGAGTCCGTTGTGGACAGATGGCGCCACCAGGCAACGTGGGTCCCGGTCACCGCGGCCCGGCCCGGCACCGGAACCTGGCTCGTGGTCGTCCCGGCCGCGCTCGCCGGCGACCCGTGGGTCACCACCGTCGCCGGGTACTTCGACGGCGAACCCCTGGTCTTCGACGGCGCCGTCGGCGACCGCCTGCGCGACCGCGAGTTCGACGCCGTGCTTTCCCTGCTGGCCCTGGACGAAACCGGCTTCCCGGGGGTCCCGGCCGGGCTCACGGCCACCGCCACGCTGCTGCAGGCGCTCGGCTCCACGCCACTGTGGTGCGTGACCCGCGAGGCCGTCGCGGTGGCCTCGGGCGACCCGGTGGCCCGGCCCGCGCAGGCCGCCGTCTGGGGCCTCGGCCGCGCCGCCGCGCTGGAGCTCCCGCAGCGCTGGGGCGGTCTGGTGGACCTGCCCGCCGAGCTGGACGCCGAAGTGCCGCGGCGGCTCGCCACCGCGCTGACCGGCGCCGGCGGCGAGGACCAGCTGGCGATCCGCGCGGCCGGGTTGTTCGGCCGCCGGATCGTCGCCGCGCCGCCCGCGAGCCGCGGCCGCGAACCCGGCGAGGGCACCACGCTCATCACCGGCGGCACCGGCGCCCTCGGCGCCGAAGTCGCGCGCCACCTGGCGAAGACCGGCCGCCGCCTGGTCCTGCTCAGCCGCCGCGGGCCCGACGCCCCGGGCGCGGACGGCCTTCGCCGGGAGCTCACCGAACTCGGCGCCGACGTCACGATCACCGCGTGCGACGTCGCCGACCGCGACGCCCTCGCCGCCGTGCTGGCCGACGTGCCGGACCTGACGGATGTGGTGCACACCGCCGGTGTCCTCGACGACGGCGTCCTCGGCGCCCTCACCCCGGACCGCTTCGAGACGGGCTACCGCGCCAAGGTCACCGCGGCCGTCCACCTGCACGAGCTGACGCGCGCCACGGACCTGCGGAGCTTCGTGCTGTTCTCTTCGGTCGCCGGCACGTTCGGCTCGGCCGGCCAGGCGGCCTACGCCGCGGCCAACACGACGCTGGACGCCCTCGCCGAGCACCGCCGCGGCCTCGGCCTGCCCGCGACGTCGGTCGCCTGGGGCCCGTGGGCCGGTGGCGGCATGCTCGCCGCGGACCCCGCCGTCGCCGACCGCGCCCGCCGGGGCGGCCTGAACCCCCTCGCCCCGGAACGCGCGGCCGCCGCGCTGGACCGCGTGCTCGCGGACACCACCGTCGTCGTCGCCGACATCGACTGGACGCGCTACGCGCACGTGCTGCGCCCGGGCCCGCTGCTCAGCGGCATCCCGGCGGCCGCGCGCGTCGAAGCCCCGCGCGGTGACGACGAGCTGCGCGGACGGCTCGCGGCCGTGCCCGAGGACGACCGGTTCGACTTCCTGCTCGGCCTGCTGCTGGAGCAGGTCGCCCTCGTCCTCGGCCACAGCGGCGCCGGGGGAGTGGCGCCCGACCGCGCGTTCCGCGACCTCGGCTTCGACTCGCTGACCGCGGTGGAGCTGCGCAACGTCGTCGCGCTGGCGACCGGGCTCGACCTGCCCGCGTCGCTGGTGTTCGACCACCCGACCCCGGAGATCCTCACCCGTCACCTGCTGGGTGAGCTGGCCGGGACACTCGTCGAAGCCGCCGCGCCGGTGCGCGCCGCGACCGGCGACGACCCGATCGTCATCGTCGGCATCGGCTGCCGCTTCCCCGGCGGTGTCCGCGGGCCCGAGGACTTCTGGCGGCTGCTGGCGACCGGCGGGGACGGCATCACGTCCTTCCCGGACGACCGCGGCTGGGACCTCGCCACCCTCGCCGCGGGCTACGAATACGCGCTCACCGGTGGTTTCCTCGACGGTGTCACCGACTTCGACGCCGACTTCTTCGGCATCTCGCCGCGCGAAGCGGTCGCGATGGACCCGCAGCAGCGGCTGCTGCTCGAAGTGGCGTGGGAAGCCCTGGAGCGCGCCGGGATCGACCCGGCGACCCTGCACGGCGGGGACACCGGCGTGTTCGTCGGCACCAACGGCCAGGACTACGGGACCCTCCTGGCGACCTCCGGCGAGGACGTCCAGGGTCACCTGGCCACCGGCACCACCGCGAGTGTCCTTTCCGGACGGTTGTCCTACACGCTCGGCTTGGAGGGCCCGTCGGTCACCGTCGACACCGCGTGCTCGTCGTCGATGGTCGCGCTGCACTGGGCCGCGCAGGCGCTGCGCCGCGGCGAGTGCACCACCGCCCTGGCCGGGGGCGTCACGATCATGACCACGCCCGGCTCGTTCGCCGAGTTCGCCCGCCAGGGCGGCCTCGCCGCCGACGGCCGTTGCAAGCCCTTCGCCGACGGCGCCGACGGCACCGGCTGGTCGGAGGGCGCCGGCATCCTCGTGGTCGAACGCCTGTCCACGGCGCGGGAAAAGGGCCATCCGGTGCTCGCCGTGGTCCGCGGCACGGCCGTCAACTCCGACGGCGCGTCCAACGGCCTGACCGCGCCGAACGGGCCCGCTCAGCAACGCGTGATCCGCCAGGCCCTCGCCGACGCCGGACTGTCCACTTCGGACGTCGACGCGGTCGAGGCGCACGGCACCGGCACGGTCCTCGGCGACCCGATCGAAGCCCAGGCCCTGCTGGCGACCTACGGCCGCGACCGCGAAGAGCCGTTGTGGCTCGGCGCCGTCAAGTCCAACCTCGGCCACACCCAGGCCGCCGCCGGCGTCGCCGGGATCATCAAGATGGTCCTCGCGCTGCGCCACGGCGAGCTGCCGCGGACCCTGCACGTCGACGAGCCGTCCAGCCGGGTCGACTGGACCGCGGGTGAGGTCCGGGTGCTCACCGAGCACCGCGCCTGGCCGGAGTCCGGCCGCCCGCGCCGCGCCGGCGTCTCGTCGTTCGGCCTGAGCGGCACCAACGCGCACGCCATCCTCGAGCAGGCTCCGGCCGCCGGGACCGCCGTTGCCGGCGAGCCGCCGGTCGTGCCGCTGCTGCTGTCCGCGCGGACGCCGCGAGCGCTGTCCGCACAGGCCGCACAGCTGCACGCGCTGCTCAGCGACCGCGCGCCCGCCGGGATCGCCCGAGCGCTCGCCACGACGCGCACCGCGTTCCCGTATCGCGCGGCGATCGTCGGTGACCCTCTCGGTCAGCTGGCCGCGCTCGCCGAGACGCCCTCCGGCGCACCCGCGCGAGCTCGCGCCAAGACCGCGTTCGTCTTCGCCGGCCAAGGTGCGCAGCGGCCGGGCATGGGAGCCGGGCTGTACCGGCGCTTCCAGGTCTTCGCCGACACGCTCGACGCCGTCTGCGCACACTTCGACCAGCCGCTGCGGGACGTGCTCTTCGCCGAGGACGGCACCCTGCTCGACCGCACCGACTGGACCCAGCCGGCGACCTTCGCCCTCGGCGTCGCCCAGTTCCGGCTGCTGGAGTCGTTGGGGGTCAAGCCGTCCTGGCTCGCCGGGCACTCGGTCGGCGAGATCGCCGCCGCGCACGTCGCCGGCGTCCTGTCGCTGAAGGACGCCTGCACGCTCGTCACCGCCCGCGGCCGCCTGATGGCCGCGCTCCCGGCCGGCGGCGCGATGGCGGCGGTCCGCGCACCCGAAGCCGCCGTCCGCGAGCTCCTGGCCGACGGCGTGACGATCGCCGCGGTCAACGGCCCGGCCGCGGTGGTCGTCGCGGGCCCCGAAGCCGCCGTCACCCGGACCACCGACGCGCTCGCCGGCGCCGGGCACACCGTCCGGCGGCTCGCCGTCAGCCACGCCTTCCACTCGCCGCTGATGGACCCGATGCTCGAGGACTTCGCCGCGGTGCTGGCGGGCCTGGAGTTCGGCGAGGCGCGGCTGCCGATCGTGTCGACCGTGACCGGCGAAGTCGCCGACCTGCGCACGCCGGAGTACTGGGTCGAGCACGTCCGGCAGCCCGTCCGCTTCGCCGACGCCGTCCGCGTGCTCGGTGAGCAGGGCGCGGCGGCCGTCGTCGAGCTGGGCCCGGACGGGTCGCTGTCCGCCGCCGCGAGCGAAATCCTCGGCTCGGACGTCGCGTGCGTCCCGCTGCTGCGGCGCGACCAGCCCGAGGAGACCGCGTTCGTCACGGCACTGGGCCGGTTGCACGTCGCCGGGGTGCGCGTCGGCTGGCCCGCGTTCTTCGGCCCGGCCGGCGGCCCCGGCCCGGACCTGCCGACCTACCCGTTCCAGCGCGAGCGCCACTGGCCGCGCACGTCCGGCGCGGTGGCCGGCGACCTCGGCTCGGCCGGCCTCGACGCCGCCCGGCACCCGCTGCTCGGTGCGGGTGTCGAACTTCCGGACTCCGGCGGGTTCCTCTTCACCGCGCGGCTTTCGCTGCGCACGCAGCCGTGGCTGGCCGACCACTTCGTGCTCGGCGCCGCCCTGCTCCCCGGCACGGCTTATCTCGACCTCGCGATCAAGGCGGCCGACCGGGCGGGCTGCGACCGGGTCGACGAGCTGACCCTCGAGGTCCCGCTGGTGCTGCCGGCCGACGGCGCCGTGCGCCTGCAGGTCGTCGTCGGCCCGGCCGGGCCCGCGGGCGACCGCACCCTGGCCGTCTACTCGAGCCCGGACGGCGGTGGCGAGCAGCCGTGGACACGGCACGCGAGCGGCCGCCTCGGCACCGGCACGGCCGCGCCGGACACCACCGCCGCCTGGCCGCCGCCGGCAGCGGAAACCGTTTCCCTGGAAGGGTTCTACGAGCGGCTCGCCTCCGGCGGGTTCGCCTACGGCCCGCTGTTCCGCGGCCTCACGGCCGTCTGGCGGACGCCGGAAGCGGTGTACGCCGACGTCGTCCTGCCCGAGGCGGCCGAGCGTGACGCGGCGGCGTTCGGGCTGCACCCGGCGCTGCTGGACGCGGTCCTGCACGCCGCCGAACACGCGGGCCTGACCGAAGTGGACGGTGGCCGGCTGCCCTTCACCTGGAGCGACGTCACCCTGCACGCCGGGGGCGCCGCGGTCGTGCGGGCCAAGCTGACCCGGCGCGGCGAAGACTCCGTCACGATCGAGCTGCGCGACGCGGCCGGCGACCCGGTCGCCACCGTCGGCTCGCTGGTGCTGCGGCCCGCCGCCCCGGCGCGCGCCGGGCACACCGACTCGCTGTACCGCCTGGACTGGGTCGCCGCGCCCCGGCCGGCCGAGGTGGCCGGACCGGACTGGGCCGTGCTCGACGACTTCGCGGCGATCGCCGAGGCCGCGCCCGGGGTGGTCGTCCACCACGTCCCGGCCCGCGAACCGGGCCCGCGCGGGGTGCGCGCCGCGGTCGCGGACGCGCTGGCGTTGCTGCAGTCCTGGACGTCGACGCCGCGGCTGCGCGACTCGCGGCTGGTGTTCGTCACCGACGGGCCGGACGACCCCGCCACCGCGGCGGTCTGGGGACTCGTGCGCTCCGCGCAACGTGAGCACCCGGGCCGGTTCCTCCTGTCCGATGTGGACGGAACGCCGGAGTCCATCGCCGCCCTGCCCGCCGTCGTGGCGTCGGGCGAACCGCAGACGAGGGTGCGCGACGGCGAGATCAGCGTCGCGCGCCTCACCCGCGTGCCGTCCGCCGACGCCGTCCCGCCGAAGTGGGACGAGGGCACCGTGCTGATCACCGGCGGCACCGGCGGGCTCGGCGCGACGCTGGCCCGCCACCTGGTCACCACCCACGGCGCCCGGCGGCTGCTGCTGGTCAGCCGCCGCGGCGCGGACGCCCCCGGCGCGGCCGGGCTGGTCGCCGAGCTGACCGCGGCCGGCGCCGAGGTCGACGTCGCCGCCGCGGACGTCGCCGACCGCGCGGAGCTGGCCCGGGTGCTGGACGGCGTCGAGCTGTCCGCCGTCGTGCACACCGCCGGTGTCCTCGACGACGGCGTCCTCGGCTCGCTGACCCCCGAGCGCCTCGACACCGTGCTGGCGCCCAAGTTCGACGCCGCCTGGCACCTCGACGAGCTGACCCGCGACCGGGACCTGACGGCGTTCGTCGTCTACTCGTCGGTGGCCGGCACCTTCGGCGCGGCCGGCCAGGCGAACTACACCGCGGCCAACGCGGCGGTGGACGCGCTGGTCCGGCGCCGCCGGGCCCGCGGGCAGGCCGCGCTGTCGCTCGGCTGGGGCGCGTGGTCGCGGGCCGGCGGCATGACCGCCACCCTCACCGACGCCGACCTGCGGCGGATGGCCGCCACCGGCATGCCCGCGCTGGAGCCGGAGCACGCGCTGGCGTTGTTCGACGCGGCCTGTGCGTCCGGGCTCGACACGGTCCTGCCGGTCCGGCTCGACTTCGCCGCGCTCGGCGCCCAGCCCGAGGTCACGCACCTGCTGCGCGGCCTGGTCCGCACGCCCGCCCGGCAGAGCGCGGCGAACCTGCCGCGCCTGGACGGCCCGCTGACCGGCCTCTCCGGCGCCGAGCGGTCCCGGGCCGTGCTCGACCTGGTCCGCGCCCAGGTCGCCGCCGTGCTCGGGCACACCGGCACCGCCGGGGTGGCCGCCGACCGGCCGTTCCGCGAGCTGGGCTTCGACTCGCTCACCGCGGTCGAGCTGCGCAACCGCCTCGACGCGGCCACCGGGCTGCGGCTGCCCGCCACCCTCACCTTCGACTACCCGACCCCGGCCGAGCTGGCCGCGTTCCTGCTCGGCGAGGTCGACGTCCCCGAGCCGGTCACCACGCCGGCCGCGGTGGACGGCGACCCGGTGGTCATCGTCGGCATGGGCTGCCGCTACCCCGGCGGCGTCGGCTCGCCCGAAGACCTCTGGACCCTCGTCGAGAACGGCGTGGACGCGGTCACCGGCTTCCCGGCCAACCGCGGCTGGGACGTCGAGGGCCTCTACCACCCGGACCCCGACCACCCCGGCACGTCCTACACCCGCAGCGGCGGGTTCCTGCACGAGGCGGGCGAATTCGACCCGGCGTTCTTCGGGATGAGCCCCCGCGAGGCACTCGCGACCGACTCGCAGCAGCGCCTGCTGCTGGAGGTCTCCTGGGAAGCCGTCGAACGGACCGGCGTCGACCCGCGCTCGCTGCGCGGGTCCCGGACCGGGGTGTTCGTCGGGGTCATGTACTCCGACTACGGCCTGCTGCTGCAAGGCAGCCCGGACACCGAGGGCTACCAGGGCAACGGCAGCGCGCCGAGCGTCGCTTCCGGCCGCGTCGCCTACGCGTTCGGCCTGGAGGGGCCGACGCTGACCGTCGACACGGCGTGTTCGTCCTCGCTCGTCGCCCTGCACCTTGCGGCCCGCGCCCTGCAGAACGGGGAGTGCTCGCTCGCGCTCGCCGGCGGGGTCACCGTGATGTCCACCCCGAGCACGTTCATCGGGTTCAGCCGGCAGCGCGGCCTGTCCGCCGACGGCCGCTGCAAGTCCTTTTCGGACACCGCCGACGGCGTCGGCTGGTCCGAGGGCGCCGGCGTCCTGGTGCTGGAACGGCTGTCCGACGCGCAGCGCAACGGCCACGAGGTCCTCGCGGTCGTCCGCGGCAGCGCGGTCAACTCCGACGGCGCGTCCAACGGGCTCACCGCCCCGAACGGCCCCGCGCAGCAACGCGTGATCCGCCAGGCCCTCGCGGCCGCCGGACTGTCTGCTTCGGACGTCGACGTCGTCGAGGCGCACGGGACCGGCACGACCCTGGGCGACCCGATCGAGGCCCAGGCGCTGCTGGCCACCTACGGCCAGGACCGGGAAGAGCCCCTGCTGCTGGGTTCGGTCAAGTCGAACCTGGGCCACACGCAGGCCGCGTCCGGGGTCGCCGGGATCATCAAGATGGTGCAGGCCATGCGGGCCGGCTCGCTGCCGCGCACGCTGCACGTCGCCGAGCCGTCCTCGCACGTCGACTGGTCGAGCGGCGCGATCGAGCTGCTCACCGAGGCGCGCGCCTGGCCCGAGCGCGGCCGCCCGCGCCGGGCCGCCGTGTCGTCGTTCGGCATCAGCGGCACCAACGCCCACACCGTGCTCGAAGCGCCGCCGGCCGCCATGGTGGCGCCGCGGCCCGGACCGGCGCCGTCGGTGGTGGCCTGGCCGCTGTCCGGAAGGACCCCGGAAGCGGTGCGGGCGCAGGCTTCCCGGCTGCTCACGCACCTCGCCGGCCAGCCGGGCGACGCGGCGGACATCGGGTTCGCGCTGGCCACCACCCGGACGCACTTCGCCGAGCGCGCGGTCGTCGTGGGGGACAGCCGCGAGGACCTCGAGAACCGCCTGTCCGTGCTGGCCCGCGGTGGCACTACCACCGGCCTGGTCACCGGGACGGCGGGGGAGCAGGTGCCCGCGTTCCTCTTCGCCGGGCAAGGCAGCCAGCGGCCGGGCATGGGCCGTGACCTCCATGCGCGCTTCCCGGTGTTCGCCGAGGCGTTCGACACCGTGCTCGCGCGGCTGGACCGGGAGCTGGACCGGCCCCTGCGCGAGGTGCTGTTCGCCGAGGAGCCGGGCGCGCTCGACGAGACGCAGTACGCGCAGCCCGCGCTCTTCGCCTTCGAAGTGGCGCTGTACCACCTGGTCCGCTCGTGGGGGATCACCCCGGAGTACCTGGCCGGGCACTCGATCGGCGAGCTCGCCGCCGCGCACGTCGCCGGGGTGTTCGACCTCGACGACGCGTGCACGCTGGTCGCCGCGCGCGGCCGGCTCATGCGGCAGCTGCCCGCCGGCGGCGCGATGGTCGCCGTGCAGGCCACCGCGGACGAGGTCCGGCCGCTGCTGGCCGGGCACGAGGACGAGGTCGCGCTGGCCGCGGTCAACGGGCCGTCGTCGGTCGTGGTGTCCGGGGCCGCCGGCCGCGTCGAGGAGATCGCCGCGCACTTCGCCGCCGACGGCCGCAAGACCCGGCGGCTGCGCGTCAGCCACGCGTTCCACTCCCCGCTGATGACCCCGATGCTCGACGACTTCCGCAAGGTCGTCGCCGGGCTGAACCCGGCCGAGCCCCGGATCCCGATCGTCTCGACGGTCACCGGCGACCAGGTCTCCGCCGCGACGCTGGCCTCGGCCGAGCACTGGGTCGAGCAGGTGTGGCGGCCGGTGCTCTTCGGCCCGGCCGTGCGCCGGCTGACCGAGCTGGGCGTCACCGCGTTCGCCGAGCTCGGGCCGGACACCACCGTCTCCGCCATGGCGGCGGAGACCCTCGGCGCGAACCACGTCGCCGTCCCGTTCCTGCGTCGCGATCGCTCCGAAGCCGAAGCGGTCACCGACGCGCTCGGCCGGCTGCACGTCGCCGGGGTCACCCTCGACTGGGCGGCGGTGTCCGGGCCGGGCGCGCGGGCCGTGCCGCTGCCCACCTACGCCTTCCAGCACCAGTGGATCTGGCCGGGCGGCGGGCTCGCCCAGGCCGGTGACGTGTCCGCGGCCGGGCTCTGGGCCGCCGGGCACCCCCTGGTCGGCGCCGCGGTCGAGCTG
This sequence comes from Amycolatopsis sp. NPDC104587, assembly GCF_055583645.1. NCBI lineage: Bacteria > Bacillati > Actinomycetota > Actinomycetes > Pseudonocardiales > Pseudonocardiaceae > Amycolatopsis > Amycolatopsis sp. NPDC104587. The sequence continues at coordinate 386,713 of NZ_JBVJNO010000010.1, forward strand.
CCGGACTCCGGCGGCCTGCTGTTCACCGGACGGCTGTCGCTGGCCGCGCAGCCGTGGCTGGCAGGGCACACCGTCGGCGGGGCCGTCGTGGTCCCGGGCACGGCGCTGCTGGAGCTGGCCGTGCGGGCCGGCGACCAGGCCGGCTGCCCACGGGTCGAGGAGCTCACCCTGGAAGCGCCGCTGGTCGTCCCCGACGGCGGCCGGGTGGTCGTCCAGGTCGCCGTCAGCGGCGCCGGGGACGACGGCGCCCGCACCCTGCGTGTCTACTCGCGCGACGACGGCGAGCCCGGCGACGCCTGGACCCGGCACGCGAGCGGCACCCTCTTGCCCGCCCTCGACGAACCGGCCGTCTCGTGGCCCGAGTGGCCGCCAGTCGGTGCGGAAGCCGTTGCGCTGGAAGGCTTCTACGACACGATGGCCGACCGCGGCCTCGGGTACGGCCCGATGTTCCAGGGCCTGACCCGGGCGTGGCGGCACGGCGACGACGTCTACGCCGAGGTCGCGCTGGCCGAGGAGGACCACGAGTCCGCCGCGCGGTTCGTCGTGCACCCCGCGCTGCTGGACTCGGCGCTGCACGCCGCGTCGCTGCTGCCGGTCGGCGGTGGCCTGCCGTTCAGCTGGGCCGGCGCGGCGTTCCTGGCCTCCGGCGCGACCGCGCTGCGGGTCCGGCTCAGGCCGGCCGGCGGTTCGGTCGAGGTCACCGCGACCACGCCGGACGGCACCCCGGCCGTCGCCGTCCGTTCCCTGGCCCTGCGCGCGGTGCCCACCTCGGCCGCCCCGGCGCCGACCGGCTACCGGCTCACCTGGCCGTTGCTGCCCGAAGGCCCGGCGATCCCGGCCGCGCCTCCGGTCGTCCTGCTCCGGGTGCCCGCCGCCGACGGGCCGGTCCCGGTCGCCGTCCGCACGGTGACCGCCCAGGTGCTCGCCGACGTCCGGCGCGCGCTTGACGGCGAACCGACCCTGGTCGTGGTCACCCGCCACGGCGTCGCGGTCGAACCCGGCCAGCACGTCGACCTGGCGCACGCCGCCGTCTGGGGCTTGCTCCGCGCGGCCCAGCTGGAGAACCCGGGCCGCATCGTCCTCGTGGACTCCGACGGTGACGACGTTCCGGCGGAAGCCGTCGCGGGCGCGCTCGCCGCGGGCGAACCCCAGGTGGCGCTGCGCGCCGGTCGGCTCCACACGGCCCGCCTGACCCCCGAGCTTTCCCGTGAAAGCGACGCTTTGCGCCACAAAGCCGCACTTTCACGTGAAAGTGCGGGCTGGGGGGAATCCGTGGTCGTCACCGGTGGGCTCGGCGGGCTGGGCGCGACCTTCGCCCGGCACCTCGCCGAACGCGGTGTGCGGCACCTGGTGCTGCTCGGCCGCCGCGGCGAGGACACGCCCGGGGCCGGTGAGCTCGTCGCGGAGCTGGCGAAGCTGGGTGCGGACGCCGAGGTCGTCGCGTGCGACGTCGGCGACCGCGACGCCCTTGCGAAGGTCCTCGAAGCGGCCGAGCCGACTGCGGTCGTGCACGCCGCCGGGGTCCTCGACGACGGTGTCTTCGACACGCTGACGCCCGACCGGTTCGACACCGTGTTCGCGCCCAAGGTCGACGCCGCCTGGCACCTGCACGAACTGGCCGCACCCGGCACCCGGCTCGTCTTCTTCTCTTCGATCGCCGGGACGCTCGGCGCGGCCGGCCAGGCGAACTACGCCGCCGCCAACGCCTTCCTCGACGCGCTCGCCCACCGGCGGGCCGCCGACGGCGAGCCCGGCGTCTCGATCGCCTGGGGCGCCTGGAACTCCGGCAGCGGCATGACCGGCGCGCTCACCGACGCCGAACTGGCCCGGCTGCACCGCTCGGGCTTCCCGCCACTGTCCGCTGAGGACGGTGTCGCGCTGTTCGACGCCGCGCTCGCGTCCGGCCTGCCCGCGGTCGCGGCCCTGCGCCTCGACCTCGCCACGCTGCGCGGCCAGGACCCGCTCCTGCCCGCCCTGCGCGGCCTCGTGACCGCGACGCCCCGCCGCGCGGCCGCCGCCGAACCCGGCGGCGACCTGGCCGCCCGGCTGGCGCCGCTGCCCGCCGAGGACCGGCTCCCGGTCACGATCGGGCTGGTCGGCAAGCAGGTCGAGGCCGTGCTCGGCCACGACGGCGCGGTCGGCGCCGACGTCGGCTTCACCGACCTCGGCTTCGACTCCCTGACGTCGGTGGAGCTGCGCAACCGCCTGGAGGCCCGCACCGGGCTGCGGCTGCCCGCGACGCTGGTCTTCGACCACCCGACGATCACCCGGGTCGCCGAGTTCCTCGTCGCGACGGCGCTCGGCGACGGCGCGGCCGCCCGCCCGGCGCTGGCCGAGATCGAAAAGCTGGAAGACCTGCTGGCCGCCGTCGCCACCGACGACGACGCCCGCGCCGCGATCACCGTGCGGCTGCAGGCCCTGCTCGTCAAGTGGACCGGCCCCGGCGACCCGGGGGAGACCCCGGCCGCCGGCGCGCTGGGCGCCGACGAGCTCCTCGCGTTCATCGACAACGATCTGGGGGTGAAGTGACCCGTGGCGACCGAAGCCGAGCTGCTCGACTACCTCCGCCGGGTGACCGCCGACCTGCAACGCACCCGTGAGCGCCTGGTCGCCGCGGAGTCCGCGGGTGACGAGCCGATCGCCGTGGTCGGCATGAGCTGCCGCTACCCCGGCGACGTCGACACCCCCGAAGCCCTGTGGCGCCTGGTCGACGACGGCGCCGACGCGATCGGCGGTTTCCCGGACGACCGCGGCTGGCCGCTGGCCGACCTGCTCGGCGACAGCGGCGGGCCCGGCACCTCCGCCACCGCCGAGGGCGGTTTCCTACACGGCGCGGGCGGGTTCGACGCGGCGTTCTTCGGGATGAGCCCGCGCGAGGCGCTGGCCACCGACCCGCAGCAGCGGCTGCTGCTGGAAACCGCCTGGGAGGCCTGCGAAAGCGCGGGCATCGACCCGCTTTCCCTGCGCGGCAGCGCGACCGGCGTCTTCGTCGGCGTGATGTACAACGACTACGCGATCGCGCTGCAGGGCGTCACCGAAGACCTCGAGGGGTACCAGAGCAACGGCAGCGCCGGCAGTGTCGCTTCCGGGCGCATCTCCTACACCTTCGGCTTCGAAGGCCCGACCGTCAGCGTCGACACCGCATGCTCGTCGTCGCTGGTCACCCTGCACCTCGCCGCGCAGGCCCTGCGCCGCGGTGAATGCTCGCTCGCGCTGGCCGGCGGTGTCGCGATCATGTCGACGCCGATGGTGTTCATCGAGTACAGCCGCCAGGGCGCGCTTTCGCCGACCGGCCGCTCCCGGGCGTTCGCCGAGGGCGCCGACGGCACCGGCTGGTCCGAAGGCGTCGGCATGCTGGCGCTGGAAAAGCTGTCCGACGCGCGGCGCAACGGCCACGAGGTCCTCGCCGTGCTGCGCGGTTCGGCCGTGAACTCCGACGGCGCGTCCAACGGCCTCACCGCGCCCAACGGCCCGTCGCAGCAACGCGTGATCCGCGCCGCGCTGGCCGACGCGAAGCTGTCACCGTCCGATGTGGACGTCGTCGAGGCGCACGGCACCGGCACCGCGCTGGGCGACCCGATCGAGGCGCAGGCGCTGATCTCGGTGTACGGCCAGGACCGGCCCGAAGGCCGGCCGCTGTGGCTCGGCTCGCTGAAGTCGAACATCGGGCACACGCAGGCCGCGGCCGGCGTCGGCGGGGTGCTGAAGATGATCCTCGCCATGCGCAACGGCGTCCTGCCGCGGACCCTGCACGCCGAAGAGCCGTCCACCAAGATCGACTGGACCGCGGGCGCCGTCGAGCTGCTGACCGAACCGCGGCCGTGGCCGCGGACCGGGGCGCCGCGCCGGGCCGCCGTCTCGTCGTTCGGGGTCAGCGGAACCAACGCGCACGTAGTCCTCGAACAGGCCCCGCCCGCCGAACCCGCCACGGCCGCCGCGGAACCGGTCGCGATCCCGTGGGTGCTCTCGGCGAAGTCGCCGGAAGCCCTGGCCGGGCAGGCCGCCCGGCTGCTGGCGCACCTCGACGAGCACCCCGCCCAGCCCCTGTCCGGGATCGCCCGCACGCTGCTGGCCCGCAGCCGCTTCGACCACCGCGCCGTCGTGGCCGGGACCGGCCACGCCACCCTGCGCGAAGGCCTCTCCGCGCTCGCGGCCGGGGTCCCGGCGCCGACCGTGGCCACCGGCACGGTGACGGGCGCGCCCGGCCCGGTGTTCGTCTTCCCCGGCCAGGGTTCGCAGTGGCCGGAGATGGCGATCGCGCTGCTGGACACCGAACCGGCCTTCCGCGCCCGCATCGAGGAGTGCGCCGAAGCGCTCACGCCGTACGTCGACTGGTCGCTGCTGGACGTCCTGCGCGGCGTCGAGGGCGCGCCCTCGGTCGACCGGGTGGACGTCGTGCAGCCGGTGCTGTTCTCCGTGATGGTCTCCCTCGCCCACCTCTGGCGCTCCTACGGCGTCCGGCCGGCGGCCGTGCTCGGGCATTCGCAGGGTGAGATCGCGGCCGCGTGCTTCGCCGGGATCCTGTCGCTGCCCGAAGCCGCGCGGATCGTGACGCTGCGCAGCCGCCTGATCGGCGACCGGCTGGCCGGGCGCGGCGGGCTGCTGTCGGTGATGGCGTCCGAGGCCGAAGTCGGCGAGCTGCTCGGCGACTTCGAGGGAAAGCTGTCGATCGCGGCGGTCAACGGGCCGCGCACGGTCACCGTCGCCGGCGAGCCGGAAGCCCTGACCGCGCTGGAAAAGCGGCTGTCCTCGGCCGGGCTGATGCGCTGGCGCGTCGAGGGGGTCGACTTCGCCGCGCACAGCCCCCAGGTGCGCGTGCTGCACGACGAGCTCCTCGACGTCCTGGGTGAGCTGCACCCGGGCGAGACCTCGATCCCGTTCTTCTCCACCGCCGACCGGCGCTGGCTCGACGGCCCGGAGCTGGACGGCGAGTACTGGTACCGCAACCTGGAACACACCGTGCGCTTCGACGCCGGTGTCCTCGCCGCCCTCGACCGCGGCGCCCGTCACTTCGTCGAGATCAGCCCGCAGCCGGTGCTCAGCCTCGGCCTGCAGGCGCTGCTGGAGCAGTCCGGCACCGGCGCGACGGCGTCGGCGACCCTGCTGCTCGGCCACGGCGGGCCGGACCGGTTCCTGGCCGCGCTCGGCGCCGCCTTCGCCCGCGGCGCCGACGTCGGCTGGCGCCTCCCCGACGGCGACCGCGTCGCACTGCCGACGTACCCCTTCCAGCGCACGGACTTCTGGCCCCGCGGCACGCTTCAGGCGACCGGCGACATCACCGCGCTGGGCCTCGCCGCGGCGGAGCACCCGCTGCTCGGCGCCGTGACGGCGTTGCCGGACACCGAAGGTTTCCTGTTCACCTCGCGGCTGTCGGTCGCGACGCACCCGTGGCTCGCCGAACACACCTTCGGCGGCGCGGTCCTGCTGCCCGGCACCGCGTTCCTGGAGCTGGCCGTCCGCGCCGGTGACGAGGCCGGCTGCCCGGTCGTCGACGAGCTGACCCTGACCGTGCCGCTGGTCGTCCCGCCGGGGCAGGCCGTGCGCACCCAGGTGGTGCTCGGCCCGCCGACCCCGGCCGGCCGGCGCACGCTGTCGGTCTACGCCCGGCCCGACGCCGGCGACGAGCCGTGGACCTGCCACGCCACCGGCGTGCTGAGGGCGGGCGACGTCCCGGAGGCGGGGGAGTTCCCGGCCGAGTGGCCGCCCGCCGGGGCCGAGCCGATCGACCTGACCGGCTTCTACGAGCAGGCCGCCGACAACGGTTTCGGCTACGGCTCGCTCTTCCGCGGGCTCGAAAAGGCTTGGCGGCACGGCGAAGACGTCTACGCCGAGGTCGCGCTGCCGGAGGCCAACCGGCCCGAAGCGGCCGCGTGCGCCCTGCACCCGGCGCTGCTCGACGCGGCGCTGCACGCGGCGTCGTTCACCGGCGAAGGCCGCAGCCGGCTCCCGTTCTCGTGGACCGACGTCGAGCTGTACGCGGTCGGCGCGTCCCGGGCCCGCGTGCGCGTCAGCCCCACCGGCCCCGACGGTGTCCGCGTCGACCTCGCCGACACCACCGGCATGCCGATCTTCTCCGTCGGCTCGCTGCTGCTGCGCGACGCCGGGACGATCGAGAGCGCGCCGGCCCACGGCGACAGCCTCTTCCGCTGGGAGTGGCAGCCGGTGCCGGCCCCGGAACCCGGCCGGCTCGAAGACGGCACCTGGGTCGTGGCCGGGGCCGACGAGTTCGGGCTGACCGGCGCCGTCTACACCCTCGGCCGCGCGGTCGAGACGTTCCTCGGCCTCGGCGCGCTGACCGCCGCGCTCGACGAGGGCCTGCCCGCGCCCCAGGTGATCCTCATGCCGCTGGTGCCGGTGCGGCCGGAGAACGACCGCGAAGCGGCTCGCGACCTGACGAAGTGGGTGCTCGGCGAGGTCCAGGCGTTCCTCGAAGAGGACCGGCTGCGCACCACGCGGCTGGTGTTCGTCACCCGGGGCGCCACCGAAGACGCCCTCGCCGGTGCGACCGCGTGGGGCCTGCTGCGCTCGGCGCAGACGGAGAACCCCGGCCGGATCGTGCTGGCCGACCTGGAACGCGAAGGCGACCAGTCCATCCGCGACCTGCTGCCGCTGCTGCCGGGCCTGCTCGCCTCGGGCGAGCCGCAGGTCGTGCTGCGCGACGGCGTCCCGCACGTCGGCCGCCTCACCCGCGTCCGCGGCGAAGAGTCCACTATGGACTGGTCGGCGGCGGGCAAGGTGCTCGTCACCGGCGGCACCGGCGCGCTGGCCCGGACGGTCGCCCGGCACCTGGTCACCGAGCACGGCGTCCGCGAGCTGCTGCTGGTCAGCCGCAGCGGCCCGGACGCGCCGGGCGCGGCGGCGTTCGCGGCCGAGCTCGACGCCACTGTGGACGTTCGCGCCTGTGACGTGTCCGATCGGGACGCGCTCGCCCGGCTGCTCGACTCGGAACCCTCGGTGCGGGCGGTCGTCCACACCGCCGGCGCCCTGGAGGACGGCGTCCTCGGCTCGCTGACCCCGAAGAAGCTCGACACGGTGTTCGCGCCGAAGCTCGACGCGGCCTGGCACCTGCACGAGCTGACCCGCGACCGCGAGCTGACGGCGTTCGTGCTGTTCTCGTCGTTCGCCGGGCTGGCGGGCAACGCGGGCCAGGGCAACTACGCCGCCGCAAACGCTTTCCTCGACGCCCTCGCCCGGCACCGCCGCGGCCTCGGCCTCCCCGCGACGTCGATCGCGTGGGGCGCCTGGGCCGGTGACCGCAGCGTGATGGCGGCCCGGCTCGACGAGACGAGCCGCCGCCGTCAGGAGCGCGGGGGAGCGCTGGCGCTCTCGCCCGAGCAGGGCGTCGCGCTGTTCGACGCCGCCTTGGCCCGGCCGGAACCGGTGCTCGCCGCCATCCGGCTCGACCTGGCCGCGATGCGCGCGGCCGGAGAAGTGCCGCGTATGATGCACACGCTCGTCCCGCCGCCGTCGCGCCGCTCGGCGGCCACGGCGGAGCAGGACGCGGGCTCGTTCGCCCGGACGTACGCCCAGCTGCCTGCCGGCGACCGCCCGGGCGCGGTGCTGGAGCTGGTTCGTGGCCTCGCGGCCGCGGTGCTGGGGCACTCGAGCGCGGCCGCGGTGGCCGCCGACGGCAGCTTCCCCGAGCTGGGCTTCGACTCGCTGACCGCGATGGACCTGCGCAACCGCCTCCAGACGGCGACGGACCTGATCCTGCAGGTCGGGGTCGTGTTCGACCACCCGACGCCGGAGGAGCTGGCCGCGCACCTGGCAGGAGAGCTCGCCACCGGAACGACGGCCGAAGTCACGAGCACGGTGTCCGTGCAGGCCCCGGAGACGATCGCGGGCCTGTTCACCGACGCGCTGAAGGCCGGGCAGCAGGCGGACGCGATCGCGTTCCTGCGCGCGGCGGCGACGTTGCGCCCGAAGTTCCGCACGTCCGAAGAGCTGACCCGGCCGATCCGCCCGCTGCGGCTGGCCCGCCGGTCCCCGGACGCCGAGCCCGGCCCGCACCTGATCTGCGTCCCGGCGCTGGTGGCGATGGCGGGGGTGCAGCAGTACTCGCTGTTCGCGGCGTCCTGCCGCGGCCGCCACGACGTCTCGGCGGTCCCGATCCCGGGGTTCACCGACGGCGAAGCGCTCCCGGCCGACCGCCAGGCCCTGGTCGCGGCGGAGGCCGACGCGATCTCCGCGTACACGGGCGGCGAGCCGGCGATCGTGCTCGGCGTGTCCACCGGCGGCCTGCTGGTGCACGCCATCGCGACGGAGCTGTGCCGCCGCGGCACACCCCCGGCCGGCGTCGCGCTGCTCGACCCGTACGCGGTGGACAGCGAGTTCGTCTCGAGTGCCGGCGGCGGGCTGATGCAGGGCCTGTACAAGCGCAACCAGCAGTACACCGAGGTGACGAGCGCGGGGCTGTCGGCGATGGCCTGGTGCTTCGACCTGATGGAGGGCTGGGAGCTGGGCCCGTTGCCGTGCCCGACGCTGCTGGTGCGCGCGTCCGAGCCGATCGTGGCGGCCCAGGAGTCGGTGGACTGGCGCTCGGCGTGGGCGCACGCGGACACGGTGACCGACGTCCCGGGCAACCACTTCACGATCGTGGAGGAGCACATCGCGGAAGCGGTGGCGGCGGTCCAGGACTGGCTGCCGCGGGCGTGACGGCTCAGCCCCGGGTCAGCCGTCCGGCGTCCTCGGCCGTGATCGGTAGCAGGTGGCCGCGTTTGTGCTGGTCCCGCACGTCCCGGTAGGTCCAGGTCGTCCGCCAGCCGTCCGGCGTGTGCGACTCCTCATGCTCACGGCCGTCCGGGCTCGTCCACGTCCGGATGACCTCCTTGGCGGCCTCCTTGGCCGACTCGCCCTCGGACAGCCAGGCCCAGTACCGGTATTCGCTCTCCACTGCGGACCTCCTCCGGCGCCATTCTGCTCGAACCGGTGACCGCGAAGAACCCCGGCACCTGGGGGAGTGTGCCGGGGTTCTTCGCCGCGGGAAGGCAGCCGCGAGACTAGGGGACGGGGTCGGGGGCCGGACGCTCCAGGACCGGCGTCTTCGTGTTCGGCGCCAGCGCCGGCGTGTGGTGCGCGGGCTGGGCGGCCGCGTTCGGCGCCGGATCCTGGGGCACGACCACCTTCGCCGCCGCGCGCTTGGCCGCCTGGCGGCCCAGCGCCTTGTAGCGGGCGCGGTGGTTGAACCACTCCGCGATCAGCAGGTTGACCACCCACGGCACCCACGACGTCAGCGTCGACACCTGGTCCTGGACCGCCGGCGGGCCGTCGACGCCCATCGTGAACACCTCGGGCTCCAGCCACAGGATGGCCGGGCCCAGCCAGAAGCGGGACGCGAGGATCGAGAAGCACAGCGCGAAGCTGCGCAGCATCCACTCGCGGTGCTCGACGATCCGGCCCTGGCGCGCCCGGCGGAAGCCGATGATCGTCGTGGCCAGCCACAGCAGGCCCAGCAGCGCGTTGCCCGCCTTCTGGCCGGGGCCGTGGGTCAGGAACGGCGTGATCGTCAGGATCGCGAGCCCCGCCGGCAGCGCGCCGCCCAGGACGTAGACGCGGCCCGAGATCCGGTGCAGCTTCGGCTTCCGGTTGCGCAGCCACGGCCAGATCTGGATCGACGCGGTCACGAACGCGACCGAGCCGAAGACGATGTGCGCCACCAGCAACGGGTAGTAGAAGGGCAGGTCCAGGCGCGTCGCCGCGGTCGACTTGCTCGGGTCGAAGCCGAGGTAGTTGGGCAACCGGAACGCCAGGAACCCGAACACCAGGAAGTAGAAGGGGATGATCCAGGGGCGTCTCAACGCCCTTCCGATACGTGTCATGGTCGGCCTTCCTTCGGGGCATCCGGCGCAAAGAGCATGCCTCCGCCGAACCACGGAAAACCGCAGACTTCACGCGCGGGCGGACGGGAGCCGGGCGCCGATCTCTGGGGAAAAACCGGCCCGCGCGGCGGCATAGTCGCCTTCGACCTGAACCCCGGCGGTGGCTCCGGCGTCGTGAGGCGGCCGGGCGCCCGCCCGAACCGGATCACTGGGAGCGCCGCGGTGGATCGAGCCGAGCACGTTGCCCGCGAAGGTGCCGTCGCGATCGTGGGGCTGGCCTGCCGGCTGCCCGCGGCGCCCGCGCCCGGCGCGTTCTGGACCCTGCTGCGCGACGGCGCCGACGGCACCACCGAGGTCCCGCCGGCGCGCCGCGCCTCCGTCCCGCCCGAGACCCGCCGCGGCGGTTTCCTGTCCGAAGTGGACACTTTCGACGCCGCGTTCTTCGGCATCCCCGCCCGGGAAGCCGCGACCATGGACCCGCAGCAGCGCCTCGCCCTCGAACTGGGCTGGGAAGCCCTCGAGGACGCGCGGATCGTCCCGTCGCGGCTGGCCGGCTCGCCGACCGGCGTCTTCGTCGGCGCGAGCGCGGACGACTACGCGACGCTGCTCAAGCGCGGCGGCGCGAACGCGATCGGGCACCACACCCTCACCGGGCAGAGCCGCGCCGTCGTGGCCAACCGCATCTCCTACACCTTCGGCCTGCGCGGGCCGAGCCTGTCGGTGGACACCGGGCAGTCGTCGTCGCTGGTCGCCGTGCACCTCGCCTGCGAGGCCCTGCGCAGCGGCGAGGCCGAGCTGGCGCTGGCCGGCGGGGTCCAGCTCAACCTGGCCCCGGAGAGCACCATCGCCGCCGACCGGTTCGGCGGCCTCTCGCCCGACGGCCGCTGCTACACCTTCGACGAACGCGCCAACGGCTACGTCCGCGGTGAGGGCGGTGGTTTCGTCGTCCTCAAGCCCCTGGCCGCCGCCCTGCGGGACGGCGACCGCGTCCACTGCGTCATCGAGGGCGGCGCGGTCAACAACGACGGCTTCAGCGAAACCCTCACCACCCCCAGCGCCGACGCGCAGGAAGCGGTCATCCGGGCCGCGCTGCGCCGCGCGGACGTCCCCGCCGACGCCGTCCGGTACGTCGAGCTGCACGGCACCGGCACCCGCGTCGGCGACCCCCTCGAAGCCGCCGCGCTCGGCGCCGTCTTCGCACCCGGCCGCGGGGAAGACCCGCTGTGGGTCGGCTCGGTCAAGACGAACATCGGGCACCTCGAAGGCGCCGCCGGGGTCGCGGGCCTGCTGAAGGTCGCGCTGGCGCTGTCCCACGGCGAAGTCCCGCCCAGCCGCAACCACGAGCACCCGAACCCGGCCATCCGGTTCGACGACTGGCGCCTGCGCGTCGCCGTCGACCCCGTGCCCTGGCCGGAGAAACCGGCCTATGCCGGGGTGTCGTCCTTCGGCATGGGTGGCACCAACTGCCACCTCGTGCTCTCCGCCGCGCCCCCGGCCGCGGAGCCACCCCGGCGGACCTCGTCCGAAGCCGCCCCCTGGGTGCTTTCGGCCCGCACCCCGGGCGGCCTGCGTGGTCAGGCCCGCGCCCTGACCGGCCTCGACGCCGACCCGCTCGACGTCGCGCACTCGCTGGTCACCACCCGCGACGCGTTCCCGCACCGGGCCGTCGTCCTCGAGGCCGGCGCGCTGCCCGCGCTCGCGGCCGGCGAGCCGGCGGCGGACGTCGTCACCGGCACCGCCGGCGAGCACCGGCTGGCCGTCCTGTTCCCCGGCCAGGGCGCCCAGCGGCCCGGCATGGGCCGCGCGCTGTACGAGCGGTTCCCGGTGTTCGCCGAGGCGCTCGACGAGATCTGCGCGCGCTGCGACACCGAACGCCCATTGCGGGACGTGCTGTTCGCCGAACCGGGCTCGGCCGACGCCGCCGTGCTCGCCGAGACCGGGCACACCCAGCCCGCGCTGTTCGCCTACGAAGTCGCGCTGTACCGGCTGTTCTCGTCGTGGGGCGTCGAGCCGGAGCTCGTCGCCGGGCACTCGGTCGGCGAGATCGCCGCCGCGCACGTCGCCGGCGTGCTCTCCCTCGACGACGCCTGCGTGCTGGTCACCGCCCGCGGCCGGCTGATGGGGTCGCTGCCGCCGGGCGGCGCGATGGTCTCCGTCCGCGCCGCCGCCGGCGAGGTCGAGCCGCTGCTGGGCGACGACGTGGTGCTCGCCGCGGTCAACGGACCCGCGTCCGTCGTGCTCGCCGGTCCCGAAGAGCCGGTGCTGGCGCTGGCCGCCCGGTTCGAGGCCGACGGCCGGAAGGTGACGCGCCTGGCCGTCTCGCACGCGTTCCACTCGCCGCTGATGGACCCGATGCTGGCCGAGTACCGCCGGGTCGTCGAGCAGCTCGACCTGCGCCCGCCGCGGCTGCCGATGGTCTCGACGGTGACCGGCCGCGTGATCCGCCAGGCCCAGCTGTGCTCGGCCGACCACTGGGTCCGCCAGGCCCGCGACACCGTCCGCTTCGCCGACGCCGTCACCACGCTGGCGCACCAGGGGACGACGGCGTTCCTCGAGCTCGGCCCGGACGGCACGCTCACCTCGCTGGTCCGCGCCTGCCTCGGGACCGACCCGGTGACCGTGCGCTCGTCGCGCTCCCGGCGCCCGGAGGACTTCGGCGCGGTCGCCGCGCTGGCCGAGCTGCACGTCCACGGCGTCGGCGTCGACTGGACGGCGCTCACCGCCGGCGGCCGGCCGGTCGACCTGCCCACCTACGCCTTCGACCGCGGCCGCCACTGGTTCGACGCGCCCGAGCCCGCCCCGGTGGCCGTCCCCCTCGACCGCGATCTGCTCGCGCTCGTGCGGGCCGAGGCCGCCGCGGTCCTCGGCGCCGAGGTCGACCCCGGCACGCCGTTCCGCGAGCTGGGTTTCGACTCGGCGATGAACGTCGACCTCGCCGTCCGCCTCGGCGCGGCCACCGGCCGCACGCTGGCGACGACCGAGCTGTTCGACCACCCGACCGCCCGCGCGCTGGCCGGGCACCTCGCCGGGGGCGCCGCGGCGAGCGCGCCCGCCGTCACCTCGGCCGGGGACGCCGACCCCGTCGTGATCGTCGGCGTCGGCTGCCGCTACCCCGGCGGAGTGGCGTCTCCGGAGGACCTCTGGCGGCTCGTCGAGTCCGAAGTGGACGCGATCGCCGCGATGCCCGCCGACCGCGGCTGGCCCGCGTCGGTGCTCGGCACCGGGCGCCCGGGCGGCTTCCTCGCCGACGTCGCCGGGTTCGACGCCGGCCTGTTCGGCATCTCGCCGCGCGAAGCCCAGGCGATGGAACCGCAGCAGCGGCTCGTGCTCGAAGTCGTCTGGGAGACCCTGGAACGCGCCGGCATCGCGCCGTCGTCGCTGCGCGGGACCCGGACCGGCGTGTTCGTCGGCGCCACCGCGCAGGACTACGGTCCGCGGCTGGCCGAAGGCACCGGAGACGCCGAAGGGTACGTGCTCACCGGCACCTCGCCGAGCCTGGTCTCCGGCCGGGTCGCCTACGTGCTCGGCACCGGCGGCCCGGCCGTCACGGTGGACACGGCGTGCTCGTCGTCGCTGGTCGCGCTGCACCTGGCCGTGCGGTCGGTGCGGTCGGGGGAGACGTCGCTGGCCATCGCCGGCGGGGTCACCGTGATGGCCGAGCCCGGCATCTTCGTCGAGTTCGCGAAGCAGGGCGGCCTGTCCGAAGACGGGCGCTGCAAGGCGTTCGGCGACGGCGCGGACGGCACCGGCTGGGCCGAAGGCGTCGGCATGGTCGTCGTCGAACGGCTTTCGCGCGCCCGCGAGCTCGGCCACGACGTCCTCGCGGTCGTGCGCGGGTCCGCGGTCAACTCCGACGGCGCGTCCAACGGCCTCACCGCGCCCAGCGGCCCGGCCCAGCAGCGCGTGATCCGCGAGGCCCTCGGCGACGCGGGCCTCACCCCCGCCGACGTGGACGTCCTCGAAGCGCACGGCACCGGCACCCGGCTCGGTGACCCGATCGAAGCCCGCGCCGCGCTCGCGGTGTACGGCCAGGACCGGGAAACCCCGCTGCTGCTGGGATCGGTGAAGTCGAACATCGGCCACACGCAGGCCGCGGCCGGGGTCGCCGGCGTGCTCAAGATGGTCGCGGCGCTGCGGCACGGCACCGTCCCGCGCACGCTGCACGCCGACAGTCCGTCGTCCCATGTGGACTGGACGGCGGGCGCGGTCGACCTGGTCACCGCGGCCCGCGAGTGGCCCGAGGCGGGCCGGCCGCGCCGCGCGGCCGTGTCGTCGTTCGGCATCAGCGGCACGAACGCGCACCTGATCCTGGAACAGGCCCCGGCCGACGTCGTCGCCGGGCCCGCGCGCGAGGTCGTCGCGACCGCCGTCCCGTGGGTCGTCTCGGCGCAGTCCGAAGCGGCTCTGCGTGCGGCCGTGGACCGGCTCCGGACGGTGGCCGCCGACCCGGTCGACGTCGGGCACTCCCTGGTCACCACCCGGTCGTCGTTCGACCGCCGGGCCGTGCTGCTGGGCGGCGCCGAGATCGCGAGCGGCACCGCGCCCGCCGTCGAGCCCGCCGTCGCCGCGGTGTTCGCCGGGCAGGGCACCCAGCGCCCGGGCATGGGCCGTGAACTGGCCGCCCGCTTCCCCGTCTTCGCGGCCGCGTACGCCGACGTCTGCGCACACTTCCCGGCCGAGGTCGCCGCGGCGATCGGCACCGGCGACCCGGCCGTGCTCGACCGCACCGGGGTCGCCCAGCCCGCGCTGTTCGCCTTCGAGGTCGCGTTGTTCCGGCTCGCCGTGGCACTCGGCGTGCGCGTGGAGCGGGTGGCCGGGCACTCGATCGGCGAGCTGGCCGCGGCGCACGTCGCCGGGGTGCTCGACCTGCCGGACGCGTGCGCGCTCGTCCTCGCGCGCGGCCGGCTGATGGAGGCGCTGCCCGAGGGCGGCGCGATGATCGCCTTGCAGGCCAGCGAAGACGAGGTCCGGCCGCTGCTCACCGACGGCGTCGCGATCGCCGCCGTCAACGCGCCCGAGTCGCTCGTCGTCTCCGGCGACGAGGAGGCGCTGCTGCGGCTGGCGGCGTCGTTCGAGGAGGCCCGGCGGCTTTCGGTGTCGCACGCCTTCCACTCGCCGCTGATGGCGCCGATGCTCGACGACTTCCGCCGCGTCGCCGCGGAGCTGACCTTCCACGAGCCGGTGCTGCCGGTCGTTTCGACGGTCACCGGCCGCCCGGTGCGACCCGGCGAGCTGACCGACCCCGGCTACTGGGTGCGCCAGGTCGTCGCGACCGTCCGGTTCGCCGACGCGCTGAAGTCGTTGCGGGACGAAGGAACCGGCGCCTTTGTCGAGATCGGCCCGGACAGCACGCTCTCCGGGCTGGTCGCGCGCACGCTGCCCGATGCGGCGCCGGTGCCGCTGCTGCGGTCGGACCGTCCCGAGGAGACGGCGTTCGCGACCGCGCTCGGCCGGCTGCACGTCCTCGGCGTCGAGCCGGACTGGACGGCGTTCTACGCGGGCACCGGCGCGCGCCGGGTCACCCTGCCGACGTACGCCTTCCAGCACGAACGCTTCTGGGCCACCGCCCGCCCCGCGGCCCGGCCCTTCGACCGCTCCGGCCATCCGCTGCTCGGCGCGCCCGTCGAACTGCCCGGCGAAGACGGCGTCGTGCTCACCGGGCACGTCTCGCCGGACACGCTGCCCTGGCCCGCCGGGCACGTCGTCGACGACCGGATCCTGTTCCCCGGCACCGGGTTCGTCGAGCTCGCGCTGCGCGCCGGCGCCGAGGTCGGCTGCGGCGCGCTCGCCGAGCTGACCCTCACCGCGCCGCTGCCCCTGACCGGCGACGGCGTGACCGTCCAGGTCCGCGTCGGCGCCGACGACGGCGGCCGCCCGGTCACCGTCCACTCCCGCGCCGGCGACGGCACGTGGACCGGGCACGCGACCGGCCGGCTGGTCCCGGCCGTCCCGGCGCCGGTGCTCCCCGCGGGCGGCGGGCGCGGCGAGCCGATCGACGTCGAGGAGCTGTACCCGACCCTGGCCGCCGCCGGGCTGGACTACGGGCCGGCGTTCCGCGGGGTCCGCGCGGCCTGGCACGAAGGCGACGACCTGTGCGCGGACCTCGTGCTGCCGCAGGAAGCCGGGGATCCCGCGGGTTACCTGCTGCACCCGGCCCTGTTCGACGCCGCGCTGCACCTGGTGCCGTTCCTCGGGCTCGACCCGCGCCCGCGCGCCCGGCTGCCGTTCGTGTGGTCGGACGTCGGCCTGCACGCGGTCGGCGCGTCCGCGCTGCGGCTGCGGCTGCGCCGTCTCGGTCCGGACACCGTGACGCTGTCGGTGACCGACCCGGAGGGCGCGCCCGTCGCCACCGTCGGCTCCCTGGTGCTGCGGCCCCCGGCGGACGCGGGCCCGGCGGCGGCGCCGCTGCTGCGCGTCGAGTGGACACCGAAGGACCTCGGCGCCCCGGCGGAGCTGACCTGGGCCGTCGTCGGCGCCGACGACCACGGCTTCGGCGCGCTGCTGGCCGGCCGGCACGCGGTCCCGTCGTCGGCCGACGTCCTGCTCGTCCCGGTCCCGGACCCGGTGGGCCTGCCGTTCCCGGCCGGCGTCCGCCTGGTGACCTCGACCGTGCTGAGCCACCTGCGCGGGCACCTCGAAGACGACACACGACTGGTGTTCGTCACCGGCGGCGGCCCGGTCGCCGCGGCGGCCGAAGGGCTCGTCCGCTCGGCCCAGGCGGAACGGCCGGGCCGGTTCTTCCTGCTCTCCGGCGTGCCCTCGGCGGCCGAGCTGGCCGCGCTGCCGACGTCCGGCGAGACGGCGGTCCGGGTCCGCGACGGCCGCGTCGAGGTGCCGCGGCTCGCGCCGGTCGCCGCCACCGAACCCGCGGCGGTCGACTGGGGTGGCGGCGCCGTCCTGGTCACCGGGGGCACCGGCGGCCTCGGTGGCCACCTCGCGCGTCACCTGGTGACGGCCCACGGCGTGCCGCGGCTGGTGCTGGCCGGCCGCCGGGGCGCCGACGCTCCCGGCGCCCGCGAGCTGGCCGACGAGCTGACCGCGCTCGGCGCCGAGGTGGCGCTGGCCGCCTGCGACGTCTCCGACCGCGAGGCGGTTGCGGCGCTGCTCGCCGCCCACCCCGTCACCGGTGTGGTGCACGCCGCCGGGGTCCTCGACGACGGTGTGCTCGCCGCGCTGACCCCGGACCGGCTCGCGCGCGTTCTCGCCCCGAAGGTCGACGCGGCCTGGCACCTGCACGAACTGGCGCCGGACCTGGCGGCGTTCGTCGTGTTCACGTCGGTGTTCGGTGTGCTCGGCAACGGCGGCCAGGGCGCGTACACCGCGGCCAACGCGGCTCTCGACGAGCTCGTCCGCGTCCGCGCCGCCGCCGGGTTGCCCGCCCGCGCGATCGCGTGGGGCCCGTGGGCGCGCGACGGCGGCATGACCGGCACGCTGTCCGAAGCCGCCCTGCGGCGGATGGCGCGCGCCGGGCTGCCCACGCATTCGGTCGCCGACGGCCTGGCCTGGTTCGACGCGGCGCTGGCCGGCGCCGAGCCCGCGGTGGTGGCCGCGCACGTCGACCGCGCCGCGCTGCGCGCCCTGGACGTCGTGCCGCCGGTGTTCCACCGCCTGGCGCCGCCCCGCCCGCGGCGCGCGGCCGCGGCGGCGACCGACTTCGGCGCACTGGTCGTGGCGACGGTGGCGAACGTCCTCGGGCACGCGTCCGCGGCGTCGGTCGACTCGTCGCTGACCTTCCGCGAGCTGGGCCTGGACTCGCTGACGTCGGTCGAGCTGCGCAACCGCCTCGCCGAAGCGACCGGTCGGCGGCTGCCCGCGACGCTCGTCTTCGACCACCCGACCCCCGACGCCGTCACGGAGTTCCTGGCGGCGGGCGACGAACCGGCCCGGCGCCCGGCCCGGGTGGCGGCGCGCGAGGACGACCCGGTGGTGATCGTCGGCATGGCCTGCCGGTACCCGGGCGGCGTGGCCTCGCCGGAGGACTTCTGGGAGCTGCTGACCGAGGGGCGCGACGGCATCACGCCGGTCCCCGCGGACCGCGGCTGGCACACTCCCGGCACCGGTTTCGAAGGGGGCTTCCTGCACGGGGCCACCGGGTTCGACGCCGACTTCTTCGGCATCTCACCGCGCGACGCGCTCAGCGCCGACCCCCAGCAGCGGCAGCTCCTCGAGGTGTCGTGGGAGGCGTTCGAGCGGGCCGGCATCGACCCCACCTCGTTGCGCGGGAGTGACACCGGGGTCTTCGCGGGGGTGATGTACCACGACTACGCGGCGCTCCCGCGGGATCCCGGCGCGCGCGGCTTCGACGTCAACGGCACCGCGGGCAGCATCGCCTCCGGCCGGGTCGCCTACGCGCTCGGCCTGGAAGGCCCGGCGGTCACGGTGGACACGGCGTGCTCGTCGTCGCTGGTGGCGCTGCACTGGGCGGCGCGGGCGCTGCGGGCGGGGGAGTGCTCGCTGGCGCTGGCCGGTGGGGTCACGGTGATGTCGACCCCGGCCACGTTCCTGGACTTCGCGCGCCAAGGCGGCCTCGCGAGCGACGGCCGTTGCAAGTCCTTTTCGGACGACGCCGACGGCACCGGCTGGTCCGAGGGTGTCGGCCTGCTGGTGCTGGAGCGGCAGTCCGACGCCGTCCGTAACGGACACCGCGTGCTGGCGGTGCTGCGCGGGTCCGCCGTCAACTCCGACGGCGCGTCGAACGGGCTCACCGCGCCGAACGGCCCGTCGCAGCAGCGCGTGATCCGCGCCGCGCTCGCCACCGCCGGTCTGTCCACTTCGGACGTCGACGTCGTCGAAGCGCACGGCACCGGAACGACTCTGGGTGACCCGATCGAGGCGCAGGCGCTCCTGGCCACCTACGGCCAGGACCGCGAAACCCCGTTGCTGCTCGGGTCGGTGAAGTCGAACATCGGCCACACCCAGGCGGCGGCCGGGGTCGCCGGGATCATCAAGATGATCCTCGCCATGCGCCACGGTGTGGTGCCGAAGTCGCTGTGGTCGGAGACGCCGTCGTCCCATGTGGACTGGTCGGCCGGGTCGGTCGAGCTGCTCGCCGACGCGCGGGAGTGGCCGGTCGCCGAGCGGCCGCGCCGGGCCGGGATCTCGTCGTTCGGGATCAGCGGCACCAACGCGCACGTCGTGATCGAGGCGCCGGCGGCCGGTTCGGCGCCCGCGGCCGGGCGTCCGGTGGTGCCGTGGGTGCTTTCGGCGCGTTCGGAAGCCGCGCTGGACGAGCAGGTCACGCGCGTCACGGGTGCTTCCCCCGCGCCGCTCGACGCCGGGTTCACCCTGGCCACCGCCCGGGCCCGGTTCCCGCACCGCGCGGTCCTCCTGGCGACCGCCGACGGCGTGCGCGAGGTCGCGCGGGGTGTCGCGGCGCCGGGGCCGCTGGCGTTCCTGTTCACCGGGCAGGGCGCCCAGCGGATCGGGATGGGCCGGGAGCTGGCCGCGGAGTACCCGGTGTTCGCGGAAGCCTTCGACGAGGTCCTGGCGTTGTTCGACCCCGCGGTGCGCTCAGTGGTGTGGGGGGTCGACGCCGAAGCGCTGGCGGAGACCGGGATCGCGCAGCCGGCGTTGTTCGCGGTCGAGGTCGCGCTGGCGCGGCTGCTGGCGGCGTGGGGTGTCCGGCCGGACTTCGTCGCCGGGCACTCGGTGGGCGAGATCGCGGCCGCGCACGTGGCCGGCGTGCTTTCCCTGGCCGACGCGTGCGCGCTGGTGTCGGCGCGGGGCCGGCTGATGCAGGCCCTGCCGCGCGGCGGCGCGATGGTGGCGGTCGAAGCGTCCGAAGAGGACGTTCGCGCGGCGCTGGTCCCGGGCGCCGGCCTCGCGGCGGTGAACGGGCCGCGGTCGGTGGTGGTGTCCGGCGACGAGGCCGCGGTGGCGGCGGTGGCGGCGCGCTTCGCGAAGTCGAAGCGGCTCGCGGTGTCGCACGCGTTCCACTCGCACCTGATGGACCCGATGCTGGCGGAGTTCCGCGCGGTCGTGGCGGAGCTGACGTTCGCGCCCCCGGTGGTCCCGGTGATCGCGGCGGGCGACGTGACGTCCCCGGAGTACTGGGTCGAGCACGTGCGTGCGACGGTCCGCTTCGCCGACGCGCTCGGCCGCCTGACCGCGGCGGGGGTGACGACGTTCGTCGAGCTCGGCCCGGACGCGGTGCTGTCGGGCCTGGTCGACGAGCCGGCGGCGGTGATGGCGCCGCTCCTGCGCCGCGGCCGCCCGGAGACCGAGACGGTCCTGGAAGCGTTGGGACGCCTGCACATCACGGGCTCCACAGTGGACTGGCCGGCGTGGTTCGCCGGTTCGGGCGCGCGGGTCGTGGACCTGCCGACGTACGCGTTCCAGCACCGGCGCTTCTGGCCGGCGGCCCCGGGACACCCGCTGCTCGGCGCGGCCCTCGACCTGTCCGACGGCGGCGTCGTCCGCACCGGCCTCCTCACGACGGCGACCCAGCCGTGGCTGGCCGACCACACGGTCCAGGGCGTCCCGGTCCTCCCGGGCACGGCGTTCGTCGAGCTGGCTCTCACGGCGGGCGCGGACCTGGCCGTGGACGAGCTGACGATCGAGTCCCCCCTGGAGCTGACCGCGGACCACGACCTGCAGCTGCGCGTGGCAGCGCCGGACGAGGAGGGCGGACGCGAGTTCACGGTGTCGTCCCGCCCGGCGGGGGCGGACGAGCCTTGGCAGCAGCACGCGAGCGGCCGCCTGCTCCCGGAGGCGGCGCTGGTCACGGGCGCGACCGGGTTCGCCTCGCCCGACGGCGGGCAGGCGGGCGCGCCGGGTTTGTGGTCGCCCGCCGATGCGGCATCCGGCCCGGCCGACACCGGCCACCCAGGCACGCCGGGTTTCTGGTCGCCCGCGGATGCGTCGTCGGGCTCGCCCGGCACCTGGCCCCCCGCCGGCGCCGAAGCCCTCGACCTCACCGATCTCACCGACCGCCTCGCCGCCGACGGGCTCGGTTACGGCCCCGCCTTCCCCGGCCCCGCCCTCGCCTGGCGCCGTGACCACGAGATTTTCGCCGAAGTCGCCCTCGCCGAACCTCACCGCCCCGACGCCGCCGCCTTCGGCCTGCACCCTGCCCTCTTCGACGCGACCCTCCGGCTCGTCTCCCTGCTCGACCCCGGCCACACCGGCGGCGTCCCGTTCTCCTGGCACGGCGTCACCCTGCACGCCACCGGCGCCGCCGCCCTGCGCGTGCGGCTCACCCCGGCTGACGGCGGCCTCCGCGTCGCCGCCACCGATCCGGCCGGGACTCCCGTCGTCTCCGTCGACCGCCTCGTCCTGCGCCGGCCCGGCGCCGCGAAGGCCCCGCGCCCGCTGCTGCGGCTCGAGTGGACACCCGTCACCACCCGGGAACCCGCGCCGGACTTCGACGTCCTCGCCGTCGCCGGTGACCTGGCCGACGTCCCGCGGTCGCTGCGCGAGGTGACCGGCCGCGTGCTGGCGAAGCTCCAGGACACCCTCGCCGGCGAGCGCACCCTTGTGGTCGTGACGCCGCCCGGCGACCCGGTCGCGGCCGCCGCCGGCGGGCTCGTCCGCGCCGCCCAGGCGGAGCACCCCGGCCGGTTCGTGCTCGTCGAGACCGATGGCTCCCTCGAGCCCGCCGAAGCCGTCGCCACCGGCGAACCCGTCCTGAAGATCGACGACGGCCGGGTCCTCGCCGCCCGGCTCGCCCGCGTTACCGAAGCGCCGGCCGGGCCCGAAGGCCGCGACGGCACCGTCCTCATCACCGGCGGCACCGGCGGGCTCGGCAGCGCCGTCGCCCGGCACCTCGCCGCCCGCGGCTGCCGCGACCTGCTGCTCGTCAGCCGCTCCGGCACCGCCGACCCGGGCCTGCTCTCCGAGCTGGGCGACCGCGTCGAGGTGGCGGCCTGCGACGTCGGCGACCGCGGCGCCCTCGCCCGGCTGCTCGAAGGCCGCGACATCACCACCGTCGTCCACGCCGCCGGCGTCCTCGACGACGGCACCCTCGCCGCCCTCACCCCCGAGCGCTTCGACACCGTCCTGCGCGCCAAGGCCGACGCCGCCTGGCACCTCCACGAGCTCACCGCGCCCGGCACCGAGCTGGTCTTCTTCTCCTCCGTCGTCGGCACGTTCGGCGGCGCCGGCCAGGCGAACTACGCGGCCGCAAACGCTTTCCTCGACGCTCTCGCCCGCCTCCGCCACACCGGCGGCCGCCCCGCCGTGAGCCTCGGCTGGGGCCCGTGGGAGTCCGGCAGCGGCATGACGGCCACACTGTCCGAAGTGGACCTGCGCCGCCTCGCCGAAGCCGGGCTGCCGCCGGTCACCGTCGAAACCGGCCTCGCCCTCTTCGACGCCGCTCGTGGCGCCGGCGAGCCCGCGCTCCTGCCGCTGCCGCTCGACCTCGCCGCCGTGCGGCGGCTGCCGGAAGTCCCGCACGTCCTGCGCGGGCTGGTCCGGCCCGGCCGCCGTCGCGCCGCCGCGGGGTCGGCGCAGGCCGGCGACCTGGTCCGCACCCTCACGCCGCTGCCCGCCGCCGAGCGGGCCGAGGCGCTCGCCGGGCTGGTCGCCACGCACGTCGCGCTCGCCCTCGGGCACGCCGACGCCGCGGCGATCGACCCCGCCCGCTCGTTCGCCGACCTCGGCTTCGACTCGCTCAGCGGCGTCGACCTGCGCAACCGGCTCGCCGCCGCCACCGGGCTGCGGCTGCCCAGCACGCTGGTGTTCGACCACCCGACCGTGACCGCGCTCGCCGCGTACCTGCTGGCCGAGCTGGTCGACGCCGGCCCGCCGGCCGCCGAGGTCCGCCGCGCCGCCGCGAGCACCGGCGACCCGGTGGTCATCGTCGGCATGGCCTGCCGCTACCCCGGGGGTGTCCGCACGCCCGACCAGCTCTGGGAGCTGGTCCGCGACGGCCGCGACGCCGTCTCGGAGTTCCCCGCCGACCGCGGCTGGGACCTCGACGCGCTCTACGACCCCGACCCCGCCCACGCGGGCACCTCCTACACCCGGCACGGCGGGTTCCTGCACGACGCGGCCGAGTTCGACGCCGAGTTCTTCGGCATGAGCCCGCGTGAGGCCCTGGCCACCGACGCCCAGCAGCGCCTGCTGTTGGAGACCTCGTGGGAGGCGGTCGAGCGCGCGGGCCTGGACCCGGCGGCGCTGCGCGGCACCGCGACCGGCGTGTTCGCCGGGGTGATGTACCACGACTACAGCCGCCTGCTCAGCGGCAGCGAAGACGCCGAGGGGTACCTGACCAGCGGTAGCGCGGGCAGCGTGGCGTCCGGCCGGGTGTCCTATGTGCTCGGTCTGGAAGGCCCGGCGGTCACGGTGGACACGGCGTGTTCGTCGTCGCTGGTGTCGCTGCACCTGGCCGCGCAGGCCCTGCGGTCGGGGGAGTGCGACCTCGCCCTGGCCGGCGGGGTCACGGTGATGGCGACCCCGTCGACGTTCGTCGAGTTCTCGCGGCAGCGCGGCCTGTCCGCGGACGGGCGCTGCCGGTCCTTCGGCGACGGCGCGGACGGCACCGGCTGGGCCGAGGGCGCCGGGATGCTTTTGCTGGAACGGCTTTCCGACGCGCGCCGCCACGGCCACCCGGTCCTGGCCGTGGTGCGGGGGAGCGCGCTCAACCAGGACGGCGCGTCCAACGGGCTCACCGCCCCGAACGGCCCGTCGCAGCAACGCGTCATCCGCGCGGCGCTCGCGAACGCCGGTCTGTCCCCTGTGGACGTCGACGCCGTCGAGGGCCACGGCACCGGCACGCCCCTGGGTGACCCGATCGAGGCGCAGGCGCTCATCGCGACCTACGGCCGGGACCGGGAAACGCCGCTGCTGCTCGGGTCCGTCAAGTCGAACCTCGGGCACACCCAGGCCGCCGCCGGGGTCGCGAGCGTGATCAAGATGGTCCTCGCGATGCGCCACGGTGTGCTGCCGCGGACCCTGCACGCGGACACGCCGTCTTCACGCGTCGACTGGGAAGACGGCGGTGTCGCCCTGCTCGGCGAGGCCACCGAATGGCCCGCGAGCGACCGGCCGCGCCGGGCGGCGGTTTCGTCGTTCGGCATCAGCGGCACGAACGCCCACGCCATCCTCGAGCAGCCCCCGGCCGGCCCGGAGACGCCCGCCGCGCCGGTGCCCGCGGTCGTGCCGTGGCCGCTGTCGGCCAAGTCCGAGCCCGCGTTGCGCGCCTGGACCGAAAGCACAACCGGGCTCGAAGGCAGCCCGCTCGACGTCGGGTACTCCCTCGCCGCCCGCTCGCGGTTCGCGCACCGGGCAGTCGTCCTCGCGGCCGGCGACGACCGGCGGACGGTCACCGGTGCCGCGACGCCGGGGAAGACCGCGTTCCTGTTCAGCGGCCAGGGCGGGCAGCGCGCGGGGATGGGCCGGGAGCTGGCCCGCCGTTTTCCGGTGTTCGCCGAGGCCCACGCCGCCGTGCTCGCCGAGTTCGGCCCCGAGGTGGCCGGCGCCGTGCGCGGTGACGACCAGGATCGCTTGGACCGCACGGAGTTCGCGCAGCCCGCGTTGTTCGCCGTGCAGGTCGCGCTGCTGCGGCTGGCCGAGTCGTGGGGCGTCACGCCCGACGTCGTCGCCGGGCATTCGATCGGCGAGATCGCCGCCGCGTACGCCGCGGGAGTGTTCTCGCTGGCCGACGCGTGCCGGCTCGTGGAGGCACGGGGCGCGTTGATGCAGGCGCTCCCGGACGGGGGCGCGATGGTCGCGGTCGTGGCGGGCGAGGACGAGGTCCGGCCGCTGCTCGGCCCGGACGTCGCGATCGCCGCGGTGAACGGGCCGCGCTCGGTCGTCCTGTCCGGACGAGCGGAAGCGGTCGCCGAGGTGGCCGCTCGGTTCGAGAAGACGCGGCGGCTCACGGTGTCGCACGCGTTCCACTCACCACTGATGGAGCCGATGCTCGCGGAGTTCGCCGAAGTCCTGAGCGGAGTCACCTTCTCTGCACCGCGCCTGCCGTTCGTGTCCACTGTGGAGTCCGGCGTGGATCCGTCCACGGTGGACTACTGGGTGCGGCACGCGCGGGAAGCGGTCCGGTTCGCCGACGCCGTCACGGCGTTGACGGCGGCCGGGGTCACGCGGTTCGTCGAAGCCGGTCCGGACGGCGTGCTGTCCGCGCTGGTGCCGGACGGGCTCGCGGTGCCGCTGATGCGGCGCGACCGCGGTGAGGAGGTCGCGTTCACCGAGGCCGCGGCCCGGCTGTTCGTGGCCGGGGTGGACGTCGACTGGCGGCCCGCGCTGGCCGGCGGCCGGCCGGTGGAGCTGCCCACCTACCCGTTCCAGCGCGAGCGGTTCTGGCCCGCGCCGCGGCCGGTGCGGGCGGCCGGCTCGATGGCGCACCCACTTCTGGACGACGCGGTCGCGCTGGCCGGCTCGGACGAGCACGTGCTCACCGGGCGGCTGTCGACGGCCGCCCAGCCGTGGCTCGCCGAGCACGTCGTCGCAGGGGCGACGCTCCTGCCCGGCACGGCGCTGGCCGAACTGGCGATCCGCGCGGGAGACGAGTGCGGCTGCTCGCGGATCGACGAGCTGACGATGGCCGTCCCGCTGGTGGTGCCGGCGTCGGTGCAGGTGCGCGTCGGCGAACCGGACGAGCGCGGCGCCCGGCCGGTGTCGATCCACTCACGACGGTCCGAAGAGGACTCCTGGACCGAGCACGCCACCGGCTCGCTGAGCCCGGCGGCGGAAGTGCCCGCGTCCGGTCTCGGTGCGTGGCCGCCCGCGGACGCGGAACAGGTGCCACTGGAAGGCTTCTACGCGGACTTCGCGGCGGACGGGTTCGCGTACGGCCCTCGCTTCCGCGGCCTGCGGGCGGCGTGGCGCCGCGGCGGCGAAGTGTTCGCCGAAGTGGCGCTCGACGCCGAGCACCACGCGGAAGCGGCGGAGTTCGGCCTGCACCCGGCGTTGCTGGACGCGGCCCTGCACGCCCTCACGCTGCGCCCGGGCACCCCGGCGCGGGCACTCCCGTTCTCGTGGCGCGGAGTGTCCCTGCACGCGGCGGGCGCGGTGACGCTGCGCGTCCACGTCCGCGACGACGGCGTCACGCTGACCGACCCCGCCGGGCACCCGGTCGCCACGATCGACGCCCTGGACCTGCGCGAACACCGTCCGACCGACCAGCGCTCCGACGCGTTGTTCACCCTGGCGTGGACCCCGGTGCCGGTACCCGCCCCGGCGCCGTCGGCCGTCCTGTGGGGCGAGAACCCGTTCACCCTGCCCCTTCCCACCACGACGGACCTCACCTCGGCGCCCCTGGTGGTGGCGTGTTTCGCCGGCGACGGCGACATCCCGGCCTCGACGCACGCGCTGACCTCCCGCGCCCTGGACCTGGCCCAACGCTGGGTCACGGAGTCGGCGACGGGCAAGCTGGTGTTCCTGACCCGCGGCGCGACCACGGGAGCGGACCTCCCGGCCGCCGCGGTCTGGGGCCTGGTCCGTGCGGCCGAGGCCGAGCACCCGGGCCGCTTCGGCCTGCTCGACGTCGACGAGCCCGTCTCCCCGGAGCTCCTCCTGGCCGCACTGGCCGGCGAAGAACCGCAACTCGCCATCCGCGCCGGCACCCTCCTCGCCGCCCGCCTCACCCCGGAGCTTTCACGTGAAAGCGGCGACCTGGGGGCGGAGCTTTCACGTGAAAGCTCCGCCTTCGGGGGGCGTGACGGGAGTGTTCTCGTCACCGGGGGAACGGGTGGGCTGGGGGCGATCGTCGCCCGGCACCTCGTCGCGACCGGGAAGACCCGCCGGCTGCTGCTGGTGAGCCGCCGGGGAGCCGAGAGCCCGGGGGCCGGCGAACTCGTCGCCGAGCTCACCGCGGCCGGGGCCGAGGTCGCCGTCGCCGCCTGCGACGTCGCCGACCGCGCGGCTCTCGAGCTGCTGCTGCGAGGCCGCGACATCACCGCCGTCGTCCACTCCGCCGGCGTTCTCGACGACGCCCTTCTCACCGACCTCACCCCCGAGCGCCTGGCCGTCGTCACGCGGCCGAAGGCCGACGCCGCCTGGCACCTGCACGAGCTGACCGCCGACGGCACCGACCTCGTCCTCTTCTCGTCGGTCTCCGGCACCCTGGGCCTGCCCGGCCAGGGCAACTACGGCGCCGCCAACGCGTTCCTCGACGCCCTCGCCGAACACCGCCGCGCCCGCGGCCTGCCCGCCACGAGCCTCGCGTGGGGCCCGTGGGTCGCCACCGCCGGTATGACCGCCGAGCTCGGGGACACCGGTCTCGACCGGCTCGCCCGCGCCGGTTTCCCGCCGCTCGCTGTCGACCAGGGCACCGGACTCTTCGACGCCGCCCTCGCCGCCGGCGCGCCCGTCGTGCTGCCCGTGCGGCTCGACCGGGCCGTCCTGCGCCGGCGTGACGACCTCCCGTACCCGCTGCGTGGTCTGGTCCGCGCCCCGGCGCGCCGCGCGACGGCCACCGCGCAGCGGCGGCTGCGTTCTCGCGCGGAGGCCGCAGCGGTCGTCGCGAACGAGGTCGCGCACGTCCTCGGCCACCGCGGCACCGGGCGGATCACCCCCGACCGGTCGTTCGCCGACCTCGGCTTCGACTCGCTCACCGCCGTCGAGCTGCGCAACCGGCTCACCGCCGCCACCGGGCAGCGGCTGCCCGCGACGCTCGTGTTCGACCACCCGACCGTCGGCGCCCTGGTCGACCACCTCGCCGGGGACACCCCGGTCGAAACGCCCCTCACCACGAAGGCCGTCGACGGCGACCTGGTCGTCATCGTCGGCATGGCCTGCCGCTACCCGGGTGGGGTCGCCTCGCCCGAGGACCTGTGGCGGCTGGTCGAGCGCGGCGGCGACGCCGTCACCGAGTTCCCGTCGAACCGCGGCTGGGACCTCGCCGCGCTCTACGACCCCGACCCCGCGCACCCCGGCACGTCGTACACGCGCCACGGCGGGTTCCTGCACGACGCCGCCGACTTCGACGCCGGCTTCTTCGGGATGAGCCCGCGCGAGGCCGTCGCGACCGACGTCCAGCAGCGCCTGCTGCTCGAAACGTCCTGGGCGGCCGTGGAAAGCGCCGGGGTCGACCCGTCGGCGCTGCGGGGCAGCGCCACCGGGGTGTTCGCCGGGGTGATGTACGGCGACTACAGCCGCCTGCTCGACGGCGGTGAGGACGCCGAGGGGTACAAGACCAGCGGCAGCGCCGGCAGTGTCGCCTCCGGCCGGGTCGCGTACGCGCTCGGGCTCGAAGGCCCCGCGGTCACCGTCGACACCGCGTGTTCGTCGTCGCTGGTCGCGTTGCACTGGGCCGCGCAGGCCCTGCGCGCCGGCGAGTGCGACCTCGCCCTCGCCGGCGGCGTCACGGTGATGTCGACGCCGACGGCGTTCGTCGAGTTCTCCCGCCAGCGCGGCCTCGCCGCCGACGGCCGCTGCAAGCCCTTCTCCGCCAGTGCCGACGGGGTCGGCTGGTCCGAAGGGGTCGGCATGCTCGTCCTCGAACGGCTCTCCGACGCCGAGCGTCACGGCCACGAGATCCTGGCCGTGGTCAAGGGATCCGCGGTCAACTCCGACGGCGCGTCCAACGGCCTCACCGCGCCGAACGGCCCTTCGCAGCAACGCGTCATCCGCACCGCGCTCGCCACCGCCGGACTGTCCACTTCGGACGTCGACTTCGTCGAGGCGCACGGGACCGGCACGACGCTGGGCGACCCGATCGAGGCGCAGGCGCTGCTGGCCACCTACGGCCAGGATCGCGAAACCCCGCTGCTGCTGGGTTCGGTGAAGTCCAACATCGGCCACACCCAGGCCGCGTCGGGCGTCGCCGGGATCATCAAGGTGGTGCAGGCGATGCGCCACGGCGTCGTGCCGCGCACGCTGCACGTCACCGAGCCGTCCGGGCACGTCGACTGGACCGCCGGCGCGGTCGAGCCGGCCACCGTCGCGACGGCCTGGCCCGACGCCGGGCGCCCCCGCCGGGCCGGGGTGTCGTCGTTCGGGATCAGCGGCACGAACGCCCACGTCATCCTGGAGCAGCCCACGCCGCGCGTGGTTGCCGAGCGGCCGGCGGCGCCCGAGGTGCCGTGGCTGCTCAGCGCCAAGACACCGGAAGCGTTGCGCGCCCAGGCGAACCGGCTCAGTGTCCACATCGGACAGCGCGACCCACGCGACGTCGCGTGGACCCTCGCCCGCGGCCGGGCCCGCTTCGACGAGCGGGCCGTCGTGTTCGGCGAAGCCGCGCTGACCGCGCTCGCCGCCGGCCGCGAGCACCCGGACGTCGTCACCGGCGTGGTCACCCCCGGCCGGACGGCGTTCCTCTTCTCCGGCCAGGGTTCCCAGCGCCTCGGCATGGGCCGCGAACTGGCCGCCGACCCGGCGTTCGCCGCCGCGCTCGACACCGTCCTCGCCGAGCTGGACCCGGCGGTCCGCGACGTCATGTGGGGCGACGACGCCGCGGCGCTCGACCGGACGGAGCACACCCAGGCGGCGTTGTTCGCCGTCGAAGTCGCGTTGTTCCACACCCTGGCCGCGCGGGGCGTCCGCCCGGACTACGTCGCCGGGCACTCGATCGGCGAGCTGGCCGCCGCGCACGTCGCCGGGGTGTTTTCCCTGGCCGACGCGGCCCGGCTGGTCACCGCCCGCGGCCGGCTGATGCAGGCCCTGCCCGCCGGCGGGGCGATGGTCGCCCTGCGTGCCGCCGAGGACGACGTCCGGCCGCTGCTCACCGGCGGGGCCGCGCTGGCCGCCGTCAACGGGCCGCGCTCGGTGGTCGTGTCCGGTCCGGAAGCCGCCGTCTCGGCGGTCGCCGCGCATTTCGGCGACGTCAAGCGGCTCCCGGTCTCGCACGCCTTCCACTCGTCGCTGATGGACCCGATGCTCGCCGAATTCGGCGAAGTCGCCGCCGGGCTGACCTACCACGAGCCGGCGATTCCGGTGGTGGCGAACGGAAGTGTCACCGATCCCGCGTACTGGGTGCGCCAGGTCCGTGACACGGTCCGCTTCGCCGACGCCCTGCGCGCCCTGCGGGCGTGGCACGTCGACAAGTTCGTCGAGGTCGGCCCGGCCGCGGTCCTCGCCGGGCTCGCCGCGGGTGACGACGACGCCCTCGTCGTGCCGGTGCTGCGCCGCGACCACGACGAACCCAGCGCCTTCCGCGCCGCGCTCGCCCGCCTCTTCGCGGCCGGCCTGCCGGTCGGGTGGGACGGCCTCGCCGACGGCCGCGCGGTCCCGCTGCCGGGGTACGCCTTCCAGCGCGAACGGTTCTGGCCCGCGGCACGGCAGGCCACCGGCGACCCCGCCGGCCTCGGCCTCGCCGCGGCCGCGCACCCGCTGCTCGGCGGCACGGTCGACCTCGCCGACGGCGCCGGTCAGCTGTACACCGGTCGGGTCTCGTTGGCCGCGCAGCCGTGGCTGGCCGACCACACGGTCCTCGGCACGACCGTGCTGCCCGGCGCGGCCTTCGCCGAACTGGCGTTGCACGCCGGCGCGGCCGTGCGCGAGCTGACCGTCGTCGAGCCGCTCGTCGTCCCGGCGGACGGCGCCGTGCACCTGCAGGTCCGCGTCGCGGCCCCGGGCGAAGACGGGCTGCGCGACTTCGCCGTGTTCGCCCGGGCCGAAGGGGACGGCGGGCCTTGGACCCGGCACGCGACCGGCGTTCTCGAACCGGACACCGCCGTCGCGGCCGGGACCGCGGCGGTCCCGGCCGGCGCCGAGCCGCTCGACCTCGGTGACGCCTACGACCGGCTGGCCGCGCTCGGCCTCGGGTACGGACCCGCGTTCCAGTGCCTGCGCCGCGCCTGGCGCCACGGCGACGAGGTCTTCGCCGAGCTGAGCCTCGGTGACGAGCCGCCCGCGGCCTTCGGGATCCACCCGGCGCTGCTCGACGCCGCCCTGCACGCCGTCGCCCTCACCGCCGGGCACGCCCGGCCGCACGTGCCGTTCAGCTGGCGCGGGATCCGTTTGCACACCACGGGCGCGTCGCTGGTGCGCGTCCGGATCACCCCGGCCGGCGAGCACGCCGTCTCACTGTCTTTCGTGGACGGTGACGACCACCCGGTCGCGGAGGTCGACGCGGTGACCTTCCGGCCGGCGACCGCCGCCCGCACCCGCGCCCAGGACGCGCTCTTCCGCCTCGGCTGGGTCCCGGTCACCCCGGCCCGGGGCGACCGGCCGGAGCGGGTCGTGGTCACCGCCGACGGCCCCGCTCGGGCCCTGGAGCTGGTCCGCGACTGGCTCGCCGAACCCCGCGACGCCGAGCTCGTCTTCCACACCACCGGCGCCACCGACGGCTCCGACCTCGCCGCGGCCGCCGTGTGGGGCCTGGTCCGGGCGGCGCAGTCCGAGCACCCGGGCCGCTTCGTGCTCGTCGACTGCGCCGACCCGGCCGACATCGACCTGGTCGCGGGGGAGCCGCAGGCCCGGGTGCGCGACGGCGTCGTCGAGGTGCCGCGGCTCGCGAAGGCCGCCGCCGAACCCGCCCCGCTGGGCTGGGACCCCGACGGCACCGTGCTCATCACCGGCGGCACCGGTGGTCTCGGCCGCCTGCTCGCGAAGCACCTGGTGACCGCGCACGGCATGCGACGGCTGCTGCTGCTCAGCCGTGGTGGCCGGGCCGACGTCACCGACCTGACCGACGCCGGGGCCGAGGTGACCGTCGCCGCGTGCGACGTCACCGATCGCGCCGCGCTCTCCGCCGTCCTCGAAGGCCACCGGCTGACCGCCGTCGTGCACGCGGCCGGTGTCCTCGAAGACGGCACCGTCGAGACGATGACCGACGCTCAGCTCGACCGCGTCTGGCGCCCGAAGGCCGAGGCCGCGTGGCTGCTGCACGAGCTGACCGCGGACCTCGCCGGGTTCGTGCTGTTCTCCTCGGTCGCCGGCACGATCGGCGGCGCCGGACAGGCCAACTACGCCGCCGCCAACGCCTACCTCGACGCGCTCGCCGAGCACCGCGCCGCCCGCGGGATGCCCGCCGTCTCGCTCGCCTGGGGCCCCTGGGCGGGGGTCGGCGGCATGACCGCGGAGCTGGGCGACGCCGAGGTGGCGCGGATGGCGCGGGCCGGGATCACGGCCCTGACCGCCGAGGACGGCCTCGCGCTGTTCGACGCCGCCGTCCCGGCCGGGATCCCGGCCCTGGTGCCGGTCCGCCCGGCCGCCACGGCTGCCGGCGAGGTCGCCGCGCCGCTGCGTGGCCTGGTCCGCGCGACCGCCCGCCGGGCCGCCGCCGCGGGCGAGCTGGCGGCGCGCCTGGCGGAGCTGCCGGAAGCCGGCCGCCACGACGTCGTCGCCGACCTGGTCGCCACGCACGTCGCGGCGGTGCTCGGGCACGCCGACCGCACGGCCGTCGAACCCGGCCGCGCGTTCTCCGCGCTGGGCTTCGACTCGCTCACCGGGGTCGAGCTGCGCAACCGGCTCGCGGCCGCGACCGGGCTGCGGCTGCCCACCACCCTGGTGTTCGACCACCCGAACAGCGCGGCGCTCACCGCGTTCCTGCTGGCCGAGCTGCTCGGCGGCGACGCGCCCACGACCGAGGCCCGCGCGGTCCGCGCCGCCGACGACGACCCGGTCGTCGTGGTCGGCATGGGCTGCCGCTACCCGGGCGGCGCGGCGTCGCCCGACGAGCTCTGGGAGCTGGTCGCCGCCGGCCGCGACGCCATCGGCCCGTTCCCCGCCGACCGCGGCTGGGACCTGGCCGCGCTCTACGACCCCGACCCGGACCACCCGGGCACGACCTACGCGCGGGCCGGCGGGTTCCTCGCCGGCGCCGCGGGCTTCGACGCCGCGTTCTTCGGCATGAGCCCGCGCGAAGCCGTCGCGACCGACGCCCAGCAGCGCCTGCTGCTCGAGACGTCGTGGGAGGCCCTGGAACACGCGGGCATCGACCCGGCGACGCTGCGCGGCAGCGCGACCGGGGTGTTCGCCGGGGTGATGTACAGCGACTACGGCGGCCTGCTCGCCGGCAGCGGCTACGAAGGCCAGCAGGGCAACGGCAGCGCGCCGAGCGTCGCGTCCGGCCGCGTCGCCTACACCCTCGGGCTGGAAGGCCCGGCGGTCACCGTCGACACGGCGTGCTCGTCGTCGCTGGTGGCGCTGCACTGGGCGAGCCAGGCGCTGAAGTCCGGGGAGTGCTCGCTGGCGCTGGCCGGCGGGGTCACGGTGATGGCGACCCCCGCGACGTTCGTCGAGTTCGCCCGCCAGCGCGGGCTGTCCCCGGACGGCCGGTGCAAGGCGTTCTCCGACGACGCCGACGGCACCGGCTGGTCCGAGGGGGTCGGCCTGCTGGTCCTGGAACGGCGGTCTGACGCGCTCCGCAACGGGCACCGGATCCTGGCCGTCGTGCGGGGGAGTGCGGTCAACTCCGACGGCGCGTCGAACGGGCTCACCGCCCCGAATGGCCCGTCGCAGCAACGGGTCATCCGCACCGCGCTCGCCGGTGCCGGTCTGTCTGCTTCGGACGTCGACGTCGTCGAGGCGCACGGCACCGGCACCGCGCTGGGCGACCCGATCGAGGCGCAGGCGCTGTTGGCCACCTACGGCCAGGACCGCGAAACCCCGCTGCTGCTCGGGTCGGTCAAGTCGAACATCGGGCACACCCAGGCGGCGGCCGGGGTCGCGGGCATCATCAAGATGATCCAGGCGATGCGCCACGGCGTTGTCCCCGCCAGCCTGCACAGCGGCACGCCGTCGTCCCAGGTGGACTGGACGGCGGGGGCCGTCGAGGTGGTCGCCGAAGCCCGCGAGTGGCCCTCGGCGGCGCGGCCGCGGCGGGCCGGGATCTCGTCGTTCGGCATCAGCGGCACCAACGCCCACGTGATCATCGAGCAGGCCGCCGAAACCCCCGCGCCGGCCGAGGAGCCGGCCGGGCCCGCCGTCTGGCCGCTGTCCGCGCGCTCGGCCGCGGCGCTGCGCGCCCACGCGGCCCGGCTTTCGTCCACAGTGGACACGCTGCCCGCGGCGGCGGTGGGCCGGGCGCTGGCCCGGCGGCCGAAGTTCGCGCACCGCGCCGTCGTCGTCTCCGAGCGGCCCGCCGCCGCGCTGGCCGCGTTCGCCGCCGGGGAGCCGTCCGCCGAGGTCGTCGAAGGGGTGGCCGGCGTCGGCTCGACCGCGTTCCTGTTCTCCGGGCAAGGTGCGCAGCGGCCGGGCATGGGCCGCGAGCTGGCCGCGCGGTTCCCGGTGTTCGCGGCGGCGTTCGACGAGGTCCTCGACCGGTTCGCGCCCGACGTCCGGGCCGCGCTCGCCGACGACCGGGTGCACCGCACCGAACACACCCAGCCCGGGCTGTTCGCCTTCGAGGTCGCCGCGGCGCGGCTGCTCGAGTCGTGGGGGGTGCGGCCGGACTTCGTCGCCGGGCACTCGGTGGGCGAGATCGCGGCGGCGCACGTCGCCGGCGTGCTGACCCTCGACGACGCGTGCACGCTGGTCTCGGCCCGCGCCCGCCTGATGGGCGCGCTGCCCGAGGGCGGTGCGATGATCGCCGTCCAGGCCACCGAAGCCGACGTGCGCCCCTTCCTGGGCGACGGCGTCGACCTCGCGGCCGTCAACGGGCCCGCGTCGGTGGTGCTGTCCGGGCTCGAAGACGCCGTCACGGCCGTCGCGGGCAGGTTCGGCAAGCAGCGGCGCCTGCGCGTCTCACACGCGTTCCACTCGCTGCTGATGGACCCGATGCTGGCCGGCTTCGGCGACGTCGTCGCCGGCCTCACCTTCACCGAGCCCCGCGTCCCGGTGGTCGCCGCGGGCGACGTGACCGACCCGGCGTACTGGGTGCGGCAGGTGCGCGACGCCGTGCGCTTCGCCGACGCGCTCGAGCGGCTCGCCGCGGCCGGGGTCACGCGGTTCGTCGAGGTCGGCCCGGACGCCGTGCTGTCCGGCCTGGTCGACGTGCCGGACGCGGCCGTGGTGCCCCTCGCCCGCCGCGACCGCGCCGAGGACCGGACGTTCCTCACGGCGCTGGCCCGGCTGCACGTCTCCGGCGTCGACGTCGGCTGGCCCGCCGACGGGCCGCGGGCCGATCTGCCCGCGTACCCGTTCGAGCACCGGCGGTTCTGGCCGCCGGCGCGGGCGGCCGCGGCCCCGCGCGGGGCCGGGCACCCCGTGCTCGGCGCGGCCGTCGAGGTGGCGGGCACCGGCACGCTCGTCAGCACCGGCCGGCTGTCCGCGTCGGCGCAGCCGTGGCTGACCGACCACGTCGTCTTCGGGACGAACCTCGTGCCCGGCACGGCGTTCCTCGAACTGGCCCGCCACGCCGGCGCCCAGGCGGGCTGTCCGCGCGTCGGCGACCTGACCCTGCTCGCGCCGCTGGTCCTCACCGACGGTGTCACCGTGCAGGTCGCCGTCAGCGCACCCGACCCGAGCGGTCACCGCCCGGTGGAGATCCACTCGTGCGGCGACGACGGCTCGTGGACCCGGCACGCGACCGGCGTGCTCACCCCGGACGCGGCGCCGGGATTCGCGGTGGGGGACTGGCCGCCCGCGGACGCGATCCCCGTCGAGGTGGCCGGCGCCTACGAAGCCCTGGCCGACCGCGGGTTCGCCTACGGCCCGGCGTTCCAGGGCCTGAAGGCGTTGTGGCGGCGCGGCGACGAGCTGTTCGCCGAGGTCCGCGTCGACGACGCCGGCGGTTTCGGCCTGCACCCGGCGCTGCTCGACGCCGTGCTGCACGGCAAGCTGGTGGCCGATCCGGACGCGCCGCCCGCGCTGCCGTTCACCTGGCGCGGGGTGTCGGTGCACCGGCCCGGGGCGACGGACCTGCGCGTCCGGCTGGCGCCGGCCGGGCCGGACACCGTCGCGCTGGAGATCGCCGACACGTCGGGCGCTCCGGTGGCCTCCGCCGAGGGACTCACGGTCCGCGAAGCCGGGCAGCTGCGCGCCGCGCACCTCTACCGGCTGAACTGGACACCGGTCGCCCCCGCGCCCGCCGACGTCGTCCGGGTTTCCGGGTACGCCTTGGCCGAGCTGCCCGTGGTGGGGGAGTTCGCCGAGGTGGCCGTCCCGGCGGGAGCCGACCTGCGCACTGTCACGGCCGATGTGCTGGCGCTCGTGCAGACGTGGCTGGCCGACGCCCGGTTCGCCGGCTCGAAGCTGGTGCTGCGGACCCGCGGCGCGCTCGACGGCGAAGACTTCGCCGCGGCCGCCGTCTGGGGTCTGGCGCGCTCCGCGGAGCAGGAGAACCCGGGCCGGTTCGTGCTCGTCGACTCCGACGGATCCCTGCCCGTGCAGGACTTCCTCGGGTGCGGGGAGCCTGAACTGTCCATTATGGACGGTGTGGTGTCGGCCCCTCGGGTCGGGCGGGCCACGCCGGGCGAAGCCGGCGCCGAATGGGACCGGGACCGCGCGGTGCTCGTCACCGGGGGCACCGGCGGCCTCGGCGCGCTGGTCGCGCGTCGCCTGGCGGCCGGCGGGCACCGGCACCTCGTACTGGTCAGCCGGTCCGGGCGGGCCGAGCCCGGGCTCCTCGACGACCTGGCGGAGCTGGGCGCGCATGCCGAGGTGAAGGCGTGCGACGTCGGTGACCGCGCCGCGCTCGAGGCGGTGCTGGCCGAGCTCGACCTCACGGCCGTCGTGCACGCGGCGGGGGTGCTGGACGACGGCGTGGTCGGGTCGCTCTCGCCGGAGCGGTTCGACACCGTGCTGCGGCCCAAGGCCGACGGCGCCCGGCACCTGCACGAGCTGACGGCCGGGCGCGACCTCGCGGGGTTCGTGCTGTTTTCGTCGCTGGCGGGCACGTTCGGCGGGGCCGGCCAAGCGAACTACGCGGCCGCGAACGCCGTCCTGGACGCGCTGGCCGTCCACCGGCAGCGCCGCGGCCTGCCCGCGGTGTCGCTGGCGTGGGGCCCGTGGACGGCCGAGACCGGCATGACGGCGGCCCTGCCCGAAGCGGAGATCCGGCGGCTGGCCCGCGCCGGCGTCGGGCTGCTGGCCCCCGAAGACGGTCTCGCCGCGTTCGACGCGGTGCGGGCGGGCGCGGACCCGTTGGTGATTCCGGTGCGTCTCGACCTGCCGGCGGTGCGGGCGCTGGACGAGGTGCCGCCGGTGCTGCGGGCGCTCGTCCCGGCCCGGCGGACCCCGGCCGCCGTCCCGGACCTGGCGTCCCGGCTCGCCGGGCTCGGCGGGACGGAGCGGATCGAGCTGCTGCTCACCGTCGTCGCGGACGCGGTGGCGGTGGTGCTGGAGCACGGCGACCAGGACGCCGTCGGCCCGGACCAGGCGTTCTCGGAGCTGGGCTTCGACTCCCTGACGGCGGTCGAGCTCCGCCGCCGCCTGAGCGCGGTGACGGGGCTGGCCCTGCCGGCGACGGTGGCGTTCGACCAGCCGACCCCGCGCGAGCTGGCGGGTTACCTGGCGGAGTTGCTGGCCCCGGACGACAAGCCGGAGCAGTCGATCCTCGCCGACCTGGCCCGGCTGGAGGAGGCGTTGCGCGACACGGTGATCGACGCGGAGGCCCGCGAGGAGATCACGGCCGGGTTGGATCGGGTCCGCGGCACGTGGACCGCCCGAGACGACGTGACGGAGGTCGACTTCACCGACGCCAGCGACGACGAGATGTTCGCGCTGCTGGACGAGAAACTGGGCGCGGAGGACTGAGCGGGGCGGGTGCTCGAGCGTCCGGCTGGGCTGCGCGGGAGGATCGGTCGCTCGCGGGCGACCATCTCCTTCCGTCCGCGGCCCGGCGGGGCGTTTGGGCGGGCCGTGCGGGCGGGGGCCGGTTCCTCGAAGCGGCCGACCGCCCCGCTCACCCCGCGGCCGGCCGAGCGCTCAGCACCGCCCCCAGCTGAGCGCGCCCGTCGATCTCCAACTTGCGGTACAAGCTCGTCAGGTGCTTCTCCACCGCGCGGCGGCTGATGCTCAGCTCGTCGGCGATCTCGGTGTTCGTGCGGCCGCCGGCGGCCAGGCGGGCCACCGTGGTCTCGCCCGCCGTGAGCTCGGCCGCCGGGCGGGGGCGGTCCGCGGGGCGGAACGTGCCGTCCTCGCGGGCTTCCAGGCGCCCCGCGCCGCAGCTTTCGGCCAGTTGCTGGGCGCGGGCCAGCAGGCGGCGCGCCGCTTCGGGGTGCGTCGTGCGCAGGCGCGCTCCCAGATCGGCGCCGGCCTTGGCCGCCTCGAGCTCGTCCGGGGCGCCGTCGAGCAGGTCGACGGCCTCCCGCAGCAGCTCCACCGCGCGTCGGGGCTCGGCAAGGACCGCGAGGATCCGCAGCGACCGGCCGAGGATCGCGGGCGCGCCCCACGCGACGGAGTGGCGATGGTGCTCCTCGGCCAGCTGCCGGGCCTGCTCCACGTGGCCGAGCCGCCGCGCCAGCAGCGCCGCCGAGCCGCGCCACGCGTAGATCGCCGGGTTGCGCCAGCCCGCCCGGTCCAGCAGCCGGCCGCGGTCGAGGAACTGCGCCAGCGCCGCCTCCGGGTCCTCGCGGGCGGCCAGCATCCCGAGCAGCCCCCGGCGGACCGCGAACACCGCGAGGTCGTCGTCCCCGGGCAGCCCGTCGAGCACCTGCCGGGCCAAGTCCCTGCTGCGCGCCGAGTCCGCGACCAGCGCCAGCGTCGTCGCGGGCAGCGCCAGCACGTCGTAACCGCCCGGGTCGGCCGCCCGGAACGCCCTTTCCGCCGGCTCCCCGGCCTCGGTGAACCGCCCGCGCGAAAGCAGCGCCAGCGCGCGGTGGACGTCGACGAGCACCCGGGTCGCCGCCGTCGCCCGCGGCCCGCCCGCCGACGCCAGCCACGGCGCGACGGCGTCCGGACGGCCCGCGGCGGTCAGCACGAGCGGGACGATCCGCAGCGCGGTCCCGGCGCGGACCGTCCGCGCGGGCTCGTGGTCCAGCAGGACCGCGGCCTGCCGGGCGGCTTCGGCGGCGGTGATCCGGCCGCCGAGCGTGGCGGCCAGCAGCACCACGGCCCGCAGCTCCCGTTCACCGCCGCCGCCCGGCCGGGCCGGCAGCTCCCGCAGCCGGTCCGCGGCCGCGGCGAGCCGGGCCGGGTCCTCGAGGGCGGTGAACCACCGCCGGGCTTCCAGGCGGTGGGCCAGGTCGGAGCCGTCCGGGACGGCCGCGTCGCCGACCGTCCGGACCAGTTCGGTCACCAGCGGTCCGCGCGCGGCCGCGGTCAGCGGGATCCGCGCGACCGCTTCGGCCCGCTCGCGGCCGGCGGGCAGCAGCGGCGCCGCCTGGACCAGGTGCCGCACGGCGGCGCGCGGATCCGGCTCGGCGGCGGCCAGCTCGGTCAGCAGCCGGGCCCGGCCCGGCTGCCCGGGCGGCACGTCGAGCAACGTCCGGCGCAGGTGCCGCGCCGCCCACGGGAGGGTGCCGCGGGGCGAGTCGGCCCCGGCCACGTCCTCGGGCGGAAACCCTTGCGCCGTCAGCAAAGCCGCCGCGGCCCGGTGCGCGTCGGCGGCGCCGGCCGCGGACCACGCCTCCTCGACCACCCGTACCAGCGCGGGCTCCGGCACCAGCCGGCCGTCGGCCGCGGTGTCCAGCCAGGTCCCGCCCAGCAGGGCGCGGGCCTCGGCGCACGCGGCGTCGTCCAGCCCGGCCAGGTGGGCGACGAGCGCGGGCTCCGCGTGCCGGCCCAGCACCACCACCGCCCGCGCGAACGCCTCGACCGCCGGCTCGCGCCGGACGAGCAGCCGCAGCCGGTCGCGGTGCGCGGCGGCGCCGAGCTCGCGCAGCCGGGCGCAGTCCGCGGCCGCGCCGGTGAGGCGGTCGGCGAACGCGCGGTCCAGCAGCCGGCCCAGGTCCTTCGGCCGGCCGCCGGTGAGGTCGTGGCAGGCCGCGGCGAACTCCGCCGCGGCGCCGGCGATCCGCATCTGGGTGACAATGCGCGAACCGGTCGGTGACAGGGGCAGCGCGCGCACCCGGCGCCGCGCGGTCCGGTCGAGCTCACGCAGGACCGGCGCCCTCGGCGTGTCCGGCAGCACGACGCCGAGCAGCACCCGCGTCCCGCGCAGCCGGCCGGCGAGGAAACCCAGCGCGCGCACGGAAAGCGCGTCGGCCCATCGCAGGTCGTCCACGACAACCACCACCGGCTCGCGCTCGGCCAGCGAAGCCAGCAGGACGTGCAGGCCGTGGAGCACGGGAACCTCGTCGACGCCGTCCGGGACCGGACCGGCCAGCGTCCGCACCATCCGCCCGGCGAGCGCGGGCAGCGCGGCCGCGCACGGGTCGTCGAGCAGCGGCAGCACGAGCTGGCGCACCACCCCGAACGGCAGGTCCCGCTCGCCGGGGGCGCCCCCGGCGCGCAGCACGCGCGCGCCGCGGTCCGCGGCCGTGCGGCCCAGACATCGCAGCAACGCCGAGCGGCCGGTGCCGGTTTCCCCTTGCACCGCAACAACTCCGCCGGCTTCGCGCACGGCGTCGTCCAGCAGAGCCAGCTGGCTTTCGCGTTCGACCAGCACCGGATCAGCCTCCCGGCGCCCGGGTGGTCCAGCGGTCCGCGAGCGCGGTCCGGCCCTTGAGCCCGAGCTTGCGGTAGACCTTGGTCAGCCGCAGCTCGACGGTCCGCAGCGCGATCGACAGCTCCCGGGCGATCTCGCGGTTGGCGAGCCCGCGCGCCGCGAGCTCGGCGACGTCGCGTTCGGCGGGGGAGAGTGTGTCCGGCCGCTGCGGGAACCGCGGCGCGGGCAGCGGGTCGGCGGGCGGGCGCGGCGAGGGGACGGCGCGGCGCGGGCCGGCGGCCGCCCGGTCGCGCAGCGCTTCGAGCGCGGCGGCGGTGCCCCAGCGCTCGGCGAGCTCGATCTCCTCGGTGACCAGGGCGACGGCCGCGGCGGTGTCCCCGAGGCGGCGCAGCGCCAGGGCCGCCGTCGTGCGCCACCCGGCGACCATCGGGTTGACCCAGCCCCGCGACCGCAGCACGCGGCCGCATTCGAGGACCGCGGCGAGCGCGGTCTCGGGGTCGTCGTCGGCGAGGGCGAGCTCCGCCTCGGCGTGCAGCAGGAACGCCGTGGACACCCCGTGACCGTCGCCGCGGAGCTCCTCGGCGGCGACGTCGCGGGCTTGGTCGAGCCGGCCGAGCCGCAACCGCGCGGTGAGCTCGACGGCGAGCCGGAACGGGACGGCGGCGGGGTGCCAGCACCGCACGGGCAGCTCCCGGTCGGCGGCGGCGAGATCGGGCAGGGCGTCCTCCGGCCGGTCGGCTCGCAGCGCGGCGGCGGCGCGGTCCACGAGGGCGCGGGCGGCGGCGGCCCGCGCGTCCCGCCGGCGCGCGGCCGCGATGACGACGGTGAGCCCGTCGACGGCCGCTTCGACCGCCCCGGCGCAGAGCAGCGCCCGGCAGGCGGCGACGCGCGGCATCAGCGGCGCGTCTTCCCGCACGACGAGGGCGTGTTCGGCGAGCTCGAGCGCGCGGACCCGGTTTTCCCCGCGCACGGCCAGCCGGAACGCGGCGGCCCCGGCGACGGCGGGATCGTCGTCTTCGCTGCCGGGCCACTCGGGTTCGCCCGCCGCGTCTGCCCGGGCGAGCCACGCGAGGGCGGCCCGGGCGGGTTCGCCGGTGACCAGCCGGTGCACGGTCTCGCCGTCACCGCGGGCCAGGAGCAGGTCGGCGGCCGTGGTCGCGGCCGGCAGGTGCGGCAGTTCGGTCAGCACCTGGACGAGCCGCCGGTCGGCGTGCCCGGGTTCGCGGCGGACCACCGCCGACGCCAGCCGGAGCAGTACGGCGGCCCGGTCCGCGGGCCCGCCGGGCTCGGCCAGCGCGCGGCGCAGGGCCTCGGCGGCCGCGGCGGCGTCGCCCTGGGCCGCGGACTGTTCGGCGGCCTCGACGAGCACCAACCGTGCCCAAGGTTCCCCGACGGGCGGAGCGCCCCGCAGCAGATCCGCGGCGACGAGCGCCCCCGCCCCGCTCCGGTGAGCCAGCTCGGCCGCCCGCCGCAGCAGCGCGGCGCGGTCCGCGCCGGTCAGCTCGGCCAGCACATCGGCCGGCCGCGGGTCCTCGACAAGGCCACCGGCGTCGAGGGCGCGCATGGCCGCGGGCACAGCGTCGGGAGCGAGCCCGGCAATTGCCGCGGCGGCGCCGGCGCCGAGCCGCCTGGAGACGGCCATGCCCCGGAGGAGAGCCAGGGCATCGGGGGGAAGGCCCCGGCGGACCCGGGCTGCGCGAGCGGCGGCCAGCGCTTGTCCGGTCGCGGCGATCCGGTCGGGGCGCCAGTGCGGGGGTGATTCGCTCGCTTCCGCTGCCCACTTCGCGGCTGGGCTGTGGGGGATTGCGGGGGAGGTCTGGCCGGCTTCGGCACTCGCGGTTTCGTGCATGGCCATGCGGTGCTTGGTCGACGCCGAGGTCGGTGCCGATGCTGAGGTCGCGGCTGGTGCCGATGCCGGTGCCGGTGCTGAGGTCGCCGCAGGGGCCAATGCCGATGCCGAGGTCGCCGCTGGTGCCGATGCCGATGCCGAGGTCGCCGCTGGTGCCGACGCCGATGCCGGTGCCGGTGTCGGTGCCGATGCCTGTCCCGCATCCGCCGCCCACTCCGCGGCCAGCTCCCGCAGAACCGCCGGCCGCCCCCGTACCACGTCCAGGACCGCCGCCACGACCTCCGGCGGCAGCTCACCCAGCACCTCCCGCACCAGCACCGCGGTCTCGTCCTCGGTCAACGGCGCCAACGGAATCCGCCGCCCGAACGCCAACGGCTCGTACCCCGTTGCCAGCAGCAGGATCCCTCGGTCGTGAGTCCGTTCCGCCATCGCCGCGAACCAGCGCAGGGACCACTCGTCCGCCCACTGCAGGTCGTCGAGAGCCAGAACCAACGGCCGTTCGCCGGCCAGCGACGTGAACGCGTCACACAGCACAGTGGACGCCCGTTCGCGGTCGTCCAAGCACTCGCTCAGCAGCTCGGCAAAACGGGCCGGCGGCCACAAAACCGCCGTCAGCTGGCTCACCGCGCCGAACGGGACGCCGTCCGGGACGCAGGACGCCAGGGCGGCCGGGCGGGCCCACTCCAGCAGAGCCGTCCGGCCGGTGCCCGGGGCGCCCGAGATGCCCGCGGTCGCGCCGTGGCCGCGGGCGAGGTCCGCGACCAGGTCGCCGAGTGCGGTCGTCGCGCGTTCCCGGCCGACGAGACGCGGTTCGCGCACGGGACGACCTCCTCCGCCGGCCGGTCGACGTCGACCTGGGGCTGAACCGCAGCCTAAGCCGCCGCGGGAGCGGCGGCGGTGAGCCGTCGAGCGAGGCCGGGAGCTCTGCCCGCTTGACCAGGATTCGCGGGCACAGCCGGGCAACCCGCGACCAACCGTGACTCAGTGGTCGCGCAACGCTTCCGCCAGTTCGGCGCGGCCGCCGATGCCGAGCTTGCGGTACGCGCTCGTCAGGTGGACCTCGACCGTGCGCTGGGTGATGAACAGCGACTCGGCGATCTCGCGGTTGGTCGCGCCCTCGGCCGCGCGCTGGGCGACGCGCCGTTCGCTGCCGCTCAGCGCGTCCGACGGCGAGCCCGTGCCGTGGCGCATCCGGCCGCCCGCTTCGGCCAGCGCCGGCAGCGAAAGCCCGAGCTGCTGCTTGTCCCGGCTGAGCACGGAAAGGTCGATCGACCGGCGCAGCCGCTCACGCGCGCCCTCGGCGTCGCCGCGGGCCAGCAGCCGGCGGCCGAGCAGGTATTCGGCCTTCGCCTGCTCCACCTTGGCCGGTGAGCCGGCCAGCAGCCCGGCCGCCGTCCGCAGCCGCTCGATCGCCGCGTCGCCGTCGGCCAGCACCCCGCGGGCCGTCTCCAGCATCCCCAGCGCCCGGTTCGTGCCCCAGCGGCGGACGGCCGGCTCGACCGAGTCCAGCACGGCCCCGCCCTCGGCGGTGCGGCCGAGCCCGGCCAGCAGCTCGGCCGACTCGTACCACCACGGCGCCAGCACCGGGTTGCCGATCCCGTTGCCCGCCAGGCTTTCCCCGCAGGTGCGCAACCCGGCGAGCGCGCCGTCGACGTCGCCCAGTGCGGCCCGGGCCCGCGCCTTCGCTACCAGGTACCAGTGGTACTCGAGCGTGAAGTCCTCGAGCCGCGGCCGGACGATCGCGGCGAGCGCCGCCTCCGCGCCCGCCGGGTCGCCCTGGCGCACCAGCAGCGAGCCGAGCGCGGTCTGCGGCATGGCGATGCCCGGCGCCCAGCGCTCTTGGGTGATCACGTCGAACGCGTACTGCGCGTCGGCCAGCGCGTCGGCGAGGTTGCCGGAGAACTGGTGGATCAGCGAGCGGATGGTGGTGCCCAGGACGTAGGTCCAGGCCTCCCCGCGGCGCTGCGCGTGGCCGAGCACCCCGGTGATCGCGGCGAGCGCGGGCTCGGGGTGGTCGGCGAGGTAGAGGGTGAGCACGGCGCTCAGCACGGCCCAGCCGCCCGGGGCGACGTCGCCGATGCGCAGCACCTGGCCGGCCTGCGCGACGACCTCGGCGGCGGGACGGCCCTGCAGCGTGCCGAGCGACGAAAGCATGCCGAGCAGGTCCCGCTCCTCGGCGGTGTCACCCGGCGGCGGGACGACGTCGCGGAACCG
Organism: Amycolatopsis sp. NPDC104587; assembly: GCF_055583645.1. NCBI lineage: Bacteria > Bacillati > Actinomycetota > Actinomycetes > Pseudonocardiales > Pseudonocardiaceae > Amycolatopsis > Amycolatopsis sp. NPDC104587. Next base: position 430,865 of record NZ_JBVJNO010000010.1, read on the forward strand.
CGCGCCGACCGGCACGACGGTGGCCTTCTCGTCCAGGCCGGCCAGCAGCAGCGCCGACTGGCTGACCATCCGCAGCGCCCGGTCGGCCGCCGTGGGCGCGGGCCCGATCACCGCTTCCAGCGCGTCGGCCACCTCGGTGGCCAGCGCGTAGGACCGCTGGGCGTTCTGCGCGCTCAGCGACACCATGACGTACTGCATCACGATCGGCACCCGGCGCCGCGGGTCGCCGACGAGCTCGAGGGCGCGCTCGAGGTGCCGCAGCGACGTCGCCGGGTCGATCTGCCCGAGCACCCGCGCCAGGTGCACGAGCACGGGCACCTCGTCCTCGTGGGCGCGCAGCACCCGGCCGAGGTAGCGGGCGGCCGCGGCCGGGGCGCCGCGGCTCTCGGCGGCCGCGGCCGCCTCCCGCAGCACCGTGACCATCCACGGCCGCGGCGGCCCGTCGAGCGCCAGCAGGTGGACGGCGACCTCCTCGCTGGAGCGGCCGCCGTCGTTGAGCAGCGTGGCCGCGCGTTCTCGCAGCCGGGCCAGCTCAGCCGGGTCCGCGGTGGCCAGCACGGCCGCGCGGATGAGGTCGTGGGTGTAGTCCAGCCGCTCCGGCTCGAGCAGCTCGCCCTCCCGCAGCGCCCGCACGGCGGCGCCCGCCGGCCCGGGCCGCGTGCCGGCGAGCGCGGCGATCGTCTCCAGGTCTTCGCCGCCCAGCACGGCGATCGCGCGCGCGACGGCCAGCGCGTCGGGGGAGAGCCGGTCCAGCAGCGGGCGCGCCACGGCTTCGCGGCCGAGCTCGTCCAGCGCGCCGACGTGCGCCGCGTCCGGGGGCACGTGGCCGCGCAGCGCGCCGATCACGCGGTCGAGCAGGAACGGGTTGCCGCCGGAGACCTCGGCCGCGCGGCGGGTGAACTCCGGGTCCGGGACCGCGCCGAACCCGGTCGCCAGGATTTCGGCGACCGCACCGGCCGCCAGCGGCGCGAGGTCGACGGACAGGCAGTTCGCGGCGGCGCCGAGCTCGGCGAGCTCCTCCGGGCCCGGCTCACCGGGACCGGTGCGCTGGGTCGCCAGCACCAGCACCGGCAGGTCTTCGGCGCGGCGCAGCAGGAAACCGAGCCAGCGCAGGGAGGTCTCGTCGCACCACTGGACGTCGTCGACCGCGAGGACGACCGGGCCGCGGGCGGCGAGGCCGGCCACGAGCCAGGACAGGCCGTGCATGACCGAATAGGTGTCGGACGGGCTGTCCCCGCTGCCGGGCACGAGCGCGGGCAACGCGAGGCGGGCGCTTCCGGTCAGCAGGACGGACTCCTCGGCGCCGCCGTCCGGCCACAGTGGAGCGAACAGCGCGCGGGCCACTTCGTAGGCGGCGACGGCGTCTTGGGCGCAGGTCACGGTGAGCACGGTGGCCGCGGCCGGGGCCGGCTCGGCGAGGGCGGTGGCCAGCAGCCGGGTCTTGCCGATGCCGGCGGGCCCGCGCACCAGCACCGCTTGGCCTTCGCCGAGGGCGGCGGCCCGGGCGCGCCCGGCGAGCACCCCCAGCTCCCAGTCCCGGCCGGCCAGTCCCGGCCGGGCCGATCCCCGCAAGCCACTCCGAAGAGCCACGTCTCTCCCGTCTCCGCGCGGACGCCGGGACGAGGGGCCGTGCCGGCGCCTCCAGCCTGGCTCATCCGCCCGGCGCGCGCGGCACCGGGCTCGGCGCGGGAGCGGTTCGTGCCCGGCCGGGCGGTTCCGGACCCGGTTTTCCGTGGAAAACGGCGGAATCGCTTGACAACGGCCAAAAGATTCAATTCGAAGGAAATTCCCAGGAGCCGGGAATGGTGTGACGCGCGCCCGGCTCGCCGCCGGATCTTCTTCCCGTGACGTACGGTGTGTGCGCACGACGACGTGACCCTGACCGTCTGTTCCGGATTCCCGAAAGAACGAACTCATGCCGAACGAAAAAGCGCTGCCCTTCTCCGTGTGCTCGGTGGACCTCGGCGTCCGCGCCGGGAGCCGCTGGGAAGCGTTGGCGCACATAGGGAAGTCGCTTGAAGAGTCCGGGTCCGTCCACACGGGATACCGTGACTCGCTGCACGCGCGCGAACGCCGGGCGTCGACGTACCTCGGGCACGGAATCGCGGTTCCGCACGCTCTGCACGTTCACGACTACCTGCTGGTGAACCCGGCGCTGTCATTCACGCGGTTCGCTACTCCCATTCCCTGGGAAGGTGAAGAGGTTTCACTCTGTATCGCGATCGCCGCGTCGGCCGCCGAGCACGTCGAAATCCTTTGCCGGATCACCGCGCTGCTCGTCCACCCCACCCACCTCGACGTCCTGCGCGCCACGGAGGACCCGGACGAGATCACCCGGATTCTCCGTGCAGCGTGAACCCGGCTACTTCAGGCGGGTGCCGGACGAACCGAGGGCTTCGCACGCCTCGACGATCCGGGCGGCCATCCCGCCCTCGGCGGCCTTGAGGTACGAGCGGGGGTCGTAGACCTTCTTGTTGCCGACCTCGCCGTCGATCTTCAGGACGCCGTCGTAGTTCTTGAAGAAGTGGTCGACGATCGGGCGGGTGAAGGCGTACTGCGTGTCGGTGTCGACGTTCATCTTCACCACGCCGTAGGACACCGCCTCGCGGATCTCCTCCGGCAGCGAGCCCGAGCCGCCGTGGAAGACCAGCTCGAACGGCTTCGACCCGGCGTCCAGGCCGAGCTTCTTGGCGGCCGCTTCCTGGCCGCCCTTGAGCACGTCCGGGCGCAGCTTCACGTTGCCCGGCTTGTACACGCCGTGGACGTTGCCGAACGTCGCCGCGAGCAGGTACCGGCCGCGGTCGCCGGAGCCCAGCGCGTCGATCGTCTTGAGGAAGTCGCCTTCGGCGGTGTAGAGCTTCTCGTTGATTTCGGCTTCGACGCCGTCCTCTTCGCCGCCGAC
>NZ_JBVJNO010000011.1:0-13344 GCF_055583645.1 Amycolatopsis sp. NPDC104587
GCTCTGCCGACGCCGCAAAACCAAGTTCTTCCTCGCCCACCCCCGCGCCATCGCCGCGTTCGGGCGGGAATGCACCGCCACCCGCGTCTACCCCGACACCACCCTGCTCGACGGGAAACGCGTCATGACCTGGCGCGGCGTCCCCATCCTGCCCTGCGACAAAATCCCCGTCACCGACACCGGGACAACCTCGATCCTGGCCATGCGCGTCGGCGAAGACGACGCCGGCGTCATCGGCCTACGCCCCCAAAACTTGCCCGACGAATACCAGCCCGGGCTCAACGTCCGCTTCATGGGCATCAACGACCGCGCAGTGACCTCCTACCTCGTCAGCGCGTACCACTCCGCGGCCGTGCTGGTCCCCGACGCGCTCGGCGTGCTCGACGACGTCGAAATCGGGCGATCATGACGGCCATGAACACACGCACCGCGGCCCGGCCGGTCGCCGACGTCCTGGCGTGGAGCAAGAGCCTCGTCGACCCGGCGCTGCGCGTCGCCGCCGAGGGGCTGCCGGAGGTGATGCGGCGGATCGCCGGGTACCACTTCGGCTGGTGGGACGCCCAGGGTGAGCCGACTTCGGCGGACGGCGGCAAGGCCCTGCGGCCGGCGCTCGTGCTGCTGTGCGCGGAGGCGGTGGGCGCCGAGCCGGTGGACGCCGTCCCCGCCGCCGTCGCGGTCGAGCTCGTGCACAACTTCTCGTTGCTGCACGACGACGTCATGGACGGCGACACGACCCGCCGCCACCGGCCGACCGCGTGGACGGTGTTCGGCACCGGCCCGGCCGTGCTCGCCGGGGACGCGCTGCTGAGCCTGGCGTTCGAGCAGCTGACCCCCGAGGGCGCGAAACTGCTGTCCCAGGGCGTGCTCGACCTGCTCGAAGGGCAGGCCGCCGACCTCGACTTCGAGCAGCGCGACGACGTCACGCCCGCGGAGTGCGTCCGGATGGCCGGCGGCAAGACGGCGGCCCTGATCGCGGCGTCGTGCGAGCTCGGCGCGTTGCTCAGCGGCCGGGACGACGCGGTGGCGCGGTTCGGCGAGTTCGGCCGGTCGGTCGGGCTGGCGTTCCAGCACGTCGACGACCTGCTCGGGATCTGGGGCGACCCCGTCGAGACGGGCAAGCCGGTGTACTCGGACCTGCAGAACCGCAAGAAGTCACTGCCGGTGGTGACGGCGTTGTCGTCCGGCACCGCAGCGGGCGCGGAGCTGGCATCGCTCTACGGCGGCACGGACCCGCTCGACGAGGCGGAGCTGTCCCGCGCGGCCGCCCTCGTCGACGAGGCCGGCGGCCGCCAGTGGAGCCAGGCCCAGGCGGCCGCGTTGGTGGCGAAGGGACTTCGCGAGCTGGCCGCGGAAAACCCGGTCCCCCGCCCGGCGGCCGAACTGGCCGCCCTGGCCCGCCTGATCACCACCCGCACCCACTGATCAGGGGCATCACGCGTGACTGGACAGGCATCACGCGTGACTGGCGGGGCATCACGCGTGATTGGACGGGCATCACCGTGATGCCCCCACAATCACGCGTGATGCCTTCCTGATCACGCGTGATGCCCCTACTTGCCGGGGCGGGTTAGGCCGGATTTGTCGGCTTTGAGACTCAGGATGTTCTTGTCCGTGTCAGACAGGGCCTTGGTGACCTGCGCGGACGCCGGGGTTGTCGACAAGTCGAGAAGGCGGATCGGGGCGTCGAGCTTGATGTAGGTCGGGACGTACTCGGCCTTGTCGACCTTCCAGCGGTCGCCGTCGCGGACGAAGCGAAAACGCGCCGCCGCGCCCTCTTCGGTGTCCCCGCGCGGGTCGGAGTGGCGGGCGACGCTGTTGCCGAGCCCGTAGGCCACCCACTTGTCGCCGATCTTCTCGAACGGCTGGACCACGTGGGCGTGGTGGCCGACGATCAGGTCGACGTCGTCCGACGCCAGGATCTTCTTGGCCTGCGACCGCTGCTCGGCGGTCGGGTCGTGCTGGTACTCGACTCCCCAGTGCAGGCTCGCGATCACGACCTGCGCGCCCGCCTCCCGCGCCTTCCGCGCCGCCGCCAGGACGTCGTCGACGTCGATCTGGTTGGCCAGCCACGGCTTTCCGGCCGGCACCTTGATGCCGTTGAAGCCGAACGCGTACGACACCTGCGCGACCTTCACCCCGTGGACGTCGAGGATCAGCGGCTTCGCGGCTTCGGCGGCCGACCGGGCCGAGCCGGTGTGCTTGAGGCCGACCTCGTCGAGCTTGTCGAGGGTCCGCTTCACCCCGTCGGCGCCCTGGTCGATGGTGTGGTTCGACGACGTCGAGCACGTGTCGTAGCCGGTGTCCTTGAGCGCGTCGGCGATCTCCGGCGGCGCACTGAACGACGGGTACCCGCTGTAGGGCCCGCCCTCCGGCGCCAGCGGCGTCTCGAGGTGGCAGATCCCCAGGTCGGCGCCGGAGATCAGCGGCTTGACCCCGGCCAGCAGCGGGCGGTAGTCGATCTTCCCGCCGCCGTCGGCCTCGGCCTGCTCGGTCAGTGCAGGATGGATCAGGACGTCGCCGGTGGCGACGACGCTGAACGAGCCCTCGGGCGCCGCCGCGGCCGAAGAAGAAGGCGTCTCCGGGAACGGTGTCGGCGCCGGGCCGGACTGCTGCGGGCTGCTGCAGGCGGCCGCCAGGACGGCGACACCGGCGAGCGCGGCGACGCGGTGCTTCGTCATCGGTCCCCCTCCGGGCGTGGTCCGGTCATCCTGCCAGCCGGGCGAATCCGGCAGAGACGGCATCCCGGTCAGCGGCCAATCGCACCACAGTCGACAACACCGATCACAACATTCGCACAGGACAAAATCGGACAACGCCCAGGGCAGCGGGTAAAAAATACTATAAATGGCCGAGCGCACGCGGTCATTTGATCACGGAGAGTAGGTCTCACTCCGCTAACTCCACCTTGACGCTCCACGAACGGGTGTTTTGTAATACCAGTCACCCACCGGCGCCCCCACGCGCCATTCGAACCTCGGCCTCCTTGGGAGCAACGATGTCCCCACACTCGCACAGGTTCCGCACCTGGAGCGTTGTTGGTTGTTGTTTGATTTCCGGTGTCTTGATGGCCTCCTGCTCCTCCGGCAAGGACACCGCGGCACCGCAGCAGTCGGCGCCCGCCAACGGCAAGATCACCCTGTACTACCTGCAGAAACAGGGTGACCAGCAGTACTTCGTCGAGCAGGCGCAGGGGGCGCAGGAGAAGGCGAAGGAGCTCGGCGTCGAGCTCAAGGTCGTCAACCTCGGCCAGGACGCCAACAAGGCGATCACCGAACTGGACGCCGCGGTCGCGCAGGGCGCGAACGGCGTCGCCATCGTCGTCCCCGACCAGGCCATCGGCCCGCAGGTGATCGACAAGGCCAAGAGCGCCGGCATCCCGCTGATCGCCTCCGACGACGTCATCAAGGACGGCACCGGCGCGAAGGCCCCGTTCGTCGGCTTCAACGGCAGCCAGATGGGCGACTCGGTCGGCACCGAGGCCGGGAAGCTGTTCAAGGCCGCGGGCTGGTCCGCCGCCGACACGAAGATCATCAGCGCCTACAAGCAGGACCTCACGGTCTGCACCGACCGCGTCAACGCCTCGAAGGCGGCGTTCGCGAAGGCCGCGGGCTCGGACGTCCAGGTGATCGACGTCGGCACCGACAACTCCCCCGTCGACGCGCAGAACCGCTCCGGCGCCGTGATCGGCTCGAACCCGGGTGTGAAGCACTGGGTCGTCTGGGGCTGCAACGACGAGAACGAGACCGGCGTGGTCACCGCGCTCGCCAACTCCGGCGTGCAGGCGAACAACATCATCGGCGTCGGGCTCGGCGCGTACCTCGACTGCAAGGACTGGGCCGCGGGCAAGGACACCGGCAACAAGTCCGCGCTCTACATCTCCGGCGCCGAGGTCGGCCGTTCGGCGATCCAGGTGCTGGTGGACAAGGTGAAGAACGGCAAGGAGCTGCCCGCGGAGACGATCGCGAAGACCACGATCGTCAACAAGGACAACTACAAGCAGGCCGGCGTCAACTGCACCTGACCGAACTCCCGCGGGCCGCACTTTCACGTGAAAGTGCGGCCCGCGGGCTCCACCGCCCGAAGGGTGACCATGTCCTCCTCTTCACCCGCGCTCGCCGTCGAGGGCATCGGCAAGCGCTTCTCCGGCGTCACCGCCCTCGACGACGTCTCGCTGGAGATCCGCTCCGGCGAGGTCCTCGCGCTGATGGGCGAGAACGGCGCCGGGAAGTCGACGCTGCTGCGCGTCCTCTCCGGCGACCAGGGCCCCGACGACGGCCGCCTGCTCCTCAACGGCGCCGAAGTCACCTTCGACACCCCGCGCGCGGCGATGGCCGCCGGGGTGCGGGTGATCTACCAGGAACCCGAGATCATCCCGCACGTTTCGGTGGCGGAGAACGTCTTCGTCGGCGAGCTCCCGGCCAAGGCGCGGGTCTTCAACCGCCGCACGCTCCTGAAGGCGACGCAGGACGCGCTCGCCGAGTACGGCTTCGAGGGTGTCCTCAACCCGGCGACGCTCGGTGTCAAGCTGTCGGCCGCCCAGCGCCAGATCGTCGAGATCCTGCGCGTGCTCACCGCGGCCACCCCGCCGAAGGTGATCGCTTTCGACGAACCGACGTCGTCGTTGTCGGAGCACGAGGTCGAGGCGCTCTTCCGGCTGATCGGGCGGCTGCGCGACAGCGGGGTCGCGGTCGTCTACGTCTCGCACCGGATGAAGGAGATCTTCCAGCTCGCCGACCGCGTCGCGGTGCTGCGCGACGGCAAGCTCGTCGGCGTCCAGCAGGTCGCGGAGACCGACGAGCCCGGGCTCGTGCGGATGATGATCGGCCGTGACCTCTCGGCCCTCGAACGCCGCGTCACGCAGGACACCGGCAACGTCGTGCTGAAGCTCGACGACGTCACGACCGACGACGTCACCGGCATCTCGCTGCAGGTCCGCGCGGGCGAAGTCGTCTGCCTCGCCGGGCTGGTCGGCGCGGGACGTTCCGAGCTGGCCCGCGCGATCGTCGGGGACCTCCCGATCCGCTCCGGGACCGTCGAGCTGGACGGCAAACGCTTGCGGGCGAGCAACCCCGGTGACGCCGTCAAGGCGGGCATCGGCTTCGCGCCCGAAGAGCGCAAGACGGACGCGTTGCTGATGCAGCGGTCCGTGCGCGACAACATCTCCATCTCCGTCCTGGACCGTCTTCGCCGCTTCCGCGTCGTGAAGCGCGCGAAGGAACGCGCGCTCGTCGAGGAGTACATCCGCGAGCTGCGCGTGCGCACGCCGTCGATGGAGCAGGAAGTCCGCAAGCTGTCCGGCGGCAACCAGCAGAAGGCCGTCCTCGCGCGCTGGCTCGCGCGGCGGCCGAAGCTGCTGATCCTCGACGAGCCGACGCGCGGGGTCGACGTCGGCGCGAAGGCCGAGATCTACCGGATCATCGACGGCCTCGCCGCGGAAGGCATCGCCCTGCTGGTCATCTCGTCCGACCTGCCCGAGGTCCTGACGCTCGCCGACCGCATCCTCGTGATGCGCGCCGGGCGCCTGGCCGGCGAGATCGGCCGCGACGACGCGACCGAGGAAGCCGTGCTGACCCTCGCCATCCCCGAAACCGAACCAGCCGTGGAAGAAGCCCAGGAGATCGGCGCATGAGTGAGCTTGCGAACGAATCGAATGACACAGCTGTAGCCGTGTCGAGCGTCAGCGAGGTCGGCGCATGAGCACCCCCACCAAGGAAACTACGGCCCCCGCGGCCCCGGCGCAGCCGAGCGCCGCGCGCCGTGTGCTCACCGGCATCGGCGTGCAGAACTCCAGCCTGATCATCACCCTGATCGCGCTGATCGTCCTGTTGAGCATCCTCAACGACAACTTCCTGCGCACCAACAACCTGCTGCTCATCGGCAGCGCGATCACCATCATGGGGCTGCTCGCCCTGGTGCAGACCCTGGTGATCATCCTGGGCGCGCTGGACATCTCCGTCGGCTCGATGGCCGGGCTCGCCTCGGTGATCTCGGCGATGGTGTTCACCTCGACCGGCAACGCCGAGGTCGGCATCCTCGCCGCGGTCGGCGTCGGCATCCTCTGCGGCCTGGTCAACGGCATGATCATCATCTTCGGCCGGGTCAACCCGGTGGTCGCGACGCTGGCCATGCTGGCCACCTACAAGGGCATCGCGCAGGTCATTTCCGACGGCAAGTCGCAGGGCTACACCGGCGGGGACGACCTGTTCATCTTCCTGGCCAAGGGCGCGATCGCGGGCCTGCCGTCGCTGGTGTGGGTGTTCCTGATCGTCGCCGCGGCCCTGCACTTCCTGCTGAAGTACACCGACATCGGCCGCAACGTCTACGCGATCGGCGGCAACGACACCGCCGCCCGCCTGGCCGGCATCAACATCAACCGGTACATCATCGGCGTCTACGCCCTCGCCGGCGTCGTCGCGGCGGTCGCGGGCGTCCTGATCACCGCGCGCACCGGCTCGGGCCAGCCGGTGTCCGGGTCGGAAGGCCTGGAGCTGCAGGCCGTCACCGGCGCCGCGCTCGGCGGCACGATGCTCAAGGGCGGGCGCGGGTCGATCATCTCCACCGTGCTCGCCGTGATCATCCTGGGCGTGCTGGACAACGGCATGTCCGGGCTGGGCATCAACCCGTTCTGGCAGAACGTCGCGCACGGCGCCCTGCTGGTGATCGCGGTCGTGCTGCAGCAGCTGCGCAGCGGAGAGCGCCGCGTCGGCCTGCCCGAATAGCGGTGAACCTCCACGCCCGGATAGTCGACGAACTGGGCAGGCTCATCGTCGAAGGCGTTCTCGGGGACGGGCAGCCGCTCGTCCCCGAGGAGCTCGGCCGGCGCTTCTCCGCCTCCCGGACGGTGGTCCGCGAAGCGCTGCGCGTGCTGGAGTCGAAGGGCATGGTGACCGCGCGGCCGCGCGTCGGCACGTGGACGTTGCCCCCGGAGGCGTGGGACGCGATCGACCCGGACGTCATCGGCTGGCGCATCAACGGTCCCGGCCGCCGCCACCACCTGCACGAGCTGCTCGAACTGCGGCTGACCATCGAGCCGCAGGCGGCCCGGCTGGCCGCGCACCACCGGCGTCCGGGCGAGCTCTCGGCGATGGCCGCGGCCTACGAGCTGATGGCGGACGCGGTCGAACGCCAGGACACCGCGGCCTTCCACAACGCCGACTCGGACTTCCACGCGGCGTTGATCCGCGCTTCCGGCAACGCGCTCATCGCGCAGCTGCAGGTGCCCGTCGTCGCGGCGCTGCGGGCGCACGGCGAGCCGATGGAGCTGCCCGGGGGCAACACGCTCGTCGCGCACTCCCGCGTGCTCACGCTCGTGCTGGCGAAGAACGCCGACGGCGCCGAGTCGGCGTCGCGCCGGTTGTTGGAAACCGTTGCGCCGTACCACTCACCGGCACCTTGACACGTCCACCGGGAAGCCTGAACACTCGCTGCGACCCACCCGCCGCCATGACGTGCTGAGGAGGACGCTTCCATGCGTTTCCCGGGTATTCGTGGCTTCGGCGTGCTCGCGGCCGTGGTGGTGACGGGCGGGCTGTTCTCGGCCCCGGCCGCCGTCGCGGCGCCGGCCGAGTGCGCCATCACCGGCCAGATGGTGTCCGCGGGCAACTACTGGGTGACCAACGGGACGAACCTGGACGCGCCGGACTGGCAGAACGCGACGTTCCACGTCGGCAACCTCGCACTGGTCCGGACCACCGGCCAGTCGAACCACAAGACGCTGCCGTGGGCGCAGGCCAACGGCTACCAGCTGCCGACCGACCCGAAGCGGCCGTTCTTCCCGGACAACCAGGCCGCCGGCGAGGCGTACCTCGACCTGTACACGTACTTCCACCCGGAAGCCCCGCTCGACTCGATCCGCGCCCGCATCAAGGACGAGGTCGCGTCGGTGCAGGCGGGGCACCGCGACTACTGGAACTACGTCGACGCGCTGAACATGGCGATGCCCTCGTTCGCGCGGATGAGCGTCATCGACCACGATCCGTCCTACTTGGACACAATGGACCGCTTGTTCAAGACGTCGGAACACAAGCTGTTCAACGAGCTCACGGGCTTGTGGTACCGCGACGCGCGGTTCACCGGTTCGGCGGTGTTCTGGTCCCGCGGGAACGGCTGGGCCCTGTCGGCCCTGACGAAGGTGCTGCAGGTCCTCCCGTCGAACGACCCGCGGCGGCCGGAATACCTGCGGGTGTACAAGAAGATGGCGTTCACGCTGTCCCTGCTGCAGCGCCGTGACGGCTTCTGGAACGCGGACCTCCTGAACCCGTTCGACCACGGCGGCCCGGAGTCCAGCGGCACGGCGCTCTTCACGTTCGGCATCGGCTGGGGCGTCAACGCGGGCATCCTCGACGCCGCGCGCTACCGCCCGGTGGTGGACAAGGCGTGGACGGCGCTCTCGACGAAGGCGTTGCAGCTCAGCGGCCTGGTCGGCTACGTCCAGCCGGTCGGCGACCGCCCGGCGACCGCGAAGGCCACGGACACCGCGGCGTACGGCGTCGGTGCGTTCCTGCTGGCGGGACAGGAAGTCGCCAAGCTGCAGGGTTGCTCGGCGGAGTGAGGCCTCAGCTCGGCAGCAGCTGAGTGAGGTCACCGACGATCCGCTCGTCCGGCAAGCCCGCCGCCGTGAAGCCGGCGGCGGGCTCCAAGCCGCTCAACACGCCGACGAAGGGGACGGCCCGCGCCTCGGCGACCTGGAAGTCGCGCAGGCTGTCCCCGATGAACACCAGCTCGGCCGGGTCGTACCCCTCGCGCGCCAGGTTCTCGAGAACCACGTCGAGCACCCGCGGATCCGGTTTGTGGAACGGGGTTTCCTCGTGTCCGTAGATCCGCGCGAAGTGACCGGTGAGGCCGAGCGCGTCCAGGTCCTGCGTGACCAGGGCGCGGCTGCCGCCGGTGACGATCTCCATCCGCACCGACCGGGCCGCGAGGTGGCCGAGCAGCTCCGGCGCGCCCGGCGCGGCTTCCGGGCGGCGCACGCTCATCGCGAGCCGGTAGCGCCCGACGAACGCCTCGGGGTCGACCGTCGGCACGATCGCCGCGACGAACCGGTCGAACGGGAGCCCCCACGCGGCCTCGATGGCTTCCCGGGTGAGCGTGACGCCGAAAGAGCGGGCTGTCGCGACGAGGATGCTCCAGCGGGACTTCGCGGTCGCGAGCACCGTGTCGTCGCAGTCGAACAGCACCGCCCGCGCGCGCCGGACCAGCTCAGCCGCGTTCCCCGCCATGCAACCCCCTCTGTGACCACCGCACTCCACGATGTCACATCGGGCTCACTTGAGGCAGTCACCCGGCTCACCGCGACGCAACGCGGGGTCCGTCTGCTCGAAGGTCCTGGCCACGCCGGGGCCGCTGGAACGCGTCTCGAACCGGACCGTCACCCTTCCGTGGCCCGCGCCCTGGACCCAGCCGGTGCCGTGCTCTTCGTGCACGACGTCGTCGCCCTGGCGCCACGTCGAGGGTGGTGGGGCCGCCGGGGCCGGGGCGGCCGAGACCACCGTGGATGCCGGGGTTTCCGGGACCGCGAGGGTGAACAGCGCGTCCTGGTGGGGCACCGAAAGGCCGCTGTAGGCGACGCCGGCCAGGCGGATCCCGCCGAACTCCGCCGGGTCCAGCAGGAGGCGCTCCGCCGTTGCCGACAGCTCGGCCAGGTCGTCCGTCGGGGCCGAGATCGTCTCGGAACGGGTCACCGTGTGCATGTCCGTGTGCCGCAGCTTGATCACCACCGTGCGCGCGACGCGCTCGGCCTTCACCAGGCGCGCGTGCGCGCCGACCGCGATGCGGCGGACCTCGGCGCGGAGCGTGGCCAGGTCGATGATGTCGGTGTCGAACGTCGTCTCCGCGCTGACCTGCTTGGTCTCGCCGCGGTCGGCCACCGGGCGGTCGTCGAAGCCCGTCGCGAGGCGGCGCAGGTCGCGCCCGATCACCCCGCCGAGCGTGGCGACGGCGTCCTGTTCGGACAGTGCCGCGAGCTGCCCCAGCGTCTGGACGCCGATGAACCGCAGCTTGCCCTCGGCGACCGGGCCGATCCCCCACAGCGCGCGCACCGGCAGCGGTGCGAGGAACTCCCGTTCGGTTCCCTGCGGCACCACCAGCAGGCCGTCCGGTTTGGCCTCGTCGGAAGCGATCTTCGCGATCTGCTTGCCGTTGCCCGCGCCGATCGACGCGACCAGGCCCGTCTCCGACCGGATCGCGGACCGCAGCGAGGCGCAGAACCGGGTGACCGCCTCGAAAGAAGCCCCCACGAGCTGCGGGGGTTCGGCGAAGGCTTCGTCGAGGGAGATCTTCTCCAGCACCGGCGCCACCGCCGTGACCACGGCGAAAACCGCCTGGCTGAGCCGCTCGTAGACGCGGAACCGCGGCGGCACGATCACGCCGTTGGCCGGCAGCAGCCGCCGCGCCTGGGCCATCGGCATCGCCGACTTGATGCCGAACGCGCGGGACTCGTAGCTCGCGCCCGCGACGACACCGCGCGGCCCGAGCCCGCCGACGAGGACCGGGCGCCCGGCCAGCGTCGGCCGCGTGAGCTGTTCGGCCGACGCGTAGAAGGCGTCCAGGTCGAGGTGGATCACCCAGCGGGCCACGTCACTCCCCGCCGGTGGCGTCCAGCAGCTGGTGCAGCGCCTTCGTGTAGCTCTCGAACGCGGCGCGCCCGGCCGCGGTCAGCCGGACCAGGGTGACCGGCGTGCGGTGCTCGTAGGCCTTGGTGATCTCGACGTACTCGGCGTCTTCGAGCTTGCGCAGGTGCGTCGAGAGGTTGCCGGCCGTCATGTCCAGCAGCTGCTGCAGCCGCGGGAAGGTGATCTGGTCGGCCGCGTGCAGCCCGGCGAGCGCGACCGTGACCCGCAGCCGCGCCTGGGCGTGGATGACCGGGTCGAGCTGCGGCAGCGGGTCGCTCATCGGCGCTTCTCGCGCACGAAGTAGACGATCGAGGCGAGCAGGAACCCGCCACCGCCGCAGACGGTGAGCACGAGGAAGTTCCCCGGGAACCCGACCAGCACGCTCAGCGCCGAGGACACGATCATCCACGCGCCGAGCCCGTACATCAGCTTGTCCTGCCAGAGCATGCCGCCGGCGAGGTACATGACGCCGGTGACCAGCAGCCAGGTGCCCGACCAGAGCAGCGACACCTGGTCCGAGGACAGCGTGCCGAAGTTCGTGATCCGGATGTCGACGACGGCCAGCCCGATCGAGACGAGCGCCCAGCTGTAGCCGTACATCGCGCCGACGGTCCGCGACGGGCCGCGGATCCCCCGCCCGGCCCGGGCGCTCACGAACGCGGTGTAGCCCATCGCACCGAGGAACAGCACGGTGACGACCACCCCGCCGACCCAGCCCGGGATGCTCGCGGTCCGCGTCGCGAAGTAGGTGAACCCCCAGCCGACGATCCAGGCGAAGGCCCACGCGGCGAGCATGCGCGCGGGGCCTCCGCCCAGTTCACGGCGCGTGCGCCGGTTCTGCTGGGCGATCAGGTTCAGCGACTCCTCCGCCGACAACGGCTCGTCGTCCACCCTGATCACCCTCCGCCCGCGCAGACCCCTCAGTACTGCACGGAGGTTAACAAGCATTCACAGCCTGGCCGTGTCCAGCCGGAACCGGCGCACCACGATCAGGGCGGGCACGACCAGCCAGCCCGCCAGCACGAGCACCGCGAGCCCCGTTCCGCCCTCGTGCGCGAGGGGCTCGAGCCCGACCCGGCCGAGCCAGTAGGTCGGGAAGAAGTGGGCCAGCGTCGCCATCCAGTCAGGGAGGACGTACAGCGGGATCCACAGGCCGCCGAGCATGCCCAGCGGCATCATCAGCGCGCCGGTGACCGCGCCGACGGTGTCGCCCTTGCCGAACAGGCCGATGGCCAGGCCGAGCACGGCGAACGGGAGCACGCCGAGCCACAGCGACACCAGCACGAGCCCCCACTGCGCGGCGGTCAGGTGCACCCCCATCGCCAGGCCCGCGACGAACACCACCACGAGCACCGGCAGCGCCACGGCCATCGCCGAGATGACCTTGACGACCAGGTAACCGGGCCCGCGCATCGGCGTCAGCCGCAGCTGCCGCTGCCAGCCGTCGGTGCGCTCCTGCGCCACCCGGGTGCCGGTGAACAGCGCGCCGCCGCTCGCGCCGTACGCGGCGAGCTTGATCATCGTCTCGACGTCCGCCGGGATGCCGCTCGGCGTGGCGAGCTTGCCGAAGATCGAGCCGAACAGCACGAACATCGCCACCGGCATGCCGATGGTGAAGATCGTGAACTGCGGGCTGCGGACGATCCGCTTGATCTCCAGGCTCAGGTAGGTCGTGTTCACGCGGCCACCTCCTCGGCGGTCAGTGCCAGGAATGCTTCTTCGAGGCCCAGTGCGGTGATTTCGATGTCGGCCGCGGCCGGGTGGGCGGCGAGCAGCGCACGGATCGCGGTGTCGGAGTCGGCGCAGGCCAGCTCGGCGCGGCCGGCGCGCAGCTGCACGGTCGTGACGCCGGGGAGCTGCGCGAGCTCGGCTTCGGTGGCGCCGGGCACGGCGGCCTTGAGCACCCGCCCGGACACCGCGGCCCGGACCTCGGCGACCGGCCCGTCGGCGACGACGACGCCGTGCCGCATCAGCACCACGCGGTCGGCGTAGTCCTCGGCCTCGGCGAGGTAGTGCGTCGCGAAGAGCACGGTCCGGCCGGTGGCGGCGAACTCGCGGATGGCGGCCCAGAAGGCCCGCCTGCCGTCGACGTCCATCGCCGCGGTGGGCTCGTCGAGCACCAGCAGGTCCGGGTTGCCCGCGAGGGCGAGCGCGAACCGGACGCGCTGCCGTTCGCCGCCGGACAGCTTGCCGCAGCGGCGTTTGACGAGGTTCTCGAGACCCGCCCGCGCGATCACCTCGGCGGCGGGCAGCGGCTTCGCGTGCGTCGAGACGATGAGGTCGACGAGCTCGCCGACGGTGGCGTCCCCCAGCAGCGCGCCGTTCTGCATCATCGCGCCGACCAGCCCCCGGTCGACGGCTTCGCGCGGGGTGCCGCCGCCGACGGTGACCTCCCCCGCGTCCGGCTTGGCCAGGCCCAGCAGCATGTCGACGGTGGTCGACTTGCCCGCGCCGTTCGGCCCGAGCAGCGCGACGACCTCGCCGGACGCGACCTCGACGGACACCCCGTCGACGGCGGTGACCTGGCCGAACCGCTTGGTCAGGTGGTGCAGTGCGAACGCCGGTCCCCCAGTCATGGCGCTCTCCCTTCGCTCGTGGACTTTGCAACGCAAAGTCGCTGCGCACTTTGTAACACAAACCTCGCGCAAGTTCAAAGCCCCCGGCGTCGGAAAGTGCCCGAGCGCCCCAATGCGGCCTTGGTTGCGTTGAACGCACCCAAGGCGGCCTTGGGTGC
>NZ_JBVJNO010000011.1:13354-412661 GCF_055583645.1 Amycolatopsis sp. NPDC104587
GGGAACCCGGGGTTTACAGCCCGCCGGGGGTGAGCTCTCCCCCCACACCCAAATGTGTCCTTGGGTGCGTTGAACGCACCCAAGGCGGCCTTGGGTGCGTTCAACGCACCGAAGGCCACATTGGGGCGCTTGGGGATGACCACACAAAAACGGGGTGCCGGGCACTGGGCCCGACACCCCGTCACTCAGGGTTCACGCAGGTCAGCCGGTGAACCGCCCGGCCAC
Organism: Amycolatopsis sp. NPDC104587; assembly: GCF_055583645.1. NCBI lineage: Bacteria > Bacillati > Actinomycetota > Actinomycetes > Pseudonocardiales > Pseudonocardiaceae > Amycolatopsis > Amycolatopsis sp. NPDC104587. Next base: position 13,580 of record NZ_JBVJNO010000011.1, read on the forward strand.
CAACCCCTGCGTCGCGCCGAGGTCGGCCTTCGCCGCCGTCGGCGCGGGTGGCGTCGGCTGGGGCAGCGGCGCGCACTCGACGTCGGCCGTGCGGCCCGGCTTGCGGGCCGGGAGCGCGCCCGTCGCCAGGTAGTCCGCGATCTTGTTGTCGACACACGCGTTGCCGCGCGGAGTGATCGCGTGGCTCGTGCCACCCGGCTCCGCGATCAGCGACGCGCCCGGGAAGCGGCTGCGGACCTCGAGGCTGCCCGGGAACGGCGTCGCCGCGTCCAGGGTCTCGTCGATCATCAGCACGCTCGGCACGCCACGACCGTCGATCTTGGCCGGCTTGCCCGCCTTCGCCGGCCAGTACAGGCACGGCGCGTTGAACCAGGCGTTCTGCCAGGTGAAGTACGGCGCCTTCGTGAAGGTCTTCCAGTTGTCGGCCTTCCACTGGTTCCAGCTCTGCGGCCACTGGACGTCCGTGCACTGGACGGCGAGGTACACCGCGTAGCCGTTGTCGTCGCCGCGGCCGCCGAAGGCCTCGAACAGCGACTTCCAGTTCTGCCAGTCACCCTGGTTGACGAACCGGGACAGCGCGTCACCCAGGAGCGTCCACCGGAGCTGGTAGTACGAAGCCTGCTGGATGACGTCGAGGATCTCGTCCGGCCCGATCACGCCGCCGGCCGGGTTGAACGACGCCTTGAGCAGCTGCTCGTTGACCACGTGCTGGACCGCCGACTGCGTCTTGCCGAGGTGGTAGACGTCGTCGTGCTGGGCCAGCCAGCCGAACCAGATCAGGATGTTCTTGTCGAACGCGACGTCCTGGTTGAGGTTGTCGCCGTACCAGACGCCCCGCGGGTCGACTGTGGAGTCGAGCACCATCCGCCGCACGTTCTGGGGGAACAGCGAGCCGTAGACCTGGCCGAGGTAGGTGCCGTAGGAGTAGCCGTAGAAGTTCAGCTGCTTCTGCCCGAGCGCCTTGCGGATGGAGTCCATGTCCTTGACCGTGTCGGTCGTCTTCATGTTCTCCAGCAGGGCCTTCGGGTTGTTCTTCGCGCACGCCTGCGCGTACCCCTTGGCGCGGTCGAGCCAGGTCCGCTCGAGCTGCGGCGTGATCGGCAGGTACGAGGGCCGGTCGTAGTCCATGTAGTTCGCGTCGCAGCTCAGCGCGGGCTTGCTGGCGCCGACGCCACGCGGGTCGAAGCCGATCCAGTCGTAAGCGTCACCGGCGTGGTTGGGCACCCTGGGGCCGCGGGTGGCCAGCAGCAGGCCGGAGCCGCCGGGGCCGCCTGGGTTGGTCAGCATGACGCCCTGGTACTGCGCGTCGGCGACCTTGTGCTTGACGCGGCTGACGGCGAGCTGGACCTGCTCCCCGTGGGGCTTCGAGTAGTCGAGCGGGACTCCCAGGTACCCGCAGTCGGCGCCGGCGGCGACCAGCGTCGGATCGGTGCACGGCCCCCAGGTGATGGTCCCGGCTGCCGGTGCGGGCGCGGCGGTCGCGGCCGGCGCGGCCACGAGCGCGGACGCCACCGCGGCGGCGGCCACCGCGGCGAAAAACGCACGTCTCACTGTTTTCTCCCTTTTGGCTCCGACTTCAAGCGGGTGAACCCTAGACCCGCTTCCGGCGCGCGGGGACCGCGAACGGGGTGGCGGCCCCGAATGCCCTACGAAAGGTGGAAATCGGGTGGCGCGGTCGTTCCGGGATCCCCTACGGTGCCGGACATGATCTCCTTCATCCGGATCCGCTCCGTCTGAGACGGCGTGACCGCCGGACCGCCCGCCCACCGGGCCCGGTCCCCTCATCTGCGCGCCGTCGGTTCTTTCTTCCTCTGAAGGAGCTTCATGCTGCGCAAACACATCCTCATGGTCGGCTGCACCGCGCCGAGCCACGTCTACCCGTCGCTGGGTGTCATCACCGAGCTGGTCCACCGCGGCCACCGGGTGTCCTACGTGGTCGGCGAGCCACTGGCCCCGCTGGTCTCGCCGACCGGCGCTTCCGTGGTCACTCACCCGACGTCGTTCCCGCTGGGCGAGGCCGCGGTGTGGCCGGACGACCCGGCAGACGCGATGCGCGTCTTCCTCGACGAGGCCATCACCATCCATCCCCGGCTGACGTCGGTCTTCGACGACGACCGGCCCGACCTGCTGCTGTACGACATCGGCGGCCTGGGCGCGCCGGTGCTGGCCGCCCGGTACGACGTCCCTGCGGTCCAGCTGTCGCCGACGCTGGTGGCGTGGGAGGGCTACGACGAGGACATGGCGCCCGTCATGGACCCGATCAAGGCGTCACCGTCCGGTGTGGACTACGCGGAGACGTTCACCCGGTGGCTCCTCGCGAACGGCATCGAAGCCGACCCGTGGGAGTGGCTGGGTCACCCGGCGCACGTCCTGTCGCTGATCCCGCGGGCGATGCAGCCCCACGCGGACCGGGTCGGCTCGCACGTGCGGTTCGTCGGGCCCTGCCTGGATCCGGCCCGGCTGGCCGACCGGTCGTGGACGCCGCCATCGTCGGGGCGTCCGGTGCTGCTGGTGTCGTTCGGGACGGCGTTCAACGACCAGCTGCCGGTCTACCGCGCGTGTATCGAGGCATTCGCCGCGGACTGGCACGTGGTGATGTCGATCGGGAAGCACGTGTCGCCGGCTTCCCTCGGACCGCTGCCGCCGTCGGTGGAGGTGTTCGCTTCGGTGCCGCAACTGGCGGTTCTCGAGGCGGCGTCGGCGTTCATCACGCACGCGGGGATGGGCGGGGCGACCGAGTCATTGTGGTTCGGAGTGCCGACGGTGGCCGTTCCGCAGGCGGCGGACCAGTTCGGGAACGCGGCTCAGCTGGAGGCGTTGGGAGTCGGGCGTCACTTGCCGGCCGACTCGGTTTCGGCTGCATCGCTGAGGGCAGCGGTCGATGAGGTGACGTCGTCGGCTTCGGTGGCCTCACGGCTGGCTTCGCTGAAGGCGGAGATCCAGGGCCACGGCGGGGTTCCGGTGGCCGCGGACGCCGTGGAGTCCTATCTGGAGTAGCTGCTGCCTCCGCTCGAGCCGCTGCCGGTACCGCTGTCGGCCAGTGCCACGATCAGCACGACGATTCCGGCCACGATGGCCACGGCCACCGCCGCGAGGATGATCTTCACCCGCCGGGTGAGCCTCTTCGCGGCGGTGCCCGTCGGCTCGGGTTCGGCGACCGGCTCGGCCACCGGCCCCGGCTCGGCCTGCACCACCGGTCCCGCCGTCAGCTCCGGCTCCGGCTCGACCCGGACCACCGGATCCGCCGCAACCCCAGACTCGGCCACCGGCTCCCGCTCGACCACCACCGGCTCGGGCGGGCCGTCCTCTTCCGCCGCCCAGGCGGCCGCGGCGCTCGACACCGTCCGGCTGTCGTCGTCCACCAAGCTGCGGATCGAGGCCGCCGTCCGCTCGCGGACCAGCTCGTTGCCCACCTGGTTGAGCCGCTTCAACCCCTCCAGCGCGTTCATCCGGTCCAGCGCGATCGGGCTGGCCAGCCCGTGCCGCAGGTACTCCGGCAACGTCCACCGGGGATTGCGCGCCAGTACGATGCGACCCTCCACATCGGACTGGTGCTTGGGCCGCTGCCGCGGCATCTCCGCCACGACGCGCTCGTGGACGTAGCTGTACAGCTCGTCCACCGTGACGTCCCCGTCACCGTCCAGGTCCGCGCTTCCGTCTCGCAGGCCCGCGACCAGGTGCCGCGTGAACACCGACCTCGCCGCCGAGCCCACCACCGCGTCGCCCTCGAACGAGTACTGCGTCGCGTCCGACGCCGTCAGCACCGCGCGGCCGCGGCCCTGGAACCGCTCCAGCGTGTGGACGTCCGTGCCTGCCTTCGCCAAGCGACCGGCCGGAAACGCGCCGCTGTAACAACAGTCCAGGACCAGCACCTTCTGCCGGGACGCGCAGCCGGCCATCGCGCGGTCGAGCAGCTCCGCCGCCAGCGCCGTGAACATCAGGCTGTCCCGGCGCGTGTCGGCCATCGCCAAGTAGAGGCCGACGGCCGCGGCAGAACTCGCCGATCGCCTCGCCCACCACGTGGTGCGGCTCGTCGATCAGCGTCGTCACCTCGAACCCGGCGACCGCGGGATCGCTCAGCACCGAGGCCAGCTCCCGTGCGTCGCCGCCGGGCGCGGTCAGCCGCCGCAGTGCCGGGTCGGCGTACGTCTCGGTCGCGATCAGCAACGCGTGCCGGGCCGTCGGCTAGCCGTGCCGTTTCACGAACGCGTCGATCAGCTGCTGCCGCTCCGCCGACGTCGCGCGCTCCAGTTCGACGGTGTCGCCGTCCACCGTCACCTTGATCTTGTGGCGTCCCGCCTGCCGGCCGAGCCATTCGCGCAGTGTCTCCACGAGCCCCGGGAGCACCCCTCCCGCCGCGCTGAACGCCACCACCAGCGACCCGATCGTCACAGGGTCGGCGGCTTTCGCGCCGGGCGGGACCTCGCCCGCCACCGCCAGCACGTCGACGTCCAGCTCGCCCAGCTCGGCTCGCAGCCGCCGGGCGAGCCGGTCGGTTTCTTCGTCGTCGCCTTCGGCTTCGAGCCGCACCAGCGCGCGCTGCGTGTCCGGTTCGGTCATGCGCGCCATCGTCCGCCCCGCCGACCCCGCCGACAAGGTCCGATCGGGCAGCGTCAGGCGCGGATCTCGTTGAGGTAGTTGTAGATCGTGTAGCGCGTGACGTCGAGGCGGCCGGCCAGGTGGTCGACCGCGTCCTTGATGAGGAAATAACCGGCTTCGTCGAGCTCGCGGACCACCGCCGCCTTGTGGCGCTTCTTCATCAGGTCCACCGGGATCCCGGCCTTCGTCACCGCGCGGTCGACCAGGAACCGTTGCAGGCTGTCGACGTCCGGTGGGAAAGTCTCCGGCTCGCCGTTGCCGCCGGCCGAAGCGGCCGTGTCCACGCTGTTGACGCACAGGCAGCCGACCGCCACGCCGTCCGCGTCCCGCAGGAACAGCGTCGACGAGCGGATCGCGCGGCCGTCCGGGCCGTGGGTGCGGTAGTTCGTCAGGTCCTGCGTCGTCCCGCGGCGGACCAGGCCGAGCAGCAGGTCGGTCATCGGGCCGCCGACGTTGCGGCCGGTCAGGTCACCCGCGATCGCGACGATCGAGTCCGGCAGCCGGCTCAGGTCGTGCAGCAGCACCTCGTTGCCCGGCCCGAGCATCGCCGCGAGCCCCGGGATCGCCGGGACCAGCGCGGTCAGGACCTCGTGCGTCGTCGCGCCCGCGGCCGGGACGACCAGCGGTTCCCGCGGCGCCGTCAACGTCTCCAAGGCCGAACGCAGCAGGTCCGCGGCGGCCGCCGGCGTCGACGCGTGCGGCGACAACCGGACGTGCTCGGGCCGCACTGTCGCCGCGATTCCCGCGTTCGCCAGCGCCGCCCCGACCTGCTCGGCCGGGTGCCCGGGCAGCGTGAACGCCAGGATCCCGGCGCGCCGGTCCACCGCCGAGACGACCTCGGCGCCGCACGAGGCCAAGACCTCCTCGAAGGACGTCAGGCGCTCGGCGATCCGCGCCGCGATGGCGACGACCCCGGCGTCTTCGACCAGCTCCAGGGCCTCGGCGAACGCGCCGGACGTGATCGGGCTGAGGTTCGAGATCGACCAGGCCTGCGCGGTGCCGTCCGGCGGGTGGATCTCGTTGTCGAACAGTCCCGCGTCGCGCGCGCCGGTCCAGCCCGACAGCACCGGGTCCATCCGCTCCAGCGCCCGGTCCGACAGCACCGCGAACCCCGTGCCCCAGCCCGCGCGCAGCCACTTCTGCCCACCGACGACCAGGACGTCGGCGACCTCCCACGGCTCGTCGACCACGCCGAACCCCTGGATGCCGTCGACGACCAGCAGCCGGTCGCCCACGACCTCGCGCAGCGCCGCGAGGTCGGCGCGGTAGCCGGTCCGGAAGTCAACGGCGCTGACGCTGACCGTCGTGATCTCCGGCGTCAACACGTCAGCGACTCGCTCAGGCGTGACATAACCGCTGGTCAGACGGCGGACGCGCAGCCGCCCGGCCTGCTCGGCGCGGGCCCACGGGTAGGTGTTGGCCGGGAACTCCGCGGCCGGCACGAGCACCTCACCCGCGCTGTGGAACGCCGCCTGGAACAGCCCGAGGCTCGTGTTCGGCAGCAGCACGGTGTGGTCGGTGTCCGAACCGGACAGCCGCGCGGCGGCGGCCTTGGCGCGGACCTCCTGGCGCATCAGTTCGTCCACAGTGGACGGACCGGCCGTGGTGGCCTGGTCGAGCAGCGCGGCCGTCGTGTCGAGCACCGCGTGCGACGGCGGGCCGAACCGGGCGAAGTCGAGGTAACCGGCGGGCTCGTCGAACTGGAGCAGGTACCGGGGCGAAATCCGCGTCACGCGAGGATCCTCGCCAGGAACTGCCGGGTGCGTTCGTGCTTCGGCGCGCTCAGGACCTCCGACGGAGGCCCGGTCTCGACCACCGCGCCGTCGGCCAGGAACACCACCTCGTCGGCGGCCTCCGCGGCGAAGCTCATCTCGTGCGTCACGACGACCATCGTCATCCCCTCCCCCGCCAACGTACTCATCACTTCGAGCACCTCGCCGACCAGCTCCGGGTCGAGCGCCGACGTCGGCTCGTCGAACAGCATCAGCTTCGGTTTCATCGCCAGCGACCGCGCGATCGCGACGCGCTGCTGCTGCCCGCCGGACAGCTGCGCCGGGTAGGCGTCACCGCGGTGGGCGAGGCCGACGCGGTCGAGCAGCTCGAGGCCCTGCTTGCGTGCCTCGTCCGCTTTCAGGCCCAGTACCCGGATCGGCCCCTCGACGACGTTCTCCAGCGCCGTCCGGTGCGCGAACAGGTTGAACCGCTGGAACACCATGCCGATGTCCCGCCGCTGGGGGGCGACGTCGCGTTCGCGCAGCTCGTACAGCTTCCCGCCCCGCTGCCGGTAGCCGATCGGCTCGCCGTCGACCCAGATCTGGCCGGCGTCGATCGTCTCCAGGTGGTTGATGCAGCGCAGGAACGTGCTCTTCCCGGCGCCGGACGGCCCAAGCAGGCAGACGACCTGTCCCTTGTGGACTTCGAGGTCGATGCCACCGAGGACTTCGGTGTGACCGTAGGACTTCTTGACGCCGACGGCGCGCAGCAGCGACTCAGACACGGGCACTCCTCACCAGCGGCACGCCGCGCAACGCCTTGCCGGCACGGGACAGCGGCCCGCGGTCGGCCTGCCCGAACGAGCGTTCCAGGTAGTGCTGCCCGACGCCCGCGACGGTCACCACGACCATGTACCAGACGGCCGCGGCCAGCAGCGTCTCCATCACGAGCAGGTTGTTGGACGAGATGTTGTTGGCCGCGTGGATCAGCTCGGTCACGCCGATCACCGACGCCATCGACGTGCCCTTGAGCATGTTGATGAAGTCGTTGCCGGTCGGCGGGATGATCACGCGCATGGCTTGGGGCAGCACGACCCGGCGCAGCGTCGCGGCCGGTGTCATGCCGATCGACTTCGCCGCCTCGGTCTGTCCACTGTCGACACTGTTCAGTCCCGCCCGGACGATCTCGGCCATGTACGCGCTTTCGTTGAGCGCCAGACCGAGGAACGCGGCGGTGAACGCGCTGATCAGCACGTTCGTCTGCTCGTGGACCAGGAACGGGATGTCGATAACCGGGAAAACCAGCGCCAGGTTGTACCACAGCAGGATCTGCAGCAGCACCGGGAGGCCGCGGAAAAGCCAGATGTAGCCGGCGGCGAACCACCGGGCGACCGGGTTGGCGCTGCGGCGCAGCAGCGCGATGACGATGCCGAGCACGATCGCGACGGCCTGGGACAGCACGGCCAGCACCACGGTGTTGAGCAGGCCGGTCGCCATCACCTTGAAGAAGACGAAGTCGGGGACCTGACCCCACTCGATCTGCGCGTTGCCGAGGGCGATGCCCAGCAGCACGAGCAGCGCGAGGATGACCACCGCGGCGACCCAGCGGCCCCAGTGCCGGAGCCGGACGATCGGGAGCGGTTCAGGAGCCGCCATTGATCGCGGCCTCCTTGATGGCGCCCTGGTCGACACCCCAGGCCTGCAGGATCTTGCCGTAGGTGCCGTCGGTGATCAGCGCCTGCAGCGCCTTCTGCACGGAGTCGCGCAGCGGCGTGTTCTGCTTGTTGACGCCGATGCCGTACGGCCCGCCTTCGATCGGCTCACCCGGGACGACCTCGAAGAACTTGCCGTCGCCCGCCGTCCGCGAGATGTAGACGGCGCTGGGCAGGTCGTTGAGGATCGCCGCGACGCGGCCGGTCCGCAGCTGGTTCTGGTTCTGGTTGTCGCTGTCGGTCGCCGTGACGTTCACCGCGGGCTTCCCGGCCTGCGTGCACTTGGCGGTCTGCGCCTCGGCGAACTTCTGGTGGCTGGTGCCCTGCACCACGGCGACGTTCTTGCCGCAGAGGGTGTCCGGGCCGGTGATGCCGTCCGGGTTGCCCTTGCGGGTCATGATCGTGATGCCGGAGGTGAAGTAGTCGACGAAGTCGATCTGCGCCTGGCGGGCCTTGGTGTCGTTCATGCCGGCCATGGTCAGGTCGATGCGGCCGGACTGGAGGCTGGTGATGAGCGAGCCGAACGCCATGTCCTGGTGGGTCACGGTGACGCCGAGCTTGGCCGCGACCACCTTGGCGAGGTCGACCTCGTAGCCGATCGGGGTCTTGCCGTCGGCGGCGTAGAAGTTGTTGGGCGCGGACTGCAGGTTCGACGCCAGGTGCAGCACGCCCGCCTGCTTGACGTTCGCCGGCAAAGCCGCGTTGAGCTGGGCGTCCTTCTGCACACCCTGGACGATCGCCGCGGTGTCCGGGATGCCGGACGCGGGGGCGCCGGGGGCCTGCGAGGACCCGCCCGCACCGTCCGGACCGCCACCGCAAGCCGTCACCAGCACGGCCAGGCTCGCGAGCAACACCGCCTGAGCGGCACGTGAACGGGACATAACGGACCTCCACTGTTCGGCTGGCCGGAACGGTACAACTCGTTGTTGAAGAGGTCAACTGCCTGTTGAAATCTACGCCGGTGCTAACTTTCGCGCATGAGCCTGCGGATCGGCGTCCTGGGCGCGGCGAGCATCGCGCCCACCGCCCTGGTCAAGCCCGCTTCAGCCAGTTCCGAGGTCGACGTCGTCGCGGTGGCCGCCCGCTCCGCCGACCGGGCGCAAGCGTTTGCCTCCCGGCACGGCATCCCGCGGGTGCACTCGTCGTACGAGGCCCTGCTCGCCGATCCGGACGTCGACGCCGTCTACAACCCGCTACCGAACGGCCTTCACGGCCGGTGGACGCGGGCGGCCCTGGCGGCCGGGAAGCACGTGCTGTGTGAGAAGCCGTTCACGGCGAACGCGGCGGAGGCGCGGGAGATCGCCGACCTGGCCGCTGCGTCCGACCGGGTCGTGATGGAGGCGTTCCACTACCGCTACCACCCGCTGGCGCTGCGGGTGGAGGAGATCGTGGCGTCCGGCGAACTGGGTTCGCTCGAGCGCGTCGAGACGGCGTTGTGCTTCCCGCTGCCGAAGTTCTCGGACATCCGCTACAACTACGACCTCGCGGGCGGCGCGACGATGGACGCGGGCTGCTACGCGGTCCACATGGCCCGGACCTTCGGCGGCGGCGAAACCCCGTCGGTGGTGTCGGCTTCCCCGAAGCTGCGGGACTCGTGCATCGACCGGGCGATGACGGCGGAACTCCGGTACCCGTCGGGCCACACCGGACGGGTGGAGTGCTCGATGTGGTCGTCGACGCTGCTGAAGATCAGCGCGAAGGTGGTCGGCGCCCGCGGTTCGATCCGGATCGTGAACCCGGTGGCACCGCAGGCTTTCCACCGCATGCGGGTCGAGGTAGGCGGCGTGCGGCGGTCGGAGAAGTTGCCCCGCCGGGCGTCGTACGAGTACCAGCTGGACGCGTTCGCGGCGGCGGTCCTGCGAGGCGAGCCGGTGAAGACCTCGGCGGCCGACGCGGTCGAGACGATGACGGTGATCGACGAGATCTACCGGGCGGCGGGACTGCCGCTGCGCGAACCGAGCTGAGCGCGCACATCGGCGAGGGGCGAAGCCGAGCAGGTTGAGCCCTCGCCAAGCGCGCGGCTACTTGAACCGTCGGCCCGCGTCGAGGGCGCGGGTCAGCTCCTCGACGCTGCGCGGGTGACCGGTCATGGCGCCAGTCTCGCGGACGAACCGGCCGCCCCGCACCCGAATTCCGGGTGCGGGGCGAACCGGCTGTCAAGCAGCCACGTAGTTACCGGACAGGATCAGCAGCACCTGCACCGTGATGCCCGTTCCGTAGTAGTCCGTCGAGTCCGGGGAGAACGACGCGATCGACGTCCACAGCTTGTCGAGCCAGGCTTGGCTGCCCGCGTCCGTCATCGCCGCCACCGCGAACGGGGCCGTGAAGCACGGGTGCTGGCCGCTTTCGGTCTTCGAGCCCGACAGCGAGTAGCCGCTCTGGATCTTCGACGGGTCGCCGCCCGTCGTGGACTTGATCCACGTGTTCATCTTGCGGACCTGCGCGGCGGCCGCGCTCCCGGAGAACGAGATCGCGTCCGCGCCGAGGCGCCACGGGTCACGGCAGGCGTTCCAGCTGTACTTGCCGTCGTACGGGCCCTCGAGGAAGTCCGCCGGCGCCGGCTTCGGCGTCGAGTTCGTGTTGACCACGAAGTCCGGCAGCAGCCCCGTGTTCGGCGCGTAGGACGACTGCAGCCGGCTCACCGCCGTCTCCGAGCGGGTCCGGACCGAGTCCCAGAAGCTGTCGCCGGTCGCCTTCGCGAACGCGCGCAGGTGCCCCGGCATCCAGTCCGACGAGCGTGAGCTGTTCTTGTACTCCGCGTCGTTGCCCCAGTCGCCGAGCAGCGTGAACTTCGTGCTGTTGTTGACCTCGGACTTCTTGATCGCGTTGATGATCCGGACGGCCTCGGCCTTGTAGTCGACCGAACCCGTGCTGCCCCACTTCTTGTCCGCGATCAGCAGGCCGTACGCGATTTCGAGGTCGCCGTCGGTCGCGGAGTCGCTGCCGTTGACGCTCTTGCACTTCGAGTCCTGCTCGGCCGCGTGCAGGTCCTTGTTGTTGACCGACGGGTGGGCCTTCACGAACTTCAAGATCCCGTCGACGATCGCGCGGGCCTGCGGGTCCTTGTCGGCCATCATGGCCGAGATCGTGAGGCCGTACCCCTCGCCCTCGGCGACGAAGGAGTGGTCGGCGTCCTTGGACAGCACGGCGTAAGTGCCGCTGCCGCACTTCGTCGTCAGGAAGTTCGTCTTCCAGAAGTCGTAGTACTTCTGGAGCACCTGGTCCTGCGTGGCCTGCGAAACCGACGGCCGCAGGGTTCCCGGCACGTAGGGCGTGCCGGCCGCAGAAGCGGTCGTGGGCACGCTGAGCAGCCCGGCGGCCAGCGCGGCCGTGGCCACCACCGCCCGGACGATCTTTCTCATCGCTCCTCCGTAAAGGACATCGTTGGCTGCGGCGACGGCGATCAGAGCGTGACAGAAGATTCAAGACTCGGTCAAGACTGTTAGGAAACTTTCCTTACAATGACCGTGAGTGGTCTCACGGCCCCCGCGCCACCCGGACGGACTAGCGTGGAGGGCATGAAGATCACCCTCGACGGCCGCGGCCCGGACTTCCGCGCGTTCTGGACCGAGCGCCGCCTGGCCACGCTCACCACGGTCCGGCCGGACGGCACCCCGCACGTCGTCGCGGTCGGTGTCACGGTGGACTTCGAGGCCGGTGTCGCGCGCGTGATCACGTTCTCGTCGTCGGTCAAGGCCCGGCTCGCGCGCGCCGCGGGGGACGGCGGCATCCCGGTCGCGGTCTGCCAGCTCGACGGCCCACGGTGGTCCACTTTGGAGGGACGCGCGGTGCTGCGCGACGATCCGGAGTCGGTTCGCGACGCGGAAAACCGCTACGCCGCCCGCTACCGGCAGCCCAAGCCGAACCCGCAACGCGTGGTCCTGGAGATCACCGTGAACCGGGTGCTCGGCAACGCTCAGAACCGGTCGTGAGTGTTTTTTGGGGTTAGAACCCTAAAAAACACTCACGAGACGCGGGAGTGCACCAGCCGGGTGTACTCCGCCAGCAGAGCTGCCAGCTCGCTGTGCTCCCCCACCGAAGCCAGCTGCTGATGCCCCACGAGCATCGCCATCCCCAGCGAGGTCAGCGTCCGGGCCGTCGCGCGGTCGCCGACGATGCCTTCGACCGCCTTGCCGACCGTCCGCAGCCGGGCGTCGTCGACGCGTTTCTGCGCCGCCCGCACGGTTTCGTCGTTCATCGCCCACGCGCGGATGGCCGCTTCGGCCTCGTGCGGCAGGCCGAGCGTCAGGTCCATCAGCGCGGCGAAGTCGGCGGCCGGGCCACCGGCGCCGAAGTTCCGCTCGCGCAGGATCAGCACCTGCCGGTTCTCCCAGTGCTCCAGCAGCTGCTCCACGAACCCCGGCCAGCCGCCGAAGTGGTGGTAGAACGAGCCGCTCGTGACGCCGAGGCCGCGGCAGAGCGCGCCGACGGTCAGCTCGGTGAACCCGTGCTCCGCCAGCACTTCCAGCGCGCCGGCGAAGTAGGCCTCCCGGTTCGCCGTGGGCATCAGACGTTCCGGTCCCGGTCCCGCCAGTACGGCTCACGCAGCGAACGCTTGAGGATCTTGCCGGTCGCGTTGCGCGGCAGGGCTTCGAGGACGTCGACACTGCGCGGGCACTTGTAGTGGGCCAGCCGTTCGCGGCAGAACTCGACGAGCTTGTCCGTGTCGAGCTCCTCCCCGGGCGCCGGCGCGACGACGGCCTTGACCTGCTCCCCCCAGCGCTCGTCCGGCACGCCGATGACGGCCACCTCGGCGACCCCGGGGTACTCCGCGACGATCCGCTCGACCTCCGGCGAGTAGACGTTCTCCCCGCCGGTGATGATCATGTCCTTGACGCGGTCCTCGAGGAACAGGAACCCGCCGTCGTCGAGGCGGCCGACGTCGCCGGTGCGCACCCAGCCGTCCACGACGGTCTCCGCGGTCGCCTCGGGTTTGCCGAGGTAGCCGGCCATCCGCTGCTCGGTGCGGATCCAGACCTCGCCGACCGCGCTGTCCGCGGCCGTCACCGGGTCGACGATCCGGATGTCCACACCGGACAGTGCGGTCCCCGCCGAGGCCAGCCGCTCGGGCCGGGAGCCGTCGCGGTGCGCCTCCGGGTCGAGCGCGGTGACCGCGCCGGACAGCTCGGTCATGCCGTAGACCTGCGCGAACCGGACGTCCGGCCAGGCGGCGAGCACCGTGCGCAGCAACGGCAGTGGCATCGGCGACGCGCCGTAACAGAGGTACTTCAGCCGGGAGAACGCTTTGAGCGCCGCCTCGCCGGCCTGCGCGATCCCGGCGACGACCGCGGGCACCAGGAAGGCGTGCGTGATCCCCGCCTGCAGCGCGGCGAACAGCGACGCCGCGTCCGGCTCGCGCGTCAGGTACGACGGTTCGCCGTAGAGGAACCCGGAAACCGCGTAGCAGCTGCCGCCGACGTGGAACAGCGGCATCGCGACCAGGTTGACGTCGCCGCGGCCGATCGGGAACGCCGTGCCCGCGGCGAGCCCGTGCGCGAGGACACTGCGGTGGGTCAGCACCGCGCCCTTGGGGAAGCCGGTGGTGCCGCTGGTGTACATGACCAGCACGCCGTCGTCCTCGTCGAGACCGGACGCGGTGTGCGGCTCGGCGCCGGCCAGGAACGGCTCGTACTCGTCGGCGGCGCCGCCCACGACGACCACGCGTTCCAAGGCGGGCAGCCGGTCGCGGACCGCGTCGAGCGCCGGCCGCAGCTCGGCGCCGACGAAGACCACCTTCGCGCCCGCGTCGGCGAGCACGTAGGCGAGCTCGTCGCCGGAGAGCCGCCAGTTGACCACGGCGTTGGCGGCGCCGATCCCGGCCACCGCGAAGGTCGTCTCCAGGCAGGCGGGGTGGTTCTTGTCGACGAACGCGACGCGGTCACCCCGGCCGACCCCGGCGGCCGCGAGGGCGCCCGAAAGCCGCCGGACCCGCTCGTCGAACTCCGTCCAGGTCCACGACCGGTCGCCGAAAACCAGCGCGGTCTCGTCGGGGCGTTCGCGTGCCCAGTGCGCCAGGAGCTCGCCGAACAGCCGGACCCGGGGGCGGAGGTCTTCGGGCATGGCGTGTTCCCTTCGGCCGGCGCTGACCATAGACCGGTCTATGGTGCGCCGGGCTCCCCCGGGCGTCAACACCGGTCACCGGCACACTTTTTGACCGTCGTGTCGGAATATCGCATGCTGTACATGATGTATGACGGCGGCGTGCAAGGAGGCTTCGGATGACGGGCAGCACTCGGCGTGAGTTCCTGAAGGTCGCGGGCGCGGCGGGCGGGCTGCTGGCCGCCGGCGCGGTGTTCGGCCCGGCGGGCGCGAGCGCCGCCGACGACCCGTGGGCGCGGGTGCCGGTCATCCTGGGCCGGGTCCGGCCCCCGGTGTTCCCCTGCCGCGTCTTCGACATCCGCAGGTACGGCGCCGTCGGCGACAACACCACCGACTGCACCCCGGCGGTCAAGGCGGCGATCAGCGCGTGCCACGCCGCCGGCGGCGGCCGGGTGCTGGTGCCCGCGGGGACGTTCCGCACCGGCAAGATCCACCTGCTGTCCAAAGTGGAGTTGCACGTGGTGGGGACAATCCGGTTCCGCAGCGACGCGGCGTCCTACCTCCCGGTGGTGTTCACCCGCTGGCAGGGCATCGAATGCCTCAACTACTCGCCGTTCATCTACGCGATCGACCAGACCGACGTCGCGGTCACCGGTCCGGGCACCATCGACGGCAACGCCGCGGCCGGGCCGTGGTTCGACTTCGACGGCCGGCGCGGCCCGGACTGGGAAGTGCTGCAGCAGCAGGCGGTCGACGGTATGCCGCCCGCGCGGCGGGTGTTCGGCGACAAACACTTCCTCAAGCCGAACATGATCCAGTTCTACCGCTGCCGCAACGTGCTGGTGGCCGACGTCTCGCTGCGCAACCCGGCGATGTGGACTGTGCACCCGGTGCTGTGCCGCAACGTCACGGTCCGGAACGTCACGATCCACTCGCGCGGCGCGATGGTCGACGGCGTCGACCCGGAGAGCAGCGCGGACGTGCACGTCCACGGCTGTTCCTTCGACACCGGCGACGACGGCACGGTGATCAAGTCCGGCCGCGACACCGACGGCCGCCGGGTCGGCGCGCCGAGCGAGGACATCGTCATCGAGGACAACGACTACTACGGCCGCTGGGGCGCGATCACGGTCGGCAGCGAAATGTCCGGCGGTGTGCGCAACGTCTTCGCACAGGACAACCGGATCCACGCCGGGTCGTCGTACAAGTCGTTCTACGGTGTCTACCTCAAGACGAACCCGCGCCGCGGCGGGGTCATTTCGGACATCCACGTGCGCCGCCTGACCGGCGGCCCGGTCGACCGCGGCGGCATCTTCGTCGACATGAACTACAGCCTCACCGGCCCGGGCCACGGCCCGATCGTGCAGCCGGTGATCCGCGACATCACGATCAGCGACGTCCACCTCGACGACTCGCCGTTCGCGCTGAAGATCAGCGGCGCGGCGGAGAGCCCGCTCACCGGGTTCCGGTTGAGCGACAGCACGTTCACGAACATCGACACCCCGGCGCCGCAGATCGGCAACGCCCGGGACGTGACGCTCACGAATGTCACGGTGAACGGCGAGCCGGTCTAGCCGAACAGGGCCAGCAGCCCTTCCGCCGAGCGCACCACCACGTGCGCCGCGGTCCGCTCGGCGTGCGGGCGGTCCGGGCGCTCCGCCTCGTGCCGCCACCGCCGCAGCGCGTCCAGCCCCGCGTCGTAGATGTCGCCCGGGTCCGCGTCCGGCTCCAGGCCCAGGCGGTCGGCCGGGGCCGTGCCCTGCGCGCCGAGCAGCCGGACCGCCTCCTCCGCGGGGTCGCCGGACAGCGCCGTGCGGCCGCCGCGGATGTCGGCGATCAGGCGCAGCTCGCGAAAGTCGTGCGCGGCCGCCGCGAACCGCTCGACGCGGGACACCAGGCGGTCGCCGCCCGGGCGGGGCTGAGCGGCCAGCAGCGCCTCCAGCCGGATGATCGCCGTGCGGGCCTTCAACGCCTCGGACCGTGCCACGAAACAACCCGCGAGCGTGTCCCTCAGCTCGCCGAGACCGCTGCGGCGGACCAGCTCCGCCGAGAGCTTCACACGGTCGTCGCAGCCGGTGCGGATCAGCGTCAGCGCCAGCCGGACGCCGAACATCCCGAAGCGCACCACCAGCGAGCGCCGCGTCTCGACCGGGATCGGGCCGGGGAACGCCGGATCGGTGAACGAGTCCACCGAAAGCACGTGCCGCTCCAGCTCTTCGCGCGGCACCGCGGCGAACGCCGCCAGGAGGTCGAACTCGTCGTCACGCAGGGACCGACCGCCGTAGGCCAGCTGCCCGGCGACCGCGATCACGCCGAGGAAACCCGTGCACAGCGGGTCTTCGCGCCAGGCCCGGCGCGCCAGCTGCTTCGCCGTCAGCAACGCGTCGATGCGGCCCGCGCCGACCTCGTCGGCCCGCGACAGCACCAGCACCGAGTTGACCGCGCTCTGGCGCGCGAACGCCGAGCCGCCCGGCGGGTGGGCCGCCGCGAGCTCGTCGGGTTCGAGGTGGCGCACCAGCCGGACCGTCGCGTCCGGGAGGTCGTCCCCCGGGCCGGGGTCGTCCAGCAGCACGAGGTCGCGCAGCGCCCGGGTCGGCCATTCGCCCAGCGCCGCGGCCAGCGTCGTCTTCCCGGACGACGGCGCCCCGGTGAACCCGACGCGCAGCGGCTGCGCCAGCCGGTCCATGCAGTCGTGCAGGAGGGCCGAAGCGCGCGGGTCGTCCCGGTAAAGCCCGGCCGCGGCGGCGAGGAGGTCGCGGACGTCCTGGGTCACGCCGAAAGCTCCCGGCGCTGCCGGCCCGCCAGGGTGCCGAGCTCGCCCGCGCGCTGGTGCAGGCCGGCGAGCCGGTCGATCTCGCGTCTGATGTGGACGGTCCGGCGCTCGCGCTCGGCGGTGCCGGCCAGGATCGTCTCCCGTTCGCGCGTCAGCTCGTCGGCGAGCTCTTCGGCCATCCCGGTGAAGTGGTCGCGCAACCGGCGCTGGACCACGCGGATCGCGTCCCGGCATTCCTTGCTGAACCGGATGAAGACGTCGTCGACGTGCCGCTGCGCCGCCTGCTTGGCGACGGCCTGGCGGCGCTGCAACCGCATGCCGCCCTCGTCCTTGATCGTCTTGAAGGCGAACGCCGCGCCCGCGCCGATCGAAACCGGGTTGATCAGCGGCAGCCCGGCGAGGCTGGTGACGAGGCCGAACATCAGCACGCCACCGTAGGACCCGCGCAACCCGGTGAACGCCTGCTGGCCGATCTTGAACTTCTCGATCTTCGGCCGCCGGACGTCGTCGAGGCTTTCCACGCCCGAGCCGTCGAGCCGCAGGTCGGGCAGCGCCTGGTCGTACTGGGCGCCGAAACACGCCGCGGTGGCCTGCGCGATCCACTCCGCCCGGTCGGCCAGCCACGAGTAGTTCGTCTCGACGGCGTCGGCGAGCGAGTCGTCCAGCCACGCCGAGAAGTCTTCCCAGACCTTCGCCGGGTCGCCCTCGTCGAAGGTCTGGTCGATGGTGTTGACGATCTTGCGGGTCCGCTCGCGCAGGTCGTACTCGGCGTCCGACAGCAGGTCGGTGACCTCGTCGGAAAGCAGGTTCTGCCACCGGGTGTTCTGCCGGCGCAGGTCGTCCGCCCGGCGTTGCGCCCGCTGCAGCAGCGCGGCCTGGCCGAGCCCGGCGTCCTGCCCCGCCGACTCGACGCGGTCGCGCAACGACTCCACGAGCTCCGCGGCGGCGGCGCGCACGCCCACCGCGGCGAGCAGCGCGCGGGACTGCTCCTGCGGCCGCGCGGCCTGCTCGGCGATCCAGGTGAGCAGGTCCGGGAAACCCGAGCGGGCGTTGAGATCCGCGTCACCCGCCTTCGCGGCGGCTTGGCGCACCACGGCCGAAACCGGCAGAACGGGCGCGTCGATCCCGGCTTCGGCGAGCATCGCGCGATCGCGTTCGGCGACCGCGCGCCACCCCGGGCAGGAGTCGATCTTGGTGAGCGCCAGCACGACATGCGGGCACCAAGTACGCACATGGCGCGCCAGCGCGAGCTCGGCGGCGCTCAGCGGCGCGGTCGCGTCGGAGACGATGATCACCGCGTCCGCCTCGTCGAGCAGCTCGAGGGCGGCGGCGGTGCGCGGTGAGCGCGGGTCGCCGACCGGCGGGGTGTCGATGAGCACGAGCCCGGCGGACAGCAGCTCCCGCGGCACCCCGACTTCGACGCGGGTGAGCGTGCCGGCGGGCCGGGCGCCGAGCTCACCGGTGAGCCGTTCGACCGCGACGGGGATCCGCTCGCGGGAACGGCCGACCAGCGTGGCGGCGGGTTCGGCGGAGTAGGCGATCTCGGTGGGCACGGCGGGGGTCGCGGCGTCGCCGACCGCGCACACCGGCGCGTTCAGCACGGCGTTGAGCAGGTAGCCCTTGCCCTGCTTGGGAAAGCCGAGCACACCGAGCCGGACCTGCCCCACGGGGGCGTCGCGGCGTCTGCGCAGGCGCTCGGCGAGATCGGCGCGGCCGTGCGTGCGGCACGCGTCCAGGGTCTCGTTGAGCACTTCGAGCCAAGCCGGGGCGGTCACGAGGGACGAGTGTCCCCGGTTTACTCCCCGTGCGCACACCGGGTGCCCGTCCCGCGGCTGCACCCAGACCGCGGGACGGGCACCGGTGACCGGTTCGGGGATCAGTGCCCGAGGTGGATGTCGTTGTGACCGAGGTCGCCGACGTGGAGGTTGCCCAGCGCGTTGTGGCTGAGGTTGTCGGTGACGCCCGACACGACGTCGTGCACCGCGTCGACACCGTTGTTGCCGGCGATGTCGCCGACCGCGTTGTGGTCGACGCCGACCGCGCCGGTCACCGTGGTGACGGTGTTGTGCGTGATGTCGCCGACGGTGTTGTGGACCGCACCGGTCAGGTCGCCGCCGACGTGCTTGACGTCGAGGTCGCCGACGTGCTTCAGCGTGCTGCCGAGGTCGCCGACGTGGCTGGTGACGTCGCCGGCCGCCGCGGTGCCGGTGACCGCGCCGGTCAGGTCGCCGGTGCCGACGGTGCTCACCGCGTTGGTGACCGTGTGCCCGACCTCGCCGACCACGTTGTGACCGTCCACGGCACCGGTGACCGCGCCGGTGACGGCGTTGCCGAGGCCGCCGACCGAAGCGACGTCGATGCTCTGCGCGAGATCGCCGCCCAGCCCGAAGGTGTTCGTGACGTCGCTGGCGATGGTGGTGACGCTGGCGGCGTTGTTGGTGATGTCGGTCACGCTCGAAAGCGGGTGTCCCAGGCCGGCCACCGCGGGCAGACCGAAGCCGCCCACGCCGGGCAGAGAGCCACCGAGCTCGCCGACGCCCAGGTCGCCGACACCCGGCAGCGTGGTGGCCGGCAGGCCGAGGCCCGAGGTGAGGGCGGTGAGCTGGTCGATCGCGCCCTGGATGCCGGTGGCGTCGGTGCCCACCGGGGACAGGTCGCCGACGACCGGGAGGCCACCGACGGCGGGGAGGCTGTCGACCGGCACGAAGTCGAGCACCAGCGGGATGACCTCGTGCACGTCGGCGGCGCTGACGTCGCCGAGACCGGCGGCAGCGAGGGCGCCCTGCGGGTCCGTCCCGAAGGCCGCGAGCGCGGTCGGGTCGTTGAGCAGGTTCAGGGCGAAGTCGTGCAACGTCTGCACGGAGTCCATGGGGTTTTCTCCTGGTCCGGTGGTTCGGGGGACGGCATCGGCCGCAAGGACCGGTGCTCCGACATCAAGTTAGGGAGCCGGACCCCCCAGGCACATCGGGGATCACTCCGAGTCGCAGGCCGGTCAGCCGATAGGGGATCGATATGTCATCGTTAGGGAGTTAGGGGCTCATCCGAGACGCACTCAGTTGGATTAAATCCTTCCAACCCCTTGCTTGACTAACCCGTTTGGGTGAGGATGCCCCGAGCCCTAGGGGGATTTCAATCCCCTGATCGGCCCTGCGAGGTGAGGAGGAAACGCCGTTGTCCTACGTCCTCGGGATCGATGTGGCACAAGGGCGGACCCACGCCGCGACCTGCCGCCGCCACGGCCCCGGCTGGGGCGACCCCGAACCCCTCTGGCTGGGTGAGCGGTCCCCCGCCGCGGCGACCGCGCTGTTCCTCGACGACGAGGGGTACCTGCTCACCGGCGACGCGGCCGTGCAGGCGGGCGCCCGGGTGCCGTCCCAGCTGCTCACCGGCTTCCACCGGCGGATCGGCGACGACGTGCCGATGCTCGTCGAAGGCGAGGCGTTCCCGCCCGAGACGCTGACCACCGTGCTCGTCGAAGGCATCGCCGAGCACGCCGCGAACCTGTTCGACGGCCCCCCGCGCCACCTGGTGCTGACCCACCCCGGGGACTGGGGCACCTACCGCCGTGACGTGCTGCGGCGGGCGCTGGCCGACGCCGGGTTCACCGCGGTGACGCTGGTCCCCGGCTCGATCGCCGCGCTCGGCGCGCACCTGCCCGTCCCCGGCCCCGGCGCGCAGTTCGCCGGGGTCTGCGAGTTCGGCGCCGACGGCGTGCACGTCACGCTGGCCACGGCCGCCGGCGCGGGCGGCTGGCAGCCGGGCGCCACCGCGGAAGGCGTCGCCCCGGCCGCGGCGCTCAGCACGCTGTTCGCCCTCGCGGGCGCGGCGTCGACGTCGCCGAAGGGGCTCGCCGGCGTGGTGTTCTGCGGCGACGTCCCGCCGCACGCGCTGCCGGCCCGGCCGCCGTGCCCGATGTTCGCGGGACCGGTTCCGCCGGCGACCACCGCGCTCGGCGCCGCCGCCCTCGCGGCGCTTCGCGCCGACCACCGCGTCACCCCGCAGGAGCCCCCGGCCGTCGAGACGACCCTGCTCCCCCAGCTGGACACGCTCAGTGAGCTCGGCGACCGGCCGCCCCGGCCGCCGGTCGACATCACGCCGTTCGAGCTGCCCGAGCGCACCAGCCCGCTGAACCTGTTCCGGCGGCGGCGTCCCCTCGCCGCCGCGATCCTCGTGCTCGCCGCGGCCGTCTCGGCCGTGCTGATCACCCTCACCGCCCGCGAAGCCACCGCCGGCCCCGACACCTCCCCCGCCCCGAGCCACTGCGCCCCCGGCGCCCCCTCCGGTGAAGGTCACTGTTGAACACACTGCTCACGCAGGTCTCCGCGCTTCGCACCGTCCCCGTGCACCCGGCGGCCCGGCAGCTGCTCGACCAGGTCGCGGCCGACCCGGCCGCGCCGCTGCGGCTCGCCGTCGTCGCGCCCGGCGGGTACGGCAAGAGTGTGCTGCTCGCCGCGCTCGACCGCCGGTTCCGCGAGGCCGGCGTCCCCGCCCTGCTCGTCGACGACGCCGACCGGCTCGGCCCCGACCAGCTCGAGGAGCTGCTCGCCGGCGCGGACGGGCCGATCGTCGTCGCGCACCGGCCGGCCGCGGTCGCGCCCGGCTGGACGCTGCTGCAGCTCGGCCCGCTCGGCGTCGACGAGATCGCCGAGCTGAGCGCGGCCCTGACGGGCGCACCCGCCGACCCCGCGGCGGCGGCCGAGCTGCACACCCGCAGCGGCGGAGTGCCCCGGCTGGCCGAACGCGCGCTGCTCGGCCGGCTGGAGGAGTTCCGGCCCGAGCTCGACGAGCTGGACGACGACGTCCTGCGCTACCTGATCGCGGCCGAGGCGGGCGCGGGCCGCAACCTCGACCTGCTGTGCGCGTTGCTGGACCGCGGCCCCGACGAGCTCCCCGCGATCGTCGACGGCGCCCGCGCGACCGGCCTGCTCGCCCCGGACGACACGCTGCTGCCCTTGGCCGAGGCGGCCGTCCGCGACTTCGGCCCGCCCGCGCGCCGGTTGACGACGGTGCAGCGGCTGGTCGAGCTGCAGCTGGCGAACGGGCTCCCGGTGCTCGACCTGGCGCGATCGCTGCTGGGGACCGGAAGTTCCGGCGCATCCGCGGCGGCCGCGTTCGCCGCGGCAGCGGGAGAGGCATTGCCGACCGACGCGCGGTTGGCGACGCAGCTGTTCGAAGCGGCGGCCGAGGCGGGCGACCGGTCTTCGGTGGTTACTGCGGGCTGGGCCCGCGCGGCGGCGTTGTCCGGCGATCTCGACACGGCGTTGCGGCTGGGCGACGGAATGCTTGGCGCGGAGGACGCGGAGACCCGCGCGGCCGGAGCGGCGATCGCTGCGACGGTGCTGGCGCACCGCGGGGAGCTGGCGCGGAGTGCGGAGCTGTACCACTGGGCTTCACGCACGATCGACCCTGTTGGCGGCGGCGGTGCCGCTCGCGGTGGCGCTGCCGCTGACCGAGCCGCATTCGGTGGCGCGGGCGGGGTCGCCGCTGGCCAAACCGGCGCGGCCTGGGACTCCCGCGGCGCCGACGGTGCCGCGCCCGGCCGGATCGGCGAGGCCACCTGGGGCTCCCGCAACGCCGACGGCGCCGCCCCCGGGCGGATCGGCGGGACCACCTGGGCGTCCCGCGGCGCCGACGGTGCCGCCTCCGGGCGGATCGGTGCGGCCACCTGGGCCGGGGCCGATGCCTTCGCGGCCATCGCGCTCGTCGGGACCGGCGACCTCGACGGCGCCCGGCGGCTGCTCGACTCGCCCGCCCCCGGCGTCGCGCCGACCTTGTTCGCCGGTGCGGCGACCCGGATGGCCAGCGGCATCGCGGACTCCGTGGCCGGCTGCGCGACCGAGACGTTGTCCACCCTGCTCGGCGCCGCCACCATGCTGGAACCCGCCCTCGGCGGCACCCTGCTACCCGACAGCCCGGCCGCCCTGGCCGCGCTCGCCGCCGTGCACACCGGTGAACTGGCGCTGGCCGAGTCCGTGCTGAGCCGGGCCTTGGCCGGGCGGACCGGCGGGGACCTGCTCGCCGTGCGGCACCGGCTGCTGCTCGGCTGGGTCGCGATGACCGCCGGCGACCTCGCCAAGGCCGCCGAACACCGCGACGCCGTCGCCGGCCACCGCCTCGAAGCGCGCGACGAGCTGTTCTTCGCGACCCTGGAGCTCGGCCTCGCCCGGCGGGCCAGTGACCTCGTCGGGCTGCAGCGGTCGTGGAACCGCGCCTACCAGGCGTCGATGCGGCAGCAGGTCGACCTCTTCACGCTGCTGCCGCTCGGTGAGCTGGTGATCGCGGCGGCCCGCACCGGCGCGTACGCGAAGCTGGCCGGCCAGCTGGAACGCGCTCACGGCCTGCTGGCCCGCCTCGGCGAACCTCCACTGTGGACGGTCTCGCTGGTCTGGCACGAGCTGCACGCGGCGATCGCGCTCGAAGACACGGAAGCGGCGAAGGCGCACCTGGCGACGTTGACCACGCACGCTCACTGCGGCCGTCACCCCAGCGCGCTGGCAACGGCGGCCGAGGGCTGGCTGGCAGTGCTAGGCGGCGCGTTCGCCCCCGACACGA
The DNA here is from genome assembly GCF_055583645.1 of Amycolatopsis sp. NPDC104587. Classification (NCBI taxonomy): domain Bacteria; kingdom Bacillati; phylum Actinomycetota; class Actinomycetes; order Pseudonocardiales; family Pseudonocardiaceae; genus Amycolatopsis; species Amycolatopsis sp. NPDC104587. The sequence goes on from NZ_JBVJNO010000011.1 coordinate 36,967, forward strand.
TCTCCGCGGCGGCCGCGGAGCTGCACGAGCTCGGGCTGCGCTGGGACGCGTCGAGGCTCGCGGGCCAGGCGGCGATCCGGACGTCCGACCGCAAGGCGATGGTCCAGCTCCTGGAGGCGGCCCGCCAGTTCCAGGGCACGGCCGCCCGCCGCGACGCCGGCACCACCGAGCCCGCGGCGGCCGGCACTGGGCTGGCGGCGCTGAGCGAGCGCGAGCTCGAAGTGGCGCGGCTGGTCGTCGACGGGCTGACCTACAAGCAGGCGGGCAGCAAGCTGTTCATCTCGGGCAAGACGGTGGAGCACCACATGGCCCGCATCCGCGGCAAGCTCGGCGCAGCGGACCGGCGTGAACTGCTCTCGACGCTCCGCGAGCTCCTGTCCCGGCCCGAGGCGCAGTAGGCCCCGTCAGTCGCGGCTGGGCCCGAACCGTTCCGTGCGAATGCGGTGCGGGTCGTGGCCCAGGGCGACCAGGATGTCCGCGACCGTCTCGACAAAACCCGTCGGGCCGCAGACGAAGGACGACGCGCCGAACTCGGCCGGCCAGCCCGCGGTGTTGAGCGTGGCGACGTCGATGCGTCGCGGGATGCCCGGCCGGCCTTCGGGCAGCTCGCGCGTGTAGACGTACGTGACGTCGAGGCCCGCGACCGGCGTCCGCAGCTCGTCGGCGTAGTACTGCTCGGCCGGGGTGCGCAGCGAGTAGATCAGCTTGAACGGCGTGCGGACGCCGGCCGCGCGCCGGGCGCGGACCATCGCCATCAGCGGCACGATGCCCGAACCGCCGGCGACGAGCAGCACCGGCGCCGGGTCCGTGGGCCGCCAGACGAACCAGCCGCCGACCGGCCCGCGGATCTCGATCGGGTCCCCGACCGCGTACGGCCCGGTGAGGTGCTCGGAGACTTCGCCGTCGGCGACGCGCTGCACGGTGATTTCGACCCGGTCACCGTCGGCGGGCGCGGCGAGTGAGTAGCTGCGCTGCGCGCGGTAGCCGTCGGCGGCGGTGAGCCGGACGTCGACGTGCTGCCCCGCGAGGTGCCCCGGCCAGCCGGGCAGGTCGAAGAGGAGCGTGCGGGCCGTCGGTGTCTCGTCGCGGATGCCGGCCAGGCGGGCGACCCGCCAGGCTAGTCGCCCTGATACCGCTGTTCGCGCCATGGATCCCCGTAGTCGTGGTAACCGACGTTCTCCCAGAAACCCGGCTCGTCCCGGGACTTCAGCTCGAGCCCGCGCACCCACTTCGCCGACTTCCAGAAGTACAGGTGCGGCACGAGCAGCCGCGCCGGGCCGCCGTGCTCGGGTGTCAGCGGCTTGCCCGCGTACTCGTAGGCGATCCAGGCCTGGCCGTCGAGCAGGTCGGCCAGCGGCAGGTTCGTGGTGTACCCGCCGTAGGAGTGCACCATGACGTAGTCGGCCATCGTGTCGAGCCCGCCGACGAGCGTGTCCACCGCGACGCCGCGCCACCGGGTGTCCAGTTTGGACCACTGGGTGACGCAGTGGATGTCCACAGTGGGCTTCTCACTCGGCAGGGCCATCAGCTCGGCCCAGCTCCAGGTGTGCTTTTCACCGGTCTCGGTGGTGACGGTGAACTCCCACGTCTCGGTGCGCACGCGCGGCGTCGGCCCCGCGGAGAGCACGGGGAAGTCCTCGGCCAGGTACTGCCCGGGTGGCAGGCGCGGGTCGCCGCTGCGGGCGCGGCCGCGGAAACCCGGTGTCACGACGCCCATGCGGCCTCCTCACTGCCTTCTGCGGCAGCCTACGCCCGGACGTGCAGCCCGAGCGACGTGACGAGCACCGCAGCCTGTTCGGGTGACACGATGGCGCCGGCCAGGTCGGCGTTCACCGGATCGAGCGCCGAAAGGTCACTGCCCCGCAGGTCGGCACGAGCCAGCTTGACGGCGTGCAGCATCGCCCCGGACAGGTCGACGTCGGCGAACACGGCGTCGGCGCAGTTCGCCCCGGTGAGGTCGGCCTCCCGCATCCGCACCTGGTGGAAGGCGGCCGCCCGCAGGTCGGCGCCCGGCAGCCCGGCGAACGACCAGTCGCCCCCGGTGACCCGCAGCGGACGCAGCTCGCACTCGCCGAACGTCGCGCCGACGAGCTTGCACCCGGTGAACTCGGCGTCGAAGAAGTTGCACCGTTTGAAGGAGCAGTCGGTGAAGGCCGTGTCCACGTGCCGGGACGCGTTGAAGCGGACGTTGCCGAAGGTGCAGTCGGTGAACACGGAGTTCCGGGTGACCGCCTCCGAGAAGTCGACCTCGAGGAACTCGCACCGCACGTAGTGCCGCCCGGTGATCTCCTCCCCGTACCGGTCGTCGCGGACGAACCGCTGCTCCTCGACGGGATCTTGCGTGGCTTCGGGCACCCCGCCAGGCTAGCGGCAGATCCCCGAGCCGGAAGGGACCCCGCGCATGCTCGACGCCCAGGCCGTCCGGGCCGCCGTACCGATGTCCGCCGCGGTCGAGGCGGTGCGCGAGGCGTTCGTCGACCTCGCCGCCGGCCGTTTCGAGGTGCCCCAACGGTTGTCTTTCGGCGGCGGCACGACGTTGGTGATGAGCGCCTGCCACACCCCGACGTCGACCACGGTCGTCAAGACCCTCAGCCTGGTCCCCGGTCGTGCCCCGATGATCCTGGGCACGCTGGTGTGGAACACGGCCGAGGGCCAGGTCGTCGCGGACGCGATCGAGGTGACGACACTGCGCACGGGCGCGGCTTCGGGCGTCGCGACGGATCTGTTGGCACCGCCGGAGGCGCATCGGCTCGCTCTGCTGGGTACTGGGGCCCAGGCGGCGGACCAGGTCCGTGCGGTGATGGCGGTCCGTCCGGTGGACCGGGTGGCGGTGTACGGACGAGATTCGGCTCGGGCGCGGGCTTTCGCGGGTCGGTTGGGTTCGGAGTTTCCTGCTTTGGCGGTGCGGGTTGCTTCTTCCGCGTCGGATGCCGTGTCGGATGCTGAGATCATTTGTTGTGCTACGTCGTCTTCGGTGCCTCTTTTTGCTGTGGATGCTTTGCCTGAACGGGTTCACGTCAATGCGATCGGGTCTTATCTGCCGTCCATGCGGGAGCTTCCTGCGGAGTTGTTGGCTACCGCTGGGTGTGTGGGCGTGGATCAGGTGGGGGCGGTGCTCGAGGAGGCCGGTGAGGTGATTCATGCGGTGGATACGGGGCTTCTTTCTCGGGGGGATTTGGTTGAGCTTGGTGATGCGCTGAGGGCGCCGCCGGAGGTGAGTGGGCGGACGGTGTTCAAGTCTGTGGGGCTTGCGGTGCAGGACTGGGCTGTGGCTCGGTTGCTGGGGGCTGTGGGCGGGTAGGTGGTCGGCGGTTGGGTCTCGCGGGGCGGCTCATGCCGCTGCTCGCTGTGGCTCGCTGTGGCTCGCGATTGGGCGATCCGGTCCGGAGCCGTCTCGCTGCGCTCGTGACCGCGCGAGCTGGTTGAGTCCGGCCGGGCAGGCCTCCGGCGGTGGGGTCGCGCTCACGGGGCCAGACTGCTCGCTCGGCCGGTTGCCCGGTTGCCCGGTTGCCCGGTTGCCCTGTTGCCGGTGCCGGCCGGTGCCGGTGCCGGTGCCGGTGCCGGTGCCGGTGCCGGTGCCGCGAGCGTGGCGATCGCCGGTTCGCGGGGGGCGATCCGCGCGGTCGAGCTTGAAACTCGCGCAGCCGAGACCCGAGCTCGCGTGATCGGGGGCCAGAGTTCGCGTGTTTGAAGCCGTGACTCGCGTGATTGAGGTCGGAAATCGCGTGACTGAAGCCGTACCTCGCGTGTTCGGAGCCGCGACTCGCGTGCTTGGGTCCGGGATTCGCGTGATTGGAGCCGGAACTCACCGGATCAGGTGGGCATCGACCGTGACTGAGCGGGCATCACGCGTGGCCGGGAGGGCACCAGCCGTGATTAGGCGGGCATCTCGCGTGACTGGAGGGGCATCACGCGTGTTTGAAAGGTCGACACGCGTGATTGGAGGGGCGACACGGCTGGTTGCGCGGGTTTGGGGATGGTGGGCGGGTGAGGGCGGGAGGGTGTGGAGGGGTGACGGAGGGGGTGCGGGGTGTGGCGGAGGGGTGGCGGAGAGCAACGGGGAGCGGCCGAACGGCGCAATCTCGGGCTTGAAGCGTTTGATCGGTCACCCGATCCGGGAATTTTGCGGGCATGTCTCCTTGGCGAACCACCACCAGACGGAACACGGCCGTGCGGGTCATCACGGCGATCGGCGCGATCTTCGCGGGGATCGAAGTCCTTTACATGATCATGGTGCTCGCCGGTGCCAACGCCGGCAACGCCTTCTTCGCCTTCATCAAGTCGCTTGCGGTTCCTCTCGCCTTGTTCTGGCCGGGCCTGTTCCCGGTGGACAGCCCCAGCCTGGCCGTCATCCTCGACTTCGGTCTGGCTGCGGTGTTCTGGCTGGTCGTGACCGGCATCATCGCCCGCTTCGCCGGGCGGTGACCGACGACGGACCACCTGCCGTTGCCGTCCGCGGTGTCCCGCAGCGACACCCAGCCGGTCGGCGACGGCGGGTGGTCCGACACACGGTTGCCCCTGGCCGTTGTGTTCTGGCTGGTCGTGACAGACCACCTGCCGTTGCCGTCCGCGGTGTCCTGCAGCGACACCCAGCCGGTCGGCGACGGCAGGTGGTTCGATGCATGTCCGCCGCCCGCTTCGCTGGGCGGTGACCGGTGACGGACCACTCGTCGCGGCCATTCACGGTGTTCTGCGGCGATGCCCTGCCGGTCAGCGACGGCAGGTGGGTTCGACACGTGGCTGGAGCGTTCCGACTCGTCGGCACCCGCATTACCGGCCGCTTCGCTGGGCGGTGACCGACGACGGACAACCCGCCGCGGCCAACCGCGGTGTCCTGCAGCGACACCCCAGCCGGTCGGCGACGGTGGGTGGTCGACGCATCTCCGCCGCCCGCTTTGCTGGGCGGTGACCGACGACGGGCAACCCGTCACGGCCATCCGCGGTGTTCTGCGGCGATAGCCCGCCGGTCGGCGAGGGCAGGTGGGTTCGACACGTGGCTGGAGCGTTCCGGCTGGGTCGTCACCCGCTTTGCTGGGTGGCGACTGACCGCGGGACACCCGGCGTCGCGGTTGGGGGTGGCTTTCGGCGACACTGGACGGATGAGCGACGGCAGGTGGTTCGAAGGCTGGTCGCCCTGGCCTGAGCTGGCTGGGCTGGCCGCGGCCGGGCGTTCGCTTTTTCCGAACGTTCCCGTCACGCCCGCCGCCTTGGTGCGGACCGTCACCGAGCAGCTTGTCGGGCGGCGGCTTACCGCGAAGGTGGACGACCGCGAGGTCGGCCTCACCCTCACCGAACTCGACTATCCCGCCGACAGCCTCCGGCTGGCCACCGGCCGGGTCGGTGACGTCCGGATCGTCGCCGAGGACGTCGACTGGCCCGAGCCCGATGGTGGCAGCATTCCGCTGCGCCGGGTCACCGTGCTCGCCGAAGACGTCCGGCTCCGCTCCCTGCCGACGCCGGCCGCCAAGCCCGCTCGTGTCGAACTGCGGATCACGGTCTCCGCGGACGTGCTGCGCGAACGGGTGGCGAAGGTGCGCCCCGGGATCGTGGCCGCTCCGGCGGACAGCGGCCTGCTCCAGATCCACTGGGCCAAGCGGCCGCAGTGGGGTTACCTGACCCTCGAAGCCCAGGTGGCCGACGACGCCGTGGTGCTCGTGCCCCGGACCCTCCACATCGGACAGCGAGAGCTCCGCCCGCCGAAGCGCTTCCGGCCCATCGTGCTGCCCCTGCCGGAGCTCCCGCCGGGCATAAAACTGACGAAGGTCGAGCCACGGCACGACGAGCTCGTGTTGCACACCGTGGCAGAGGAATGGCCGGAACGGCTTTCCCGCATCCCCCTGCCGGACCTGCTGAGCTGGCTGACCACCGCCGCGATGACCCTGACCCTGCCGAACCTCGGTGCGCGTTCATGACTTCCCCTCCCTGGTGAGCCGGACACCGACCACGCTACTCGAACGCGCGTTCGAACATCGTCACTCACAAGGGTAGAGCGACTTCAGACGTCCCGGTCCCGCAGATACCGCGTGTGGTCTGCCTGCCGATCGACGTCCGCGGAGTAGAACCGCTCGGCCACCCGATGCGCCTCGGCCTCCAGCAAACCCAGCTGTGCCACCAGTTCCTCGCCGGCCCCCGCCCGCCGCGACGCGAACCACCACGGCAGGTTCAGATAACTTTCCAGTGACAGCGGCAGATCGGTCCCGGCGAGCCGCGTGACGGAGTGCTGCAGATCGGGGTCGGCCGCGAGCCGCGCGGGCCGGGAAAGCAGATCCACCAGCACCTCGGCAATCCGCCGTACGGTGTCCACAGTGGACGCCGGCATCCGCGAAGCCTGCGCGGAAACCGAAGCCACCAGGGCATCCAGGGACTGCCGCAGCTCGACCGACCGGTCCGGCACCAGCCGGACCTTCTCCCCCGGCGCGAGCAGCGCACCCACCAGGTACAACGCCACCACGACGAACGGCCAGAACCACCCGACCACCCCGGTCAGGTACAGCACCACACCCAGCAGCCCGCCGACGCAGCCGGCGAGGTTCTTGGTCGACCCCAGATAACGCAGCATCATTGGTACCCGCGGATCTCCTGGAACACGCTCGACAGCTGGATCTTCCGCGCGTCGAACACCTTGCCGCCGGTCTGCGTGGCGACCTGCGTCAGCTCGTCGCTGCTGCCCTCGCCGAACAGCACGGTGAACACCGGCACCTGCTTCATCGTCGCCGGCAGCGAGCCGAACGACGCCTGGAAGTCCGGCAGCGCCGAGCCGTTCGCGTTCTCGCCGTCGGTCATCAGGACGATCGAGGTGAACCGGTCCGGGTCGCGCGCCGCCAGCGGTTCGAGCACCCGGTAGGCCTCGGTGAGGCTGTCGTAGATCGCCGTGCCGCCGCGCGCGTCGAGCCCTTCGGCGAACGCCTTGATCTTGTCCAGCTCCCCCTGCGGGTTCTGCTCCGGCACGGTGAACGTCGACGCCGCCGAAGGGTGCGTGTTGAACGGCAGCATCGTCACCTCCTCCCGGCTCCGGAACCGCCGGTACCGCCCGGTGAGCGAGTTGTCCGCGCCGGTCAGCCCGACGAGCGCCGTCCGCAGCGCGTCGATCCGGTCACCCTCCATCGAACCCGACGTGTCGAGCACGTACAAGGTCCGCGACGGCCGCCGGATCTTGTCGAAGTACGCGGAAAGCAGCGCGTCGACGGCCTGCTGCGTCCCCGGGAACGGCAGCTCGACGAGGTCCCGCTGCGCGAACTGCGCCCCCAGCGCCACCCCGGGCACCACCGGCCGCCGTTGCGTGGTGTCCATGATCTTCTTCTGGACGTCGGGTGTGCGCAGGTAGTCGGAGAGCCGCTGGTGCGCCGAGCGGGCGTCGTCCCCCGCGGAAGCGAGCAGGGTCAGCGGGTAGTCCGCGGTGACGACACCGTCGCTCGGGTAGACCAGCTTCAGCGGTTCCGGCAGCTTCCCGGACGCGTTCGCCGACAGCAGCACGGACTCGTAGTTGATCAGCCCGTCGACCTTCTGCCCCGGGTCCTGGCCGGTCGCGCGGCGCGTGTACGCGTCCGACAGCCAGCCCGACGACCCCGCCGAAAGCGCCTGGGCGCTGAAGAACTGCGTCAGCTGCGGAGTCACCGCGGCGATCTGCTGCGCGTCGATGGCGTTGCCCGCCCCCGCGAGCGCCGACGCGACGCCGACCAGCGCCGAGAACCCGGAGTTCGACGCCGACGGGTCCGTCATCCCGTAGCTGAACGCCTTCTTCCCCGCCTGCGCGGCGATCTCGCCCCAGCTGACCGGTTTCCCCGCCCAGCCGAGCCGTTGCACCACGGACGAAGCCAGCCCCAGCACCACCGGCGAGCTCATGATCTTGACCTGGTTCCCGAGCCGCTTCGCCGCTTCGGGAATGCCCGCGGGATAACGGTTCGAAGAGAACCAGACGGCGTCGTACTTGCCGTCGACACTGCCGTTCGCCAGCGCCTCGGCGCCCTCCAGCGTCCCGGTGAAGGTGAACTTGACCTTGACCCCGGTGGCCTTTTCGGCCTCGTCGAGCACCGGCTGCATGTCCGCCAGCTCGCTGCCCGCGAGGATCCGGAGCGTGCCCGGCTCGGGGTCGCCCAGCGGCGCCGACGCGTCGGAGCCGGAACAGCCGGCCAGCAGCACGGCACAGACAACGAACGCCCCCAGCTTCTTGATCACAGTTCCCCCTCGTGCGAACGGCGCAGGTGGTCTTCGGCCCGGCGGATCTCGCCGGACAGCGACTCGACCGTGGTCGCCATGCTGCGGACGGCGTCCGCGCGGAAGCCGTCGATCGCGTCGATCGAGGCGTAGATCCGGTCGAACGACGCGCGGATCGTCTCGGTCGCGACGGCCGGGTCGCTGCTCGCCTTGCGGATCTCCGCGGACTGCAGGTCGAGCAGCTCGGTGTTGGCGCGGATCAGCCCGTCGGTGGTCGCCTGCAGGGCGGCGACCTCGTCGAGGACGTCTCGCTGGCTCGCCAAGGCCCCGCTGACCAGCAGCGCGACCCGCAACGCGGACACGGTGGTCGACACCGCCCGCTCGACCCCGCGGATCAGCTCGTCGTTGTTCTTGCGCACCAGGTCCAGCGCGAGGTACCCCTGGGCGCTGACCGCGAGCTGGGTCAGCAGGTCCTGGTGCCGCTGCCGGATCGGGTACAGCACGTCACCCCGCAACGCGTTGGCGCGCGCGGGATCCGTGAAGTCGAAGACGCCGGCCTGGGTCTCGACGGCGCCGTCGACGGCCTCGGCGAAGGCGGCCGCCTCGGCGAGCTTCCCCATCACCTTCCACAGCCGCTCGCGCTCACCCTTGATCGCGGCGTTGTCACGGCGCAGCACGTCCTGACGGCCCCGGAGGTCGACGACCAGCGCGTTGACCGGCTCGTTCGCCGCCCGGTAGCGGTCCAGCGCGCGCTTCGCGCCGGCCGCGACCGGGAACATCCCCAGCAGCTTCCGCCCGGTCAGCGGCAGCTTCGCCGGGTCCAGCTCGGCGACCGTGCGGCGCAGGCTGGTCAGGCTCGTCGTGACGTGTTCCTGCGGGGACGCGGTGAGCGCCCGGCTGGTCCGGTCCAGCATCGAGCCGGCGACCCCGGCCGCGGCCCGCATGTCGGCCTCGCCGACGGCCAGCAGCTCGTCGAGGAGGTCGGTGAACTCCGGCGACTTGACGTCCAGCGCTTCCAGGCGAGCTGTGAACTTCTCGGCGCGAGCGGTGATTTCCGACCGGGTGTCGTCGCCGAGCGTGATGAGCCCGGCCACGCGCTCGGCAGGGATCGGGGTGACCGGCTCGGGCGGGGTGAGGGTGAACTCGTCCATGTCAGTACTGCTTGCCGACGGCGTCGAGCAGCCGCTCGAGCGTCTCGAACGACGGCGGTTCGACGGCGTCCACCAGGTCGGCGGGCGCGTGCGCCTTCGCGGCGACGTCGGCGAACAGCTTCGGGTCGTTCGTGCGGAACCCGAAGGTCGCGGCGAGCTTCCCGAGCTCGGGGTCGGTCGAGAGCAGCTGCCCGACCTTGTCGCCGTCACCCGAGAGCGGGACGAGCGTGTGCTTGGAGTAGACGGTCGGCGCGGTGTAGAGCATCCGCATGTCCGGCCGGATCGAGCCGTCGCCGCGCACGACCCGGTCGACGAACTGCGACTCGTAGATCAGCGCGAGCGGCGTCTTGCCCATGCCCGCGGACAGGTAGTCCTCGAACGGCCCCTCGGTGCTGTTCTGCGTGTACCCCTGGTCGAGGAACAGCTTCGACACCGCCGGGAGCACCTTCGCCTCCTGGTCGGGCGTGCTGACGACGGTGTTCCCGTTGGCCACGAAGGAAACGATCGACAGGTACATCGCCGCGGAGTTCGACTCGCGCGGGTCGGTGGTCGTGACCAGGACGTTCTTGCGGGCCGGGTAGGCGGTGTTGCCGGGCAGCTGGTCCCAGCGCGTGCCCGCCTTCGCAAGGTCGAGGTACTTCGTGATGTCGAGGACGTCGTAGTCGCCGGCGCCCTTGTGCACCACGCCGTTCGCCTTCAGCAGCGCGACGATCGGCTCGAAGCTGGCGATCGCCATCGGCGACTGGAACGGCGTGTAGACGGTGGTGACCTTGCGGTCGCGCTGGATCTTCTGCGCCGCGGGCGAGGACGACGGGAACGCGAAGGCGTACTTCCCGAGGTCGACGGCCGTCGCGATCTGCCGCGACCCGGCCGTGTCGACCTCGACCTTCAGGCCGTGACGGGCGAAGGCGTCGACGACGCGCTGGTCGGTGAAGAAGGCTTGCTTCTCCGAGCCGATGACCCCGCGCACGGTGGTCAGGTCGCCGCCCTGGGCGGAGTCGTCACCGCGGCCCCAGATGATCACGGCGACGACGGCCAGCAGCAGCACCACGGCCAACCCGATGGACACCTGGCGTTTCACTGTCACTCCCCTCGACGGCCAAATCTTCTACGGCCTTCGACTCGTTTGACGCGCGAACGAGCCAGTTCGAAGTGAACGGCGGATGAACAGTGTCACGCCACGGGGAACCAGGTGCCCGACACCCATTCCGTGTCGCCCCAAGCCTTTCGCTCTTCGGCCCGTGGGTCGAGCACCAGGTCCGTGTCTTCCCGGAAAACCATTACCGGACGCAGCTCCGGACCGTAGGGCGGCCACTCCGGGCCGTCCGCCGACGCGACGCCGTCGTGCACGAACCGCACCCAGCAGCGGTGGATCAGCAACGCCGCGCGCTCGCGGGCCGGGTTCACCTCGGTCGCCTCGGCGTAGAGCGGCAACGGCGTCTTCCACGCCATCGTCGTCTCGGTGCCGTGGCCGCCGTCGAGCTGTTCGGGCACGCCGGGTGCGGCGATGTCGATGCGGTAGCGGTAGACGGGCGCGTGCGCGGACTGCGCGTCGGCGAGGCGCTGCGTCGGGATGCCGTAGCGCTCGTCACCCATTCCGGCGATCTTCGCCGACTTGAGATCCGGCACCCGGCGCAGGTACGTCTCGACAAGGTGCGCAGAACCCTGGTCACCAAGAATACGAGCGAGGACGTCGCTCGCGGGCGCCGTCGCGACGTCGTCACCGAGCATCATCGCGTAAGTGCTGCCTTCGTTGCTGTTGCAGCCGACGAGCAGCGGGATTCCCGCCGCGCTCCCCCGCCGGATCGGCTCGATCGGCACCTCCGGCAGCACGCGGGGGTGCAGCGTCGGGCGCCACAGCCACAGCGCCTGGAACCCGCTCAGGATCCGTTCCTGGGCCTCGACGAACTCCTTCGCCGGCAGCGCGCGCAACGCTTCGACCTCGTGACAGCCGACCTCGTCCAGCAGCCTCCGCGCCAGCGCCGTCCCCGCTTCCGGGGTGGCGACGTGGTCCGCGCCGCCGCTGCTGCTGATCGCCTGCGCGAACAACCCGGCGCCGAGCGGGCTGCCCATCAGGTTCCCGATGCTCTTCGCGCCCGCCGAGACGCCGTAGACGGTGATCCGCGTGGGATCACCGCCGAACGCGGAAACGTTGCGGCGCACCCACTTCAGGGCCTCGACCTGGTCGAGGAAGCCGCACACGCCGGCGTCCGCCTCGGCCTCGCCGAAGATCCCGGCGAGGTGCAGGAAGCCGAGCGAACCGAGCCGGTAGTTGATCGTGACGACGACGATCCCGGCGCGCGCGAACTCCTCGCCGTCGCCGAGCTGCTCGCCGTGGCCGACGCGGTAGCCGCCGCCGTGCAGCCAGAACAGCACCGGCCACCCGCCTTCGGGCGCCGGGCCTTCCGGGGTGCAGACGTTGAGGTACAGGCAGTCCTCGTCACACACCGCGGACGGGTTCATCGGGTCCGGCGACTGCATCGCGTGCGGCCCGTACTCCGTCGCGACGTGCACCCCGCCCGAGAGCGACGGCGGCTGAGGTGCCCGCCACCGCAGCTCGCCGACCGGCGGGCGGGCGTACGGGATCCCGCGCCAGACGCGGACGCCGTCCCCCGCCAGCCCCACCAGCGCCCCGAGCTCGGTCGTGACCGTCGGGACGGAAACCATCAGAGCGAGGCCTGCTCGACCGTCGGCAGGCAGACCTCGAACCGGGTGTTCCCGGGCTCGGACTCGACCCGCAGGTCACCCTGGTGCCGCTCGACGACGATCTTGAACGAGATGTCCAGGCCCAGCCCGGTGCCCTCGCCGACCGCCTTCGTGGTGAAGAACGGCTCGAAGATCCGCGGCTTGATCTCGTCCGGGATGCCGGGGCCGGTGTCGCCGATCTCGACGCGCACCTGGTCGTTCTGGCCCCAGGTGCGCAGCGTGAGCGTGCCCTTGCCCTTCATCGCGCCGATGGCGTTGTCGATGATGTTCGTCCACACCTGGTTCAGCTCGCCCGCGTACGCGGGGATCTTCGGCAGGCTGCGGTCGTACTCCTTGACGACGCGGACGCCGTCGCCGATCTTGCCGGCGAGCATCACGAGCGTGGAGTCGAGGCCGTCGTGAACGTCGACCCACTGGTGCGGGGCGCGGTCCATCTGGGAGTACTGCTTGGCCTTGCCGACCAGCGCGGAGATGCGCGTGGTCGAGTCCTCGATCTCGCCCATCAGCATCTCGGTCTCGAGCGCGTAGGCGAGCCAGCGGACGGCGCCGTCGATCAACGTGTCGCCGACCTGCTCCAGGACGTGGTCCAGGTCGGCCGAGGTCAGCCCGGCGCGCACGTAGATGTCGGCCATGTCCCAGCCGCCGTCGATGTCGCGGTCGTCGAACCAGTCGCCGATCTCGTCCTCACGGTCGGCCTGCTGCATCGCGGTCAGCTTCGGCGCGTCCACGACCCGCTTGACCAGGCGTTCCTGGACGTCGATGAGCTGGTAGAGCAGCTCCGGGTCGATGTCCTTCTTGGCAAGAAACGCGAGCTTGTGCCGCATCCCGGCGACGCGTTCGCGCAGCGCGGACGTCGCCCGCACGGCGGCCGCGGCCGGGTTGTTCAGCTCGTGCGTCAGGCCGGCCGAGAGCTCGCCGAGCGCCAGCAGACGGCGACGCGAACCGATCACCGTGTCGCTGTTGCGCCAGCCGAGGTACATGCCCTCGAGCAGGTGGGTCGCCATCGGGAACCACTTGCGGAACTCGACGGAGAACTCCTGCGACGGCAGCGCCAGGAACGTGACGTCGGACAGCGCGCGCACCGAAGCGCCGTAGCGGTGGTCGGTGTCTTGGTGCACGAAGAACTGCGTCGCGCCGAAGTAGGCGCCGCGCTGGTCGGACCGGTTGGTCTCCACCTCGGTGCCGCTGACCAGCCGCGTCATCCGGATCGCGCCGGTGAGCAGGACGTAGAAGCAGGTGGCCTCGTCGCCTTCGCGGATGACGACGGTGTCGCCCTCGTACTCTTCGAGCACGGCGTTGGCGGCGATCCAGTCGAGCTGGGCCTCGGAAAGGTGTTCGAACAGGAAGAGGCCGCGAAGCTCTTCCCGCGGCAGTGCGCTCATTGTTCCTCCAGGTACCGGTGTACCAGCGTCACGGCCATCGCGCCCTCGCCGACCGCCGACGCCACCCGCTTGACCGACTGCGCCCGCACGTCACCGGCCACGAACACGCCGGGGATCGACGACTCGAGGTAGTGCGGATCACGGTCGAGCGTCCAGCCCGGCGGGCGCCGGCCGCCCGCCACCAGGTCCGGGCCGGTGCAGACGAAGCCGTTCTCGTCGCGGTGGATCGAGTCGCCCAGCCAGTCCGTGCGCGGGACCGCGCCGATGAAGATGAACAGGTGGCCGCTGTCCACCGTCTCGGTGACGCCGTTCTCGCACAGCGTCAGCCGCTCGAGGTGCTCGTCGCCGTGGGCCTGGCGGACCTCGGTGTGCGTGCGGACGTGGATGTTCTCGATACCCGCGATCTGCTCGATCAGGTAGTGCGACATCGAGGACTCCAGCGAGGCGCCGCGCACCAGGATCGTGACGTCGCTGGCGTGCCGGGAGAAGAACACCGCCGCCTGGCCCGCCGAGTTGGCGCCACCGACGATGTAGACGTGCTCGCCCTTGCACTCGGGCGCCTCGGTCGCCGCCGAGCCGTAGTAGACGCCGCGGCCGGTCAGCTCCTCGATGCCTTCGGCCTGCAGCGCGCGGTAGGTGACGCCGCTGGCCAGGATCACCGAGTGCGCCGCGATCTCGCTGCCGTCGCCGAAAGTGACGACCCGGGAAGAGCCGCGGGCTTCGAGGCCGACGACGTCGCGCGCGGTCAGCACCTCGGCGCCGAACTTCTGCGCCTGGCGCCGCGCCCGGTCGGTCAGCTGCGCGCCGGAAACGCCGTCGGGGAAGCCGAGGTAGTTCTCGATGCGCGAGCTGGTGCCGGCCTGGCCGCCGGTGGCCTTCTTCTCGACGAGCACGGTTCGCAGGCCTTCGGACGCGCCGTAGACCGCGGCGCCGAGCCCGGCCGGGCCGCCGCCGATCACCACGAGGTCGTAGAACTCCTGCGCGGGCCGGGTCGACAAACCGACCGCGTCGGCGATCTCGCTGCCGGTGGGGTTCTTGAGGACGGTGCCGTCCGGCGTGACGACCACCGGGATGTCGGCGTCGGTCGCGCCCGCGGCCTGCAGGATCCGGCCGCCTTCGTCGTCGTCCACGGAGAACCAGCGGTACGGCACGGCGTTGCGCGCCAGGAAGTCGCGCATCTGGAACGACGGCGAGTTGTACCGGTGGCCGATGAGCTTGACCTCTTCAACCGGCCGGTCGCCGACCGCTTTCCAGGTCTCGACCAGCGCGTCGATCACCGGGTAGAGCTTCTCCTCCGGCGGGTCCCACGGCTTGAGCAGGTAGTGGTCGACGTCGACGACGTTGATCGCCTGGATCGCGGCGTCGGTGTCGGCGTAGGCGGTCAGCAGGGCGCGGCGGGCGTGCGGGAACAGGTCCATCGCCTTCTCGAGGAAGGCGATGCCGTCCATCTGCGGCATCCGGTAGTCGGCGAGGATCGCGGCCACGGCGTCGCCGCGCAGCTTGATCTCGCGCAGGGCGTCGAGGGCGTCGGCGCCGGAGTCGGCGCGGATGACGCGGTAGTCCTTCCCGTAGCGCCGGCGCAGGTCTCGGGCGACCGAGCGGGACACGGCGGGATCGTCGTCGACGGTCATCAGGATCGGCTGGCTCACGACATGCAGCCTACGGCGATCGGTGCCCGGCTGGGGAGGACCGGCGTTTCGGCACCTGGACCCGCTCCAGGTCCGCGGCCACCACGATCTCCCCGTCGAACTCGGCCCGGGCTTCCTCTTCGAACCGCGCCGGCTCGGGGTAGCGCTGGGAGAAGTGCGTCAGGACCAGCCGCCGGACGCCGGATTCGCGGGCGACGCGGGCCGCTTGCCGGGCGGTCAAGTGCCCGAAGTCACGCGCGAGGTGCGTGTCCTCGGCGAGGAACGTCGACTCGATCACGAGCATGTCGGCGTTTTCGCTCAGGGCGTAGACCGCGTCGCACAGCCGGGTGTCCATCACGAACGCGAACCGCTGGCCGCGCCGGGGCACGCTGACGTCGTCGAGGCCGACCGGCCCGAGGTGGCCGTCTCGCTGGAGCTTGCCGACGGCGGGCCCGGTGATGCCGTGCTCGCGCAGCCGCTCGGGCAGCATCGTGCGGCCGTCCGGCTCGGTCAGCCGGTAGCCGAACGCCTCGACGGGGTGGCTCAGCCGTCGCGCTTCGAGGGTGAGCTTCCCGGTGGCGATCGGGCCGTCTTCGGCGATCGGGTGTTCCCGCAGGTCGGCGGTCTCGTAGAACGCCGTCGCGTGCCGCATCCGCTCGAAGTAGTGCGCGCCGGACGCCGGGAAGTGGGCGTGGACGGGGTGCTTCACTTTGTCGAGCGACAGGCGCTGGATCACGCCGGAGAGGCCGAGGCTGTGGTCGCCGTGGAAGTGCGTGACGCAGATCCGGGTGACGTCGGTGGCGGCGACGCCCGCCCGCAGCATCTGGCGCTGGGTGCCTTCGCCGGGGTCGAAGAGGATGCCTTCGCCGTCCCACCTCAGCAGATAACCGTTCTGGTTGCGGTGGCGCGTGGGCACCTGGCTCGCGGTGCCCAGCACCACCAGTTCGCGGGTCGACACACCCGCACGCTACTCAGGCGGCGGGTGTGGTGTCCCCGAGTTTGCGCAGCCGGAACGCCAGCACGAGCAGCATGATCCCGTAGAGGAGCGCGTAGATCCCGACGAGCAGCGCGATGCCGTACGCGCCGGCGATCGGGTTGATCACGAGGAGGATCCCGGCGATCACGGAGAGCGCCCCGGCGGCGATGAGGAACGCCTCGCCTTCGATCTGCTTGCGCAGCCGGATGGCGGCGACGATCTCGGCGCCCCCGGTGATGATCGCCCAGAACCCGACGAAGAGCGCCAGCAGCAGGACCGTCAGCCCCGGCCACACGAGGACGACGACTCCGGCGATGACGCCCAGCGCGCCGAGGATTCCGTAGGCGGCGCGGTGGGCGCCGTCCCCCGGCCGGAAGGCCTGCATGAGCCCGCCGATGCCGTCCACGATCGCGTACACGCCGTAGAGGATGGCCAGCACCAGCACGGTGGCGCCCGGCCAGATGAGGGCGAAGATCCCGAACAGGACGGCGAGCACCCCGCGGACGGCGGCGAGGGGCCACGCCTGGCGTGGTTCGACGACGGAGAAGGCCGTGAAGGAGGTCATGAGTCGCTCCTCTGGGTGTTGGGGAGCCCAGTATCGCGACATATGGCCCGGTCGGCGCGGTTCACCACCCGTTCGGGCCACGGTCCACTGTGGCCCGAACGGGACGGCTCAGGCGTCCGCCGCCAGCAGCACCGGGCGGCGGCCGAAGCCGATGGCCGCCGCGCTGCCCGGAAGCAGGTCCGCGGCCGCGACGCTCGGCAGGTCGGCGAGCACGGCGGTGCCGTCCGGCAGCACCGCGGTGAGCCGGGTGACCGCGCCGCGGAAGCTGTGGTCGGTGATCCGGGCCGGGCCGCCGACGGCCGCTTCGAGCGTCACCGACTCCGGGCGGACGAGCACACGCACGGCCGCGCCGTCCGGCCGCTCCCCCGGCTCGGCCAGCTTCAGCCGCTGCCCGGCGACGTCGACCTCGGCGCCGCCGCCGGTGACCGTGCCCGCGAGGTGGTTCATCGTGCCGACGAACTCCGCGACGAACGCCGTCGCCGGGCGCGCGTACAACGCGGCCGGGGTGTCGCACTGCTCCAGCCGGCCGGACTTCATCACGCCGACGCGGTCCGCGATGGACAGCGCCTCCTCCTGGTCGTGCGTGACGAACAGCGTGGTGATGCCGACCCTCAGCTGCAGCCGCCGGATCTCGTCCCGGAGCTGGGTGCGGACCTGGGCGTCGAGTGCGGAGAGCGGCTCGTCGAGCAGCAGCACGCGCGGCTCGATGGCCAGCGCCCGGGCGAGCGCGACGCGCTGCTGCTGGCCGCCGGAGAGCTGGTGCGGGTAGCGCTTGGCGTGGGTGTCGAGCCCGACCAGCTCCAGCAGCTCCTGCGCGCGCTTCTGCCGGGTCGCCGTGCCCTGGCCGCGCAGCCGCAGGCCGAACGCGACGTTGTCGAGCACGGTCAGGTTCGGGAACAGGCTGTAGGCCTGGAACACCATGCCCATGTCACGCTTGTTCGCCGGCACGTCGACGACGTCGGAGCCGTCGACGAGCACCTCGCCCGCGTCGGCCTGCTCCAGCCCGGCGAGCACGCGCAACGCCGTCGTCTTGCCGCAGCCGGACGGGCCGAGCAGGGCGACCAGCTCGCCGGGCTGGATCAGCAGGTCCAGGCCGTCGAGCGCCTTGACGTCGCCGAACTCGCGGCGCAGGCCCCGGAACTCGACGGAGGCGCCGGTCTTGGTTTCGATCATCAGGCGATTCCTCGCTCGAGCCGGCGGCGACCCGCCACCACGGACAGGACGAACAGCAACAGGAAGGCGACGAACAGGCTGAACAGCGACACCGCGACCGACACCCCGGCCTCGGACTGTCCGGTTTGGACCGTCCACACGGGAAAGGTGTCCATCAGCAGGATGCTGGCCAGGGTGTATTCGCCGAGCACCAGCGCCAGGTTGAGGAACGCGGCACCGAACACCGCGCTGCGGATGTTGGGCACGATCACCCGCAGCAGCACGGTGCCCCAGCCCGCACCGAGGCTGCGCGCGGCCTCGACCAGCGTCGGCAGCGCGATCGCCTGCAGGCCCGCGTCGAGCGTGCGGTAGGTGAACGGCAGCGCCAGGACGACGTACTCCAGCACGAGGATCACCGGCGTCCCGTTGATCACCTCGGGTGCGTCGGCGAACACCACGAGGACGCCGTTGACCAGCACGATCGGCGGGATGACCAGCGGCAGCAGGCTGATCCCCTCCATCAGCCGGCGCAGCTTCGGCTTGCGCAGGTGCACCCAGCTGACCGTCGGGACCATGATCAGCAGCGTCAGCGCGACGGTGCCGGCGGCGACCCACAACGACGTCCCAAGCGTCTCGAACAGGCCCGGCTCGTCGAGCAGCTTGCCCCAGGAGGCGAAGCTGTGCGTGTCGTTGACGTCGCGGAGGCTGAACTCGGCCGACGCCGCCATCGGCACCAGGAAGTACAGCCCGAACAGGGTGAGAATGCTCCAGCGGCCCCACTTGTTCGTCATCCGAGCCACCTCGACGCGCGCCGCTGCATCCACGAGTAGAACGCCATCACGACCGCGACCACGACGATCATGCCGAGGCCGAGCGCCTTCCCGAGGTTCTGCTGATCCGCCACGACGTTGCCGGAGACCAGCGAGCCGATCTGGATCGGCACCAGCGGGATGATGCCGGTCGTCAGCGCGTACGCGGTGGCGTACGCGCTGAACGCGTTGGCGAACAACAGAAGCGTCGAAGCCAGGAACGGCGGCAGCAGCACCGGGACGGCGATGAGCCGGAAGTACTGCGCGCGCGTCGCACCGAGGTTTTCCGCCGCCTCGCGCCACTGCGCGCGCATGCCCTCCAGCGCCGGGGTGAACACGATGACCATCAGCGGGATCTGGAAGTAGACGTAGACGATGGCGATGCCGCTGAAGCTGAACAGGCTGAACCCGGACGCGTAGAGGTCGAGACCCAGGCCGGTCAGCGCCTTCGTGACGATGCCGATGCTGCCGAGCGTCGCGATGAACGCGAACGCCAGGGGCACGCCGCCGAAGTTGGCGAGCACCCCCGCCGCGCTGGAGACGACCTTGCGCAGGAGACCGTCCGGTTTGGACCCGAGCACGGCGTGCGCGAGCAGTGCGCCGAGCACGGCGCCCAGGACGGCGGTCAGCGCGGACAGCTCGATCGACGTCACGAACGAGCGGCCGAACTGGTCCTTGAAGGCCGCGCCGAGGTTGTCCGTGGTGAACGCGCCGTCGTTGTCCTGGAACGCGCCGACCGCGACCATCACGACCGGCGCGCCGAGGAAAACGCCGGTGTAGGCGAGGAAGGGGACCAGGCCGAGGTGGCCGGTCACCCACTTGAGCAGGCGCCGCGCGAACCCGGGGCGCACGGGCACGGCGGCGGGCGTGGTCGCGCCCGCCGCCGTGGTGAGGGTTTCGGCCGTCACGTCAGCCGACGGCCTTCGCCCACTCGTCCGCGACGACCTTCTTGGCCGCGTCGATCTGGTCGTTGGTCGGGAACTTCGTCTCGCCCGGGATCTGCGGCAGGGCCGCGAGCGACGTCTTGTCCGCGGTGCCCGCCGTCTCCATCTTGGGCAGCCGCGCCGGGCGCGAAAGGCCCTTCAGGAAGAGGTTCTGGCCCTCGTCGGAGAACAGGAACTCCTGCCACAGCCGCGCGGCGGCCGGGTGCGGGGCGGTCTTGCTGACGGCCTGGCAGTAGAAGTTCGAGTAGACGCCGTCGGCCGGGACCGCGACCTTCCAGTCGACCTTGCCCTCGAGCTTCTTCGCGTAGCCGGCCTGCAGGTAGTCCCAGTCCAGCGTGATCGGGGTCTGGCCGCTCTCCACGGTGGCCGCGCTGGCCTGCACCGGGATGAAGTTGCCGGACTTCTTGAGGTCACCGAAGTAGGTGATGCCGGGCTTGATGTCGGCGAACGAACCGCCGTTGCCCAGCGCCGCGGCGTAGACGCCGGCGAACGCCGCGCCCGCCTTCGTCGGGTCGCCGTTGAGGGCGATCTTGCCCGCGTACTCGGGCTTCTTCAGGTCCGCGAAGGACTTCGGCGGGTTCGGCACCTTCTTGGCGTCGTAGCCGATGGAGATGTAGCCGCCGTAGTCGTTGACCCACTGGCCGTCGGCGTCCTTCTGGTTGTCCGGGATGTCGCCGAAGGTCGCGACCTGGTAGGGCGCGAGCAGGCCGTCCTGGGCCGCGGTCAGCGCGAAGGCGCCGCCGAGGTCGAGCACGTCGGGGGCGCGGTCCTGGCCCTTGAGCTGCTTGACGGCGTTGACCTCGTCCTGGCTCGACCCCTCGGGGTTCGCCTCGGTCACCTTGATGCCGTACTTCTTCTTGAAGGCGTCGAGGAGCTCGCCGTAGTTCGCCCAGTCGTGCGGGAGGGCGATGACGTTGAGCGTGCCCTCCTTCTTGGCCGCCTCGACCAGCTTGTCCATGCCGCCGAGGTCGGCGGCGGACTTCGCCGTCGCCGACCCGCTCGCGGCGTCCTTGGTGTCGCCGGAAGCGCCACTGCAGGCGGTGGCTACGAGGGCGGCCGCGGCGACCGCCGCGGTGAGCGCCACGAAACGTCTGTTCACTTGCTGCGTCCTCCGTTGCCCGGGTGGGTGTCCGGAGCGAACGGTTCACGAACGAGGTGAACGATCTTGGTCTGGCACGTGAATACGTACATCCGTACGCATGCACGTTCCGTGATCACACTGTTGGCGGTTGCCCACTACCCTGACCAGCGGGTTCCTGCGGAGTAATTCACAAAGCGTGAGGACCGGCGTGCGCCGCGGCCGCCACCACGGCGCACGCCGGTTGATCAGGGGTAGCTCACCAGGTTCGACGGCGCGGTGCCGTCGGGGGTGATGCCGCCGCTGTTGTTGATGACGTGGTTGATCCGGCCCTGGGTACCCAGGGAGACGGTCACCATGTCGTGGAACCGGACGTTCGGGTTGGTCGGCGCCTCGAACGCGTGCGCGGCGACGACCGAGGGGTTGGTGCTGAAGAAGCAGTAGCTGCCCAGCCCCCACGCCTCGTGACTGGTGACGTTCGGGCCCACCTTGTACGCGGAGTAACCCTGGGTGGACCCGTTCATCCACCCGGCCTGGTTCGGCACGTCGTAGGGCATCTCGTTCTGGAAGAAGTACGTCCGGCCGCCGTTGCCGTTCCAGACGACCTGCGTCTTCTGGTAGTGCTCGACGAACAGGCCGTACATCGTCACGTTGTTGCCGTTGACCGTGAGCCCGGTGTCGGCGGTGTTGGTGTTCCAGCCGACCGTGCCGCCGTTGCCGTGGTCGGCGCGCCAGATCCACATGTGGTCGCCGATCACGTTGTTGCTGTTCACCACCAGGCTGGTGGTCGCCTTGCCGACGGTCGCGCCGCCGATCCGGAAGAACACGTCGTGCAGCGACGTCGGGTCCGCCGAGTGGTCGGCGGTCGAGCCGGCCTGGCCGACCTGCATGAGCGTGGTCGAGTTGGTCGTGCCCGCATCGACCAGCAGACCGGCGACCTTGACGCCGTTGACGTCGTCGACGTTCATCGCGGTCACCCCGCCGTCCGGCACCAGCGTGGCGATGCCGAGCCCGAGCACGACGGTGTCCGGCCGGGTGACGTGCAGCGCCTGGTTCAGGTGGTAGACACCCGGCGTGACCAGCAGGTTCTTGCCCGCGGCCAGCGCGGCGTTCATGTCCGCAGCGCTCGCGCCCGGCTTGGCGATGTAGAACTGGTCGATCGGGATCGAGCTGCCGGGCGCGGCGCCGTTCGCCCAGGTCGTGCCGGCGGCGTTGGTCTTCACACTCGGGACGAAGACCTGGTAGTTGCCGGCGTTGTCGATGTAGAGGAACGGCTTCTCACGCGTGACCGGCGTCGTGTTGACGGTCGTGTACGGCGGCGACGGGAACGTGTTCTGCGGGGCGCCCTGCACGCCGGCGAAGACCATGTTCCAGTTCGAGCCGTTCCAGCTGCCGAACTGCGAGTTGCGAGAGATCCACTGCTGCTGCGAGCCGGAGCGGACCTGGCCGTCGATCTTGGAGTCGGAGATCCAGCCGCCGCTGGCCCAGCCGCCGTCGTCGAGCTGCAGGTTGCCGCGGACGTGCATGCGGCGGTACGGCGCGGCCTGGCTGACCGCCCAGCGGTCGGTGCCGCCGGTCGGGTTGACCGAAAGGTTCTCGGCGCTGCGCCAGAAGTTCTGCGTCGCGTTCTGCGGCGGGAACCAGTCGGCCTCGACGTGCACGGCGCCGTTGATCGTCACGGCGTCCGGGCTGAGCCCGAGACCGAGGACCTGCGTGTAGAAGCCGACGTTCACGTCGTTGGAGTACGTGCCCGGCTTGAACATCACGGCGTAGCGCTGGCTGCCGAACTGGTTGGTTTCCTGCTGGCTGAAGATGCTGTTGAGCCGGCTCTGGATGCTCGAGCTGGACATCGAAGGGTCGAAGATCACGACGTTCGGGCCGAGGTCCGGTTGCCCGGAGGTCGGCGGAGTTGTGCCACCCACGGGGTTCAGTGTGAAGGACTGGGCGGTCGTGCCGTTACAGGCATACTGCTGGAGTTGCACGGAGTCGGCGACGGAGGCCCCCGGGACGTCGAGGCACTTACCGCTGTTGCGGCTGACGAAGTGGTACCGGCCGGTCCCCTCGTCGACGGCCTGCCACTGCTGGTTGGCGCCGTTCGAGTAGGTCCACAGCTGGATCAGGCCGCCGTCGGCGGTGGAGACGTTGCTGACGTCCCAGGCCGCGGCCGGGTTGCCCCGGGTGTTCACCCGGTAGTAGCCGTCTCCGGTCGACTGGAACTGCCACTCCTGCGAAGCGGTCTGGTTGCAGGAGTACTGCTGCACAACGGTCCCGTTCCCGGTCCCGGCAGCCCGCGCATCCACGCACTTCCCGCTGTTCACGGCGGCGACCGTGTACCACCCGTCCGGGGTGATCGCGGCCTGCGCCGCCGGAGCCGCCACCGCGACCGCGCTTCCGACCAGGACGAACGCTGCGGAGAGCAGCGTCATCACCCGCCGTCTCGTCTTCATTCGAAACCTCCTCCGCCGCACGCGCGGCGTCCTTCGAGCAGGAAACGACAGAGGCGTGCCCGGTCTTGAAGACGCGGCGTAACGGGCGGGGACCTCGGCGTCACAACCGCGCAAAATGTAACGGCGGCCACACCCGGAGTCAATACACGACTAAAAATAAGGTATAAAGCTGCAGGTCGGAGGCTTGCCGGTCCGGTGGGCACCCCCGCGTCGAGGCCTGCGGAGCGCCGTGTAGTGTATGGACACACGAGATGCGGAGTTCACCTTCGCTCCGGGGCTATGGCGCAGCTGGTAGCGCACCTCACTGGCAGTGAGGGGGTCAGGGGTTCGAGTCCCCTTAGCTCCACTTCACACGAAGACCGCTCACCGGAACAGAAAGTTCCAGGGTGGGCGGTTTTTTCGTGCCGCCGAACTTGGGGTTTCGGGAAGTCGACGTCCCGCCTCCGGCGGGTGCCCTCGCGCGAGGAAGCCTGCTCCCGGAGGTCACCGGACCCGCCCTCACCTCTTCCGGAGTCCGCGCAGTCGCGCACCGCGGGAGATCACAAGGTGATCTTCGTGCCGCGCTCCCGCTACCCGACCGGCGAGCGATGCGGGACATCGGGTCTCCCCGGCTCAGGACACGTACCGGGCGCCGTGAGGGGCCGAGGGGGCCCGGCCCGGACCGGATCCGCCGGTCCGGGTCGCACGGTTCATTGCGGTTTCGGGACCGCGTACAAGCATTCGCCGCCGGTATCGCAGATGTCGATGTGCAGGAACCGCGCCCGGTCGCGCACCACCTTGGGCACCTTGGTCAGGTCCTGTTCCGGCACCTCCAGGACGTGCGTGCCGCCGATCGGCCGGCCGACGATCGGTTTCGGGGTGGCCGTGGTGGCGTTCCGGCGTTCCTTGGCCTTGTTCGCCTCGGTGGCGCTGACGATGTCGCCGATCTGGTACTTGCTCGCGGTGGCGCCGAGGTAACCGTTCACCGTCGACGGCAGAACGTTCTGGATGTTGGTGTACTTCCGCTCGACGATCTTGTCGCCCGGGTCGTAGGAATCGATGTACTTCCGGCGTTCGGTCCGGACCTCGCTGTAGTCGTAGGATTCGCTGCGCAGCCAGTTGAACAGGTTCCCGGCCTGGATCCGCCGCCACACCACGGGCCCGCCCTTGAAGTTCTCCGGGGCCGGGCGCAGGTCCACCCAGTCGTCCAGGTATTTCTCGAACTGCTCCGGCGTGACGTTGGCGGGTGGCCGGGTGCCCGGCAGGTAAGGCGAGCTCCCGGGCTTGAGCCGGCTCGCCTCGTAGTCGCCGGCCTCCTGTTCCACCTCGGCCGCGGTCGGTGGGGGCAGCGGGGTCGTCACCACCGGCAGCCGGTAGCGGACCGTGCCGTCCTCGACGACCACCATCTCGGGTTCCGCACCCGCGATCGCGTCGCCGACACCCTGCGCCACCTTGACCACGGCCTTGGCCTTGCCCACCACGGGCATCGTCAGCAGGGCGGCGCCGGGGTCGCCCTCGGCCAGGTAGATCCCCGAGTTCGCCGCGTCGGCGGCCTCGCCGACCACCGGGACCAGACCCAGGTAGTCCAGCATGTCGTGGACGTCGTCGGGCGCGGGTTCCTCGTGGGTGCTCGTCGCGTAGTGGGTGGTGGCCGGTTCCTTGCCGTAAAGCGGGAACTTGTTCTCCGGGTTAGCGGCCAGCACGTCCTCGACGTGGTCGACGTCGTAGGCGGCGGGCGCGCCGTAGTCGACAGGGCCGCCGGTGAGGCGGTGGACGAGGGCGCCCGCGTCGCCGCCGAAACGTTCCGTGCTCGACGGGGCTCGGGTGGCGTCTTCCGGGTTGTCGCGATCGGAACGATCGCGCAGGATGGCGGCGGGGCTGCTCAGCGGTGGTTCGTCCTCGTCGTCCGAGAGGATGGCGGCAGGGGAATCGATGTGGTCGCGGACGCGGCCGTCGTCGTGCTTCGAGTTCCGGTCGCCGGAGTCGTCCTCATCGTCCTTCTTACCCGCGTTGCCGAGCACGACCTCGCGGGCGCCGCCCTCGTCAGCGCCCTTGAAGCCCGTGGACTTCCTTTCGCCGCCGTCGTTCTTCTTTCCGGAGTCGTCGGAACCCTTGTCCTTGGCGCCCGCGTTGCCGAGCACGACCTCGCGGGCGCCGCCCTCGTCGGCGCCTTTGAAAGCCGCGGAGTTCGCTTTGCCGTCGTCGTTCTGTTTCGGGCTCGCCACCGGCTGGGGTGTGCCGATCATCCCCGGGACCGTGGCCGCACCGGCCGTGCCGTCGTCGTCGCCGGGAATGGCGATCCGCGGCCCGGCGTGCGCCGCGCCCGCCCCGATGAGCCCGAAGGCGACGGTGATGAACCCGCCCGCCGCGGCGTGGCCCAGCACCCGGCGTAGGTCGACCCTGGTATCCCGCATCATGCGCCCCTCGGTGGTCCGAAATGTCAGGTGCGGCGATGCTAGGTCGAGCCGGTACAGCCTCGATACATCCGGCGGCGGCCGGTGTTCGTCGATGCCGAAGGTGGTGCGAGTGCCGGGTTCCGCCGACGCGCTCGGCTACAGCGGCACCCCGTCGACGCGGCTTCCGGACGAACGTCAGCGGTCCCGCGTCGACCGCCGTCTCGTCGACGGCCCGCGGCTCCGCGACCGCGTTGAGTCCACTCCGGACGCTCACTGGCCGGTAGACCAGGTGCCCAGGCCGGCGACGACAGCTTCGATGAAGGTGGCGTCGATCGGGGCGCGCTCGATGGTGCTGCGGTAGTACATCGGACCGATGGCCATGGCGGCCGCGTCCTGGCCGGGGAGCGCGAGGGTGAGCTCGCCGCGGGCTTGGGCGCCAGGGTGGTGGACACCGCGCGTACGTCGTCGAGCTCGAGCCGGCGGGCGATCCCCGTCAACTCCCGGCGCAGCCACTCCCTCGCCGACCGACGCTGACCGGCCGTCCGGGATCAGATCTTGCCCGCGGCCACGTCGGCGAGGGTCACGCGGGAGGACTTGTAGTTCACCACGTAGTGCTTGGACGGTTCCGTCGTGGTGATCTCCTCGCGGATCGGCAGGCCGTTGCCGGCGTTGATGATGAGGACGTCCGTACTGCCGTCCAGGATGGCGGGGGGCGCGGTGAGGGTCAGCGCGGCCTGGCCGTCGACGGTGGTCTTGCCGACGATCATGTCCGGGATGGTCGCGTACAGCTTCAGCACGCCCGCGCGTACCTCCGCGTCGGCCGCGTTGGCGAACAGCGCGTGCTCGTTGTTGCTCCACAGGTGGTTGTTGATCAGGTTTTCCAGGTCCTTGCCCGTCGGACGTGGCCGGGGAGCGGGAACCGGCTTGCCGATCTTGCGGAACAGCTCCGCGGTCTCCGCTTGGGCGGCCGCCCAGGCCTTGTCGGCCTCGGCGGGGCTCAGGCCGACTCCGAGAGCGTTGCCGGACGCGGTGATCATCGCGATCCTGGCCTTTTCGACGTCGCCGTTCGCGGCGAGGCGGGCCGCCGCCATCACGTTCCCGTCGTACGGCTGAGCAGGCTCGGCGTTGCCCTTGGCGACCGCGTGCGCCAGGGTCTTCATCGAATCGCCCGTGAACTGCAGGCCCTTGTCGGTGTACAGGGTGTAGGAGAGGTCCGGTTTGCCGTCCGGCGTGAACTTCGTGTTGACGATCAGCGACGCGTCTCCCGGCTGCGTGCCGGCTGCCTTGACCGCAGAGGCCAGCTTCACCAGCGGCGCCTCGACCGCGGGCGGGGCCTCGACCGCCCGCGGGGCGGGGCCGGCCGGCCCGGCCGGGACGCTGCCGCCGGACGTACCCAGCACCACAGCCGCCGCGACGGCTGCCGCGCCCGCGGCGGCGACACCGGCTTTGGGCCAGGAGAACCAGCGCTTCGGCCGCACGACCGTGGCCGCGGGTTCCGCCATCGCCGTCCGCAGTGCCGCGCGGGCACGGTCATAGGCCTCGGGACCGGAGGACGGCACGTCACGCAGCTTCTTCATGAGATCCATTTCGTCCATGGGGCTGTCTTTCACGTTGTCGGGACTTTCAGCAGCGCGACCACTTCGGGGGCTTCACGCAACGCTTTGCGCGCCTGGTGCAACAGGCGGCGGGCCGTGCCGGCCGGGATGTCGAGCACCCGTCCGGCCTCGGCGACGGTCAGGTCCTCCCAGGCGACCAGGCCCAGCACTTCCCGCTCTTCCGGTTTGAGCCGAGCCAGTGCCCTGCTCAGCAGTGCCTGCGTGTCCACGCGGACGTCCACCGCCGGCCAGGGATCCCAGTCATTCGCCACGCCGGTCAGGTCCGGCGCCGGCGCCTCGGCCGGCGCGGACCGCCAGTGTCGGCGCAGCCTGTTCAGCGCGACGCCGTACAACCAAGGCCTGGCTTCGGGATACGAAAGGTCATAGTTGGCACGGGACTCGTAAGCCGCCACCCACACATCGCCGAGCAGGTCCTCGGCGGCCTGCCGCCCCGCTCTGCGCGCCAGGTAGTTCCCGAGCGCGGTCTCGTGCCGGCCGATCACTTCCACGAAGGCGTCGGTGTCTCCGCGCAGCGACCTACCGATCAGTTCCGCGTCTGACGACATGAAGCTCCTCGGGTTTCGCTTCGCCCTGACACCCGTAGTTGCCAACGCCCGCGCAAAGCGTTCAGGTCAGGTCACCCGATGAGGAAAATCGCTGGTCAGGACCGGCTGTCCTGGTCGTCCGCGGTCGCTTCCTCGACGATCTCCGCGATCAGGATCGTGTCGTCGTCCACGTCGGCCTTCTCCGCGGCCACCTCGGCCGTCTCCAGGCTGTGCTTCTCGCGCAGGAACCGCTCGCGGTAAAGATGCTCAGCGTCCTCGGTGAGGTTGTGCAGCAGCCGCGCGTTGAGTCCGGCGCCGATCATGATCCCGACCACCGGTACGGCCTGGCCGAGCTTCTGCCTCGTCAGCCGCATCGCGAACCGCTCGTAGAACGCCCTGATGATCCGGGTGACGCCGTTGCGGTTCAGCTGGTCCCACGCCGCCCGGCGGGCGAGGTCGTTCACGAGCTTGTTCAGCTCGACGTACGCCATGCTCTTGCCGGTCTGCTGGGCCATCCCGAAGCTGAGGACGGCGAGCGCGAAGACCCGCTCCTGGGGCAGCTCGGTGTCGTACCCGTAGTACGCGGCGGTGTGGGCGATCGCCCTCGTCATCGCGCCCAGGACCAGCACCGCGTCGGCCGCGATCGCCGCGGCTACCGTGCCCGCTCCGGGTGCCGCGCCGGCCCCCGCGCCGAGGATGCCGCCCGCTGATGCGAGCAGCTCGCCGCCGGAGACCGCCAGGCCGGCGCCCGCGCCCTCGACCGCGCTGAACGTCGTGTAGCTCAGGCCCAGGCGCGGCTTGGCCTTGTCGATGTCGGCCAGATCGAGCCGGTGGATGTCGCTCAGCTCGCTGACGGCGTGCCCGCGCTTGGCGTACGCCGCGACGACCGCCTTCCGCCGCAACGTCGCTTCGCTGGCCTTGTTCACCAGCGTCAGCAGTCCGTCGATCGAGTTGTGGACGACCGCGGTCAGCTGTTCCGCGCCCGGCACCTGCTCGAGCCGTCCCCGGGCGAGCCGGCCGCCCTTGGCCACGCGCTCACGGACGCCCTGCGGCACGAGACGGCGTTCGTTGACCGCCAGCCGCTCCTCACGCCAGCGCTCGATGTCCTGCCACGCCGCCCGCTCGTACGGGCTCATCCGCTCGACGCCCACACCCTCAGCCTCGCAGGGCGCTGCCCGCCTGCCAAGCGCTCCAGCTGATCGCCCAGTCGCCGTGGCCGTTGTTGATGGACAGCTGGGGGCCGCCCGTGTTGGTGATCTCGACGACGTCGCCGACGTTGAAGTTGTCGAAGAACCACTTGGCGTTCTCGGTGTTCATGTTGAGGCAGCCGTTGGAGACGTTGTCCCGGCCCTGCACGCCGACCGTCTTCAGGTTCTCGTGCAGGTACTCGCCGTCGTTGGAGATCCGGACGTTCCAGTTCTCCGGCGCGCTGTAGTAGCCGGGGTCGCCCTCGCAGACGCCGTAGCTGCAGGAGTCCATGATCTTGTGCTCTTCCTTCCCCAGCACCGTGTGGGTGCCGTTGAAGGTCGGCGTCGGCCCCCGCGGCGGGGTGTCGGCGGTCTTGCCCATGCTGGTCGGCGCGGTCTTCACCAGCTGCCCGTTGTGGAACGCCTGGATCTGGTGCGTCTTGCCGTCCGCCTTGGCCACCCAGGAGTCGTGCACCTTGTAGGTGGCCGAGACGTCCTGGCCGCCGTACAGCCCGCCGCCGATCGGCGTGCCGAAGTTCGCGGTCTCGAGCTTCACCGTCGAGCCGGCCTTCCAGTAGTCCTTCGGCCGGAAGTGCACCTCGCGCTTGCCCACCCAGTACCAGCCGCCGTCCTGGGCCGGCGACGACGTCACCTTGAGCGACTTCTCCACCGTCGCCTTGTCGGTGATGTCGTGGTCGAACTTCAGGCCGATGACCAGGCCCACGCCGAAGTCACCCGACGCAGACTGGAACAGCGACGGCGTGGCGACGCCGGCCGGCTTGATCGTGTGCACTTCCCCGCGCTGCTCGGTCGCCGCGCCCGCCTCGTTCACGGCCGTGGCGACCACCTGGTAGGTGGCCGCGTACCGGAGGTGGTCGTTGCTGGTCCACGTCTTCTTGTCCGGCGACAGCTCACCCTTGACGCCGTTGCCGGTCTGCGGGTTGGTCACCGTGACCGTCTGCAACGTGCCACTCGACGCCCGGACGACGATCGGGTCCTTGGGGCTCAGCTGGTCCCCGCCCTCGAACGCCACCAGTGCGGCCGGCACGCCGGGCGCCGTCGACGTCCCGGCCGGTCCGGCCGCGCCGACCGGCTGCGCGGTCCCGTCGGTCTGTCCACTGCATGCGGCCAGCAGGAGGGCCACCAGGCCGAGCCCGGCGATGCGGATCGTTCTCACGATCCACTAGACGCGCCAACCCCGGCCCAAGTTGTGTAACGATCCGGTCAACCGAGGACGATCTCGGCCCACACGGTCTTCCCGGTGCTGCGCTGCCACTGCCCCCAGGACACGCTCACCTGGGCGACCGCGCGCAGCCCGCTCCCGCCGCCGTCTCCCGCGCGGCGGACGCAGGCCGTGTCGAGGCAGCCGTCGTCGACCTCGACGCACAACCAGCCGGGACGGCGCAGCAGCCGGACCTGGCGGGGTGGCTCCCCGTGGCGCAGCGCGTTGGTCACCAGTTCCTCGATGACGAAGAGCGCAACACGCCGCTGGTGTCCCGGCAGGTCGCCCAGAACACGCTCGGCCCAGGCGCGGACCGCGGGCACTTCGCTGAGGTCGTCGGCGATCTCCAGCGCGACGACGCGGAGCTGCTCGTCCGTCTGGGGGAGCTGGTACGTCGTCATCGGCAGTCGCCTCTCACCACGGTGGCGCGGCCGGTGCGCCGCACAAGCGGGGAATACCCCGCTTGTGCGGAAGCCGAACGTGCGCGCGGTCAGCCCGCGACGACCTGCTCACTCCAGTCGCCGCCGCCGTACGGCGGGGCGTGGACGGCGAGCTCGCCGTAGAACGGGGCCGGCTTCCACGGCCCCAGGACCCGCAGCTGGTAGTTGCCCACCGGGACGTTCTTGAACGTCGCGAAGCCGTTGGCGTCGGTCTTCGTGATCGCCCGGATGACGCCGTTCTCGAGCAGCACGACGTTCCGCTTCGCCACGCCTTCACCGGCGTCGGGCTGGTTGTTGCCGTTCTTGTCGAGCCAGACCTGCCCGTGGGAGTCGGCGTGCATGCCGGGGACCTTGGCCAGGGTGCTGACGTACGGGGCGCCGCCGGTGTGGCCGTCGGACGCCGAGCAGTCGAGCCCGGTCAGGCCGGTGTAGGCCGCCTTGTCGGGCACCTTGCCGTGCGCGGTGAGCACGATCCGCCCGCCTGCGGCCAACGCGCCATCGCGGCGCCGGAAGTCGAACGCGCCCCACTGGTCGTCGGTGACCGTCAGCTCCGAACCGAAGCCGCCCGCGTCGCAGCTGAGGAAGAGGCCGGTCAGCGGGGTGCTGCCGGAGTTCGTCAACGTGACCGTGACCGTGCCGGTGTCGCCGGGCGCGTAGCTCGCCTTGTCGAGCGTGAGGGTTTCGTGCAGCACGTCGGACAACGGCCGCACGGCCCGCACCTCGAGCGCCGTGTAGGCGCCTCGGCCGTCGAGCCGCAGCTCGCCCACGGGCTGGTCGACCCAGCCGCCGGGGATCTTCTGGAAGGACAGGTAGGCCGTCCGGCTCAACGGCACGCCGTCGAAGGAGAAGTGGCCCGTCGAGTCGGTGACGGCGACCATGTCCGACGTCGTCCCGACCCCGATGAAGTGCGCCTCGGCGCCGGCCAGGCTCTCGCCCGGGGACAGCTTGCCGTCGCCGTTCGCGTCCCCGTACAGCACACCGGCGACGCGCTCGGTGCCGCGCGCCATCGGCAGGGTGACGCGCTGGATGTTGTCGCTGTTGTCGACGTCTTGCCCGCCGTAGACCTCGACGTGCACCACGGAGTCGCCGTCGAACGTCCCGAGCTGCCCGGTGAGGTGCACGGTCCGGGTCTCCCCCTGCGCGATGGTCGCGCCGGTGCCGCCGTCCGAGAGGTCTCCCCACTGGTTCCGGTTGCCCCAGAAGGGCGTCCCGGACTCGGAGTAGGCGGTGCCGAACGCACCGAAGGCGACGGAGTCCCCGATGTTGGTCACCGTCACGTCGAGCCCGACGGTGTCCCCGGAGAGCCACCGGCCCTGCTCGGCGACGACGGTGACTTCGAGGTTCGCCCCGGAAACGGCCGACGCGGGCGTGGCGGCCAGTCCGGCCATCACGAGTGCCGCGGTCAGCACGGAGGCCGACCGCGTGAATCTGCCAGTAGGCATGGTTTTCTTCCCCCTTTGGGTTGTGGCAGCAAATCCAGAGCAGGCGAGGGGCCCACCACCAGGCGATTCTCTAGTGCCGCAGGCCGGGCCAAGTGCCCACGAAGAAGTATTCGACCTGCCTGCTGGCGCTCGCCTCCTGGAGCCCCACACCTTCGGTCATCGACAAGAGGTTGTGCACGCACACCAGCAACGTGTGCAGGTCCCGATCGACCAGGGAGTCGAGGCCGTGGACGACCAGGGCGACCGGTTGGGGATCCGGTGCCGTCAGCAGATCCCAAAGCCGGTCGTCGAACGCCGCCCAGCTGCCCGCGCCCACCTCCGAGAAGCCGAGGGCTCGCGTCAGCTTCGTCAACAAGTCGTCCGCGAAATCCGGCGACTCCTCGTCACCCGAAACACTGACCACCCGGAATCCCAGCCCGGTGAGCGCGGCGGCCAATTCCTCGGTCCGGCCGGGCGCAACCAGATAGGGGCGCCGAACGAGATCGGGTAACGCCGAGGAAACGTCGAACCAGGGCCGCGACAAGTCGGGCTGCTGACTCCTCAGCGGTACCCGAGGGCTTTCAGCATCCACAGTTCGGGCCTCTCAGTTGAACGAATCCATCCTTGTAGTGCCCTGTGTAATATACCTCTCCGCGGGCACCGAAAACCAAGCGACCGGACTCCGGCCGGGTTTCTCCGGGCAGTGTGGGCATGATGTCGCTTTCGGTGTAGTACAACGGGCTCTCCGGCGGAAGGCCCTCGCCGCCGTAGATTCCCGGCTGCTTCCGCGTTCCGCCCTGTTTGACCCCTGGCGGGAGCGTGCCGTCCTTGTCCACCTGACGGATCACGTTTTCGGCGAAGGGCCGCAGTTCTTCCGGAACGCCGGACAGATCCACGTGCGGACACAATCCGGTGTTGTGCACGAGCACCGGCACGTTCCCGGCGGTGACGAAGAACGTGTGCAGCGAGCGGACCGTCAAGTTGAAAGTGCGGATCGCGCCGGTGTACCGGTGGATCGCCCGCACCACCGCGTTGCGGCCGTCCGGCATCGCCAAGCGATCACCTGGCCGGAGTGCCCCGGCGGCCACCCAGTCGCGCGCCGTGACGCTCCAGAAGCGGTGCCACGCCGTCGTTGTGATCTTCTTGCCGGGTTCGAAGCCGGCGACCGACACGTCCACGAAGTCGCGGTCTTCGCCCGTCGTGTGCAACGCGGTGACCGTCTCCGGCGCGACCTGCGCCGATTCCGGGTCCGCCGCCAAGACCACGTCGCCCACCCGCACTTCGTCGATGGGCTTTTGCGTCCCGTCCGCCATCAGCACCGGCGTGTCGCCGGCGAAGCTGTTCGGGCAGCCGACGCGCGAAGCCAGCGGCGACCGCATCGCACCGCCTTCGGCGGCGGTCGCCGCGCCGGCCGTGTCCTCCGCCGCCGCTCCCGCGCCCGACCCGAGTCCCATCGCGCCGAGCATCAGCAAGCTGCTCAGGTCTTCCATGACCATGTCGTCGAACTGCTTCTCGCCCTGACATTCCTCGTAGTGCTCCACGCAGTACAAGGCCGCGATCACCTTCGCGCCGGCGACGTCGTCGCCGTGACCCTGGAGGTAGACCCAGGCCTCGTGGCAACCACGCTGGCCGTAGCACGCCATTTCGTCGCCGGTGCCGGTGGCCGTGCTCCAGAACGGCCGTGGGCCGTCGATCTGCATGGCCAGCGAAGACCAGAGGCTGATCAAGCGCTGGGGGTCGTTGGTGATCGGCGAGTACTTCTTGACGTGTCCGCGGACGACCTCCCGCTGCTTGCTGCACGCGGACCCGCGCTTGCAACCGCTGTTCGCCGCGATCTTGCGGAAGCTGTCGATCGACTGCTGGCTGTAGCCGCGCTGCTTCATGAAATACGCGCGGTTGTCGACGTAGTTCGGGTCCGACATCGCCTCGCCGGTGCCGCACAGGACGCCGTCCGGGCCGCACTCGGCTCCCCACATCCGGCCGGTCGGGTCGCTGAACGAAACCGGGCTGTTGTTGCTGTAGGTGTACGCGTTCAGCGCCTGCGGGTTGCCCGTGTCCAGCATCGGGTCCGCCGTCAGGAAGCGGCCGGAGAGCGGGTCGTAGTCCCGGGCTCCCAGGTGGGTCAGACCCGTCGTGTTCTGGTAGCCACCCAGGAAACCGTGCTTGTCCGCCCAGCTCGGCGGGGGTGTTCCGCGGTTCGCGCCGTACGGGTCCTGCCAGCGCTTCGAGACCGTCAGGTTGGCCGCGTCGACCGTGGCGTACGTGGTCCCCTGGTGGTCGGTCAGCTTCCAGCTCAGGCCGGTCGACGACGTGCGGGACGCGATCACCTGGCCGTTGTAGCTGTAGAAGCGGGTGCCCGACGCGAAGCTGCCGCCGGTGGGGACGAACAACTCCATGTCCCCGATCGAAAGCGTCGCCCCGCTCGGGTCCTTCGTGATCAGGACGCCGCCGTCGGCGTCGTAGAGGTAGCTGCTGTCGGCGCCGTTGGCCTCCTTCGCGGTCGCGACGCGGCCTTCGGCGTCATACGTGAACGTCTGCGCCGCGCCGGCCGGTCCGCGGGTCTTCGTGCTGCCGGTCTCCGTGTAGTCGTAGCTCGTCGCGGTCGTGCCGCCCGGCCCCGTGGTCGTGACGGCTTCCACCGCGTGCGGGCGGGTCTCGCCGGGCGCCGGGTACGTCGAGCCGGTCGTGATGTCGCCCGCGGCGGTGTGCTGGACCTGCGTCTTGCGGTTGCCCGTGTCGTCGAAGGTCCAAGACGTCCAGTACGGCGCCGCACCACCGATGCCGGCCGTGGCGGGTTGCGGGGCGCAGTCGCCCGACGTCGGCGTCCACGCTTCCGTGAGCCGCTGCAGGTAGTCCTGGCGGAAGCACTGGACGTCGGCCTTCGCGCCCTGCGGGGTGTCGGCGACCTTCGTGAGGTTGCCGGCCTGGTCGTAGGTGTAGGCGCGGTTCGCGATCGCATAGTCGGACGACGTCGAACGCTGCGCCTGGACGGATTCGAGCCGGTTGGTGCCGTTGGTGTAGGTGTTGGTGACCGCGACCTGGTCCGGGCTGTCGTCGTTGTTGAAGCCGGTCCGCAGCACCTGGCCGAGCGGGTTGTACTCGGTGAGCGAGACCAGCTTGGTGCCGCCGCCCGAGGAGTTGGCCGCCAGCATGGTCTTCGGCGCGCCGTTGGCGTAGTAGCCGAACGACAGCTCCTCCGCCGGCAGGCCGCCCTTCTCGGGCGTGTTCGTGGTCTGCACCGCGCCGGTGTTCGGCTCGTAGGTGACGCCGAACTGGTAGCTGCCCGAAAGGCCCTTGTCCCCGGCCGGGATGGTGACCTTGCTGCCGGTGGGCCGGCCGGCGGTGTCGTAGCCGGTGGTTTCCTTCGTGTACGCCTTGGTCCCAACGTAGCGCGTCGAGCTCGTGGGCTGCCCGGCGAGCAGTGTGTCGTAGGTCCACCCGGCGATCTTGGCGCCGGTCGCCGCGGGCCCGTCGAACTCGGCGGTCTTGCGGCCGAGGTTGTCGTAGGTGTAGCTGACCAGCCGGTTGCGGGCGTCCGTCGTGGTCAGCAGCCGGCCGGCCGCGTCGTAGGTGTAGGTCGTCTTGCCCGTGTCCGGGTCGGTCGACGAGGTCTTGCGGTCCTTCAGGTCGTACTCGAACGACCAGACGTTCTTGCCGGTCGTGTCGGTGACCGTGGCCTGCTTGCCGCTGCGGGTGTAGGTGTAGGTCGTCGTGTCGGCGGGCGAGCCGGCGACGTGCTTCGCGGGGTCCTTGTACTGCAGGAGCTGGACGGTCTGCCCGAGCCCGTTCGTGACCGTGGTCGACGCCGTGCCGCCGTTCGGCGGGATCGTCGTCGTGCGGTCGCCGTCCGGGATGGTCGTCGACCGCCACTGTTCCACGGCGTTGAGCAGGTAGGCGCTGCTGCGGGGGCTGCCCGCGCTGTCGAAGGTGGCCAGCGTCGTGTTCGGGACCGAGGCGTCGTCGGCGACGTACAGCGTCGCCGAGGGGGCCGCGCTGTTCCAGTAGGCGTTGTGGGTCTTGTACGTGCGGCCCTGGGAGTCGTAGAAGGTGTCGGTGATGATCCGGCCGGGGCCGTCGTCGATGCGCGGCGCCTGCGTCTGGATCGTGCGGCCGAGTCCGTCGATCAGCGTGTACGAGGTGGCGTACTGCCCGTTGGCGAGCAGGCTCTTCGTCGCGACGTTGCTGACGCCGCCCACGTTGTTGACGCTGTAGGCGTAGGTGACGTCCGCCGGCGCGTTCGAGGCCTTGCTGTGCCCGGGTTTCCACACCGAGAGGACACGCCCGAGGGCGTCCTGGGTGGCGTCGGTCCGCAGCCCGGAGGCGTCCTTGCTCGCGACCGTCGCGCCGGAGACCGGGTCCAGGTACTTGGTGGACGTGAACTTGGGCGCGCCCGCCACCCCGGTGACCGGTGGTGTGGTCGTGTCGACCTGGGTGACCGGACCGCCCTTGGCCGGGGTGTAGGCCGTCGTGCTGGTCAGGCCGAGGGCGTCGGTCGCGCTCACCACCCGGCCGTAGTCGTCGTACACCGTGGTCGCCGCCGGCGACTTGATCTTCTCGGCGCCGCCCGCCGGCCAGTCGTCGAGGCTGTCGATCCGGGTGATGATCCCGGTCGTGGGCGCGACGCCGAAAGCCTGGTTGTCGTAGGAGGTCCGGCTGTCGCTGATGATGTTGCCCGGTCCGGGCGGGTTCGTCCGGTCGTCGCAGACCCCGGAGATCTTCCGCACCTGGCTCGAGAAGTTCAGCAGCCAGCCGGCGGTGTTCTCCAGGTACGTCGTGAGGGTGCAGCTGGTCTGCTTCGGGTCGCTCGTGTCCCCTTCGGACTGCACCGCGGTCACGAGCCCGTACTTCCCGTGGGTGGTGTGCGTCCGCGACACCCGCCAGGTGCCCGTGGTGTCGAGCCAGGTGCGGGCCCGGCTGGTGTCGGTGTCGGTGTAGGCCGCGGTCCGGCCGTCGGCGTCGGTCGCCGTGGCGTCCGAGACCCACGGTTCGGCCAGCGTGCCGCCGACGACCTGCCCGTCCCGGTAGGTGACCGTCTCCCGGGTGAAGCCGGCGACCTCCTTGCGGTCGGTGACCGACTCGTGCCAGTTCGGGCTGGTGACCGTCGCGCCTTCCATGCCCCGCAGGTAGTACGTCTCGGTCGTCACCGGCGGACCGGACGGGTCACCGCCCTCGACGCCGAGCCCGGTGGTCGTCTTGACGTCGCCGTACCCTCGCCACTGCGACCACGTCCGGTACTTCGGGTCGCTGAACGGGTCGTCGTCGTAGTGCCAGGCGCCGCCGCCGAGGTAGTCGTAGTGGGTGACCTTCTTCTGCGGCTGCTGGGTGGTGTTCGCGTCTTCGATGACGTCGCTGACCCGGAACTTGGTGAAGTAGTCCAGGACCGGGTCGGTCGCGCCGGGCGGGCTCCAGTACACCGGGTAGCACGACAGCGTGTTGTTCTTCAGGTTCACCGGATCGGGCATCGGCCCGCCGGGTCTGCACTCGGCGTCCGCGTACTTGATCGTGGTGAGCCCGCCCTGGGGCGTGGTGATGGCGTCGATCCGGTTGCGGGTCAGCGCCGTGTACTGGCTGGCGGGGTCCACTCGGTTGGCCATCGGCTTCGGGTGGAACGTCGTCGCGGGCAGCGTGATCGCCGCGCCCACGGTGTTCGGGCTCGCGATCTTCCCGGTTTCGGTGATCGAATCCAGCCACAGCGCGGGCTTGTTGCCGTCGGTGGTGGGCGGGTAGGACTGCTTGAGCGCCCACTCGCGGACCGGCTTCCACCCCGTGCCGCCGTCGCTGACCTGGGTCGTGATCTTGGTGTAGCGCTTGCGGGAGAAGAACGACGGCGAGTTGTAGACGCAGACGGCGCCCTGGTTGCAGATCGTCTCCGAAGGCACGTCCGGCCACGACGTCGCGGTCCCCGTGTTCAGCTGGCCGGGGTCGCAGGTGATCGTGCCGCTCGGGAGGCACCGTTCGGCCGTGTCGAACAGGACCTGGGCGGGCGCGTGGCCGAACGTGTCGGCGACGTGGGTGTTGAACCCGTATTCGATCTTCTGCAGGTACCCGCTGCGGGTGTACACAGTGCCGGGGTTGTTCGCCGTGGACGCGTTGCGGTTGAGACCGTAGTAGTTGGTTTCGGGCTGGTAGTAGTACGAAACGGCGTTCCCGTGCGGGTCGACGACGTAGTCGAGGTTCCACCGCCAGGCGCGGTTGCACCAGGACGCGGCGTAGGTGGTGGCGTTGCAGGGCTCGTTGGCGTTGTTCCCGAACACCGGCACGGTCCACGTCGACTGGGTCTCCGCCTTGCCCGACGCCCAGCCCGGCAGGTGGTTCAGGCCGAAGAAGTACTGGACGCCGTCCGGTGTGGTGACCTTCCAGTACTCGCCGAACTTGTCGCCGTTGGCGCCACCGGTGAGCCGCTCGACCCGGGTGCCGTCGTCGTCCTGCGGGTGCCAGGTGCCGGTGTTCTTGTCGAAGACGAGATCACCGTTCGCGCCGGCGAAGGAGATCGTCGCGTTGTCCTTGTACCAGCACAGGTCGCCGGTCTTCGTCTGGTTGTTGTTGCCGCCGAGGTCCTGGCTGCAGCTCTTGTACCGGCGTTCGATGAAGCCGCCGCCGGAGAGGCTCCAGCCGTCGCCGATCCCCGAAGCCTGGTTGTTCGTGGCGGAGGTGAGGCCGTCCGCCGAGCCCGAGGAGTAGTTCAGGCTGACCGAGGGACCGGTGCCGCCGAGCGCGGCGGGGGTGCCGATCGGGTACGAGTAGTCGAAGTCCGCCGCCGAGCCGCCGGCCGACCAGGAGCCGGCCGGCTTCAGGTCGGTCGCGCCGAAGTCACCGCCGCCGCCCTTGGTGTCGGCTTCCGCGGCCACCAGCATCGAGGGGGCCGCGGCGGTCTGCCGCGCTCCGGCCGGGGCCGCCGGCAGCGTGACGTCGGCGGCGACGTGCCGGGTCTTGGTGTTGTTGTCCGAGCTCAGCGGGGTGCCCACGCGGCACTCGGGCTTGTCCGGGGTGCTCAGCAGGCAGGGCGGGTACTGCACGAGGTGCAGCCGGCCGCCGAAGTCACCGCCGTACGCGTCACCGAAAGTGTGGTAGTCGACGTCGACGGTCACCGGCCCGCTGGTGTCGCCGGCCACCGGCTCTACCCTGACCAGCACCCCCTTGACCCCGGTCTTGGCGCTCGTGGCCTGGTCGACGGTGCTGATCCGGACCTTGCCCGCGCCCCGGCGCGCGGTGGCCGCCGCCCGCGCGACGCCGACCGCCTGCCCGGCAGGCGCTTTCGCCGCCGTGGCGAGGTCGACGTCGACCGACCCGGCCGCCGGCCAGCTCACCTTCGCCGGCGTGACCGACGCCGCGGCGGCGGCCGGGGCGGCCCGGAAACCGCCGTCGACACCGGCCACGGAGCGCGTCTGCTGCAACGGGGGCAGGTCCCAGCCCAGTCCGTGCCAGCCGCCGGCCGCGGCTTCCGCCGCCGCGGTCTGGGCCGAACCCAGCAGCACGACGGCGAGACCGAGGGCCAGTGCCCTTCTGCTCCGGGTGAAGCGCGCGAGAGTCATGTCAGCCTGCCTAAGTGTGGTTGGCGCTCGACGCGCCGGAAGCCGGTGCTGGGCTAGTGGGTGACGTCGAAGAGGGTGCCGGGGTCGTCGGCCCGCTTGTCGGTGGTGATCGCGTCGGCGCCGCGCAGGCCGGAGTAGACGCGCACGCCGGCCAGATCGCCGTACCAGGTGTCGCTGCGCTGTCCGGTCCACACGCCGTGGCCGAGGAAGAGACCACCGCTTGAGTCGCGAGCCGTGACTCCGCCGCCGTCGGGAGTGTTGACGTAGAAGCTCTGCTTCGCCCCGTTGACGTAGAGCGCCATGTAGCCGGTCGCGGCGTCGTAGGTGGCGGCCAGGTGAGTCCAGGTGTTGTCGGCCGCCTCGGCATCGCTCAACACGATCCGGCTGTCGTTCCCGGTCGCGGACGGGGACAGCAGGAAGCTCCACCGGGGACGCAGCTTGCCCGACGTGTCGGCCCACGGCCGGTAGCCCAGCAGCAGCGGCGAAAACTGCGTGTCGGCGGTGCTGACGACGGCGCGGGGCGACGGGTCGACCGGGCCGTTCACGGTGGCGTCCGAAGCGGTCCACGAGTGCTTGACCCAGGCTTCG
Source organism: Amycolatopsis sp. NPDC104587 (assembly GCF_055583645.1). Taxonomy (NCBI): domain Bacteria; kingdom Bacillati; phylum Actinomycetota; class Actinomycetes; order Pseudonocardiales; family Pseudonocardiaceae; genus Amycolatopsis; species Amycolatopsis sp. NPDC104587. Next base: position 76,864 of record NZ_JBVJNO010000011.1, read on the forward strand.
ACCGTGAACGACTTGTCGGTCCGCAGCGCGGCCGGCTTGGTCGTCGCGACCTCGCCACCGTTGACGGTGAACTTCGCGGCGCAGGCCACCGGAGAGCCCGAAGCATCCGTCTCCATGCCCAGCGAGACCCCACCCGACGGCGTGCCGGTGGACTTCGCGACCGAGTCGTAGTAGCTCAGGCTGTTCGTCGCGGCGATCTGGTCGTCGGTGAGGCTGTGCGCCCAGACCCGGCCCTGGTCGAGGAGGCCCTTGAACGGGTTGCTCCCGCCCGGTTCCGCGCCGAGCAGCAGCGGCCCGTTCGCCGTCCAAGCCGTCGGCACGGGCGCGTCGGCCTCGCGGACGCCGTTCACCGAGAGCCGGATGCGCGTCGCCGCCCGGTCGAACACCGCCGTCAGCAGTGTCCACTTCCCCGCCTGGGGTATGGAGGTTCCCGTCGCCCAGGTCATCGACGCCGCGGCGTCGTCGGCCGGGGACACCCCGAACGCCCAGCGGTTGGCCGGCTTGTCGTAGCGCAGCACGAAGTTCGCCGTGTGCGCCCCCGCCTGCGACAGGACGGTGTAACCGGCATTCAGATCGGCCGGGTTCACCCACGCCGACACGGTGAACGAGCTGGCCGTATCCACCACCGGACCGGGGGTGGCGCCGTAACCGTTGACGCCGTCGAGCTGCAGACCGCCGCCGTCGTGGCCGGGCACCCAGGTGTGGCCGCCCGTGATCGTGAGGTCGTTGCCGTAGCCGGTGTCGTCCGTGGCGGCGTTGCCGCTGGTCTGCCCGAGCGCCCAGCTCGCCTGCAGGGACGGCACCCGCGAGGTCGCCGAGACCAGCTCCGGGCCGCACCCCTCGGCCAGCCCGTAGTTCGCGAGCGGGACCGCCGTCCCGGCCAGGTCGTGCACGTCCTGGCCGGACAGGGTGCGCTGCCAGACCTGCAGGTCGTCGAGCCGGCCGTGGAAGAAGTCGGTGCGGGCCCCGGCCCACTTGCCGGCGCCCAGCACGGCCGGGCCGGTCGCGGTCCACGGGCGGGCGATCTGCGTGCCCTGCTTGGCCCCGTCGACGTACAGCGTGGCGGCGCCGGTCGCGGCGTCGTAGGTCGCGGCCAGGTGCGTCCACACCCCGACCTGCGGTGGCCCGCTCGCCACCACCCGGACGTCACCCGGCGCGGCCTGGTCCCCGGCCGTGACGCGCAGCGCCCACGCGTTGCGTTCCTTGTTGTACTGCAGGATGAACGGCGCCGACTGCGTGCCGTCCTGGGCGAGGACGGTCTGCGAGTGCGCGGTGTCGGCGAGCCTCGCCCAAGCGGCCACCGTGAACGACTTCGCCGGGTCGAGGACCCGGTCCGGCGTCTGGGCGTAGCCGCTCGTGCCGTCCAGCTCGATCGCGCCCTTCGCGCCCTCGCTGTACCCGCTGGTGTCGGGGTGGGTCCAGGTGGTCCCGTGGTTGTAACCCGGCTGCCGGGTCGCCCCACCGGACAACGTCGCCGGGTGCGCGGCGAGACCGGTGTTTCCCGGCGTCGCGGCGGCACTGTCCACAAGGGACGTTCCCGACGGCTCGTCCGCGCCCCACGCCGCGACCAGGTTCTTCGCCGGCGTCAGCGGCTGGACGTGGTAGGAGCAGGACGGCCCGTCCAGCGCCGGGTTGGAGTCCGGGATGACCACGCAGGTCGCGTTGGGGCTGGGCATGCCCGCCTTGTTCACCGACTTGACCCTGATCAGGTTCTGGTTGCCGTTCACCGCGGCCGTCTTCAGGCTCGCGGTGGCGATCGTCTTCCCGTTGGCGTCGGTGCTCTGGACCGCGGGCGCGGTGGGTGATCCCTGCGGCTGCGGCTCGGAGCCGTCCGTCGTGTAGATGAAGTGGTCGATGTCGTAGAGACCGTCGGTGGCCAGGTAGGTCCACACGCTGAAGTCGGCCGCGTCCCCCTGCACCTTCGGATCGGTCCAGGAGGCCATCGCCACGTTCGGCGGCAGCGGGACCTTGGTGTCCACGGTGAACTCGCAGTTGCCGACCCAGTTCGACCAGAGCTCACCGTCGTAGGCCTGCATCGACCAGTTGTAGACGCCGTCCTCGTTGATCCAGCCGGGCGGGACCGCGGCGAGCTGCGCGGTCGCCTGCTGGTTGGGGCCCGCGGTGCCGACCGGGACGAGGTTCGCGGCGTTCTCGTGGATGTAGACGTTGTGGCCGAGCGCGCCGTAGGCCAGCGCGAACTTGCCGTAGACGGTGCCACCGTCCGGGTCGGACACCCGGCCCGCGATCTGCGGGGTCTTCGTGTAGACCCACGGCCGGTTCGCCCCCGAGGTGCACGGCAGCTGGCCGTTCTGCATCGTCAGGCTCGCCGGCGGGTTCGGGTAGGAGTCGTAGTTCACCGCGAAGTACGGGTTCAGGTCGAACCGCCGCCAGGCGGCCATCCCGTCACCTTCGTTGGCGGCCGCCAGCGCGAACCACGTGTTCTGCCACCGGTTCGCGGCCGCGTCCTTGGCCGCGCGGGTGGCGTCGAACTGCCCCGTCACGCCCCCGGCGTCGTGGCAGTTCGCGACGTTCATCGTCGAAACCTGGTACACCCAGCCCGGTTGCGCGTTCCACGTGGTGTCGGGCGTGGCCGGGTTCGCCAGCCACAGGCCGGTCGGCGCCGGGGAGCACGAGTAGCTGTGCTGGATCGTGGTGTTGAGCGACGCGCTGTGCACCACGGTCCCGGCCAGCCGGGCGCTGTTCATCTGGATGTAGGACCTCGACGTGCCGGCGCTGTCGTAGTTCTCGTAGCCGGCCTTGAGGTTCGACAGGTCCCCGGTCGAGGCGTTCCAGTTCTTCGCACCGGGGTAGCCGGACTGGACCACGACGTGCGACTGGATCCCGCACGAGTCGCACCAGCTGTCCGGGTCCAGCGAGACCGGGTACCGGGTCGCCGGGTCGGTCAGGAACGCCTGGTCCGGCGTGATGGTGACCTTGTCCCGGGTGAGCGCGACGTCCATCACCGCCTCCCGCCGTCCGCCGCCCTCGCCGAGCTGCTGCTCGGCGGGCGAACCGGCGCCGGAGGAGTCCCACATCCGGGACGCGTCACCGGAGAACACCACCTGGCCGGCGGTGTCCTTGACCTCGAGCCCGTCGGTCGGCGCGGGCTGCGCCGGTGTGCCGCGACCTTCGCCTTCCGCGACCTCGACGGTCGTGTTGCGGGTGTGCAGCCCGAAGGGGATCTCCCGCAGCTTCGGGTTCTTCGCCGCCTCCGGCGTCTTGATGACCAGGTTCTCGGTGAAGCCCGCGGCCACCGCCTTCACGGTCAGGTCCACCCCGGGCAGCACCTCGGCGTAGACGGCCGTGTCGCCGGCCAGCGCCGGGACCGGCAGGTCGGCGATCCACTTCAGCCCGACCTCTTTCCCGTCCTCCCCCGCCTTCACGACGGGCTCGGCGGCCGAGCCGGCGCCTCCCGGGTTGAGCTTGACGTCGACGGTGATCGCCTTCGGCCCGAGCGAGCCGTCCGCGCGTCGCACCAGGGTCGTGTCGACCGGTGCCCACGTGGCGCCCTGCTTGACCCGGACCGGGTGGACGTACTGCGTCATCGTCCACGAGCCGTCCGGGTTGGCCAGCGTCCGCGACGTCTCGGTGGTCTCCGACGACACCTCGACCTGCTTGCCGCCTTCACGCGCGTAGGACGTGGCCGTGACCTCGTCCGGCGCCGAATCCGGCACCACCACGGCCGGTGCGGCGTGCGCCGGTGTGACCGTCACCACGGTTGCGGAACCCATCGCGGCGCAGAGCAAAAGAGCGCGCCAACGCGCACCGGAAGAACGCACGAGATCCCCCTCGTCAAAAGCAACCAGCCGTTGCTGAGCCCCCGACGAACCCGCGATCACGATGCCAAACCCGGCGAAGATCCGAAATAGGCCGATCAGCGCAGTCGTGGCCGGACGCCGATTCGGCGCACTATCGCGGTGGTGAATGAAGAGACGGCAAAACAGACATATATCGCCATTTGCCAAAACTCCCACTCCAGACATCTCGGCCAACTCCGGCGCGGGTGGTCATCCGTTCCGGCACCAGTCCCAGGCGAACGCCCCACGGAAACCGTCCGGACGAGAAGTGCACAAAAGCCCATCCGGTGCGCAAGTGCCAAACCGGGACGGCGTGCGGAAATTTGACAACACACCCGAAGATCACCCGCGCGGGTGATCGAGAGGACCTATCGTCCGTGTATCCAAAACCGCATACGGGCCGGCAACAGCGGGCTGCCTTGACTGGGGCGCATGCCTCACAGCGATGCAGCACAACGCGGCCGCGTGGTCACCTCCAGGCGGTCCGACACCGGGATCGCCGTTTTCGGGTGCGGGCCGGATGAGGCCGCGCTGTTCCGGGAGCTCGCGCCTCGCCTCGGCGTGATCCCCGCCGTCACCGAGGCGGCCCTGTCCGAGACCACCGCCGGGCTGGCCTTCGGGCATCGGTGTGTCAGTGTCGGGCACAAGACCCCGGTCGGGAACTCGACGCTGCTCGCCCTCAGCCGGGCCGGTGTCGAATACATCTCGACCAGGAGCATCGGGTTCGACCACATCGACGTCGAGTACGCGGAAAGCGTCGGGATCACCGTCGGGAACGTCGCCTATTCGCCGGACAGCGTGGCCGACTACACCGTGATGCTCATGCTGATGTCCTTGCGCCACGCGAAATCCGTCGTCCGGCGGGCCGACGTGCACGACTACCGGCTGCACGACGTGCGCGGGAAGGAACTGCGTGACCTGACCGTCGGGGTGGTCGGGACCGGCCGCATCGGCGCCGCCGTCATGGAGCGGCTGCGGGGGTTCGGCTGCCGGCTCCTGGCACACGACCTGCGGCCCGCGGCCGGGCTCGTCCCGCTCGACGAGCTGGTGCGGCAGAGCGACATCGTCACGCTGCACACGCCGCTCACCGCGGACACGCACCACCTCCTCGACCGCCGGCGCATCGAGCGGATGAAGCCCGGCGCGTTTGTCGTCAACACCGGACGCGGTCCGCTTCTGGACACCGAAGCCCTCCTTTCGGCGCTGGAAAGCGGACGGCTGGGCGGTGCCGCGCTGGACGTCGTCGAAGGCGAAGAGGGAATCTTCTACGCCGACTGCCGGGGCAAAACCCTGGAAAGCAACACACTGCTGCGGCTACAGGAACTGCCGAACGTGCTGATCAGCCCGCACACGGCCTACTACACCGACCACGCGCTGAGCGACACCGTCGAAAACTCCATCGTCAACTGCCTGAACTTCGAAAGCGGGAAAGCATGACCAGGGTGAAGATCGGAATTCTGTTCGGGGGCGTCTCCGAGGAGCACCCCATCTCCCTCAAGTCCGCCCGGGAGGTCGCGAAGAACCTCGACACCGGGAAGTACGAGCCGGTCTGGATCGGGATCACCGAAAGCGGCGCCCACCGGCTTTGTGCCGGGCCCGAGTTCGACGGCTCCCGGCCTGCCGTGCTGGTCCCGGACCGCGGGGTGCGCGGGCTGCTCGTCCTGGAGGACGGCCGTTGCGAGACGATCAGGCTGGACGTCGTGTTCCCCGTGCTCCACGGCAAGCTCGGGGAAGACGGCGCCACGCAGGGCCTGCTGGAGCTTTCCGGCATCCCGTACATCGGCTGCGACATCCGGAGTTCCGCGCTGTGCATGGACAAGTCGCTCGCCTACACCATCGCCCGCGCCGCGGGGATCGCGACGCCGGACTTCTGGATCGTCGCGGCGGACGAGAAGCTCGACCCCGATTCGCTCACCTACCCCGTTTTTGTCAAGCCGGCCCGGTCGGGGTCGTCCTTCGGGGTCAGCAAGGTGACGCAGCAGGAAGACCTGCCCGGCGCGGTGGAAACCGCGCGGCAGTACGACTCGAAGGTGCTGGTCGAAGCCGCCGTTGCCGGCAGCGAAGTGGGCTGCGCGATCCTGGGGAACGACACGGACCTGGTCGTCGGTGAGGTGGACCGGATCGCGCTGTCCCACGGGTTCTTCCGGATCCACCAGGAAAGCACGCCCGAAACCGGGTCCGACAACTCGGTGGCGATCGTGCCCGCCGACGTCCCGGCCGAGACGCGTGCGCTCGTCCAGGAGACGGCGAAGGCCATCTACCAGGCCCTGGGCTGCCGCGGGATCGCCCGGGTCGACATGTTCCTCACCGAAGACGGCTCGGTGGTGCTCAACGAGGTCAACACCCTGCCCGGGCTTACTTCCTACAGCCGTTACCCGCGGATGATGGCCGCCGCCGGGCTGTCCCTCGGAGACGTCGTCGACCGGCTCGTTTCGTTGGCCTTGAACGGAAAACTCCGATGAAGGACGACTTCGTCCCCGTGGACGAGCTCGTGCCCGGCGTGCGGTGGGACGCCAAGTACGCCACCTCGGACAACTTCACCGGTCGACCGGTCGACGGTTACCTGGCCAACCGGATCGTCGGCACGCGGGCGTTGTGCGCGGCACTCGAAACGGCGCAGGAGAAGGCCGAATCCCTCGGCTTCGGCCTGGTGCTGTGGGACGGCTACCGCCCGCAGCGCGCCGTCGACCGGTTCCGGCAGTGGTCGAAGGAGCCGGAGGACGGGCGGACGAAAGCGCGGCACTACCCGAACATCCGCCGGTCCGAGATGTTCGAGAAGGGCTACGTCGCCGCCCGGTCGGGCCACAGCCGGGGCAGCACCGTCGACCTGACGCTGTGCCTCCTGGCCACCGGTGAGCTCGCGGCCATGGGTGGCGGACACGACCTGATGGATCCGGTCTCCCACCACGGGGCCGCGGGGATCACGCCGGTCGCAACGCAGAACCGGCGCGACCTCTGCGCCGTCATGGAGGCCTGCGGGTTCGCGCGGTACGACCACGAGTGGTGGCACTACACGCTCAAGGACGAGCCCTATCCGGACACGTACTTCGACTTCCCCGTCACCTGACCGTCAGAGGGCGGTGGGTGAGGTCAGCACCGGGAGCTGCACCGTCACCCGGAGCCCGCCGGCCGGCCGGGGGGTCAGGTTCAGGATTCCGTCGTGGGCCCGGGTGATGCTCCGGACGATGGCCAGGCCGAGGCCGACCCCCGCGTGGTCGCCGCTGCGGATGCGCTCGGTGCCGCGCTGGAACGGCTCGGTCAGCGTCGAGACCAGCTGGGGGCTGAGCTTCTCGCCGGTGTTCTCCACCGTGAGCATGACAAACCCGGACCGGACGGCCGTGTCGATCTGCACGGAGCCGTTGTCCGGCAGGTTGTGGACGATCGCGTTGTGCAGCAGGTTCGTCGTCAGCTGCAGCAAGAGCACCGGCGAGCCGATGCTGGAGGTCAGGTCGCCGGACGTTTCGATGGTGACGCCGTGCTTCTCCGCCAGCGGCAGGAGCGTCTCGGCGGCCTCTTCCGCGATCAGCGACAGGTCGACGTCCTCGCCGTGGAACGACCGTTGGTCGGCGCGGCTGAGCAGGAGCAGGGCTTCGGTGAGCTCGATGGCCCGGGCGTTGGCGGCGCGGAGGCGGTCGTCGAGGTCGGCGCGGTCGCGGTCCGGGTCGGTGCGGGCGACGTCGAGCAGGGTCTGCGTGATCGCCAGCGGGGTCCGCAGCTCGTGGGACGCGTTGGCCGCGAACCGCTGCTGCCCGGCGACGTGCGCTTCGAGCCGGGCGAGCATGGCGTCGAAGGCGTCGGCGAGCTCGCGGAACTCGTCCTTGCGGCCCGCGAGCCGGACGCGGTGGGACAGCGACCCGCTGGTGGCCATGCGGGTGGCCTGCGTGATGCGGGTCAACGGCGCGAGCATCCGGCCGGCGAGCACCCAGCCGCCCGCCAGGCCGAACACCAGCAGGAACACCATCACCGCGGCGGCCGACGGCGCGAAGGCGCGCAGGAGGAACCGGCCCGGGGGCGCGATCACCACGCCCATGGTCTCCTGGGCCAGCCGCTGGTAGCCCAGCAGGAACACCGTCACGGCGGCGAGCAGCAAGGTGCCCGAGACCATGACGATCCCGGCGTAGCTGAGGGTGAGCTTGAGCCGAACGCTCATCCCGGGCGCCCTATCCACGGTCTTCGCCCTCCGGCGGGGTGTCGATGCGGTAGCCGACGCCCGGCACCGTGGTGATGACCCACGGTTCGCCGAGGCGCTTGCGCAGGGCCGAAACCGTGATGCGCACGGCGTTGGTGAACGGGTCGGCGTTCTCGTCCCACGCCCGTTCGAGGAGCTCCTCGGCGCTGATGACCCCGCCCTCGGCGGCGACGAGCACTTCGAGCACGGCGAACTGCTTCCGGGTGAGCGCCACGTACCGGCCGTCTCGGTAGACCTCACGGCGGAACGGATCGAGCCGCAGGCCCGCGATCTCCCGCACCGGCGGCCGGTTGTGGGCGCGCCGGCGGTCCAGCGCCCGGAGCCGGAGCACGAGCTCCTGGAGCGCGAACGGCTTCGTCAGGTAGTCGTCGGCGCCCAGCTCGAAGCCGGACGCCTTGTCGTCGAGCCGGTCGGCGGCGGTGAGCATGAGGATCGGCATGCCGCTGCCGGAGGTGACGATGCGCTTGGCGACCTCGTCCCCCGACGGGCCCGGGATGTCCCGGTCGAGGACGGCGAGGTCGTAGGTGTTGACGCTCAGCAGCTCCAGCGCGGTGTCGCCGTCCCCGGCGATGTCGGCGGCGATCGCCTCCAGGCGCAGGCCGTCGCGGATGGCCTCCGCCAGGTGGGGCTCGTCCTCGACGATCAGCACGCGCATGCTTCCGATGCTACGAGACCGGGGCATATCGCCGGCGTATCCGAAACCGCATACGGGCCGGCAACCCCGTGGTGTCTTGCCTGGAGCCATGGTCTCCAGCGAACCGGCACGAACCCTGCTCGGCACGGCGGAGGGCGCCCTCCCCGCCGGCACGACCGTCTTCGACGACGCGGTCCCGGCCGTGGCCAACCTCGAGCCCGGCCTGCTCGCGGCCCTGCGCCGAGCGGCGGCCGACGCGGCCCGGGTCGGCGTCGGGTTCCGCGTCAACGGCGGCTGGCGCTCCCCGCGGTACCAGGAGCGCCTGCGCCGTGACGCGGTCGCGAAGTACGGCTCGGAGGAGGCGGCGGCGCGGTGGGTGACCACCCCGGACCGGTCCGCGCACGTGTCGGGGCAGGCTGTCGACATCGGGCCCGCGGAGGCCCGGGCCTGGCTTGCCCAGCACGGCGCTCGGTACGGGCTGTGCCAGATTTACCGTAACGAGCCGTGGCACTACGAGCTGCGGCCCGAAGCCGTCGAGCACGGCTGCCCGCCGATGTACGCCGACCCTTCGCACGATCCGAGGATGCGGTGACCGGCCCGGTCAGAACCAGTGCACGCAGTGCGGAGCGCGCTCGACGCGGAAGAGCCGGTCGGCGAGGGCGGCCGCGTCCGGGTGGTGGGCGCGGATGTGACCGGCGCGCACCAGCGTGCTCGGGGCGGTTCCGCCGAGGTAAAGCGAGCCCAGGTCGCTGACGTCCAGGGACAGATCGGCATCCCGGCGGGTCGGGACGCACTCGGCCTTGCCGTCCCGGACGGTCAGCAGGTGGCGGCCGTGCTCGCCGCCGAACGGGTCGTCCACCTCGAGGACCAGCTCGCCGTCGGCGAACCAGCCGCGCGTGGTCAGCGCCCGGGGGACGTCCAGCAGCCGGACCCAGAGCCAGTCGGTGTCGTCGGTGACCTGGCCGGCGCGGAAGTCCGCGAGCTGCCAGCGCAGCGGGTCGCCGGGCGGGCGGTGCTTCAGGACGACCTCGGTGACCAGGTCGTGGCCGAGGACGAACCGGGCCAGGGCCGTGGCGACGGCGGGGTCGGCCGTGATGGTCTCGTCGACGACCAGCGTGGTGGACTCGAGTGAGTAGGTGGCGTAGCCGTCCGCCACGCCGTCGGCGTCCCGGTGGACGGCGACGTACCGCGACGCCGGGGCGATCGGGGGTTTCCCCGCGCCGGTGGCCCACCAGCGGTGCGGCCGGGACAGCGCGCCGGGCCGGCCGCGGCGGTAGCGGTCGTAGACCTCTTCCAGGACGTCTACACATTTGTCCCGCGGCAGCAGCTCGATCGAACCGGGGTCCGCCGTCTCGCCCGCCCGCGGGATCGCGAAAGCGGCCTTGTGCCGCGGGACCGTCAGCCGCGAGGTGGCGGTCGCCGGGCCGTACCCGAACCGGCGGTAGATCAGGGCTTCCGACGCCAGCAGCACGGCGAGGAACTCCCCGCGCGCCCGCAGCTCGGTGAGCTGGTGCCGCATCATCGCGCTGAGCACCCCGCGGCGCCGGTGCGAGGGCAGGACGCCGACCGCGGTCACGCCGGCGGCGGGGGCGACCACTTCGCCGGGCAGCGTGAGCTCGAAGGAGTACGCGCCGGCGGTGCCGACGGGCCGGCCGTCGGCGGTCAGGGCGAGCAGGTTGCGGTCCATCTCGAGCGCGGACCACCAGACCCCGGTGCCGTCGGCCGGCTTTTCGGGGAACCGCCCCAAAGCGGCGTGGAAGGTGTCGACGAAGACCTCGAGGTCGTCGCCGGTCGTCGTGCGGACTTCTGGTGCTGTCACAGGATTCCCATGGCTTCCCACATGACCATCGCGAGGCCGACGCCCCGCAGGTCGCCGACCGTGCCGGACATCCGGTTCATGACGTAGCAAAACGTGGTTCGCGCGTCGAGGTCGACGATGGTGAGCGAACCGCCGTACCCGCCCCAGTACAGGGTGTGCGGGTTGGGCATCACCTGGTCGCCGACGGCGAAGCCCAGGCCGAACCGCAGCGGCATGCCGAGGACGAGGTCGCGTCCGGAGACCTGCACGTCGAGGGCGCGCCGGCAGCCGGCCTCGGACAGGAAGCGGCGGCCGTCGGCGACTCCGCCGTTGGCGAGCATGGTGTGCACCAGCGCGACGGACCGGGCGTTGCCGGTGCCGCCCCCGGCCGGGATCTCGGCGGCGCGCCAGGCGCGGGAGTTGACCTCGGCGACCTCGGGGCCCGGGTTGCCGCCCACCCGTCTCTGCAGCTCGGTGCCGGCGAGCTCGGGCGGCGGCCCGTCCGGCGGCGGCACCAGCTCGGCGACGCGCGGCTCCTCGGACGCCGGCAGCCCGATGTGGAAGTCGGCCCCCAGCGGCCCGGTGATCTCGTCGCGGAGGACGGCGCCCAGCGAGCGCCCGGTGACGCGCCGCACGACCTCGCCGACGAGGTAGCCCTGGGTCAGCGCGTGGTAGCCGCACGCGGTGCCGGGTTCCCAGTCGAGCTCCTGGGCGGCCAGCAGCGAGGTGGCCTTTTCCCAGTCGTAGAGGTCCTCGGTGCGCATCGGCTGCCGCCAGCCGGGCAGGCCGGCGGAGTGGCTCAGGACGTGGCTGACCGTGACGTGTTCCTTGCCGTTCGCGGCGAACTCGGGCCAGTAGCGGGCCACGGCCGCGTCGAGGTCGAGCTCACCGCGGTCGGCGAGCAGCAACGCGGTCAGCGCGGTGACGGTCTTGGTGGTCGAGTAGACGTTGACGATGGTGTCGCGCTCCCACAACCGCGCCCCGGCGGCGTCGGCAAAGCCACCCCAGAGGTCGACGACGGTCTCCCCCTCGACGGTCACGCACAGCGCGGCGCCGAGATCCGTCCCGTCGGCCAGGTTGGCCGCGAACGCCCCCTCGACGGCGGCGAACCCCTCGTGGACGAACCCCTCGACGGCCATGTCGCCGAATGTAGACGGTCCGGCGGAAGGGGCGTACCGAATTACCGGGCGGCCGCTCCGGGACAATGCGGGGATGTCACCGTCACCCGACTGGGCCGGGCTCGAACACCACTTCGGCAGCGCGGCCGACGTCCCGGACCTGCTGCGCGGGTGCGCGAACACCGACGCCGAAACGGCCGGAGACGCGCTCTCCGTGTTGTCCGACCGGCTCCGCCACCAAGGTGGCTGGGTCAGCTCGGCCGCGCCGGCCGCCTTGCCGCACCTGGCCGACCTCGCCGCCGGCGGAGCCACGCACCACCGGCACGAGGTGGTGCAGCTGATCGGCGCGCTGGCTCACGACGCGCACATCGTGGCGCCCCGGTTCGTCGACCCCGCGTGGCCGTCCGCCCTGGACGCCGTCCGGCCGCGGTTGCTCGCGCTGCTCGGTGATCCGGATCCGCGGGTCCGCCGGGAGGCGGCACTCCTGGCCGGGAACGGCGTCCGGCACGCCGATTCGGTCGCGGCGCTGCGCCGCCGCCTGGCCGTCGAGACGGACCGCGTGACCCGGTGCGACGTCGTGCTGGCGCTCGGAGCCACGGCGGACGCGTCGGCGCACGCCGAGCTGACCGCGCTCCTGGACAACGGCGACCTCCAGCTCCGGCTGGCCGCCGTGCACGCGCTCGCCCGGACCGACCCCACCGTCGCGTCCCGGCACACCGGTCTGCTGGTGCGGGCCACCACCCACCCCGACGCGGCGCTGTGGCGGGAGTCGGCGTGGCTCGGCGGAACGCTCGTCCGCACCACGGGTGACCTGCTGATGGACGACCAGGACGCCGCCACGGCCTTCGCTCTCGGAACGAGCGGCGGACACCGGGTCGCCGCGCTGGACCACGCCCAGCACGTGCTCGCCGAGTGGCGCTCCGCCGGCCCGCCGCTGCTGCCGTTCCTCGCCCGGCAGCTCGACGACGATGCGCCTGAAGTCCGCTACCGGGCGGCCGCCCTGCTCGCTTGTCTGGGCAGCGAGGCGAACCCGCACGCCGACCGGCTGGCCGGGCTCACCACCGACCCGGCGCGACGCGACTCCCGGACGCACACCACGGTCGGCGACGCCGCGGTGTGGGCCCTCGCCCGGCAGGACGATCGACGATGTGCGCCCGGGCTCGTGGAACGGCTTTCCGGTGACCGGCTCGGCTTCGCGACGATGTCCGCGTTCACCGGCCGCGACTCGCGATGGCTGCCGCAGCCCGGCATCCACGAAGTGCTGATCCCCCTGCACCGCCACGCCGACGCCCTGCTCCCGCCGCTCGTCGAACGGCTCCGTCGCGACCGCGCGCTCGCCGCCGTCCTGTGCGAGGTCCTCGCGGCGTGGGGCCCGAAGGCCGCGCCCGCGCTCCCGGTCGTCGTCGAGCTGCTGGACGACGAGACGCTCCTCGCCCACGCCGCCCGGGTGCTCGGCGCCGTCGGTCCCGCTGCGGCGGAAGCCGCGAAAGCGTTGCGGCGCAGGACATCGGAGCCCGTCGCGGCCTGGGCGTTGTGGCGCACCGGCGCGGATCCGGACCTCGGGCTCGACGCGCTGACCCGCCACCTCACCGCGAGCCCGCAGCACCAGGTCATCACGCTGGTCGCGGACCTCGGTCCGGACGCGGTCGCCTCCGCCGGCCGGCTCGCCGAGCTGACCCAGGCCGAAGACGACTGGACACGGGTCGAGGCCGCCCACGCCCTGCGGCGGGTCACCGGCGACCCGGAGGTGCCGGCGGCGATCCTGAGGGAGTTCGCCGATCCGCTGGGCCGGGGTGACTGCCTCCCGGTCCGCGTCGCGGCACTGCGCCACCTCGCCGCGACGGGCCCGGCCCCGGCGCTCAAGAACGCGATCCTCGGTTTCCCGCGCCGGATCGCGTGGTGCGGCGGCTGGCGCACGTTCACCGAGGACGAGGAGATCCGGGCCGCCGCCGCGCGGCTCTAAGCGGCGACCTTCACCAGCTCGGTCACCGGCGACGCGCCGAGGAACTGGTCGCCATACAGATCTCCGCGGTCCGGGAAAAACGTCAGGATGTTGCGCGCTCCCGTCGCCTCCACCAGTTTCCTCGCGCCCTGCAGCGCGATTCCCGACGTGCCGCCCGCGTAGACACCGCGGCCCGCCAGCTCGCGCACACCCTCCGCCGCTTCCTCGTCCGTCGAGTAGTACACGTCCTCGACCAGGTGCATGTTGGAGCCGATCACCTCGGGCACGCAGTTCATGTTGCCGATGCCGCGCAGGACGCTCGGGCCGGGCTCCAGGCCGAACGTCGCCGAGCCCACGCGGTCCGCCACGTAACACGGGATTCCCTTGGCGCGCAGCATTTCCGAGAGGCCGACGAAGTGGCCGCCGGTGCCGACCACGAAGATCGCCGCGTCGATCCAGTCCAGGTCGAGCTTGGGCTCGACGCTCGGGACCAGCCAGCGGCGGTACACCGCCGGGTTGAGGTCGGAGTTGTTCTGGTTCGTCCAGTGCATGCGGGGCCGCTCCGCCAGCAGCGCCTCCAGGAGCTCCACGCGGGACTGCTGCGTGCCGCCGGTCGGGTGCGGGCCGCTGACGATGTGGAGCTTGGCGCCGAGCAGCTCGATCTTGCGCCGGGTGACCGCCGGGATGTTCGGGTCGGTGACGAGCTCGATCGGGTTGCCGAGGATCTTGCCGGCCAGCGCGAGGCTCACGCCGAGCGAGCCCGACGTCGACTCGATCACCGTCTGGCCGGGCTTCAGCAGCCCGGCTTCGTAGGCGAGCAGCAGGATCCCGAACCCGAGGATCGACTTGAAGCTGGACTCCGTGGTGGTCATGCCGTAGATCGCGCGCAGCCGGCCGCGGCCGTCGGCGATCGGGCCGCAGTCGAGCACCGGGAGGTCGGCGAAGCCCTCGAGCATCCTCTCCGCGACGCGGCGCGGGTCTTCGATGCCGTTCCAGTCCTCGATCACGAGACAATCCTTTCGGGAGCCGCGGGAATGGGGAACAGCCGGACGAAGGTCGTGATCATGCTCGGATCACCCTTCGCCTCGACCAGGCCGAGCCACAACGCGTCGGTCGGGCTCAGTTCGCCGGCCATCAGGTGCTTGAGCAGCGGTGACTCGATGACGAGGTCGGCGCCGGGCAGCGGGCCTTCCTCGACGGTAAGCACACCGTCGTCGACGCGGGCGCCGACGACCAGGCCGCCGAAGCGCACCTCGAAGCTCGCCCGGACGCCGCGGGCGCGGTCCGGCCGGAACGTCGAGCGCAACGCGAGGATCGCGATGTCGATCGAGTAGAGGTCGCCCGGGCTCGGGTCGCCGAGCGAGCGCGCGCCCCAGAGGCCGAGCTCCAGCAGGACCGGCTCCAGCGCGCGGCCGTAGCCGGTCAGCTCGTAGGCGCCGGACGCGCCGAGCCGGACCACGCCGGCCTCGACGAGGTCGGCCAGCCGGCGGGCCAGGATCTCCGCGGACGCCCGGGGCAGCGTCTCGTGCAGCTCGGCGAACAGCTTCGGGCCCAGGAGCAGGTCCCGGACGACGAGCACCGACCACCGCGAACCGATGATCTCGAATGCCCGCGCCAGGCCGCAGTACTGGCCGAGCGGTCGGTCTGCCATGCCGGTTCCCTTCAGCTCGCCAGCCGTCGCGGCACCGCGACGGACTCGGTCATCCGGTCGAGGATCGCGCGCAGCACCGGGGTCGCGGTGCCGAAGTTGAGCCGCACGAAGCCGTCACCGCCGGGGTTGTACTTGGTGCCGGCGGCCAGCTCGACCCGGGCCCGCTCGAGGAAGTAGCCGGCCGGGTCGGCGCCGCAGCCGGTGAGGGCCCGGCAGTCCAGCCAAGCCAGGTAGGTCGCTTCGGGCTGGTGGTAGCGGACCTCCGGCAGCCGTTCGGCGAGCAGGTCGCCGATCAGCCGCCGGTTGTCGTCGAGGTAGCCGACCACGGTGTCCAGCCAGTCGGAGGCCTCGGTCCAGGCGGCGAGGCTCGCACGCATGCCGAGCACGTTGACGTTCGGCCCGGCCGGCAGCGCGGCGAGCTTTTCCCGCAGCGCCACCGGTCCCACGTGCCCGACCGCGCAGCGCATGCCGGCGAGGTTGTACGCCTTGCTCGCGCCGTAGAGCGTCACGGTCCGGGCTTCGAGCGCCGGATCGAGCGATGCGAACGGCAGGTGCCGGTGGGGCGCGTAGGTGAGGTCGGCGTGCAGGTCGTCCGAAACCACCGTCAGGTCGTGGCGTTCGGCGACCTCGCCGAGCGCGGTCAGCTCGGCCCGGGTGAACACGCGCCCGGTCGGGTTGTGCGGGTTGACCAGGATCAGCACCCGGCACCCCTCAGCGGCGGCGCGCCGGGCGAAGTCGTCGGCGTCGAACCCCCAGCCGCGCGGGGTGTCGAGCATCGGGATCGGCACCAGGCGCAGGCCCAGCTGCCGGATCATCGCCGGGAACGGCCCGAACGCCGGGGTGTGGATCGCGACGCCGTCGCCGGGCCGGGTGCTCAGCTCCAGCGCCGTCCGCACGGCGTGCGTCACGTCGGTGAACTCGCGGACGTGCTCGGGAGCGGGAAACCAGCCGTACCGGGCGGACATCCGCTGCGCGAAGGCCTCGCGCAACGGGCTCGCGTTGTCCGTCCAATTAGGATACCCGAGGTCACCGAGGTCGAGATAACCGCGCAGGGAAGCCAAAACCTGCTCCGCCACCGGGAAGTCCATGTCCGCGATGGACGCGGGGAGCACGTCCGGCGCGGGCGCGCCCCACTTCACCCCGGGACGGAACCGCAGGGTCCGCTCGTCGAGCCGGTCGAAGATCAGGTACCGGGCCCCTTGCGATGCGCGCATGGCTCAAGAACACCGTGGTGGCAGGGAAATGTCATCTTCGGAGGTGCTCAGCCCGATAGCACGCCCGGAGGTGCGTCCCACTGGTTGGACACAGCATGCTGGCCTGCAGTGACCTGTGTCGGAGACGGAGAGGAACGCGATCCGGATGGCCGCGCAACAACCGAGCGAACCCGCCGAGGTTAACGGCGACAGCCCCTTTCCGCTGACCGAAATCCAGTACGCGTACTGGGTCGGCCGCGGTCCGAACTTCGTGCTGGGCAACGTCGCGCCGCACGCCTACTTCGAGCTCGAAGGCCGCCGGCTCGACCCCGGCGCGCTGACCACTGCGTGGAACCGCCTCATCGCCCGGCATCCCATGCTGCGGGCGGTCGTCGGCACCGACGGCAGCCAGCGCGTGCTGCCCGAAACGCCCGAGTTCGTGATCGACGTCGTCGACCTGCGGGACGCGCCGGCCGGCGAGGTCGAGGGCAAGCTCGAAGAGATCCGGTCGGCGATGTCGCACCGCGTGTACGACGCGTCGCAGTGGCCGCTGTTCGACGTGCGTATCACCCGCCTGTCCGACGCCGACCGCCTGCACATCAGCCTCGACCTGCTGATGGTCGACCTGGCCAGCGTCACGGTGCTGTTCAGCGAATGGCAGCTGCTGTGCGAGAACCCGGCGCACGAGCTCCCGCCGATCGACGTCTCCTTCCGCGACTACGTGCTCGCGCTCGAACGCAACGCCGACTCCCCACGCACCCAGCGGGCGCTGGAGTACTGGACGTCCCGCGCCGCGACGCTCGCGCCGCCGCCGGACCTGCCGCTGGCCGCGTCGCCGGTCTCGGTGCACAAGCCGCGGTTCACCCACCGCGAGTTCCAGCTCGACCCGGACGCCTGGAAGCGCCTGCGCGACCGGTCCGAGGCGAAGGGGCTGACCCCGACGACCGTGCTGGCGACCGCCTTCTCCGAGGTCCTCGCCGCGTGGAGCGGGACGCTGAAGTTCACGCTCAACCTGACCCTGTTCAACCGGCTCCCACTGCTGCTCGCCGAAGACGGCGAAGGCCACCGGATCCTGCACCCGCACCTGCGCCGGGTGGTCGGCGACTTCACCTCGATCTGCCTGCTGGAGGTCGACACCGCCGAGGGCACGTTCGAGGAGCGCGTGCGCCGGACCCAGCGCCAGCTCCAGCAGGACCTGCGCCACCGGCACGTCAGCGCGCTGCACACGTTGCGCGAACGCCGCCGGCTCGGGCTGGACACCGCGTTCGGCACCATGCCGGTCGTGTTCACCAGCGGCCTGGGCACGGTCGCCGACGTCACCGGCCCGCGGGACTTCTTCGGCGACATCACCTACCGGATCAGCCAGACCCCGCAGGTGTGGTTCGACCACCAGGTCGTCGACTTCACCGGCTCGCTCGACCTGACGTGGGACGTCGTCGAGGAGCTGTTCCCGGGCACCCTGCTCGACGACATGTTCGCCGCCTACACCGGCCTGGTGGAGCGGCTCGCCGCCGAAAGCGCCTGCTGGGAGGGCGAACTGCGGGTCAGCCCGCCGCAGTACCAGCTCACCGAGCGCGACGAGGTGAACCGCACCGCGGGCCCGCTGCCCGACGGCCTGCTGCACGAGCCGTTCCTGGCCGCGGCCGCCGAGCACCCGGACTCCCCCGCCGTCATCACCAGCGCCGGCACCGTCACCTACGGCGAGCTCGCCGGCCGGGCCGGCGCGGTGGCCGACGCCATCCTCCGCTCGGGTGACGGCTCCCCGGTGCGCGACCGGCTGGTCGGCATCAGCCTGGACAAGGGCGCCGACCAGGTCGCGGCCGCGTACGGCGTCCTGCTCGCCGGCGCGGCTTATCTCCCGGCCGGCGCCGGGCTGCCCGCGCAGCGGCGCAACGGGATCCTCACCGACGGCCAGGCGTCGACGGTCGTCACGACGTCCCGGCTGGCCGACCAGCTCGACTGGACCGGCTGCGCGACCACGCTGGTGCCGATCGACCGGCTCACCGCGCCCGACGCCCCGCCGTCGAGCACCGCCGAACCGTCCGACCTGGCCTACGTGCTGTTCACGTCCGGCTCGACCGGACGGCCCAAGGGCGTGATGATCGAGCACCGGTCGGCGCTGAACACCGTCGCCGACATCACCGAGCGGTTCGGCGTGACCGCCGGCGACCGGGTCTTCGGGCTGGCCGAGCTGAGCTTCGACCTCTCCGTGTACGACCTGTTCGGCGCGCTCGGCACCGGCGCTGCGCTCGTGCTGCCCGACCCGGACCAGACGAGCGAGCCCGCGCACTGGGCCGAGCTGATGAGCGAGCACGGCGTGACCGTGTGGAACTCGGTGCCGGCGCAGATGCAGATGCTCGTCGACCACATCGAGGCCGTCGGCGACGTCCCCGAGGGCCTGCGCCTGGTGATGCTGAGCGGCGACTGGATCCCGGTCGACCTGCCCGGCCGCATCCACGAACTCTGGCCGGACGCCACCGTGATCAGCATGGGCGGCGCGACCGAGGCGTCGATCTGGTCCAACTACCACCAGGTCGACGAGGTGCCCGAAGGCACGCGCAGCATCCCCTACGGCGTCCCGCTGCGGAACCAGCGGTTCCACGTGCTCGACGGCGGCCTGCGGCCCTGCCCGGACTGGGTGCCGGGCGAGCTGTACATCGAGGGCGCCGGCCTGGCCCGCGGGTACTGGCGCGACCCGGCCAAGACCGACGCCGGCTTCCTGCGCCACCCGGTCACCGGCGTCCGGCTCTACCGCACCGGCGACTACGGCCGGTACCTGCCCGGCGGCATCATCGAGTTCCTCGGCCGCCGGGACGGGCAGGTCAAGATCCGCGGGCACCGGATCGAGCTCGGCGAGATCGAGGCCGTGCTCGCGCAGCACGCCGGGGTCGACCGCGCGGTCGCCGTCAAGGCCGAAGACGACGGCGCCGGCGCGCGGCTGGTCGGTTACGTCATCCCCGGCCGCGACGCCGTGGACGGGCCGGAGTCCTTGTACAGCAGGGAAACCGTCGACCCGGCCGAGTCGGAGCGGACGTGGCGCGCGCTGTGCGACGGCGCGCTGCCCGCCCCCGGCCCGTCGGCCACCGAGCTGGCCGCGGCCTGGACGCAGCTCAACAACGTCTACGCCCACGCCGCGGCGATGGCCCTGACCTCGCTCGGCGTGACCGGCGAGGTCGACGTCCCGGCGCTGCTGCGCTCGGGCGGGGTGGCCGCGCGGTACGAGAGATGGCTGCACCGCGCCTCGGCGAACCTGACCGAGCGGGGCATGCTGCCGGGCGCCCTGCCGACGGCCATCCCGGACGAGCTGGTCGCCGCCACGCACCGCGTGCTCGGCGACAAGCTCGGGGTCCCCGCCGACCTCACCGACTGGCTGATGACCATCGCGGCGAACGTCGAGGGCGTGCTCACCCAGAGCATGCACTCCGCCGAGCTGTACGCGAACGACCGCACACCCGCGGTGTACGAGCACCTCTTCGGCCCGGTGCACCTGGCCGCGACCGAAGCGATCCGGCGTGTCACCGCGGCGTGGCCCGAGGACAAGCCGCTGCGGATCCTGGAGGTCGGCGCGGGCTACGGCACGCTGACCAAGCACGTCGTGCCGGAGCTGCCGGAGCACGCCGAGTACACCTTCACCGACATCTCGACCTACTTCACCGAGCGGGCGCGGGAGCAGTACGCGGACTACCCGAACATCGGCTTCGACCTCTTCGACGTCGACAAGCCCGCCGACATCCAGGGGTTCGACGGCCGGGCGTTCGACCTGGTCATCGCGGGCAGCATGCTGCACGACGCCAAGCTGATCCGGCGGGCCGTGCGCAACCTGCGGTCGGTGCTCGCGCCGGGCGGGATGCTGCTGCTGGTCGAGCAGACCGCGTTCCACGACTGGTTCGACCTGACGATGGGGCTGCAGCAGGGTTTCGACGGCTACGAGGACACGGACCTGCGTTCGGCGCACCCGCTGCTGGACGCGGCCACCTGGCGCTCCGAGCTGGCCGAAGCCGGGTTCGCGGACTCGGCCGTGCTGACGCCCGAGGGCAGTGGCATGGCGTCGGTCGGCTTCGACGTGATCGCCGGGCGCGCGCCGGACGAGAGCAGCCGGTTCGACGGCGAGCGGCTGCGGTCGTTCCTGGGGCTGCACCTGCCGAAGCACATGGTGCCCAGCACGATCCACGCCATCGACGAGCTCCCGCTGACCAGCACCGGCAAGGTCGACCGCGCGACGCTGGCCAAGGCGCGCGGCCGGGCGTCGGCGGCCGGGCGGCCCGCCAAGCCGCCGCGCACCGAGCGGCAGCGCAAGCTCGTCGAGATCTGGTGCACGGTGCTCGGCCTGAGCCACGCCGACCTCGGTGACGACTTCCTGGAAGCCGGCGGCGACTCGCTGCTCGCGGCCCGGCTCGTCGCCACCATCTCCTCGGCGTTCGGCACCACGGTCGCCGTCGCCACCGTGCTGGAGTACCCGACCGTCGAACTCCTCGACGGTTACCTGGAGCAGATCCTCGGCGCCTCCGAGCTGCTTCCCGACGTTGCGGAGGTCGTGGCGTGAACGCGCACGAGGAGGACCTGCGGGCGTGGCTGACGACGTTCGTCGCCGACGTCCTCGACATCGGCCCGGAGGAGGTCGACCCGGGCGCGCCGTGGGAGTCGCTCGGGGTCGACTCGGCGATGACGCTGGTGCTCGTCGCCGACCTGTCGGTGGTGCTCGGCCGGACCGTGCAGCCGATCGAGGTGCTGAGCAACCCGACGATCGACGCGGTCGTCGAGCACCTGGTGACCGTCGAAGCGGTGGGAGGCGAACGACCGTGAAACCACGCGCCACCGGCCGGTGGTTCGTCCGGGGCCAGGCGCGGCCCGGGCGGCCCCAGCTGTTCTGCTTCCCGCACGGCGGCGGGTCGGCCGCGGAGTTCGTCCGGTGGTCGCGCCAGCTGACCGGGGTCGAGCTCAGCGCCGTCCAGCTGCCCGGGCGCGGGTCGCGGCTGTCCGAGCCGGTGCTGTCCACCATGGACGGGCTGGTGGCGGCGGTGGTCGACGTCATGCCGACGACCGCGCCGTACTCGGTGTTCGGGCACAGCCTCGGCGCGCTGGTGGCCTACGAGGTCACCCGCGAGCTGCGGCGCACCGGGCGCCGGCTGCCGGACCGCCTGGTCGTCTCCGGTTTCCCGGCGCCGTCGACGAAGCGGACCGAGCCGCCGGTGCACGGCCTGCCCGACGACGAGCTGGTCGCGGAGGTGGGCCGCCGCCACGGCGGCCTGCCCGGCGAGATCCTCACCGACCCGGAGCTGAAGACGATGGTCGCCCGGTACCTGCGCGCCGACTACCAGGTGCTGGAGACCTACCGGTGGCGTCCCGAGGCGCCGTTGCCGGTGCCGCTGACGGTGTTCGGCGGCCGGGACGACTCGATCGGCGAGGACGAGCTGCGCGCGTGGCGCGACCACGTGACGGAGCCGATCACGGTGCGGCAGTTCGCCGGCGACCACTTCTACTTCCGGCAGAACCCGGCGGTGGTCCTGCGCGCACTGGCGGCGGTCGTCCGGACGACCGTTCCCGCGGACAGGGCGGCGTGACCATGTGGGTCTTCATCGCGGCCGCGCTGGTCATCATCATCATCCCGGGCCCGGACCAGGCGCTCATCACCCGCCAGGCCCTGGTCCGCGGCAAGGGGTCGGGCTTCATGACGACGCTGGGCGGGGCGACGGGCCTGTCGGTCCACGCCGCGGCGGCGTCCCTCGGCCTGACGGCGATCCTGGTGGCGTCCCCGGTGGCGTTCACGGTCCTGAAGGTGGTCGGCGCGATCTACCTGGTGTGGATGGGCGTCCAGACGGTCCGCATCGCCCGCCGCGCGGCGACCAGCCAGCCGACGGGCGAGCCGACCGACCGGAAGCCGTTGCGCTGCCTGCGGAAGGGGTTCTTGACCAACGCGCTGAACCCGAAGCTGGCGGTGTTCTTCCTGACGTTCCTGCCGCAGTTCCTGCCGACCGACGGGCCGGTGCTGGGTAAGGCGCTGACGTACTGCGGCGTGTTCGCGGCGTTGTACTTGACGTGGTTCAGCTTGTACGTCTTCACGGTGGACCGCATCGGCGCGGTGCTGCGGCGGCCGAAGGTGCGGTCGGGGATCGAGTACAGCACCGGTGTGTTGTTGCTCGGGTTCGGAGTGGGGCTGGCCATTCAGGGGATTCCGTAGGGAGCCACGCGGGTCCACCACCGGAGTTCGGCCGGAGTTCAGGGGGAACCCATCTCCGCGAGCGCCGCCGTTCGGCCCGGGCCGGAAGCCTCGGAGGGCCGTGTCCCCCACGACCCTCCGAGGACGGACTCCTTGATCTCATCACGTGCGCGCCGCCGGGCCTTCTGCCTCATCGCCGGGCCGGTGCTGGCCGCCGTCACCCTCGCGGGCCCCGCCGACGCGGCCGGGACCGTCCGGATCAACGAGGTCGTGACCACCGGCGCCGTCGACGACTCCATCGAGCTCGTCAACCCCGGCGCCGTCGCCGTCGACGTCTCCGGGTGGGTTCTCAAGGACGACAAGGACAGCTCGAAGTTCACGATCCCCGCCGGGACCACCCTCGCCGCCGGTGGGTTCCGGGCCTTCGACGTCCACAACGCCTTCGGGCTCGGCTCCGAGGACCAGGCCCGCCTCTTCCAGGCCGACGGCCGCACCCTCGTCGACGGCTTCGCCTGGAGCAAGCACTCCGACCCGTCGTGGTCACGCTGCCCCGACGCGACCGGCTCCTTCGCCCCGGCCGCCGTCACCCTCGGCGGCCCGAACAGCTGCAGTGCGGCGCCCACGGCCTGGCCGGGCGGCAGCTCGGTGACCACGGCGGACGCCGCCAACGTCTTCGGCGAGGACCTCAGCGGCCTCTTCCAGGACGGCGGTGTGCTGTGGGCCGCGCAGAACTCCGGGAAGCTGTGGCGCCTGCTACCCAACGGCTCCGGCGGCTGGAAGCCCGACACGGCGTCCGGCTGGACGTCCGGCAAGGCGCTGCGCTTCCCCGGCGGCTCCGGCACTCCCGACAGCGAAGGCGTGACCGTCACCGGCACCGGCGTTTACGTCGCCAGTGAGCGCAACGGCTCCGGCAGCAGCCGCACGTCGGTGCTGCGCTACGACGTCGGCGGGACCGGCTCGACGCTGACCGCCACGCGGGAGTGGAACCTGACCGCCGACCTGCCGCCGGTGGGCGCGAACCTCGGTTTCGAGGGCATCACCTGGGTGCCCGACACCACCCTGACCGCCGCCGGGTTCGCCGACGCCTCGACCGGCGCGGCCTACGACCCCGCGCACTACGGCGCGCACGCCGGCGGGGTGTTCTTCGTCGGGGTCGAAGGCACCGGCATGATCCACGGCTACGTCCTGCAGGACTCCGGCGCGTTCACCCGTGTCGCTTCCTTCACCAGCGGGATGAGCGGGGTCATGGAGCTGCAGTGGGAGCCGCAGGCGTCGCGCTTGTGGGCCGTCTGCGACGACACCTGCCACGGCCGGCACCGCACGCTGAAGATCGGCTCCGCCGGCGCCTTCACGACCACCGCCGTCTACGACCGGCCGAGCGGCATGGGCGACTACAACAACGAGGGCTTCTCGGTGGCGCCGGCGAGCGAGTGCGCCGGGGGCAGCAAGCCGGTGTACTGGTCCGACGACAGCAACGACGGCGGCCACGCGCTGCGCAAGGGCAGCATCAGCTGCTGACCGGCCGCCCCTCAGGCGACCGGGAACGTCGTGCCGATGCCCATGCCGGTGATCCACTCCGGCACCGGCTCATAGCTGGTCCAGACCAGTGGCGCGGCGGCCGCGACCTGGCCGATCAGCCAGCAGCGCACCTCGTGGCCGCCCGTGCCCGCCGACTCCTCCAGGCCTTCGTGGCCCAGCCGCGCCACCGCTTCCGGGTCCCCTTCGGCGAGCCGGGTGAGGAACCAGTTGTCCCACTCGGTGTTCACCCGGGCTCCCGGGTCACCGCCCATCGCGCGAACGCGGGGTTCGCGCGCCGCCGCGAACGCGTGGACGTCGGAACGGCCGTGGATCAGCGAGTCACGGCGGTCGCCCACGACCTCGCGGGGGTCGTTCGACGGCAGCCAGTGCGACAGCCCGCCGCTCGCCACCACCAGCACCCGGCCGGGGAAGTCGGCCGAGCGCAGGGCCGCACCGAGCGCCTGTCCTAATGCGACACAACGCCGCAGCGACGGCAACGGCGGCGCGGCCGTGTTGACGACCAGCGGCACCATCGGCAGCGAGATGCCACCGGTGACCATCTCGTAGCTCTGCACGATGCCGTGGTCGACGGTGAGCGAATAGGACAGCGACACGTCGAACCCGGCCTCGGTCAGTCCGTTGTGGACCGACCACGCCAGCGGGCCCGCCACCGGCAGCGGACCTTCGGTGCTGCCGAAGTCCCCGAACCCCATGGCGTGCTCGACCCCCAGCACGAAGGGCGGCATCACGTCGTAGAAGTTGCCGTGGAAGTGGTCCGGCCCGATCACGACGACCGCGTCCGGTGCGAGCATCTCGACCGCGCGGCGGACGCGGGCGGCGTCCGCGAGGAACTTCGCGCCCGGCCCGCCCTCGGACGGCGGCGGCAGCAGTGTCGCGAAAGGACTGTGGGACATGCCGGCGAACCCGGCGATCCCGGCCATCAGGACGGGTCCGTTCCGGACCGGAGCCAGGCGCGGTGGACGTCGAGGAACTCGGTGACCTTCTCCCACTGCGGCCAGTGCCCGGCGTCGTCGATCACGTGCAGCCGCGCGTCGGGCAGCCAGCCGAGCAGCAGCTCGGCCTCGTCGAGCCCACCGGTCGGGTCGTGGCTCGTCCACAGCAGCAACGTCGGCGCCTTCACCAGCGACACCCACGACGGGTCCCACGCGAAGTCCTTGCGCACCTCGGGGTCCTGCAGCACGAGCGTGTTGCCGATGGCGGTGACGAACCCCGGCCGGGAGTAGATGCGGCGGCGCAGGTTGACCAGCTCGTCGGTGACCATCTCCTTGTGGTGGAACAGGAATTCGACCCGTCGCCGCACGGTCTCGTCGCTGGGGTCGAGCACCGCCGCCATCGTGCTGTCGCGCATCCGCGCCATCACCTCGGGTTTGTTGGCGATGTTGCCCGGGGTGTTCAGCACGAGCCGGTCGACGCGGTCCGGGTGGTGCGCGGCGGTCCACGCGACCACCCAGCCGCCGAGGGACTCGCCGGACAGGTGCGCGCGGCCGATGCCGAGAACGTCCAAAAGGGACACCAGGTGCCCGGCGAGGACGTCGATCGTGTACGGCCGGTCCGGCAGGTCCGACCAGCCGTGCCCGACCATGTCGTACACCGTGACGCGGAAGTCGCGGGCGAGGCCGGCCAGGTCGCGGGCGTAGGCCTCGAGGTGCCCGCCGGTGCCGTGCAGCAGCACCAGGTCCGGGCCGGTGCCCGCCTGAAGCACGCGTGTGCGCACCGAACGGCCTTCCAATGGCACGTAGACGTAACGCAGGGTGTGTTCGAGCTCGCCCAGCTCCCCCCAGATGCCGACGTGGTCGGGGATCGGCGGGGCGCCGCGGTCGGTGGTCGTCACTGGTCCTCCCGGTGGTCGAAGCGGGCGCGGGCCTCGGCCATCGTCGCCAGGCCCGCGCTCTGGCGGCAGCCGAGGCCGAACAGGCCCAGCAGCCGCGAGTTCTCGATGGTCAGGAACTCGACCGGGTGCTCGGCCGAGCCGTTGTGGTGCCGGTGCCAGGTCCACGGCGGGGTGTAGACGAACGACCCGGTCGTCCAGCGCACGGTCTCGTCCTCGATCTCGCTGTGGCCGTCGCCGGTCAGGACGAAGTGGACGGTCTCGTGGTGGTGGCGCTGCATGTCCGAGCTCTCCCCGGCCGGGATGACCTGGCGGAACAGCTCGAACGTCGTGGTCGGCAGCGTCCCGGCGACCCGCAGGGACGTCGGGTTCGGGACGGCGCCCGCGGGGATCTCGGCCAGCTCCTCGTCGTGCACGACCAGCGGCAGCGCGCCTCCGGGGCGGACGGTGTGGGCGATGCTGCCGAGGAAGTCGGTCATCGTGAAGCCGGGTCCGGTCGTGGTCATGGCACACCTTCCGTTCAGGCGGGACATTCCGTGCGGCCGCCGTCGACGGCCAGCACGGTTCCGTTGACATACCCTGCTTCGGCCGAGGCCAGGAACGCCACCGCGGCCGCGACCTCGCCGGGCGCCGCGGCCCGGCCGGCCGGGATGGCCGCGACGTCCTCGGCCATCGCGGTCGCGACGTCGACGCCCGCCGCGCCCGCCCGGCTGCGGACGATCTCCAGGCGCCGCGGGGTGAGCGTGGCGCCGACGGCGACGCAGTTGACCGTGACACCCCGGTCGGCGTACTCGAGGGCGGCCAGCTTCGCCGCCGACGTCGTCGCCGACCGCAGCACGGTCGACGCGGCGAGCCCCGGCTGCGGCTGCCGGACCGCCGTCGAGCTGACCACGACCACCCGGCCGAACCCGCGCTCGGCCATGCCCGGCAGCGCGGCGCCCAGCAGCGCCAGCGGACCGAGGACCAGCAGGTCGAGGTCGTGGTGCCACTGCTCGGCGGGGACGTCGAACACCCGGCCCGGCGCCGGGCCGCCGGCGTTGGCCACCACGACGTCGAGCGAGCCGTACCGCTCGCGGACGCGGCGCACGGCGTCGGCCGCCGCGGCCGGGACGGCGAGGTCGCACACGAGGTGCCCGACCCCCGGGCCCAGCGCCGACGCGGTTTCCGCGAGGGTCTTCTCCGTCCGGCCGGCGAGCACCACGCGGTGCCCGCTCGCGAGCAGCGCGGTGGCGCAGGCCGAGCCGATGCCCCCGGCTCCGCCGCCGACGAGGGCGACGCGGGTCTGGTTGGTCTCCATGATGTGTCCTACATTCGGGCCATGACCTCCGGCGGCCAAGGATGAGTCCCACTGCCCGGGACCCGGGTGACGACAACGCGGCGTCCGGTGCCCTCGAACGCGCCGCCGCCCTGCTGGACGCCTTCGACGCGACGCACCGCGAGCTCCCCCTCGCCCGGCTCGTCGAACGTTCGGGGCTGCCCCGCTCGACCGTGCACCGCACGGCGTCCCGGATGATCGAGCTCGGCTGGCTGGACAAGCCCGGCGAGAAGTACCGGATCGGGCGACGCCTGTTCGAGCTGTCCGGGCTGGTCCCGGTGCGGCACGAGCTGCGTGAAGCGGTGCTGCCGTACTTGCAGGACCTCTACGCCGCGGCCAAGACGACCGTGCAGCTCGGCGTGCTCGAGGGCACGCGGGTGCTGGTCGTCGACAAGATCAGCGGACACCGCCAGCTGCCGATGCTCGACCAGGTCGGCGGGTTCGTCCCGGCCCACTGTTCGGGGCTCGGCCGGGCCATCCTCGCCTGGTCGGACGCCGAAACGGTCGGCGCGGTGGTCGCCGCCGGGCTCACCCGGCGCACGGCGCGCACGATCGGCACCGCCGAGGCGCTGGAGCGCGAGCTGGCCGTCGTGCACGAGCAGGGCTGGGCCTACGACCGCGAGGAGGGCATCACCGGCATCAGCTGCGTCGCGGCCCCGATCTTCGACTTCACCGGCAACGTGACGGCCGCGCTGTCGGTCACCGGGCCGAGTGCGGCGGTGGTGCCCGACCGGATCGGGCCGGCGGTGCGGATGGCGGCCGCGGCGGCCAGCCGGGCGTACTCCGCCCGGCGCTGGGCGTCACCGCGGCCGGACCTGCCGTCCCAGTGAATAGGACTCCCGGTTGGCCCGGCGGCGAGGGCTGTTCCACGCTGTGGCGCACGCCGAGCCGGGCTCCCGGCAGGCTGCCGGACGAGGAGGACCAGGCATGCGCGTCGCGATCATCGGGGCCGGGCTCGCCGGGCTCACCACGGCCAAGGTGCTGCTGCAGGCCGGCCACGACGTCGAGGTCTTCGACAAGGCGCCGGACGTCGGCGGCGTGTGGAGCCGGACCCGCCGCTACCCCGGGCTGACCACGCAGAGCCCGAAGGCCCAGTACTCCTTTTCGGACTTCCCGATGCCCCGGGAGTTCCCGGAGTGGCCCACGGGCGCCCAGATCCAGGAGTACCTCGCGGCGTACGCCGACACCTACGGCGTCACCCCGCACCTGCGGCTGGGCACCCCGGTCGGGTCCGTGGTCCCCGACGGCGCGCGCTGGGTGGTGACCACCGGCGCGCAGGGGGCGTCGGTGGTCGACCGGGTGGTCGTCGCGAACGGCGTCTTCTGCGAGCCCGCGGTGCCGGACTACCCCGGCCGCGCGGAGTTCGAGGCGGCGGGCGGGCGGCTGCTGGCCGGTTCGGAGCTCCACGACGTAGCCGAGGCGCGGGACAAGCACGTGCTCGTGGTCGGGTACGGGAAGTCCGCCTGCGACGTGACCGTCGCGATCAGCGCCGTCGCCGCGAGCACCGACGTGATCGCGCGGCAGCTGCTGTGGAAGGTGCCGCGCAAGATCGCCGGGGTGCTCAACTTCAAGATGCTGCTGCTGACGCGGATGGGCGAGGCGCTGTTCCGCTACCGGTGGCTGCGCGGGTTCGAGAAGTTCCTGCACGGCCCGGGAAACCGGCTCCGACGCGCGATGCTGAACTCCATCGGGACGGTGTCGGTGCGGCAGTTCGGGCTGGCCCGCCACGACCTGGTGCCGCGCGGCCGGATGGAGGACATCGTCAAGAACGCGATCGGCCTGGCGACCGAAGGGTTCTTCGAAGGTGTCGCCGACGGCTCGATCCGCGTGCGCCGCGACCAGGTGATCACGCGGCTGTTCGCGTCCGAAGGCCGCCCGTGCGCGGAACTGGCCGACGGCACGGTGCGGCCGGCCGACCTGGTCGTCTGCGCGACCGGGTTCACCCAGGGTGTCCCGTTCCTGCCGGAAACCATCCAAAAGGGACTGTTCGACGAGCGCGGGAACTTCCTGCTGTACCGGCAGATCCAGCCACTGGCCGCGCCCGGTCTGTACTTCAACGGCTACAACTCGTCGTTCTTCAGCCCGCTCAACGCCGAGATGGCGGCGCTGTGGATCGCGGCCGACCTCGCGGGCGCGCTGACCCTGCCGGCCGAGGCGGCGCGGCGCGCGGAAGTCGTCGCCCAGCTCGCCTTCCTCGACACCGCGACGGGCGCGCACCACTGCCGCGGCACGAAGATCATCCCGTTCTCGATCCACAACGTCGACGAGGTGCTCGGGGACCTCGGCGTCCAGATCGGCCGCTTCACCCGCTTCACGCACTGGCTGAACCCGGTCGCGCCCGCGGCGTACCGGGCGCTCACCCCCGCCGTGCTGACCCGGCTGGCGGAGACCCCCGAACCCGAAAAAGCCCCGCTCTGACCCGAGGAGGACCCCGATGAGCACCGCGACCGGCCACCACGTCAGCCACCCGGGCGACGGCACCAACCTGGGCGCGATCGGCCTGGGCATCCACGCCCGGCTGACCGGCGCCGACACGAACGGCGCGTACTCGCTGTTCGAATACGTCGTCCCGCCGGGCCTCGGCGGCCCGCCGACCCACATCCACAGCCGTGAGGACGAGCTGTTCACCTGCGTCCGCGGCCGGGTGGAGGTGGAGCTCGACGGCGTCCGGCACGTCCTCGGCGAAGGTGACTCGCTGCTCATGCCGCGCGGGGTGCCGCACGTGTTCCGCAACCCGTTCGACGAGGAGACGCGCATCATCGCGGTGGTTTCCCCGCCGGGGCTGGAGAACTACTACAAGGAGCTGTCCGAGCTGCCACCCGGGCGCGACATGAAGCTGGTGGCGGAAGTCATGACGCGGTACGGCTTGGCGCTGCAGAAGTGAACCACGAGCGCATGGTCGAGGAGATGTGCGCGGCGGTCGACGCGGGCGACGCGACGGCGTTCGCCGCGTGGTTCACCGAAGACGCGACGTACGTGTTCGCCAACGGCGAGCCGTTGACCGGCCGCACCGCGATCGCGGCGGCGACGGCCGGTGCGGCGGGTGCGTTGCCGTGGGTCCGGCATGTGGTGGACCAGGTCGCCGTGGTGGGTGACCAGCTGTTCTGCCGGTTCACGATCACCACGGCGGCTCCGGACGGCCGGATGTTGGCGCTGCCGTGCGTGACGGTGATGTGGCTGGACGGGGAGCTGGTGTCGGAGTACCGGGTCCATATGGACCTCACGCCGGCGTTGGCTCGGGAGGCTTACTCGCGGTAGGGCGTGGCTGGGACGAGCGCCGGGCTGTCGCGAATGACCCGGGCCCGAGCCTTGCCCGCTCGGGGAGACGAGCCCTGCCCGAGCTCGAGGAGGCGACTCCTGCCCCCGGGCCCAAGCCTCCGCTGTGCGGTCTGCACGTCGCCGGCGTCACCCGGTGGGGACTTTCCCCATAGCCAGACCTCGCACGCCGCCCTAGCGTGGGAGGCCGGTGACGAGGAGGTTCCCGCGGATGGTGATCGACGACCTGGCCGCCGCGCTGCCGGCTGACCGGCTGGTGCGGGATCCGGACGTTCTGCCCGGCTTCGCCCACGACGAAGCCGAATGGGCGCCCTACGCGCTGCCCGCCGTGGTCGTCCGGCCACACTCCGCCGAAGAGGTCCGAACCGTCGTCAAAGCCTGCATCCGCCACCGGACCCCGCTCGTCACCCGCGGGGCCGGGACCGGGCTCTCCGGCGGGGCCAACGCCGGAGACGGCTGCGTGGTCCTGGTCACCGACCGGCTCACGACCATCAAGGAGATCAACACCCACGAGCGGTACGCCGTCGTCGAGCCCGGCGTGGTCAACGACGACCTGCGGGCCGCCTGCGCCGAACACGGCCTCTGGTACCCGCCCGATCCGGCCAGCTCGCCGTGGTCGACGCTCGGTGGGAACGTCGCCACCAACGCCGGCGGGATCTGTTGCGTCAAGTACGGCGTCACCCGGGACTACGTCCTGGGCCTGCAGGTCGTCACCGGCACCGGGGAGCTCGTCCGGCTCGGCCGCCGCACCGCGAAGGGGGTTGCCGGGTACGACCTGACCGGGCTGATGGTCGGGTCCGAGGGCACGCTCGGGGTGGTCACCGAGGTCACCGTCCGGCTGCGGCCCGCCCGTGCCGCGGAACGGACCGTCGCCGGGTACTTCGACACGACCGTCGACGCCGGGCGGGCGGCCGCCGCCGTCGCTGCCCGGGGGGTGCTGCCGTCGGCGCTCGAGCTGGTCGACCGGCACTGCCTCGCCGCCGTGGACCAGTGGAAGAACATGGGCCTGAGCGCCGATGCCGACGTCGTGCTCCTCGCCCGCACCGACGCCCCCGGCACGCTCGGCGAGCACGAAGCCGCCGAAATCCTCGGCTGCTTCGAGGGGGCCGGCGCGACCTGGGCCGCCCAGTCGACCGACCAGGCCGAGGCCGACGCGCTGTTCGCCGCCCGCCGCCTGGCCTACCCCGCGTTGGAACGGCTCGGCCCGGTGCTCACCGAGGACGTCTGCGTCCCGACGCAGGCCGTGCCCGAGATGCTCGCCCGCATCGACGCCGCGGCGCGGGGGCACGGTGTCCTCATCGCCAACGTCGCCCACATCGGGGACGGCAACCTGCACCCGCTGCTCGTCACGCCCGCCGGCGACGAGACGGCGAAGAAGAACGCCCAGGCCGCCTTCGACGACATCATCACCGGCGCCCTCGACCTCGGCGGCACCGTCACCGGCGAGCACGGCGTCGGCCTGCTCAAGCAGCCCGGCCTCGCGCGCGAGCTCGGGCCCGGCGTCCTGGCCCTGCACCACGCCGTCAAGAACGCCCTCGACCCGCACCACATCCTCAACCCCGGCAAGGTCTTCCCCGAAGGGACACCCGCATGATCGTCCGCACCACCGCCGGCGAAGTCCGCGGCACGCCGACCGCCACCGGTGTCCGGTTCCGCGGTATCCCCTACGCCGCCGCGCCGGAAGGCGAGCTGCGGTTCGCGCCACCCGTCCCGGCGCCGGCGTGGGACGGCGTCCGCGACACCACGGAAGCCGGGCCGACGGCGCCGCAGCGCCACCGCGAGATCGCGGGCCTCGACCTCTCGCCGCTGGTCGGCCGCCCCGGGCCGGCGGGCCCGGACTACCTGACGGTCGACGTCTGGACGCCGGACCCGGGCGCGCAAGGCCTGCCGGTGCTGGTGTTCGTGCACGGCGGCGCGTTCATCGGCGGCACCGGGTCCGCCGACGTCTACGACGGCACGGCGTTCACCCGCGCCGGCGCGGTGCTGGTGACCCTGCAGTACCGCCTCGGGATCGACGGTTTCCTCCCGCTCGACGGCGACACGACCAACCTCGGCCTCCGCGACCAGCTCGCCGCGCTGCGCTGGGTCCAGGACAACATCACGGCGTTCGGCGGCGACCCCGGCAACGTGACGCTGTCCGGCGAGTCCGCGGGCGCGATCAGCGTCGCCTGCCTGCTCGGTTCCCCGCTCTCGACGGGACTCTTCCGCCGCGCCGTTGTCCAAAGTGGACACGCGAACATGGTGCGCGGGCGCGGAGAGCTGGAGCGGCTGACCAAGGTCGTCGCCGACGGCCTGGGTGTCGAGCCCACCGCCGCCGCCTTCCGGACGCTGACGACCGAGCAGCTGCTCACCGCGCAGGACGCGGTCCTGCAGCCCGGCAAGGGCCCGGACCTGCGAGACGAGAACGGCCTCGACCGCAGTTACGGCCTCAGCCCGTTCCTCCCGCTGGTCGGCGACGACGTCCTCCCGCGGCACCCGGGCGAAGCGATCCGCGACGGCGCGAGTGCCGACGTCGACCTGATCGCGGGGACGTGCCGAGAAGAGATGTTGCTGTACTTCGGCCCGACCGGGCTGGCGGACGTGCTGACCGACGAGCAGGCGGTCGTGATGCTGTCGGCGTCGCACCCGGACGCCGCGGGCGTGCTCAAGCGCTACGGCCTGGGCGACGGCCGCAAGGCGGGTGAGGTGTTCGTCGAGGCGATGACGGACCTCGTGTTCCGCGACGGCGTCAAGGAGCTCGTCGAGAACCACCAGGGCCGGTCCTACCGGTACGAGTTCGAGTGGCGCGCCCCGGTGTTCGGCGCGTGCCACGGGATGGAGCTGCCGTTCGTGTTCGACGCGCTCGACGCGGCTCGCAGCCTGGTCGGTGACCACGCCCCGGCCGAGCTGGCCAAAGAGCTCAACGCCGCGTGGTACTCCTTCGCCGCCACCGGCGACCCGGGCTGGGCCGAAGGATCCACGGCGCGCCTGGGCTGATGGACACCCACGGGCTGCGCGAGCTCTACGACCTCGTGCTGCGGCTGTCGGCGGTGCACGACCTCGACGCGCTGGTGCAGGAGGTCGTCGACCACGCGCGGCGGCTGCTCGGGGTCGACGTCGCCTACCTGGCGCTGGCCGAACCGGACGGCTCGCTCGTCATCCGCGTCACCGACGGCTCGCTGGGCCCGCGGCTGCGCGGGGTCGTGCTGCCGCCGCACAGCGGGCTGGCCGGGCGCGTGGCCGGCACCGGCGAGCCCGTGCAGAGCGCCGACTACCTCGGAGACAGCGGGCTCACGCACCTCGGCGACGTCGACCGCGTCGCCGAGGACGAGGGCCTGCGCACGATCCTCGGGGTGCCGTTGCGGTTGCGCGGCAAGGTGGCCGGGGTGCTGATGGTCTCGCAGCGGGACGTCCGGCGGTTCACCGCGGCGGAGTCGTCGCTGCTGACCTCGCTCGGTTCGTTCGCCGCGATCGCCATCGAGAACGCGAAGCTGGTCACCGCGCTCGCGGCGGCGAACAACCGGCTGGAACGCGCCGTGCGGTTGCACGACGAGCTTTCGGAGGTGGCCGTTCCCGAAGACGTGGTCGTCCCGCTGTCGAAGCTGGTGCCCGGTCTGGTGCTCGTCGCCGACGAGCACGACGAAGTCCGTGCTGCAGCCCGCGACGGCGTCCCGGTCGACGCGCCGCTCGAGGGCAAACCCTCGGCGTGGTTCGCGGACCCGGCCACGCGGCGCACCGAAGTCGGCGAGCGGAAGGTGACCGTCCCGGTCGCGTCGGCGAACGCGTATTTCGGGGCGCTGCAAGTGGTTCCGGCCGAACCGCTCGACGACGCGGACGTCCGGCTGCTGGAACGCTCGGCGCTGACCGTCGCGCTGGTGGCGTCCGTCGAGCGCGCGGTGGCGGACGCCGAGCGCCGGACGGCGGCGGACCTGCTGGAGCAGCTGGTCACCCGGCGGGTGCGCGACGAGCCGGCGTTCGCCCGCCGCGCGCGTGCGCTCGGCCTGGACCTGCGCCGCCCGCACCTCGCCGTGGTGACGCCGAACCTCGAAGCCCTGCCACGGTTGCGGGAGTTCGCCACGCGCCACGGCGGTCTCGCGGCCGCGGTGGACGACCGGCTGGTCGCGCTGGTCCGCACCGACGAGACTCCGGCGCGCGCGCTGAAGCTGGGAACCACCGGCTTGGCCGGGCCGGTGACCGGAGCCACCGCACTGGCCGACGCGCACGACGACGCCGCGGCGTGCGTCCAGGCCCTGGAAGCCTTGGGCCGCACCGGTTCCACGGCGTCACCCGCGGACCTCGGCCCGTACCGCTACCTGCTCGGCCGGGCCGGGCGCGCGGACGCGAGCACGTTTGTCACCCGCACGCTCGCGCCGCTGCTGGCCCACGACGAGGAACGCGGCACGGACCTCGTCCGCACCGCGGAGGTGTTCCTGCGGTGCGGCCGCCGCAAGGCCACGGCGGCCGACGAGCTGACGATCCACCCGAACACGCTCTACCAGCGCCTGGACCGGATCACCGCCCTGCTGGGCGACGACTGGCAGGACGGCGACCGGGCCCTGGACGTCCAGCTGGCCCTGCGCATCCACCGCCTGGCGGCCGAACTGTCCTAAGAGGACTAGCGACGGTTGCCGTTCTTGTCGCGGCGGCGCTCCTTCTCCAGGTCCTTGTCCCGGTTGTGGCGCTCGCGGTCGATGCCCTTCTTGCCGCCCAGCATGCCGGCGACCTTCGAGAACAAGCCCATTATCCGATTCCTCCCAGTTGTGGATCTTCGATTTCAGCGTACCAAAAGTTCACGCTCAGTGCCTGGTCCGATACAGGTGCATGGTCACCGGCGCGAACACCCCGACCAGCCCCGCGCACCACAACAGCACCAGGCCGGTCTGCCCGGACGTCAGCGTGCCGTCCATCGCGGCCCGGACCGCGGTGGTCAGGTGGGTGATCGGGTTGAGGCCCACCACCGACGCCAGCCAGCCCGGCATCGTCTTCGGGTCGACGAAGATGTTGCTGGCGAAGGTGAGCGGCAGCATCACGAACATGCTCAGCGACGTCACCGCCTGCGGGGTGCGCAGCAGCAGGCCGAGCGTCGTCCACAACCAGCCGAGGCTGAACGAGAACACCAGCACCAGCGCGACCCCGGCGAGCACCCCGCCGAACCCGCCCGCCGGCCGGAACCCGAGGACCAGGCTCAGCACCAGGACGACCACGCAGCCGAGCAGGTACCGCGCGCCGTCGCCGAGGAGCGCGCCGACCAGCGCTGACGGCCGCCAGATCGACAGCGAGCGGAAGCGGTCGAACACCCCGGACACGCGGTCGGCGTTGAGCGCGCTGCCGGTGGTCATCGTGATCATCACGATCGTCTGCACCAGGATCCCCGGTTGCAGGTACTGCAGGTAGTTCCCGGTCGAGCCGGCGATCGCGCCGCCGAACAGGTAGGTGAACATCAGCGTCAGCATGACCGGGAACGCCGTCACGTCGATCAGCTGCTCGGGCAGGTGCTTGAGCTTGAGCAGCGTCCGCCCGCCGAACACCAGCGACGTCGTGAGCGGCCCCGGCCGCGGCGGCCGGGGGCGCGAGGTGAGCACCCCGCGCAGGTGCGCCAGTGCGAGCTCCTCCGCCGGCGGAGCCTGGACCTGCGTCATGTCAGCACGCCTTTCTCCGCGTCCGCGACCGGCTTGCCGGTCAGGGTCAGGAAGACCTCGTCGAGGCTCGGGTGGGTGAGGCCGAAGTCGGCGATGCCGATGCCCGCGCGGGACAGCCCGCTCAGGGCGGCGGACGCCTGGTCGGCCGGCCGGTCGGTGACCTGCGCGGTCAGCGTTCCCGACTCCGCGCCGGAGTGCACCGGGACCCGCAGCTCGCCGGCGAGCACCCCGTGGGCCCGTTCGCGGTCGGCCGGGTCGGTGAGCCGCAGGCGCAGCGCGGCCGAGCCGACCGACGCCTTCAGCTCCCCCGACGTCCCCTCCGCGATGACGCGGCCGTGGTCAATCACCGCGATCCGGTCGGCGAGCTGGTCGGCCTCGTCGAGGTACTGCGTGGTCAGCAGCACCGTGGTGCCCGCGGCGACCAGCGCGCGGACGATGTTCCAGACCTGGTTGCGGCTGCGGGGGTCGAGCCCGGTCGTGGGCTCGTCGAGGAACATCAGGTCCGGCGCGACCACCAGCCCGGCGGCGATGTCGGCGCGTCGCCGCATACCGCCGGAGTACGTCTTCACCGGGCGTGCCGCGGCTTCGGTGAGCTCGAAGACTTCCAGAAGCTCGTCCGCGCGTTCCTGCGCCTCGCGGCCGCGGAACCCGAAGAGCCGGCCGAGCAGCACGAGGTTCTCGCGCCCGGTCAGGTCCTGGTCGAGCGAGGCGAACTGCCCGGTGAGGCTGATCCGCCCGCGCACCTGGTCGGCTTCTGTCACGACATCGTGGCCAAGCACCCGCGCGGCGCCGCCGTCCGGGGGCAGCAGCGTGGACAGCATCCGGACGGTGGTGGTCTTGCCGGCGCCGTTCGGGCCGAGGATCGCGTAGACCCCGCCGGTGCGGACCCGCAGGTCCACCCCGTCCACCGCGCGGGACTTCCCGAACGTCTTGGTCAGCCCCGCCGCCTCGATGGCGAACTCGCCGCTCATCGCGCCTGCGCCACCACGTGCTCGAGGTGCTCGACCACTCCGTCGACCCCCGGCAGCGCGAGCATCTCCCGGTGCGCGCGGCGCACCTCGGCCCGCACGCCGTCGTCGGCGAGCAGCGCCGTCACGGTCTCGGCGATCGCGGCGCCGCTCTCCTCGGGCACCTTCCGGCCCAGGCCCATCTTCTCGGCCCGCGTGGCGTGGTACTCCTGGTCGCCCATGAGCGGCAGCCCGGCCATCGGGACGCCGGCGCCGACCGCCTCGCGGGTGCTGTTGTACCCGCAGTGGGTCAGGAACGCCTGCGCGCACTGCAGCAGCAGCGGCTGCGGGATCCAGTCGTAGAGGTGGACGTTGTCGCCCACCGGGACCTCGACGGGGTAACCGCCGGTCGCGACCACGGCGTGACAGTCCACTTCGGACAGTCCGCTCACGATGGCGGCGAGCGGGGTCGCGGCCTCCGGCGAGTGCTCGTCGGCGGCCACCCCCTGCTCGCGGATCGTCTTCACCATGCCGAGGGTGGTGCCGATCGAGGCGATCACCAGGGGCTTGTCCCCGGAGAGCGCGGCGACCTCAGCGGGGAGGCGCAGGTTGCGCTTGACGTCCAGCGGCTGCCGGTAGGCGAACGCCCGCGGCGGTGCGTAGTCGGCGAACGAGTACTCGTGCGGCATGCAGTCGATGCGGCCGTTGCGGTAGATCGCGTTGCGGTCGTCGCTCGCCGGCAGGCCGACCTCACGACGGCGCTCGTTCAGCAGCGGCAGCAGGCCGTCCGGGTCGAGGGTGTTGCCCGCACCCGACGGCACGGACAGCAGCGGCACGTCCAGCGCTTCGGCGACCAGGCAGCCCGACAGCTCGGAGCCGTCCCGCAGGACGAGGTCCGGCGCGAACTCCTTGGCCAGCGGGAAGGTCTTCTCGAAGGCGCTGGTGACGTGCTTCTCCCCGGCGAACGAGATCATGTCCAGCCGCTCGTCGGGCACGCCGCCGTTGTGCTTCGCGGAGTACTCGCGGATGTTCATGATGAGCTCGCCGAGGTCGGGCATGGTGACCCGGACGTCCACCGGTTCGCCGTCGTAGGTCGGCACCAGGTAGCCGGAGGTGGCCACGAGAATCTCGTGCCCCGCCTCCGCCAGGCCCCTGGCGATCGGGAGCATCGCCCTGGCGTGCGAGGGCGAGCCGGTCACAGTGCACAGAACTCGCACGGTCGACACCTTCCATTGTGGACGCGGGAAGCAGCTTTGCCTGCGACAGTAGGTCGGCCGCGGGCCTCAGCGACACCCTTACCCACCCCTAGACGGCGGCGCGTTCCCGCAGCTGGAGACGCAGGAGCCCGACGATCTCGGGCAGGTGGTGGTCGAGGTAGAAGTGCCCGCCGCGGAAGGTGTGCAGCGTGAACGCGCCGCGTGTGTGCCCTTCCCAGGCGGCGATCTCCGCGGCGGTCACGCGCGGGTCCTCGGAGCCGGTCAGCGCGGTGATCGGGACGTCCACCGCCGCGCCGGGCGTGGGTTCGTACGTCTCGACCGCGCGGTAGTCGTTCCGGATCGCCGGCAGCAC
Source organism: Amycolatopsis sp. NPDC104587 (assembly GCF_055583645.1). Classification (NCBI taxonomy): domain Bacteria; kingdom Bacillati; phylum Actinomycetota; class Actinomycetes; order Pseudonocardiales; family Pseudonocardiaceae; genus Amycolatopsis; species Amycolatopsis sp. NPDC104587. The sequence continues at coordinate 115,435 of NZ_JBVJNO010000011.1, forward strand.
CATCCGCAGCAGCTCGTCGTCGCCGAACAGGGCGGCGTCCGTGCCGGCCAGCGCCCGGACCTCGCGGATGAGCTGGTCGTCACCGAGCAGGTGGGACGTGCCGCCGCGGTGGGCCGACGGGGCCGCGCGGCCGGACACGACGAGCCCGGTCACCGCGGACCGCAACCGCAGCGCGACTTCGAACGCGACGGTGGCGCCCATGCTGTGGCCCAGCAGGGTCAGCGGCCGGTCGCCGGCGCCGGCCAGCACCGCGGCGATCTTCTCGGCCAGCTCCCCGATGCCGGCCGCGAACGGTTCGGCGCGCCGGTCCTGGCGGCCGGGGTACTGCACGGCGACCACCTCGGCCGGGCCGTCCGGACCGGTCGCGAACGCCTTCGCCATCCGGTAGAAGTAACTGGCCGAGCCGCCGGCGTGCGGGAAGCACACCAGCCGGTGCCCGGGCCCGGGCCGGCGGTGGAAACTCCGGATCCAGCTGCTCTCGTGCACGGCACTCCCCTTCTCGACGTGGCTTTTCACACCAGGTTCGCAGCGCACGCGGACCGGGGACAACCCCTACCGAATACCGCGTCACCCCTGATCGGCGCCATTCACGAATAGGAGCCGATCACCTTGACACCTCGTTCGGCGAGCCTGCATCCTCGGGAGACGCAGAACACATTCTCTGCATTCTTCCCCACTCGAAACCGAACCCACGGAGGACGAACCATGTCGAAAATCACGGTCACGCTTTCCGGCGGTCCCGCCGAGCTGATCGAGCGCCACCGCGAGTGGACGGTCGGCAGCATCGGCGACGTCGCGAAGGTCAGCTACGGCGCCGGCTACGAGCACTTCACCCACGAGGGGGAGTTCACCACGAGCACCGGGGGCGCGCAGGTGCCGGTGTTCACCTGGTGTGGCCGCACCCGGGTCGCCGAGTGATCGGCTAGGGGTGGCCAGGGGTATCCGGGCGGGCGCGGCCGCGAATACCTTCGGCACGGGCACGATGTACCCATCCCTCTTCGTTTCCCTTTTTTCCCGTGCTCGGCCACCGCATTCGATCCGGCCCGGAGAAAGGCACGATCGCTCATGACTACCTTCCCCCTCGAGCGTCCGCGGGAGAACGGGACGCTTTCCGGACCGCTCACGATGTTCGGGCCGGACTTCCCGTTCGCCTACGACGACTGGATCGGCCACCCCGGTGGCCTCGGCACGCTGCCCGCGGCCGTCCACGGCACCGAGGTGGCCGTGGTCGGCGGCGGGGTCGCGGGTCTCGTCGCCGCGCACGAGCTCCTCCGGCTGGGCCTGCGCCCGGTCGTCTACGAGGCGGAGCAGCAGCTCGGCGGCCGGATGCGCTCGGCGGCCTTCGACGGCCACCCGGACTCGGTCGCCGAGCTCGGCGCCATGCGGTTCCCCGTGTCGGCCACCGCGCTATACCACTACATCACCGAAGCGGGCCTGGACACGAAGGCGTTCCCGAACCCGCTCGACCCGGCCACCCCGAGCACGGTGATCGACCTGGAGGGCCGCACCACCTGGGCGCGCACCGCCGCCGACCTGCCGTCGGTCTACCAGCAGGTGTCCGACGCCTGGGACAAGGCCCTGCAGGAGAACGCCGAGCGCTCGGCGATCGAGGACGCCATCCGCCGCCGCGACGTCGGCAGCATCAAGGCGATCTGGAACAACCTCGTCTCGCGGCTCGACGACCAGTCGTTCTACGAGTTCATCGCGAACTCGACGTCGTTCTCCTCCTTCCGCCACCGCGAGATCTTCGGTCAGGTCGGGTTTGGCACCGGCGGCTGGGACACCGACTTCCCGAACTCGATCCTGGAGATCCTGCGGGTCGTGTTCAGCGGCGCCGATGACGAGCAGCGCAGCATCATCGGCGGCTGCCAGCAGCTGCCGGAGCGGCTCTGGACGCACCGCCACCACGGCGCCGCCCACTGGCCGGACGGCACGTCGCTGGCCGACCTGCACGGAGGGCAGCCCCGGCCCGGAGTGGCGCGCATCGAGCGCGCCGGCGACCTGATCACCGTGCGGGACAGCTGCGGGGACGCGCGGACGTACCCGGCGGTGGTCTTCACCCCGCACGTGCGGCTGCTGACGACCCGGATCCGCACCGACGAGAGCCTGCTTTCGCGTCCACTGTGGACAGCGGTGGAGCGCACGCACTACATGGGCTCGTCCAAGGTCTTCGTGCTCACCGACCGGCCGTTCTGGCGCGACCTCGACCCGGGCACCGGCCGCGACACGCTGAGCATGACGCTCACCGACCGCGGGCCGCGCAGCGTCTACCTGATGGACGACGGCCCGGACCGCCCCGGCGTGATGTGCCTGTCCTACACCTGGAACGACGACTCGGCGAAGCTGGCCACGCTGGACGACGGCGAGCGGATGGACAGCATCCTGGCCACGCTGGAACGCATCTACCCCGGGGTCGACATCCGCGCGCGCCTGGCCGGCCCGCCGATCACCGTCACGTGGGAGAACGAGCCGAACTTCAACGGCGCGTTCAAGGCGAACCTGCCGGGCCACTACCGCTACCAACGGCGGTTGTACACCCATTTCATGCAGCAGGAGATGCCGCCCGGACAGCGGGGTTTCTTTCTCGCCGGAGATGACATATCGTGGACAGGCGGTTTCGCGGAAGGCGCGGTGACAACGGCGTTGAATGCGGTCTGGGGCGTACTGAACCACCTCGGCGGCACCACGGTTCCGGGCAATCCGGGACCGGGTGACCTCTTTTCCGAACTGGCCCCGGTGGACCTCCCGATGGACTGAGCACGCCACCCCGGAGCAGGCGCTACTCCCCCGGCGCCCGACCTCGGGGTCATGACAGCAGCCGGGCACGCGAACCGCGTGCCCGGCTGCTGTTTATGCAGCTCAAGGCCGGTTTTGCGGCCCGGGTCCCCCGCATGGCGGGGGCCGGCTCCTCCCGCGCCGGCCGCCGGACCTCCACCCGGATCTCCACCGTGCGGAGGTCCTGCTCCACCCGGGTGGAGCAGTAGTGTCCAACGTGTCGGAAGCAGTCGGAACCGGCGGAGGAAAGCATCCGGAAACGGGTGCGGGAACAGACTCACACGGAGGAAATCTGCCATGGGTGAAGTTATCGGTTTCATGCTTCTCCGTTTCGCCATGATCGGCGGCGGAATCATCCTGCTCCTGCTGCTCATCGGCGTTGTCGTGTTCGCGCTGAAGAAGACCGGCCGGTTCGACCAGGCGAAGTCGATGGTGGAGCCGGTCGTGCGCAACAAGCTGAGCAAGAGCCAGGGGTACAAGGGCGCGCTCGGCACCAAGGCACTCGACTACCTGAGCGAGCGCGAAAAGCAGGGCAACGTCAAGCACAAGGAAATCGACTGACCCAGCCGTCGAACGGCTGACGGGGAGGAACCACCATGGACACCACCACCGTCCTCGCGGACACCAGCATGAGCGACGTCATGGACCTCATGTTCGAGCGGTACCTGATCATCGGCGGCGTCGCGTTGCTCGCGATCCTGCTCCTGGGCGTCATCGTCCTGATGTTCAAGAAGAAGAGCTAAGGACCATGCAGGGCTCCGGCGACGAGGACACCGAACTGGGGCTGGCCGAACGGGTCGCGCCGGGGTGGCTCGTCGTCCAGGTCATCAGCACGCTGCTGCTGCTCGGCGCGTTGCTGACGGCGCGGGCGTCCCCGCTGGTGTGGACGGTCTGCGGCGTCAGTTTCCTGTGCTGGCTGCTTTTCGCGCTGTCCGACCGGACGTGGCCGCGGACCTCGACCGCCGCGCTCGCCCTGTGCTCGTTCCTGCCCACGCTGGTGGTCGGGTGGAGCACGGACGGCACGGCGATGCTGATGGCCGGCGTCCCGCTCGGGGTGTTCGCCGCGCTGGCCGGGGTCAGCGCGAACCTCATCATCGCCTTCGCCGGCTTCGAAGTCGGCGTGGTCGTGGCCGGCTGCGCGCTCGCCCACCAGTCGTGGGTGACGATGCTCGGCTACGCGATCGTGATGCTGATTTCGACGCTGTTCGGGCTGAACCGGCGGCAGTACCAGGTCCAGGCGCACCAGGCGGAACTGCTGCTCGAGCAGACGCGCCTGATGCACGACGAACACGCCAAAGCCGCGGCGCTGCAAGAGCGCACACGCATCGCGAGGGAGATCCACGACGTGCTGGCACATTCGCTCGGCGCCTTGAGTGTGCAGCTGGATCTCGCCGAAGGACTGCTGAGCGTCAAAGGCGACCGCGAGGCCGCGCTGGAACGGCTGCGCCGGTCCCGGCGCCTGGCGAACGAAGGCCTGAACGAAGCCCGGCGCGCCGTCGCGGCGTTGCGGCACAACTCGCCGCCGTTGCCCGCCTCGCTGCGGGAGCTGGCCGCCGAGCACGAAGCCGACCACGGTGTGCCGGTGACCTTCGAGACCACCGGCACCGCGCGGCCCATCCGGCCCGAGACCGCGATCTCCTTGCTGCGCGCGGGACGCGAGGCGCTGACCAACGCGGCGAAGCACGCGCCGGGCGCGCCCATCGGGATGGTGCTGGACTTCTCCGACGAGAAGGTCACGCTGCGGGTGCACAACGAACCCGTGCGGGTGCCGGTCCAGCCGTCGGCCGAGACGCAGTCGTCGGGCTACGGCCTCGTGGGCATGGGCGAACGGCTGGCGCTGGTCAGCGGTTCGCTCGTCGCCCGGCCGGCGGACCCGGCCCGCGGCGGCTGGCTGGTCACGGCCGAGGTGCCGGAATGAGCGACCCGGCGATCCGCGTGATCGTCGCGGACGACCAGCAGATCATGCGGGAAGGCCTCGTCGCGTTGCTCGACCTGATGGACGGCATCGAGGTCATCGGCAACGTCGGCAACGGCGAAGAAGCGCTGCGCGTGATCGCCGAAGACCCGCCCGACGCGGTCCTGATGGACCTGCGCATGCCGGTGCTCGACGGCATCGAGACCACCCGGCGCATCGCCGCCGAGCACCCGGGCATCGCGGTGCTCGTGCTCACCACCTACGTCGACGACGAGTCGATCGCCGCCGCGCTGCACGCCGGGGCGCGGGGCTACGTGACCAAGGACGCCGGCCGGGAGCAGATCGCGGCCGCGTTGCGCGCCGCCGCCGCGGGCCAGATCACCTTCGACGCCGCGGTGTCGCAACGGCTGGTCGCGGCGTTCAACCACTCCGGGACCACGACGGTGACCGCACCGCCGACGCGGACGGGTATTCCCGGGTTGACCACCCGGGAGTCCGAAGTGCTCTCGCACATCGCCCGCGGCTTGAGCAACGCCGAGATCGCCACCGCCATGCTGATCGGTGAAGCGACCGTGAAAACGCACGCCAACAATGTTTTCATGAAAATCGGCGTCCGCAACCGCAGCGAGGCGGTACGGTACGTCTACCAGCACGGACTCGGGGACTAGCACCCCCTATTCCACCCGTCCCGAGTCAGGGGCCGGCTAGGGGTCGTCGAATCCCGGCAGGGGTTGTCCGGTAATCGCAGCGCTGACTAGCCTTTCGTTCGTTCCCGGAATTCCGGGAAATCGCACCGCCCGCGTCCCGAGCTCATTTCCGGGAAATCCGGCGGGCCGACGACGAAAGAGCCGGCGCTGATGACCAACGAGAGTTCACGACACCCGTTCGGGCTGTCGACGGGCGACCAGGTGCTCGTCGTCGCCCCGCACCCGGACGACGAGACGATCGGCCCCGGCGGCACGGCCGCCCGGCTGGCCGCCGCCGGCATCGGCGTGCACGTGCTGTGCGTGACCGTGCGGGCCGCGAAGATGTGGGGCTCGCACAGCGATCCGAACACCCGGCTCGCCGAGTTCGAAACCGCCTGCAAGGCACTGGGCACCACGACCCAGACGATCGCCTGGGTCGACGAGACCGGCGACCTCGACATCACCACGAAGCAGCGTGACCTGGTCAACCTCATCGAGAAGCACGAGGAGTGCTCACTCTCGGCGGTGCGGCCGGAGGCACTGATCATCCCCGCGGCCGGCGGGTACCACCAGGACCACCAGGCGGTGTTCCGCGCCGCTTTCGCCGCCGCCCGGATCCAGGGCCCCGGCCTCAAGCCGACGCCGAAGATGGTGCTCGGCTACCGCGGGGTCGAAGACCGCTGGTCCGCCGACTCGGAGCCGTGGTGGGTTCACATCGACACCTCCGCGCACTGGGCCGACAAAGAAGAAGCGCTGCGCGCCTACGGCACCCAGATGCGGCCGGGAAACCAGCCCCGGTCCCTGAACCACGTCCGGACCATCGACGCCGCCACCGGCGGGTCGCACTGCTGGGAATACGGCGAATCGTTCGTGCCGTACCGGATGTCCTGGTAATCCGCCCGCCCGCCGAAACAAAACCAACTGAGAATCCGAGGATATCGCCATGGCTGACACCGATCGGCATATCGTAATTCTGGGGATCGGGTACACCGGTCTCCCCTTGGCCGTCGCGCAGGCGCGCCTCGGCCGTCAGGTTGTCGGTTTCGACATCAGCGCCGAGCGCGTCGAAGCCGTCAACGCGCTGCGGTCGCCGGTCGACACGGTGCTCGACAGCGACCTGGCCGAGGTGGCCGGGAACCTCAGCGCCACGCTCGACCCGTCCGTGCTCGCCGAGGCCGACGTCGTCGTCGTGTGCGCCCCGACCCCGGTCCGCGAGGATGACCAGCCCGACCTGGTGCCGCTGGAGTCCGCGGTCGCCACCGTGCGGGACCACCTGAAGCCGGGCCAGCTGGTGATCGTGGAGTCCACGACCTACCCGGGCACCACCGACGCGCTGCTGCTGCCCATCCTGGAGGAGTCGGGCCTGCTGGCCGGCGTCGACTTCGACCTCGCTTACTCGCCCGAGCGGATCGACCCGGGCAACGCCAAGTTCGACCTGAGCAACACCCCCCGGCTCGTCGGCGGCCTGACCGACGCCTCGCGCGACCGCGCGGCGGACTTCTACCGGGGTGTCACCCTCGTGCACCTGACCAAGGGCATGCGCGAGGCGGAGGCGGCCAAGATCCTGGAGAACACGTTCCGCCAGGTGAACATCGCACTGGTGAACGAGTTCGCGCAGCTGTGCCACAGCATGGAGCTCGACGTCTGGGACACGATCCGCGCGGCGGCCACGAAGCCCTACGGCTTCAAGGTGTTCTGGCCGGGCCCGGGGGTCGGCGGCCACTGCATCCCGGCCGACCCGCTGTACCTGGTGCACCACGCCACCACGCTCGGGCTGCGGTTCAAGATGGCGGAGACGGCGAACGACGTGAACAAGGGCATGCCGCTGTGGGTGGCCGACCGCGTCTGCAAGCACCTCGAGGACAACTCCATCGCTGTCGACGGGGCGAAGGTCCTGGTACTGGGGGTCACCTACAAGCCGGACGTCGCCGACACCCGGGAGACGCCGGCCGCTCCGATCATCCAGCAGTTCCTGGACCGCGGCGCCGACGTGGCGTTCCACGACCCGTACATCGACGTCTTCGGCGGCCTGCAGTGCGTGCCGGAGCTGGACGCCGCGCTGGCCGCCGCCGACCTGGTCGTGCTGCTCCAGCCGCACCGCGAGTACACCGCCGAGGTGCTGGGCGGCGCGGCCCGGCTCTTCGACACGACCGGGGCCGCCACCGGCGTCACGACGGTGACCAGCCTGTAGTTCCCCTCCCGAGAGCCGCCTTGACAGCGTCCGACGCTGTCCAAGGCGGCTTTTCGCGTTCCCGGGTGCGTGTTTTCCGCCCCCTGGTTGTTCAACCGGCGGCGAAATTGTGGCCCCAGGACGATTGACGTCGTGGTACGCCGCCGCCGGCCACGCCCGTGTGAAGTTTCTGTCGGGCGGCAGGTAGACGTGTTCCCGATCAGTGGGCCGCGCCGAATTCCCGCACCCTTTCCCCGCTGTTCTCGTTTCCGGCTCCGGCCGTGACACCGCGGGGACAGTCGTCACCGAAAAGGCCGCCACTCCCCCTTCTCCCGGGGTGGAGAGCCAAAATCCACCGTCGCGCCCCACCGGTCGTTTTGCCCGGTTCAGGGGTGCCCGTGCGGGCCGACACCCCTACTCGACCCCTACTGCCGCGGTTCGGCCGGGGATCCGGGTCACCGGGATCAAGGTTGTCCGGGGTGGAGACCCCGGAAGGCGGCCGCGACGCGAGGTGGAGCCCAGTTCTAGTCCGATCGGGTGACGGCATCTCACTCCCGGTCAAGGTTCTGTCCCCGACCGTGACCTCCCGGAGTCGCTCCGACCTGGAGATCATCTCCAAAAACCGGCCTGAGCCGTGGTGGCCGCCGCGTCTCCCCCTTTGGTCGCAGACACTCTGGGTAGTGTTCGACAGATCCTTCGACCACGGAGCGCGTCAGTTTAGGCCGAACGAGTTAGACCCTCGATCGATTCCGACGGCGCGCCCGATTTACCCCATTCATCCGCCCTGCCCCGGTCATGCGTTTCGCATCCCTGCGTGACAGCGCTGCCACCAACGGTCAAAAATCGGGCCCAACTGACGCCCCGAAGCCACTTTTTCACTCGTTCGGGTGATTGAGGGGAGCGATCGGCTCGCTGGGAACAGCGAAAAACGAACGCTTTTCATCCTGGGTAAAGCCACCTCCGACGGTGATGGACCGAACACACCCCCGCCTCCACCTGCGCTGGTCAACCCGTGCCGAGGCGACTACGTTTGTTTTTGTCGAAGAGTTCTTCCTTGATGGTGAGATGCTCTTCGTCACAGCAAGTAACTGGGGATAGCAAGCTACGCCGAAGGTTGTCACTGGGGTGGTCACACACCTTCGGCGGGGAACATCACTGGGGTGATAGGCACATGGCTTTGGTGGAACGGGAAAAGGTACTAGACAGTCTGATCGAGCTCCTCGACGAAAGCCGTCGCGGCAACGGGGTCGTCGCGCTCCTGACCGGCGGCGTGGCCAGCGGCAAGACCAGCCTGCTGCGCCGGTTCTCCGAGCGGGCCGGCGACTCGGGGGCGCTCGTGCTGAGCGCCTGCGGCTCGTTCGCGGAAGAAGACGTGCACCTGGGGATGCTGGACCAGCTGTTCGGCAACCCGCTGCTCCCGCCCGAGACCGTCACGCAGGCCCACCGGATCATGGGCTCCGCGGCGGACGCGGACACGAACAACGGCCTGCGCTTCGACGCGCGGATCGCGCACGGCATCTGCGTGGCGCTGCTGGAGCTGTCCAAGGAGCGGCCGCTGGTGATCGTGGTCGACGACATGCAGTTCGCCGACCGGGCGTCGCTGCGCACGCTGCTCTACATCCAGCACCGCATCGGCGTCTCCCGCGTCCTGATGATCCTGGCCGAGAGCGCGAGTGCCCGGCCGGCGCGGTCGCGGCTGCACTCGGAGATCATCCGGCAGCCGCACGCGCGGCACCTGACCGTGCCGCCGCTGTCGGTCGGCGGGGTCGCGCAGGTGCTGGCGGAGCGGCTGGACGCGGCGGCGGCCGGCCGGCTGGCCGCGGCGTGCCACCGCCTCACCGGTGGCAACCCGCTGCTCACGCACGCACTGGCCGACGACTGCGAGTCGGCGGGCGCGGCGGACCCGACGATCGGCATCGCGTACGAGCACGCGGTGCTGAGCTGCCTGCACCGCAGCCCCGCGCACCTCGTGCGGACGGCCCGGGCGGTCGCGGTCCTCGACGGCCACGGCGATGAGGAGGACCTCGCGCAGGTCCTGCGGCTCGACCAGGCCAAGGTGGCCGCGGCGCTGGCCATGCTGGAGCACAGCGGCCTGATCGAGCACCACCGGTTCCGCCACGAGCGGGCCGCGAAGGCCATCCGGGCCGAGCTGCCCGAGGCGGACGCGCGGGCGTTGAACCTCGAGGTCGCCCGGCGGCTGCACCAGCAGGGCAAGCCCGACGCCGTCGTCGCGGACTACCTGCTGCGCGGCGGAGCGGCCGAGCCGTGGGCGCTGCCAGTGCTGTGGAACGCGGCGCAGGAAGCCCTGCGGGAGAACCGGGCCGAGGTCGCGGTGGCGTGCCTGACGCTGCCGAAGCAGGAGGTCATGGGCCCGCGCGAGGCGGCCGCGTTCACCGCCCGGCTGGTCCAGATCCAGAACCGGACCAACCCCGCGGCGGCGGCGATGCGGCTCGGCCCCCTCGGCGACTCGTTCGACCAGGGGCACCTGAGCACGCAGCACACGGCCGACTACGTCTACTCGCTGCTCTGGCACGGCCGGCTCGACCGCGCCGCGACGGTGCTGGGCCGGCCCGAGGCGGAGTGCTTCGCGGACAGCCAGTGGGTGCGGGTGTGGTACCCGGAGGTGGCGGGCGAACGCCGTCGCGACCGCGGCACGACCGCGTACGACGGCGCGTGCTCGGGCCAGGCGCTCACGCTCGCGCTGTCGTCGAAGTACCGCGACGAGGCACTGGCGGCGGCCGAGCAGGTGCTGGAGAGCTGCTGGCTGATCGAAGTCCCGCAGCTGGAGGAGGTCGTCGCGGCCCTGCAGGCGCTGCTCCTGGCCGGCGAGCCGCACCGCGCGGACCGCTGGTGCGAAGAGCTCCTGCGGATGAAGGCGGTGCAGACGTCCCCGACCCTGCGCGCGGTGATCACCGACGTGAAGGCGGGAGTCGCCCTGCGCCTCGGCGACCTGCACGCGGCGGAGCGGTGCGCACGGGAGGCGTTGACGATCCTCCCGGCCCAGAGCTGGGGCACGCTGATCGGCCTGCCGCTGGCGCACCTGGTGGACGCGCTGACCCGGATGGGCCGGTACGAAGAGGCGGCGGCCGAGCTCAAGCGGGACATCCCGCCGGGCCTGCGCCGCACGGCGTTCTGGCTCCAGTACCTGATGGCCCGCGGCAACCACTACCTGGCCACGGACCGCCTGCACGCGGCGCTCGAGGACTTCGCGACGGTCCGGACGTTGGCCGTCCGCTGGGAGATCGACCACCCGGAGCTGGTGCCGTGGCGCCTGAGCGCGGCCAAGGCGCACGCCCGCCTCGGCCACGCGGACCAGGCCCGCAAGCTCCTGCGCGACCAGCTCGAGCGGTGTGGCGACGAGCGCGTCCGTGCGCACGCGGTGTGCCTGCGCGCGCTGGCGGAGGTGAGCGAGTTCAAGGAGCGCCTCCCGATGCTCCGCAGGGCGGCCGAGCAGCTCCAGACGTGCGACGACCGGTACGAGCTGGCCCACGTGTTCGCGGCGCTCAGCGAGTGCGCGCAGATGTTGGGCGACTACAACCGGGCCCGCACGGCGCAGCGCCGAGCGGTCCAGCTGGCGAAGTCGTGCGGCGCGGACCCGTTGTGGCGGAGTTTGACGCCGGCCGGGGCGCCGGCGGTGACCGAGCAGGTGGCGGAGGAGCTGAGCCCGTCGACGTTGAGTGCGGCGGAGCAGCGGGTGGCTTCGCTGGCCTCGCTGGGGCACACGAACCGGGAGATCGGGCGGAAGCTGTACATCACTGTTTCGACCGTGGAGCAGCATTTGACCCGGGTGTACCGGAAGCTGAACATCAATCGGCGGACTGAGCTGCCGAGCGGGCATCGGTGGCTGTCGCATGCCGGGGACATGGAGCAGATGCCGCGGCACGAGGTGGCTTCCTGGTAGGTCGGTGTTGGCGGGGTCGCGGTTCTCGGTTTGTCGGGGGCCGCGGCTTCTGCCGCTCGGGTGCGGTCGCTTCCTGTGGCGGGTTTCCTGGGGCTGTGGCTTGCCTCGGACCGAGCAGGGGCAGGTTGCTTGCTTAGTGAGGGGTGAAGCGGCGGTTCCGTTGGGACCGCCGCTTTGCTGTCGACTCGCCACCCGCGACGCGGCTGGCGGGCCTGTGTGGAACGAGCCACGCGGTCCGGCCACGCCACACCTCGAGCGGCGCGAGGCAGCTTCCTGCTGCGAAGGGATGCGGCGGGTTCCTTGAGGGCTGCCGCTTTGCTATCGGCGGCCCCGGCTGGTGGGCGTGCGGAACAAACTCGCGTAATTCCGCCTACGCTGGGCCAGAACCGGGACGAGCGGCGCCGGGGTGGCTGCCCGTGGGTTCAGCTGCGAGCCGGTTCCGCAGGGAGCCGCGGCCAGGCACGCCATGACTGCGGGTCCGAGAGCTACCCGTGCCGGTGCTGGGATGTCGGTCGCATCCTGGGGTGCCCGGCTCTCCCGGCGCTGTAAGTGTGGGGCTGGCGCGCAGCCGCGCTGGCTGCGAGTCCGGCGACCACTCCCCGGCGGGGCAAGGGTTCCGGTTGCATCGCCGGCTCTCCTGCCACCGTAGGCATAACGGGTGCCGCACAGCCGCGCTGACTGCGGGTCCGGCGGCTACTCCACATCGGGGCAAGAGTTCCGGTTGCATCTTCGGCTCTCCCGCCACCGTCGGCATAGCGGCTGGCACGCAGCCGCGCTCGCTGCGGATCCGGCGGCCAATTCACGGCGGGGCAGGGTTCCGGTTGCATCTTCAGCTCTCCTGCCACCGTGGGCATCGCGGCTGGCGCGCAGCCGCGCTGGCTGCGGATCCGGCGGCTACTCCACATCGGGGCAAGGGTTCCGGTTGGATCGTGGGTGGCCCTTCCCAGCGCTGTGGCGCGGCGGTTGAGACGTGGCCGCGGGTCTGAGGGCTACCCCGCGTCGGGGCGGGTGGCCGGCGCGGTGGGGAGGCGGAAGTGGCCTCCTGCCGTCGTGGGGGGTTGGACCGTGGGTGTCCCCTGTTTACGCGGCGAAGGGTAGTGGTGGGTGCAGGTTGTTGCGCCTGGGTCTTCGGCTTGGGTCTAGGTACTGCGGTGGGATGAACTCCGGCCGGCCGTCTGGTGCCAGACGGACCTTCCAGCCCGAGCGATGCAGCAAGCGGTGGTGGTGGCCGCACAGGAGGACCGTGTTTGTCAGGTCCGTTGGGCCGCCTTCGGACCAGTGCTTTATGTGGTGGCCCTGGCAGTGGCGGGGCGGGCGGTGGCATCCCGGGAAAGCGCAGCCGCGGTCTCGGAGGTACAACGCCCGGCGCAAGCCCGCGGAGATCAGGCGGCGTAGGCGGCCCAGGCTCAGCGGCTCGTTCTTGCCGCCCAATACTGCTGGGATCACCATTGCGTCGCATGCGTGGACTCTTGCCTCCGCCGCCGTGATCTCCGCTGTGTCGCCTAAGGTTGCCTTGCCTGTAGCGGATTTCAGGTTCTCCAAGGACACCGCGACCATCACGTGCGCTCGCTCGCCTGCCTGGGTGGGCAGCGCCGGTGAGTTCAGGGCCAGGTCCACCGCGTCGGAGAATGCGTCGCCCAGTCGCTCGGCTGGGCTGCGGAGGTCGGGGCCGTCGTCGGAGGTGCGGCGCTCGGACAGGGAATCCAGCAGTGCGTTGGCTCGGGTGCCGGTCTCGTCGTCGAACCTGCCCTTGAGCTCCCACACTCCGGTTCTCTTGCGGCGCAACGTCAACTCGCGGTCGGGCGTGGATGGCTCGGTGACGTCCGGTTCCGGGCCGTCCGGTTCCAGGTGGGCGATGATGCGGTGGCCGGCCGCCGCGACCTGGGCCGGGCCGGCCTGGTCCGCCAGGTCCAGGAGCTGGTGCTCCGCCTGCTCGCGTTCCTCGGGCGGGATCTGGCGCAACGTCTCGGTGATCGCGTCGATTGTCGCGTCGCTCAGTTTGCCCGCGCGGGCTGCTTCGCCCGTCGCTGGGGCCAATGCCGGCTCAACCGTGCCGTCGAGGTGGTGTGACGGGTTCAGGACCTGCGCGCGCTTGACGAGTTTGTCCGCCGCGCGGCGGGGGATGTCGGCCCTGTGCTCGAGCCAGCGGGTCAGGGAACGGTATCCGTACAACTCCATGACACCGCGGTCCGCGATCTCCGTCAGCACCGCCCCGAGTTCCGCTTCCGTGGCGCGAATTCGGGACAGCAGCGAGCCGACGCGGTCGGCGAGGGCCTCCGCGTCGGCTTGCCACAGCTGTCTGTCCATGGCTTCGACGTTACCGAGCTTCGAACACAAGTTCACCACTCGATCAGGTGAAGTCAGGGCTGGAGATCCGCCAGCCAGTCGTGCACGCTCCGAGCCGTGGAAGAGGCGTGCTCGCGCATCATCGAGAAGTGGTCGCCCGGAGTGTCCACAGTAGACGATCGGAGCTCCCACGTCGCCTGCCAGTCCGGGCGGTCGGACCATGAGGGCAACGGGGATGACGCTCGCAGCAGGAGAGTCGGCGTCGAGAGCGAAGATGGCACCCAGCCGTCGAAGATCTCCAGGTAGCCGCCCATCGCCGTCAGGCGGGCGTCGCCGACCGAAGCACCGGACATCTCCCCCGCCAGCTCACCCTGGACGTCGGCCAGGACGTCCGCGCTCTGCAGATACGTGTCCAGAAGCGCCACTCCCCGCGGCGCCGCGCCGCGAGACGCCAGCAAGCGCGCCAGTTCGTGCGCCACCGGGCCGCCCGACGAATGCGCCGCCAACGCGAACGGACGGCCTTCCGTGTGCCGCAGCACCACTTCGGCCAAGACCGACACCAGCGCCGGGATGGACGTCGGCAGCAGCTCGCCCGCGTGGTAACCGGGCAGCGTCAGGACCGACGTGTCCCGCAAGTCGCGCAGTGCCGCCGCGAACCGCGCGTACTCCTGCGGCCCGGACATCGCCAGCACCGACGGCACGCAGATCAGCTCGGTCCCCGCGCCGCCCTTGGCCAGGCGCACGACGTCGACGCCGTCGGGGCGCGCGCCCTCCTCGAACGTCGGGCGGAACCGGGCCGCACGCGCCAGGAGCTCGACGAACTCGCCGAAGCGGCCTGTCCGGCCCGCCTCCGCCAGCATCGGGCCGAACAGGCCCGCCGGTTCGGGAGCCGGCTGCGGGGTGTCGCTCAGCGCCGACGCCACCGCCTGGGCGACGTCGAGGACGGTCGGCTGCTCGAACACCAGCGTCGCGGGCAACGTGAGCCCGGTGGCGCTGTTGATGCGGTTGCGCAGTTCGACGCCGGTCAGCGAGTCGACGCCCAGCTCGAGGAACCGCGCGGCCGCCGCGATGTCGGTGGCGTCTTCGTGGCCGAGGACGTCGGCGAGGTGGCCGCGCACCAGGTCGACCAGGAGCTTCTCGGCCTCCACCGGGTCCGCAGCGGCGATTCGCGTGCGGAACTGCGACGCGGAGCTCGTCTTGCGCCGAGCGGGCGCGCGCACGAGGCCACGCAGCAGGGGCGGCACGTCACCGTCCTGGGCGCGCAGGACGGCGGGGACGTCCAGGCGGATCGGCACCGTGAGGACCTCGTCGCCGGCGAGTGCCGCGTCGAACAACGCGAGGCCCGACTCGGTGGACAGACCGCCGCCGGACACCGTGGCCGTCGACTCGCCGCGTTCCTCCCACAGGCCCCACGCCATCGAGTGCGCCGGAAGTCCTTGGGCGCGGCGGTGTTCGGCGAAGGCGTCGAGAAAGACGTTCGCCGCCGCGTACGCGCCCTGGCCGGGGTTGCCGAAGACGCCCGCCGCGGACGAGAACAGCACGAACGCCGCCAGATCCAGGTCGGCGGTCAGGTCGTGGAGGGCCACCGCCGCGTCGACCTTCGCTCGCAGCACGCGCTCGAGCCGGTCCGGGGTGAGGCTGCTGACCAGGCCGTCGTCGAGGACGACCGCGGAGTGCACCACGGCGGTGAGCGGGTGCGCCGCCGGGATCGTGCGCAGGACTTCGGCGAGGCGGGTGCGGTCGGCGGTGTCGCAGGCGGCGATCGTGACCGTGGCGCCGAGCTCGGCGAGGTCGGCCGCGAGGGCGTCGGCGCCCGGGGCCTCGGGGCCGCGGCGGCTGAGCAGGAGGAGGTTGCGGATGCCGTACGCCGTGACGAGGTGACGGGCCAGCAGCGCGCCCACCGCGCCTGTGCCGCCGGTGATCAGGACCGTGCCTTCGGGGTCGAGGGGGCGGATTCCTTCGGGCGGCGGGTTTTTTGCCAGGCGGGGTGCGAGGGCGACGCCTTCGCGCAGGGCCAGCTCGGGTTCGCCGGTGGCCAGGGCGGCCGGGAGGAGGGCGAGGGATTCGGGGGTTTTGTCGAGGTCGATGAGGGCGAAGCGGCCGGGTTCTTCCGCGGACGCCGAGCGCAGCAGGCCGCGCGCGGTTGCGGCGGCGACCCCGCGGGTTGCGACGACCAGTTTGCTGGTGGTGGGGGATTCGGCCAGCCAGCGTTGGATGAGGTCCAGCGCCGAGCGAGCCGCGTTTCCGGCTGCTGTGGGGAGGTCCGGGCCGGAATCGTCCACTGTGGTCAGGACGACGGCGGGAGCGGAGGCCGGGGACTCGATGACTGGGAGGTCGAGGCCGAACCGGTCCGGCCCCAGCAGCGCAACATCCACAGCAGACTCCGCCACCACAACCGGCGTCCAATCGACCCGGTACAGCGGCTCAAGACCCGCCGACGGCAGGTCCCGCGTCTGCACCGCGTCCACCGAGAACACCGGCTCGCCGGCGGAATCCGCCGCCTCCAGCCGCATCCCCGACGAGCCCGGCGAGAGCCGCACCCGCAACGAAGTCGCCGAAGACGCCGTCACCCGCGCCCCCGTGAAGGAAAACGGCAGACCCGGGCGTCCGTTACCCAGCAACCCGCCCAGCAACGCCCCGTGCAACGAAGCGTCCATCAACGCCGGGCTCAGCGTGAACCCGTCCGGACCGGACTCCAGCTCGACCTCGGCAAAAACCTCCTCGCCCCGCCGCCAAGCCGCACGCAGGCCCTGGAACGAAGGTCCGTAAACCAGCCCGATCGCCGACAGCTCCGCATAGATGTGCTCGAGATCCACCGGCGTGGCGTCCGCGGGCGGCCACGGTCCCACCGAAACCACCGGCGGAGACGTCGGAGCCAGCGAACCCGTCGCGTGCAACGTCCACGAACCCTCGTCGGTCCGCGAATAGACGTCCACCGAGCGCGTGTCCCCCGCAGGGCCCAGCGCGAGGTGCAGCTGCACGGAAGCCGACAGCGGCAGCGGCGCCGCCAAAGTGAGGTCGGCCAGCGTCCCGTAACCCCACTCGGCGCCGGCGGACACAGCCATCTCGACAAACGCCGTGCCCGGCAGGAGCACCGCGTCCATCGCCGCGTGGTCCGCCAGCCACGGGTGCGTCGCCAGGGAGACGCGGCCCGTGTACCGCACCGCGTCCGACTCCGGGAGCGGCACCGCCGCGCCCAGCAGCGGGTGGCCCGTCGCCGTGAGGCCGGCCACCGAGACGTCGCCCGACGCCGTGCGGAGCGTGTCCAGCCAGTAGCGCTGTCGCTGGAAGCGGTACGTCGGGAGGTCGGTGAAGCCGCCGCCGATCACGCCCGCCCAGTCCACCACCGCGCCGTGCACGTGCGCCTCGGCGAGTGCGGCGAAGAACCGCGGCAGGCCGCCGTCGGAACGGCGCAACGAACCGACCACCGCCGCGTCCGTGCCTTCCAGGGTCTGGCGGGTCGGTAGCACGATCACCGGGTGCGGGCTGCACTCGACGAACACCGTGTGCCGGTCTTCGGCCAGCGCCGCGACCGCCGGTTGGTACAGCACAGGCTGGCGCAGGTTCCGGTACCAGTACTCGGCGTCGAAGCCCGCGGTGTCCTGCACCGAACCGGTCACCGTCGAGTACATCGGGATCGTCGACCGGCGGGGCTTGATCCCCGCCAGGTCGCGCAGCAGGTCCTCACGCAGGGCGTCGACCTGCGCGGAGTGCGCCGCGGTGTCCAGGCCCGGCACGCGCTTCGCCCAGACGCCGTCAGTTTCGCACGCCGTGAGGAACTCGGTCAGCGCCTCGGGCTCGCCGGAGACGCCGCAGGAGGACGCGCTGTTGACCGTCGCGACCGACAGCCGGTCGCCCCACGGCGAAAGGCGTGGGGTCAGCTGCTCCTGGCTGAGCGCCACCGTCGCCATCGCGCCGTGGCCGGACAGCCGCGCCGAGACCTTGCTGCGCGCCGCGACGATCAGCGCCGCGTCGTCGAGGTCCAGGCCACCGGCGACGTACGCGGCGGCGACCTCGCCCTGCGAGTGCCCGACGACCGCCGCCGGCTGGACACCGTGGGCGCGCCACAGCTCCGCCAGCGACACCATCACCGTGAACAGCACCGGCTGGATCACGTCGATGCGGTTCAGCTCGGGCGCGCCGGGTTCTTCGCGCAGCACCGCCAGCACGGACCAGTCGAGGTGCGCGTCGAACGCCTTCGCGCACTCCTCGGCCGCGTCGGCGAACGCGGGAGCCGACTCGAGCAGCGCACGAGCCATCGCCGGCCACTGCGAACCTTGGCCGGGGAAGACGAACGCCACCTTGCCCGGTGACCGGGTCACCCCGGTGACGACCAGGTCGCTCGGCCGGTCCTCGGCCAGCGCGCCGAGGCCGGCGAGGACGTCCGAGCCGACCACGGCGGCGCGGTGGGCGAGCGCGGCGCGGCCGGAAGCGAGAGTGCGGGCGACGTCGGTCCGGTTGAACCCCGACGCGAGCGAATCACGCAGGGCGGCGGCCTGGTCCCGCAGCGCGGACGCCGTCTTGCCCGACAGGACCAGCGGGAACGCGCCTTCCGGCGACTCCACGGCAAAAGGCTCGGCCTGCTCCAGGATGACGTGCGCGTTCGTGCCGCTGATCCCGAACGACGACACGGCCGCGCGCCGCGGGCGGCCGGTCTCCGGCCACGGCACGTTCTCCGGCACCAGCGCGACCGCGCCCGAGCTCCAGTCCACATGGGACGACGGGTTCGCGGAGTGCAGCGTCCGCGGCACCACCCCGGCCCGCAGCGCCTGCACCATCTTGATGATCCCGCCGACGCCGGCCGCGGCCTGGGAGTGCCCGATGTTCGACTTCAGCGAGCCGAGCAGCAGCGGCCGGTCGGCCGGACGATCCCGGCCGTAGGTGGCGAACAGCGCCTGCGCCTCGATCGGGTCGCCGAGCGACGTCCCGGTGCCGTGCGCCTCCACCGCGTCGACGTCCGAAGTGGACAGTCCGGCGGCGGCGAGAGCCTCCCGGATCACCCGCTGCTGTGAGGGGCCGTTCGGCGCGGTCAGCCCGTTGGACGCGCCGTCGGAGTTCACCGCCGAGCCGCGGACCACGGCGAGCACCGGGTGCCCGAGCCGCCGCGCCTCGGAAAGCCGTTCCAGCACTAGCATCCCCGCACCTTCGGCCATGCCGAACCCGTCGGCCTCCTCGGCGAACGCGCGGCACCGGCCATCGCGGGACAGGGCTTTCTGCTGACTGAAGCTGATGAAGGCGTCCGGCTGGGCGACGACGGTGGCGCCGCCGGCCAGCGCCAGCGAGCACTCGCCGTTGCGCAGCGCCTGCGCGGCGAGGTGCAGCGTGACCAGCGACGACGAGCACGCCGTGTCGACGCTGACCGAAGGCCCTTCGAGGCCGAAGGTGTAGGAGATGCGGCCCGACGCGATGCTGGTGGAGTTGCCGAGCGCCGCGTGCGCTTCGGTCTCCGCCGGGATCTCCGTGGCGCCGCTGGCGTAGCTGCTGTTCATCAGCCCGACGAACACGCCGACCTTGGCGCGCCGCAGCGACAGCGGGTTGATGCCGCCGTGCTCCAGCGCTTCCCACGACGTCTCCAGCAGCAGCCGCTGCTGCGGGTCCATGCCCAGCGCCTCGTGCGGCGAGATGCCGAACAGCCCCGCGTCGAACTCCGCCGCGCCGTCGAGGAACCCGCCGTGCCGCGTGTACGACGCGTCGGCGCCGTCCGGGTCGTAGAGGCTCTCGAGGTCCCAGCCGCGGTCGGCGGGGAACTCCCCCACCGCGTCGACACCGTCGGAAACCAGCCGCCACAACCCTTCCGGCGAGTCGACCCCGCCGGGGAACCGGCAGGCCATCCCGACGATCACCACCGGGTCGGCGGCCTCCTCCTCGGCCTTGGCCAGCCGCTGCCGGGTCTGGTGCAGCTCGGTGGTCACCTGCTTGAGGAAGTGCCGGAGCTTGTCCTCGGTCGTGGTCATCAGGAGATCCCCAGTTCCTTGCCGATGAACTCGAACATTTCGTCGTCGCTGGCCGCGGAGATCCGGTCGGCGACGTCGTCACCGGGCCGGTCCTCGTCCCAGGCGCCGAGCAGCGCGGCCAGCCGGTCGCGGACCTGCTCGCGCACGTCGCCCTCGACCCCGGTGAGCGTGGCCTCCAGCCGGTCGAGCTCGGCGAGCACCGGCGGCGCCGCGGGCTCGGCCGGGGCCAGCTCGCCGTCGAGGTATTCGACCAGCGCGTTCGCCGTCGGGTAGTCGAAGACGAGCGTCGCGGGCAGGCGGATGCCGGTCGCCGCGCCGAGGCGGTTGCGCAGGTCCACCGCGGTCAGCGAGTCGAACCCGAGCTCGGTGAACGCCCGGGCCGGGTCGACCGGCGTGCCGGCCGCGAAGCCGAGCACCTTGCCGACCTCGGTGAGCACCAGGTCACGCAGGACCTGCTCGCGCTCGGCGCCGGTCATCGGCGTGAGCCGCTGCCGCAGCGCGTCCGCGGAAGCCGCCGACGCCGCCGCGGCCGTCCGCAGGGACGTCGTCGAGCGGACGACCCCGCGCAGCAGCGGCGGGACCTCGGCGGACCGGGCACGCAGCCCGGCCAGGTCGAGCTTGGCCGGCACCAGCACCGCCGCGCCGTGGGCGCGGGCCGTGTCGAACAGCGCGACCCCTTCCGACGCGCTCAGCCCGGCGCCCAGCCGCGCGCGGTCGGCGGCGCTGAGGTCCTCGGTGAGCACACTCGTGTCCGCCCAGAGGCCCCACGCCAGCGAGCAGGCCGGCAGCCCCTGCGCGACGCGGTACTGCGCGAGCGCGTCGAGGTAGGTGTTGGCCGCCGCGTAGTTCGCCTGGCCGGGCGCGCCGAAGACCCCGCCGGCCGAGGAGAACAGGACGAACTCGGCCAGGTCGGCGTCCTTCGTCAGCTCGTGCAGGTTCCAGGCCGCGGCGGCCTTCGGGCGCAGGACACGCTCGAGCTGCTCGTGGGTCAGGTTGGTGACGACGGCGTCGTCTCGCACCCCGGCGGTGTGGATCACCGCGGTCAGCGGGTGGTCGCCGGGCACCCCGTCCAGCACCGCCGACAGCGCGTCGCGGTCGGCGGTGTCGCACGCGGCCAGCGTCACCGACGCCCCGAGCGCGGTCAGCTCGGCCCGCAGCTCCTCCGCGCCCGGCGCAGTGGCCCCGGACCGGGAGGTGAGCAGCAGGTGCCGGGCGCCCGAAGCCACCAGGTGCCGGGCGACGAGCGAGCCGAGGACGCCGGTGCCGCCGGTGACCAGCACGGTGCCGTCGGGATCGAACGTCCGCGGCGCCGCGACCGCTTCCGGCGTCCGCGTCAGACGCGGAGCCAGCGCGGAACCCTTGCGCAGCAGCAGTTCCGGCTCGCTGCTGCGGATCGCCGCGGGCAGCGCGGCCAGGGACTCCGCGCTGCCGTCCAGGTCGACCAGCGCGAACCGGTCGCCGTGCTCGGACAGCGCGGACCGCGTCAGGCCCCAGATCCCCGCGGTCGTGAGGTCGGTGACGTCCGGGCCGGCGGCCAGGGCGGTCAGCAGCACCAGCCGCTCCTCGCGGTCGTCGGCGAGCCAGCTCTGCAGGAGATCCAGAGCCGCGCCGACGGACTGTGGCGCGGCCAGGACGACCTCGGCGCAATCGCCGGCCGAGGGGAAGACCCCGCCGGCGCCGTGGTGGTCCACCCCGAGCAGGGCGACGCCCTCGGCGGCCGCGGCGGGCAGGCCGACCGGCGTCCAGTCCAGGCCGAACAGCGTGTCGTTCGCGGTGACCGCGGACGCGCCGAGCTGCCGGGTGTCGACTTCCGCGGACTCGACGGCCTCGATCGCGGCGACCGGCGCCCCGGCCGGGTCGGCGAGGTGCACCGCGACGATGTTCTTCGCCGCCGGGGAAAGCCGGGCGCGCAGGGTGGTCGCGCCGGTCGCGTGCAGGCTCACCCCGCCCCACGAGAACGGCAGCCGGATCACGTCCGGGTCCTCGCTCGGGGTGACGAACTCGCCGAGCGACATCGCGTGCAGCACGGCGTCCAGCAGGGCCGGGTGCACGCCGAAGCCTGCGGCGCCTTCACTGACCGGCTCGGGCAGCTCGACCTCGGCGTAGACGTCGTCGCCGTCGCGCCAGGCGGCCCGCAGGCCCTGGAACGCCGGGCCGTAGGTGAACCCGCTCCCGGCGAGCTCCTCGTAGAGGCCGTCGAGGTCGATCTCCTCGGCGCCCGCGGGCGGCCACGCCGTGAGCGTGAAGTCCGCCGCGGGAGCCGTCTCGGTGAGCAGGCCGGTCGCGTGCCGCAGCCACGGGCCCTGGCTGTCCTCGTCGGCGCCGCGGGAGTGGATGTCGAGCTCGCCGCCCGCGCCGACGGTCACCTGCAGCTGGACCGCACCGCGGGCGGGCAGCATCAGCGGGCTCTGCAGCGTCAGCTCGGCGACGTGCGGGCGGCCGGTGCGCGAACCCGCGTGCAGCGCGAGGTCGAGCAGGGCCGTGCCCGGCAGCAGCGGATCGCCGTTGACCGCGTGGTCGGCCAGCCACGGGTGGCTGCCGAGCGAGAGCTGCCCGGTGAACAGGTGGGTGCCGCTCTCGGGCAGGTCGGTGACGCCGGTCAGGATCGGGTGGCCGCTGCGGTTGAGCCCGGCGGTGTGGCCGGCGCCCTGGCCCGGCGCCGGCGTCAGCCAGTAGCGGCGACGCTGGAAGGCGTAGGTGGGCAGGGGGATCTGCCGCGCGCCGCTGCGGGTGAAGAACGCCGACCAGTCGACCGAACCGTGGTGGGCGTGCAGTTCGGCCGCCGAGGTGAGGAACCGGCGCTGGCCGCCGTCGCGGTGCAGGGTGCCCAGCACCGGCACCGGACGCCCGGCCGTGGCCGCCGCGTCTTCCAGCGGGCCGCCGAGCACCGGGTGCGGGCTGACCTCCACCAGGTGCGTGAAGCCCTGGGCCAGCGCGGCGAGCACCGTGGTGTGGAACTGGACCGGGTTGAGGGTGTTCTCGAACCAGTAGTCCCCGGTGAGCAGCGTGGTGTCGATCGCCTCACCGCGGGTCGAGGAGAAGAACGGGAGGTCGGTGCCCACCGGACGGACCGGCCGCAGCGCCTCGGTGATCTCGGCTTCGCACTGCCCAACACTCGGGTGGTGGGACGCAAAACCGACGTTGACCCGGCGGTAGCGGACACCATCCCGCTCGCAGGCCGCGCCGAAGCCGTCCAGCGCCTCGGTGTCACCGGCGACGATGACCTGGGACGGGCCGTTGACCACGGCGACCGTCAGGCCCCACGGCTCGATCGCCGCCGCGGCCTGTTCCGGCGTCAACAGCACCGAAGCCATTCCGCCGACACCTTCCAGCGAAAGCAACGCCTTGGCGCGAAGGGCGACGACACGGGCGCCGTCCTGCAGCGAGAGCGCGCCCGACACGGTGGCCGCGGCGATCTCCCCCTGCGAGTGGCCGACCACCCCGGCCGGGACCACGCCGTAGGAGCGCCACAGCTCGGCCAGGGAGACCATCACGGCCCACAGCGCCGGCTGCACGACGTCCATCCGCTCGAGCGCGGCCTCGTCGGCGAGCACGTCGAACAGCGACCAGTCGACGAACTCGCTCAGCGCCTGGTCGCACTCCCGCAGCCGGGCGGCGAAAACCGGTTCCTGCCCGGCGAGGTCGAGTCCCATGTGGACCCACTGCGCACCCTGCCCCGGGAAGACCATGAGCACCCGGTCCGACCCCGAACCGCTGCCGACGACGACGTTCTCGTCCTCGCCCGCGGCCAGCCCGGCCAGGCCGGCGAGGAGCTCGTCGCGGTCCGCGGCGACCACCGCGCCCCGGTGGGTGAACGCCGTGCGGCCCGCCACCAGGGAGTGGCCGAGGTCCGCCAAGGCCAGCTCTGGGGCGGCCAGGGCCTGGTCGTGCAGCCGGGAAGCCTGCCCCCGCAAGGCTTCCGGCGTCTTGCCGGAGAGCAGCACGGGCACGACCGGCGCGTCCCCGGCCGCGGCAACAGCGGCTTCCGGAGCCTGCTCCAGGACGACGTGCGCGTTGGTGCCGCTGATCCCGAACGACGACACGGCGGCCCGGCGCGGCGCACCGGTTTCCGGCCATGGCTGGGACTCCTGCAGCAGCCGCACGCCACCGCCGGCCCACTCGATCTTCTCCGACGGCGTCCCGGCGTGCAGCGTCTTCGGCAGGACGCCGGTGCGCAGCGCCTGCACCATCTTGATCACGCCACCGATACCGGCCGCGCCCTGGGCGTGGCCGATGTTCGACTTCAGCGAGCCCAGCCACAGCGGCCGGTCGTCGGAGCGACCGGCGCCGTAGGTGGCTTGCAGTGCCTGGACCTCGATCGGGTCGCCCAGCGGGGTGCCGGTGCCGTGCGCCTCGACGGTGTCGACGTCCGAAGCGGCCAGTCCGGCGTTGGCCAGCGCCTGGCGGATCACTCGCTGCTGCGAGGGCCCGTTGGGCGCGGAGAGCCCGTTCGACGCGCCGTCCTGGTTGACCGCCGAGCCGCGCAGCACCGCGAGCACGGGGTGCCCGTGCCGTCGCGCCTCGGAAAGCCGTTCGAGCACCACCACGCCGACGCCTTCCGCGGCGCCGAACCCGTCGGCGTCTTCGGAGAACGCCTTGCAGCGGCCGTCGGCGGCGAGCGCGCGCTGCCGGCTGAAGAACACGAACGCGTCCGGGGTCGGCGTGACGTGCACCCCGGCGGCCAGCGCGAGCGAGCACTCCCCCGAGCTCAGGGCCTGGGCGGCGAGGTGCAGCGCGACCAGCGACGACGAACACGCCGTGTCGATGCTCATCGACGGGCCTTCGAGACCGAACGTGTAGGAGACGCGCCCGGACACGACACTTCCCGCCGCGCCCGTGCTCAGGTGGCCTTCGACCTCGTCGGGGATGTCGCCGATGCCGGTGCCGTAGGTGGCGCCCATGACCCCGGCGAACACGCCGGTCTGGCTGCCGCGCAGGGACCGCGGGTTGATGCCCGCGCGCTCGATGGCCTCCCACGACGTCTCCAGCAGCAGGCGCTGCTGCGGGTCGGTCGCCAGTGCCTCACGCGGGGAGATGCCGAAGAACTCGGCGTCGAAGTCCCCGGCGTCGTACAGGAAACCGCCGCGGGTGGTGTAGAGCTTGCCCGAGCGGTCGGGGTCCGGGTCGTAGAGGCCGTCGAGGTCCCAGCCGCGGTCGGCCGGGAAGTCGCCGATCGCGTCGGCGCCGGAGCTGACCAGGTCCCACAGCCCTTCGGGCGAGCTGACCCCGCCGGGGAACCGGCAGGCCATCGAGACGACGGCGATCGGGTCGTCGGTGGCCGCCTTCGTGCCGGTCACCGCGCTCACGGCGGCGTCGGCGCCGAGCAGCTCGGCCGCGAGGTGCGCGGCCAGGACCTTCGGGTTCGGGTAGTCGAAGATCAGCGTGGCCGGCAGCCGCAGGCCGGTCGCGGCGGCGAGCTGGTTGCGCAGCTCGACCGCGGTGAGCGAGTCGAAGCCGAGCTCGCTGAACGCGCTGTGCTCTTCGACGTCGGCGGCCGAGTCGTGGCCGAGCACGGCCGCGACCTGGCCGCGGACCAGCTCGGACAGCTCGTCGACCGAGGTGAACCCGCCGGTCGCGGTCTGGGGAACGGCCTGCGCGGCACGACGGCGCGGCGTGCGCACCACTCCGCGCAGCAGCGGCGGCAGGTCCGGCACCGCGGCCAGCGCGGCGCGGTCCAGGCGGATCGGCACCAGCACCGCGCGATCAGTGGCGCAGGTCAGGTCGAACAACCGCAGGCCTTCGGTGACACTCAGCTCGGTGACGCCGGAGCGATGGAGCCGCTCGCGGTCGGCGTCGGTCAGCTCGGTGGTCATGCCGGCCGCGGTGTGCTCCCAGGAGCCCCAGGCCAGCGAGTGCGCGGCCTGGCCGTTCGCGCGGCGATGCTGCGCGAGGGCGTCGAGGAAGGTGTTGGCCGCTGCGTAGTTGGCCTGGCCGGGGCTGCCGAGCACGCCGGACGCCGAAGAGAACAGCACGAACTGCTCGAGGTCCGCCGTCAGCTCGTGCAGGTGCGTGGCGGCGTCGACCTTGGCGGCCAGGACCCGGTGGAGCTGCTCGGGGGTCAGGCTGTCGACGAGGCCGTCTTCGAGCACCCCGGCCGTGTGGACGACCCCGGTGACGGCGAAACGGCTCAGGACGTCCGCCAGGGCGGCGCGGTCGGTGACGTCGGCGGCGACGACGTCGGCGCCCAGCTCGTCCCGCAGCTCCGCCGCACCGGGAGCGTCGAGGCCACGGCGGGACAGCAGGACGAGACGGGCTCCGGACGCCGCCACGTGCCGGGCCACGGCCGAGCCGAGCCCGCCGGTGCCGCCGGTGATCAGGACCGTGCTGTCCGGGGAGAACACCGGCGCGTCCACAGTGGACAGGGGCGCGGTGGTCAGGCGCGGGGCGAGCACGCGGTCGCCGCGCAGGGCCAGCTGCGGTTCGCCCGCGGCCAGCGCGGCGAACACCGGGTCCGCCGCGACGGGCCCGTCGGTGTCCAGCAGCACGAACCGGCCGGGGTGCTCCGACTGCGCGGACCGCACCAGGCCCCAGACCGGGGCGTGCGCGAGGTCGGGCACGTCCTCGTCGCCGGTCGCGACCGCGCCGCGGGTGACCAGGACGAGCGTGACGGCTTCGAGGCGGGCGTCCGCCAGCCACGACCGCACCAGGGTCAGCGCCTGCTCGGCCGCGGTGTGCGTGTCGGCCGCGAGGTCACCGGAACCGTGCTGGCACAGCGCGGCGAACACGACCTCCGGCAGCTCCTGCGCGGCGGCCACGGCCGAGACGTCGAGGTAGCGCACGGCCGCGGGCAGGCCGATCTGGTCGGCGCCGAGAACACCGATCCGCTCCGGCTTCGGCGCCTCGGCGGGGTCGAGGACGGTCCAGTCGACCTGGTACACCGACTCCGCGCGGGCCTGGGGCCGTTCCGCGGCACGCGTCCGCAGGGACTCCGCGGCCAGCACCGGCGTGCCGGCGCCGTCGAAGACCTCGACGGCCACTGTGCCGTCTCCGCGGACCAGGCGCACGCGCAGTTCGGTGGCGCCGACGGCGTGCAGGGCGACGGTCTGCCAGGCGAACGGCAGCTCCGGCGCGGCACCGTCTTCGGCGAAGAGCGCGATGCCGTGCAGGGCGGCGTCGAGCAACGCCGGGTGCAGGCCGAACGCCGCGGCCTCGTCGTGGTGGTCCTCGGGCAGGGTGACCTCGGTGAAGATCTCGTCACCGCGGCGCCACGCGGCGCGCACGGTGCTGAACGCGGGCCCGTAGTCGAGCCCGGCGCCGGAGAGCCCGGCGTACAGCTCGGAGACGTCGACGGCGGTGGCGCCCTCCGGCGGCCACACCAGGGTTTCCGGCTGGGCCGGGACGCCGGTGGTGAGCAGGCCGGTGGCGTGCAGCTGCCACGGCTCGTCGTCGTCCGCGCGCTCGTCGCGGGAGTGCACGGTCAGCTCGCGGCGGCCCTGGTCGTCGGCCGGGCCGGCGAACACCTGCAGCCGCACCGCGCCGTCGGCCGGGACCACCAGCGGCGCGGCGAGGGTCAGCTCGGCGAGCTGGTCCGCGCCGACGTGGGAACCGGTGTGCAGCGCGATGTCGACGTACGCCGTCGCCGGGAGCAGGACGCTGCCCAGCACCACGTGCTCGGCGAGCCAGGGTGACGTCGCCGTCGAGAGGCGGCCGGTGAACAGGAAACCGTCCCCGCCCGCGAGCCCGGTGGCCGCGCCGAGCAGCGGGTGCCCGGCGGCGCCGAGCCCGGCGGTCGCGACGTTGCCGCTCGTGTCCGTCGCGTCCAGCCAGAAGCGCTTGTGCTGGAAGGCATACGTCGGCAGCGCGGCCGTGTCCCGGGCCGGGAGCCAGGCACTCAGGTCGGGCTTGACCGCGGTGCGCGCGTACAAAGTGGACAGTGCGGCGAGCACACTGCGTTCCTCGGGCTTGCCGGGGTGCAGCAGCGCCGCGGCCGCGTGGTCGCCGGCGCCGAGGGTGTGCCCGGCGAGCGTCGTGAGGGTGGTGTCGGGGCCGACCTCGAGGTACCCGGTGACCCCGTGCGCGGCCAGCGTCTCGACCGCGGGCCCGAACCGGACGGCCTCACGGATGTGCCGCGTCCAGTACTCCGGGTCGGCCAGCTGCTCGGCCGTGGCGAGCTGCCCGGTGACGTCGGAGACGATCGGGACGCGCGGCTCGTGGAAGGTCAGCGTGGCCGCGTACTCGCGGAACGCGGGCAGGATCGCCTCGGTGTGCGGCGAGTGGAAGGCGTGGCTGACCTTGAGCGCCTTGGCCTTGCGCCCGCGGGCCTGCCACTCCTCGACGATCGTGGTGACGGCGTCGCGGTCCCCGGAGACCACGAGCGAGTCCGGGCTGTTGACCGCGGCGACGGAGACACCTTCGGGCAGCTGCCCGAGCTCCTCCGGCGTCGCCGCGAGCGTCGCCATCGCGCCGGTGGCCGGGAGGGTCTGCATGAGCTGGGCACGCTTGACGACCAGCCCGGCCGCGTCGGCCAGTGTGAGCACCCCGGCGACGTGCGCGGCGGTCAGCTCGCCGATCGAGTGGCCGACCAGGAAGTCCGGGCGGACCCCGAAGGACTCCAGGAGCCGGTAGAGGGCGACCTCGATGGCGAACAGTGCGGGCTGGGTGTGCTCGGTCTGGTACAGCAGCTCGGCTTCCGGGCTGTCCGGCTCGGCGAACACCAGGGACTCGACCGGGATCCGGGTGTGTTCGTCCAGCGCCGCGCAGGTCTCGTCGAAGGCCTTCGTGAAGACCTCGAACGTGCCGTACAGCTCGCGGCCCATGCCCGGGCGCTGCGAACCCTGGCCGGAGAACAGGACGGCAAGGGCGCCGTCCGTGCCGGTGCCGGTCACGACGTCCGGCGACTGGGCGCCCTCGGCGATCGCGGCCAGCGCGTCGAGCGGCAGCGAACCGGCCTCGGCGAGCACCACCGCGCGGTGTTCGAGCCGGGCGCGGCCGGTGAACAACGTCGCGGCGGCCGCGGCCGGGTCGACGTCCGGGCTGAGGTGGTCGGCGAGCCGGCGGGCCTGGGCGCGCAAGGCGTCGGCGGTCTTACCGGAGAGCACCCACGGCGTGTGGGGATGTGTCTGCGCCGCACGTTCGACGGGTTCCGCGGCGGGCGGCTCTTCGATGATGACGTGCGCGTTCGTCCCGCTGATGCCGAAGGACGAGATCCCGGCGCGCCGCGGCTTCTCCCCGCGTGGCCACTCGCGCGCCTCGGTGAGCAGCTCGACGGCGCCCGCCGTCCAGTCCACTTTGGACGACGGCGCGTCGACGTGCAGGGTGGCCGGCAGGACGTCGTGGCGCATCGCGAGGACCATCTTGATGATCCCGCCGACCCCGGCCGCGGCCTGGGTGTGCCCGAGGTTCGACTTGAGCGAGCCGAGGTACAGCGGCTCCTCGCGGTCGCGGCCGTAGGTGGCGAGCAGCGCCTGCGCCTCGATCGGGTCGCCCAGCGAGGTGCCGGTGCCGTGGCCCTCGACGGTGTCGACGTCCGAAGTGGACAGTCCGGCACTGGCCAGCGCCTGCCGGATGACCCGCTGCTGCGACGGGCCGTTCGGGGCGGTGAGGCCACTGCTCGCACCGTCCTGGTTGACCGCGGAGCCGCGGATGACCGCGAGCACCGGGTGGCCGTTGCGCTGCGCGTCGGACAGCTTCTCCACCAGCAGCATCCCGGCGCCCTCGGACAGGCCGGTGCCGTCGGCGGCGTCCGCGAACGCCTTGCAGCGGCCGTCCTCGGCGAGCGCGCGCTGGCGGCTGAACTGGATGTACGGCTCGGGGATGGCCATCATCGCGACACCACCGGCCAGGGCCAGCGAGCACTCGCCGTTGCGCAGGGCCTGGACGGCCAGGTGCAGCGTCACCAGCGACGACGAGCACGCGGTGTCCGCGGTCAGCGCCGGGCCCTCCAGCCCGAAGGTGTAGGAGACGCGCCCGGCGGCGACCGCGCCGGAGTTGCCGTTGCCGAGGAAGTTCTCCAGCTCCTCGGACAGCCGGCCGAGCCGCGTGTGGTAGTCGTGGTACATCATCCCGGCGAACACGCCGGTCCGGCTGCCGCGCAACGACGTCGGGTCGATCCCGGCGCGCTCGAAGGCCTCCCACGACGTCTCCAGCAGCAGCCGCTGCTGCGGGTCCATCGCCAGCGCCTCGCGCGGCGAGATGCCGAACAGCGCCGGGTCGAAGTCGGCGACGTCGTCGAGGAAACCGCCGGTCTTGAGGTAGCTCGTGCCCGGCCGGGTCATCGTCGGGTCGTGGAGCTCGGCGAGGTCCCAGCCGCGGTCGGCGGGGAACTCGCCGACCGCGTCGACGCCGTCGGCGACGATCCGCCAGAGCTGCTCGGGCGTGCGCACGCCGCCGGGGAAGCGGCAGGCCATCCCGACGATCGCGATCGGCTCGCGGCTCGCCTCCTCGACCTCGCGCAGGCGGCGCCGGGTTTCGCGCAGGTCCGCCGTGGCGCGCTTGAGGTATTCGAGGTACTTGTCTTCGTTCGCCACCGCGAGCTCCTAGCTTTCCAGCTCGTTGTCGAGCAGGTCGAAAAGTTCTTCCGCGGTCGCCGAGTCCAGCTCGCTCCCGCCGTCGCCGGAGACGCGGGCGACACATTCGGCGGCGAGCGCCCGCAACCGGGCGGCCGCCCGCTGGGCTTCCTCGGCGTCGACCGCCGTCAGCAGGCCTTCGAGGCCGGCCAACGCGGTCCGCAACGCCCCGCCGGCCTCGGCCTCGGCGCTGGGCAGCTCGGTGTCGAGGAACTTCGCCAGCGCGGCCGGGTTCGGGTAGTCGAAGATCAGCGTCGCCGGCAGCCGCAGCCCGGTGGCCGTGTCGAGCTGGTTGCGCAGCTCGACCGCGGTGAGCGAGTCGAAGCCGAGGTCGAGGAACCCGCGCTCGGCGCCGATGTCCGCCGGCCCGCTGTGGCCGAGCGCGAGCGCGGCCTGCGTGCGGACGAGGTCCAGCAGCGCCTTCGAACGCTCTTCACCGGACAGCCCGGCCAGCCGCTGGGTGACCGGCTGCGGCTGGGCCACGGTGGTCTTCCGCGGCGCGCGGATCAGGCCGCGCAGCAGGGCGGGGACGCCATCACCGGCCTTCGCCCGCAGGGCCGGCAGGTCGAGCCGCATCGGGACGAGCAGCGGGAGTGCACTGTGGACACTGGAGTCCAGCAGCGCCAAGCCGTCTTCGACCGACAGCGGGAGGACACCGCTGCGGGTGATGCGGCCGCGGCCGTCGTCGTCGAGGGTGCCGGTCATGCCGCCGCCGGTGTGCTCCCACGAGCCCCAGGCCAGCGAGTGGGCGGGCTTGCCGGTCGCGCGGCGGTGTTGGGCCAGGGCGTCGACGTAGGCGTTGGCGGCCGCGTAGTTGGCCTGGCCGGGGCTGCCGAGGACACCGGAAGCCGAGGAGAACAGGACAAACGCGTCGACGTCGCCGACGAGGTCGTGCAGGTTCTCGACCGCGTCGACCTTGGCCGCGAGGACCCGGTGGAGCTGCTCGGGTGACAGGTTGGTCACCAGGCCGTCGTCGAGGACGCCTGCGGTGTGCACAACGGCCGTGAACTTCGTGTTCTCGACGAGGTTCTCGACGGCGGCGCGGTCGGCGACGTCGCAGGCCACGACCTCGGCGCCGAGCTCGGTCAGCTCGGCCGCGCCCGGGGCGTCCGGACCCCGGCGCGACGCGACAACCAGGCGATCGGCCTTCGCGACGAGGTGGCGGACGACGAGCGAGCCGAGGCCGCCGGTGCCGCCGGTGACCAGGATCGTGCCGGTCAGACCGTCCACATCGGATGGCTCCGCGGTGGCCTTCGCGAGGCGCGGGGCCAGGAGCCGGGACGCGCGGAGGGCGAGCTGCGGCTCGTCCGTGGCGAGCTCGGCGGCGGAGCCGTCGGTGTCCACGAGGACGAACCGGCCCGGGTTCTCGGACTGGGCGGCGCGGACCAGGCCCCAGACCGTCGAGTGGGCCCGGTCCGGGACGTCTTCGCCGGGGGCCGTGCTCACCGCGCCGGTGGTGACGAAGACGAGCTGCGCGTCGGCGAGCCGGGGGTCGGCGAGCCAGGCCTGGACGAGGTGGAGCGCCTGCTCGGCGGCCTGGTGCGCCGCGGCGGCGTCGGTGCCGTCGACCGGAAAGGAGGTGAAGACCATGCTGGGGGCAGGGAGGCCGTCCAGCTCGGCCTGCAGGGCGGCGAGGTCGGGGAACGAGCCCAGGTCGGCGAAGGCGCAGGCCGGGTCGTCGTCGGCGGTGGCCAGGGCGACGCGGCCGCGAGGGGCGGGCGCGCTCGGGACCGGGAGCCAGTCGAGGGTGAAGAGCGCGTCCTTCTCGGAGGGGGCGCCGGCGAGGAGTTCGGGCGACAGCGGCCGCGAGACGAGCGACTCGGCCTTGGCGACGGGGTTGCCTTCGCTGTCGGCGACCTGGACGGTGAGGCCTCGGGTGCCGGTGGCGCCCAGGCGGACGCGGAGGGCGTCGGCGCCGGCGAGGTGCAGGCGGACGCCGGTCCAGGAGAAGGGCAGGCCCGCGTCGGCGGCGTCGGCGAGCAGCCCGGGAATGCCGACGGCGGGGTGCAGGGCGGCGTCGAGCAGGGCGGGGTGCAGGCCGAAGCGGGGGGCGTCGGCGCGGACGTGCTCGGGGAGAGCGACCTCGGCGAAGATCTCGGTGCGGTCGCCCTCGGTGCGGCGCCAGGCTTGGCGGAGGCCGCGGAAGGCGGGGCCGTAGGTGAGGCCGCTGTCGGCGATGCGGTCGTAGATCCCGTCGAGGGCGACGGGTTCGGCGCCTGGGGGCGGCCACTCGGCGAGGGATGTGGGGGCGGCGGAGGCCGATCCGATCGCAGCGGGCTCGCTCGCGTCGAAGCCGCGCTCGGCCGACTCGCCCGCTTCCGCGCCGAGGAACCCGCTCGCGTGCGCGGTCCATTCGTCCTCACCGTCGGCCGGGCGGGAGTCCAGCCTCAACGCGCGGCGGCCGTCCTCCTCCGGCGGACCGACGTGCAGCCGCACCGCCACCGCACCCTGCTCCGGGATCACCAGCGGCGCCGCCAGCGTCAGCTCGGCCAGCTCCGCGCCGCCGCCCGTGTGCAGCGCCATGTCGATGTACGCCGTTGCCGGGAGGATCACCGTGCCCAGGACCACGTGGTCGGCCAGCCACGGGTGGCTGTGCAGCGACAGCCGTCCCGTGGCCACCGAAGCGCCGTCGGGCAGGGTCAGGGTTGCGCTCAGCAGCGGGTGCGCTCCCACGCCCTGGCCGAACGCGCTCGCGTCGCCGGCCGGCTCACCCGGCGTGAGCCAGAAGTGCTGGTGCTCGAACGGGTACGTCGGCAGCTCCACCAGCCGGGCGCCGGGGAAGAACGAGTCCCAGTCCACCCGGGTGCCGGTCACGTGCAGGCGCGCCAGCGCCGACAGCACCGCGCGCGGCTCGTCGAGGTTCTTGCGCAGCAGCGGAACCGCGCCCTCGACCAGCGACGACAGCGCGCCGTCCGGGCCCAGCTCCAGGAACGTCCGGACGCCGGCCTCGCGCAACGCCGCGACCCCGTCCGCGAACCGGACGGCGTCACGCACGTGCCGCACCCAGTACTCCGGCTCGGTGAGGTCGGCGTCACCGCCGGTCAGGGTGGAGACGACCGGGATCGTGGGCCGGGCGAAGGCGAGCCCGGACACCACCGCGCGGAACTCGGCCAGCATCGGGTCCATGAGCGGCGAGTGGAACGCGTGCGACACCGGCAGCCGCTTGGTCTTGCGCGCCTTCGCCACGAACTGCGCGGCGATCGCCGTCACCGCGTCCTCGGCGCCGGACACCACCACGGCTTCCGGGCCGTTGACCGCGGCGATCGACACGCCGTCGGTGAGCAGCGGGACCACCTCGGCCTCGGTGGCCTGCAGCGCGATCATCGCGCCGCCCTCGGGCAGCGCCGCCATCAGCCGCCCGCGGGCGGTGACCAGCCGGGCCGCGTCGGCCAGGGACAGCACCCCGGCGACGTGGGCCGCGGCGATCTCGCCGATCGAGTGCCCGGCGACGAAGTCCGGCCGGACCCCCCGCGACTCGGCCAGCCGGAACAGCGCGACCTCGATCGCGAACAACGCCGGCTGGGTGTTCCCGGTCCGGTTGAGCGCGGCGGCGTCGTCTCCCCAGACGACGTCACGCAGGCCGGGGTCGAGCTCGGCGAGGACCGCGTCGAACGCCGTCGCGAAGACCTCCGAAGACGCGTACAGCTCACGCCCCATGCCCAGCCGCTGGGCGCCCTGGCCCGAGAAGAGGAAGGCCAGCTTTCCGTCCACAGTGGACCCGGTGACGACGTTCGCGTCCGGCTCCCCGGCGGCGAGCGCGGCCAGCGCGTTCTCGGGATCGGCGAGCACCACGGCGCGGTGCTCGTGCCCGGCGCGGCTGCGCGCCAGCGTGAACCCGACGTCGCCGGGCCGCGCGCCCCGCAGCGCCGAAAGCACCTGTCCGGCCTGGGCCCGCAGCGCTTCCGGGGACCGGGCGGACAGCGGCAGCGGACCCGGGACGTCGGCCGCGGGGACCTCCGCCGCGGGCGCCTGCTCGAGGATGACGTGCGCGTTGGTGCCGCTGATGCCGAACGACGACACCGCCGCGCGCCGCGGGCGGCCGGCTTCCGGCCAGGGCCGGGCCTCCGTCAGCAGCGAGACGGCGCCGGAAGCCCACTCGACGTGCGGGGTCGGCTCGCCGGCGTGCAGGGTGGCCGGCAGCAGGTCGTTGCGCAGGGCCAGGACCATCTTGATCACTCCGGCGACCCCGGCCGCGGCCTGGGTGTGACCGACGTTCGACTTCACCGAGCCCAGGTGCAGCGGCCGGTCGGTGTCGCGGCCCCGGCCGTAGGTGGCCAGGAGCGCGTCGGCCTCGATCGGGTCGCCGAGCGACGTGCCGGTGCCGTGCGCCTCCACCGCGTCGACGTCCGAAGTGGACAGTCCGGCGGCTTCGAGGGCCTGCCGGATCACGCGTTGCTGGGACGGGCCGTTGGGAGCGGTGAGGCCGTTGGACGCGCCGTCGGAGTTGACCGCGGAGCCGCGGACGACCGCGAGCACCGGGTGGCCGAGCCGCCGGGCGTCGGAAAGCCGTTCCACCAGCAGCATCCCGGCGCCCTCGGCGATGCCGAAGCCGTCGGCGGCCGCGGAGAACGGCTTGCAGCGGCCGTCGCGGGACAGCCCGCCCTGCTTGCTGAACTCGGCGAACAGGTCGGTGGTGCAGACGACCGTCGCGCCGCCGGCCAGCGCCAGCGAGCACTCGCCGGAGCGCAGCGCCTGGGCGGCGAGGTGCAGCGTGACCAGCGAAGACGAGCACGCGGTGTCGACGGTGACGGACGGCCCTTCGAGCCCGAGCGTGTAGGAGATCCGGCCGGAGACGACGCTCGCCGCCGAGCCGGTGGACAGGTAACCCTCCCCCTCGGGAGCCTGCAGCAGCACGTTTCCGTAGTCCTGGCCGTTGGTGCCCGCGAAGACGCCGACCCGCTCACCGCGCAGCGACGCCGGGTCGATCCCGGCCCGCTCGATGGCTTCCCACGACGTCTCGAGCAGTACGCGCTGCTGCGGGTCCATCGTCAGCGCTTCCTTCGGGGAGACCCCGAAGAAGCCCGCGTCGAAGTCGCCCGCCGCGTCGAGGAACGCGCCGGTGCGGACGTAGCTGGTGCCCGGGCGGCTCAGCTCCGGGTCGTACAGGCGGTCCATGTCCCAGCCGCGGTCGGCGGGCACCTCGGCGACGGTGTCGACCCCTCCGGCCAGCAGGTCCCAGAACCGCTCCGGGGTGTCCGCGCCGCCGGGGAAACGGCAGCCGAGGCCGACGATCGCGATCGGCTCGCTCGCGCGCCGCTCGGCGTCGGCGAGCCGCGCCTGGGCGTCGTCCAGCTCGGCCACCGCGCGCTTGAGGTAGCGGCGGAGCTTGTCCTCGTTGTCCATGCGTTGCACCTCGTTCGAAGCGGGGGGGGGGCGGTCAGGCCGTGCCGAAGCGGTCGCCCAGCAGGTCGAGCAGGTCGTCGTCGGTGGCCGCGGCGGTCAGCGACACCGCGGTCGCGCCGCGCGCCTGGTCCCACAGCGGGCGCAGGGCCTGCACCCGGTGGGTGATCCGGGCGAGCGCGGACTCGTCGGGGACGAGCGCGGCCAGCGAGTCGGGCGTGAGCGCGGTGAGCGCGGCCTCCAGCCGGTCCAGCTCGGCGAGCAGCGGCACGGCGGTCTCGACGGCCGGCTCCCCCAGCTCACCGGTCAGGAGCCGGGCCACGGCCAGCGGGTTCGGGTAGTCGAAGACCAGCGCCGCCGGCAGCGGCAGCCCGGTCGCGGCGGTGAGCCGGTTGCGCAGCTCCAGCGCGGTCAGCGAGTCGATGCCCAGCGCGCCGAACGCGCGTTCGGCGCCGACCTCGGCGGCCCCGGCGTGCCCGAGCACGGACGCGGCCGTCGTGCGGACCAGCTCCAGCAGCCGCTTCTCGCGGTCCTCTGTGGACAGTGCGGCCAGCTCGGCGCGGAAGCGGGACGCGTCGACGGTCCGGGGCTCGCCGTTCGCCCGTGCCGGGGCCGGCACCAGCCCGGACAGGATCGCCGGGAGCGCGCCCGCCTTGGCGTCGGCCCGCAGCCGGGCCCGGTCGAACGGCACCGGGACCAGCGCGGTCTCGCCGGACGCGCACGCGGCGTCGAACAGCGCGGCGCCGTGCTCGGCGGTCATCGGGACGAGCCCGCCGCCCTCCAGGCGCTGCAGCTGCGCGTCACCGAGCGCGCCGGCCATGCCGCTGCGCTCCTCCCACAGCCCCCACGCCAGGGACGTCGCCGGGAGGCCGCGAGCGACCCGGTGCGCGGCGAAGGCGTCGAGGAACAGGTTGGCCGCGGCGTACGGACCCTGGCCCGCGCCGCCGAAGGTCCCGGCGAACGACGAGAACAGGACAAAGGCGTCGAGGTCGAGCCCGGCGGTCAGCTCGTGGAGGTTGAGCGCCATGTCGACCTTCGGCGCGAACACCCGCTCGACCTGGCCGGCGGTCAGGTCCGGGATCAGCCCGTCGTCGAACACCCCGGCGGAGTGGACGACGGCCGTCAGCGGGTACTCGCCGGGGATGGTGGCGAGCGCCGCCGACAGCGCGTCCCGGTCGGCGCCGTCACACGCGCAGACCTGCGCTTCGGCGCCGAGTCCGGCCAGTTCGGCCACCAACGCTTCGGCACCGGGGGTCTCCAGGCCACGGCGGCCGAGCAGCACCAGCCGCCGGACGCCGTGGGTGGTGACCAGGTGCTTGGCGATCAGCGAGCCGACGCCCTTGAGGCCGCCGGTGACGAGCACCGTGCCTCGGTCCCACTTCGGGGCTTCGCCCTGTTGCTGCGGGGAAAGCCGGGTCAGCCGCGGCACCGAGGCGTGGCCCTCGCGGAGCGCGAACTGGTTCTCGCCGCCCAGCAGCGTTTTGATCAGCACCGCCGTGGACTCGGGGCTGCCGTCGGTGTCCACCAGCACGAACCGCTCGGGGTTCTCGGCCTGCGCGGACCGCAACAGCCCCCAGACCGGGACGTGCGTGAGGTCGACGTCCTCCTGCTCGCCGATCCGGACCGCGCCGGAGGTCACGACGACGAGGCGAGTGTGCCGCAGGTTCGGCTCGGCGAGCCAGTCCTGCACGGTCTTGAGCATCGTCGTGGTCGCGGTGCGCGCCTGCTCGGCCAGCAGTGCCGACGTCGCCGCGCGCTGCGGCGGCAGGGACAGGAAGACGTATGCGGGAGCGGGTCCGGCAGCCAGCGCGGCGAGGTCGGCGTGCCGCTCGCCCTGCGCGCCCGCGGCTTCGAGGGCGGCGGTGACCTTGAGCTCGTCGGCACCCAGCAGCGCGAACGTCCCGGACGTCGTGGGCGTGACCGCCGGGTGCTCGACCCAGTCGACCCGCAGCGGCGGTTCGACCGGCGCGGAGCCGTCCCCGACCGGGCGCATGACCAGCGAGCGCACGGCGGCGACCTCGGCGCCGGTTTCGTCGCCGACCAGGACCGACAGCGCGTCCGGTCCGGCGGCGCGGACCCGGGCGCGCAGTGTGGTCCCGGCCGGGCGGCGCAGGCTCACCCCGCTCCAGCTGAACGGGCCGCGCCCCTGCCCGGGGTCACCGAGCACGCCGAACCACGCACCCTGCAGCGCGCCGTCGAGCAACGCGGGGTGCAGCACGTAGGAACCGGCCTCGCGGTGCAGGTCCGGCGGCAGCGCCAGCTCCGTGAAGACGTCGTCCCCGCGGCGCCAGGCCGCGCCGACGCACTGGAAGGCCGGGCCCGCGTGGACCCCGACGTCCGCCATGGTCTCGTAGAAGTCGTCGAGGGACAGGGTTTCCGCGTTCTGCGGCGGCCAGACCGCGAGCTCGCCGGAGTCCTCCTCGGTCCCGGCCGGGGCGAGCCGGCCGGTCGCGTGGACCACCCACTCCTCCTCGTCCTCGGTGCGGGAGGCGAGGGTGAACGCGCGGGCGTCGCGCTCGTCGGGGGCGTTGACGGTGACCTGGACGACCACCGCGCCGGCACCCGGGACGACCAGCGGCGCGTGGTGGGTCAGCTCGTCCACCCACGGGCAGCCGAGGCGGCTTCCGGTGTGCACGGCCATCTCCAGCATCGCCGAACCGGCCAGCACCACGGTGTCGCCGAGGGCGTGGTCGGCGAGCCAGGGCTGGGCGGCGAGCGAAAGGCGTCCCGAGAGGTAGGTCGCGCCGGTGTCGGCGGCGTGCAGGACCGCGCCGAGCAGGCCGTGCTCGGCCGGGCGCAGGCCGACGGTGGCGACGTCCTGGCTGCCCTGGCGCGGCTCCAGCCAGTAACGCTGGTGCTGGAAGGCATAGGTGGGCACGGAAACCCGGCGGGCGCCGGCGAAGACCGGTGTCCAGTCGACGTGGCCGTGGTGCAGGTGCAGCTCGGCCAGCGCGGTCCGGAACCGCTTCTGCCCGGTGTCGCGGCGCAGGGTGGACAGCACCGGCCGGCCGTCGGCGGCCTCGTCGAGCGGCGCGCCCAGCACCGGGTGCGGGCTGACCTCGAGGACGTGCGTGAAGCCGTCCTTGAGCGCTTCGACGACCGTCGGGAAGAACTTGACCTGGCTGCGGAGGTTCTCCAGCCAGTAGTCGCCGGTCAGCGTCGTGGTGGTGATCTTCGCGCCGGAAACCGTGGAGTAGAAGGGAATCGTGGTGGCGGTCGGCGCGACCGGCTCCAGGTCTTCGAGGATGACGCCGGCCAGCTGCCCCACCTGCGGGTGGTGCGAGGCGTAGGAGACGCCGATCCGGCGGTAGTGGGCGCCCTCGTTCTCGCAGACGACGGCCAGTTCGTCGAGCGCGGTGACGTCGCCGGACACGATGACCTGCGCCGGGCCGTTCACCGCCGCGACGGCCAGCTTGTCACCCCACGGCTCGATCAGCTCGGCCGCGCGTTCGGCCGGCACGAGGATCGACGACATCCCGCCTAGACCCTCTAACGCCCGCAACGCCCTGGCACGAAGAGCAACGACCCTAGCGCCATCGCTAAGCGATAACGCACCTGAGACGGTCGCCGCAGCGATCTCACC
This sequence comes from Amycolatopsis sp. NPDC104587, assembly GCF_055583645.1. Lineage (NCBI taxonomy): Bacteria > Bacillati > Actinomycetota > Actinomycetes > Pseudonocardiales > Pseudonocardiaceae > Amycolatopsis > Amycolatopsis sp. NPDC104587. The sequence continues at coordinate 154,550 of NZ_JBVJNO010000011.1, forward strand.
CTGGGAGTGCCCCACCACACCGGCAGGCTCGACACCGTACGAACGCCAGAGCGCGGCGAGCGACACCATGACCGCCCACAACAGCGGCTGCACCACGTCGACCTGACCCAGCGCGGACTCGTGGGCCAGCTTGTCGAACAACGACCAGTCGACGAACTCCGACAAAGCCGCGTCACACTCCCGCAGTCGCGCGGCGAACACCGGTTCCAGCACGGCGAGCTCGAGTCCCATGTGGACCCACTGCGAGCCCTGGCCGGGAAACACCATCAGCACCCGGCTCGGCCCACCGGAGCCCGAACCGGTCAGCGGCAGGTCCGCCAGCCCGGCCAGCAGCTCGTCACGGTCGCTCGCGACCACCGCGCCGCGGTGCGCGAACCCCGTGCGGCCGAGCAGGGAGAACCCGAGGTCGGCGAGGGGCAGCTCCGGGTGCGCCAGCACGTGCGCACGCAGCCGGGAAGCCTGGTCCCGCACCGCTTCCGGGGTGCGGCCGGACAGCACGACCGGGACCGCGCCGGCCGGTACCCCGGCACGCTCCCCGCCGTCGGCTTCCGGCGCCTGCTCCAGGATGACGTGGGCGTTGGTGCCGCTGATCCCGAACGACGAGACGCCCGCGCGGCGAGGCGCGCCGGACTCCCACGGACGGGCTTCCTGCAGCAGCTCGACCCCGCTGCCGTCCCAGGCGATCCGGGACGACGGCGTCGAAGCGTGGAGCGTCTTGGGCAGCACGCCCGCGCGCAGAGCCTGCACCATCTTGATCACGCCGCCGACACCCGCGGCCGCGGCGGAGTGCCCGATGTTGGACTTCAGCGACCCCAGCCACAGCGGCCGGCCGGCGGCGCGGTCCTTGCCGTACACGGCGATCAGCGCGTCGGCCTCGATCGGGTCGCCCAGCGAGGTGCCGGTGCCGTGCGCCTCGACCACGTCGACGTCGGCGGCGGACAGCCGCGCGTCCTGGAGCGCGGCGAGGATCACGCGTTGCTGCGACGGGCCGTTGGGGGCGCTCAGGCCGCTGCTCGCGCCGTCCTGGTTGGTCGCGGAGCCGCGGACGACCGCGAGCACCTCGTGGCCGTTGCGGCGGGCCTCGGAAAGCCGCTCCAGGACCACGACGCCGACCCCTTCGGACGCGCCGAAGCCGTCGGCGCCGTCGCCGAACGCCTTGCAGCGGCCGTCCGGGGCCAGCGCGCGCTGCTGGCTGATCTCGATCTGCCCCTGCGGGGTCGACATGATGGTGACGCCGCCCGCGAGCGCGAGGGTGCACTCGCCGCTGCGCAGGGCGCGGGCCGCGAGGTGCAGGGAGACGAGCGAGGACGAGCAGGCGGTGTCGACGGTGACCGCGGGCCCTTCCAGGCCGAACGTGTAGGCGACCCGGCCGGAGATGACGCTGGCCGCGCTGCCGGTGAACAGGTAGCCCTCGTACTCTTCGGACACCCCGCGGGCCGCCGCGGTGTAGTCGTCGGACCAGCCGCCGATGAACACCCCGGTCCGGCTGCCGCGCAGCGAGCGCGGGTTGATGCCGGCGTGCTCGATGGCCTCCCACGACACTTCCAGCAGCTGCCGCTGCTGCGGGTCCATGACGACGGCTTCGCGCGGCGAGATGCCGAAGAACTCGGCGTCGAACTGGTCGGCGCCACGCAGGTAACCGCCGGAGCGGACGTAGGTCTTGCCGGGCTTGGCGGGCTCGGGGTCGAAGATCGCTTCGTGGTCCCAGCCGCGGTCCTCGGGGAAGCCGCCGATGGCGTCGGCCTCGTCGGTGACGAGCCGCCAGAGCGCGTCCGGGCCGTCCACCCCGCCGGGGTAGCGGCAGCCCATGCCGACCACGGCGATCGGATCGTGGTCCTCGAGCTCACGCACGCGCTGACGGGTCTGCCGCAGATCAGCGGTGACCAGGCGGAGGTATTCGCGGAGCTTCTCGACATCAGCCATTTCAGCTTCGACCTCATTCGGCGCAGGCAGGCGGTTCGACGACCGCGAATTCCAATTTCCACGCTATGGACCGGCCCTCGCGCCGACAACCCCTACCTCTCCCCTAGACACCCCTGCGCCCCCGCCGAGCTGGGGAAGCTCGCCGGGGGCGCAGGAGGGGCGGTACGGGTCAGGCAGTCAGTCCGTTGTCGATGAACTCGAACAATTCTTCGTCGGTTCCGAAATCGAAAGAATCGCCGGAAGAACCGGATTCCCCGTCGATCCAGCCGGCCAGGAACGACTGCAGGCCGACCTTCAGCTGCGCCCGCGTGATGCCGTCGGGGGCCGTCTCGGTGAAGGCGCGGCCGAGCTTGTCCAGCTCGGCGAGCACCGAAGCCGCCGTCGTGGTGTCTTCCGGGACGAGCCGGCCGGCGAGGTAGCGGGCCAGGACGGCCGGGGTCGGGTAGTCGAACGTGAGCGCCGTCGGCAGCTGCAGGCCGGTGAGCGTGTTCAGCCGGTTGCGCGTTTCGACCGCGGTGAGCGAGTCGAACCCGAGCTCGGTGAACCCGCGGCCGGGGTCGATCGCGGCGGGCGACGCGTGCCCGAGCACCGCGGCGGCCTGGGCGCGCACCAGGTCCAGCAGGACACCCTCGCGGTCCGCCGGCGCGGTGTCGGCCAGCCGCTGCCGCAGGGCCGCCCCCGCGTCCGCTGTGGCGACGGCCGCGGCGGGCGCCGAGGCCGGCACGACCGCCTCGGGCAGCTGGTCGAGCAGGGCCCGGGGCCCGTGCCGCTCGACCAGGCGCGGCCAGTCGACGTCGGCGACCCCGACGGCGACGTCCTGGTGGTCCAGAGCGAGGCCGAGCGCGGTGACCCCGGCGGCCGCGGCCATCGGCGAGACGCCTTCCTTGCCGAGGCGTTCGGCGATCGTCTCGTCCGCGGCGAGGCCGGTGCCGCCCCACGCGCCCCAGGCCACCGACGTTGCCGGGAGCCCGGCCGCGCGGCGCTGTTCGGCGAGCGCGTCCAGGTGGGCGTTGGCGGCGGCGTAGTTGGCCTGGCCCGCGTTGCCGATGACGCTGGCGAACGACGAGAACAGCACAAACGCGTCCAGGTCGCGGGTCAGCTCGTGCAGGTTCCGGGCCGCGTCGACCTTCGGCCGCAGCACGGTGGTGAAGCGGTCCGGGGTGAGCGAGTCGAGCGCGCCGTCGTCGAGGACGCCGGCCGCGTGGAACACGGCGCTGAGCGGCCCGACGCCGTCCAGGAGCCCGCCGAGCGCGTCGCGGTCGGCGGTGTCGCAGGCCGCGACGGTGACGCCGGTGCCGCACGCCCGCAGCTCCTCCGCCAATTCGGCGGCGCCTTCCGCGGCTTCCCCGCGACGGCTGGTGAGGACCACGTGCTCGGCGCCGTTCCCGGCGAGCCAGCGCGCGACGTGCGCGCCGAGCGCCCCGGTGCCGCCGGTGACCAGCACAGTGCCGCGCGGCCGGTACGGCTCCCCGGCGGCTCCGCCGACCGGGCTGCGGACCAGACGGCGGCCGAACAGCTCGCCGTCGCGGACCGCGACCTCGGTCTCGGTGCCGGAAAGCGCGGCGACCAGCAGGGTCTCGTCCGCGCCGGCGGGCAGGTCCACCAGGCCGCCCCAGCGCTGCGGGGCCTCGATGCCGGCCACCCGGCCGAAGCCCCAGAGCTGGGCCTGCACCGGGTCGACGGCGCCCGGCTCGCGGGTCGGCGAGACCGCGCCGCGGGTGACGCACCACAGGCGTGCCGCCGATTCGACGTCGCCCATGGCCTGGGTCAGGTGCAGGATCCCGACGAGGTCGAGCAGCGAAAGCACCCCGGTGAACGGCTCGCCGGTGAGCAGCTCCGCGAACGCCGCGCGGTCCGTGCCGGCCTCGACACCGACGTGGACCACCTCGGCGCCACGGTCTTCGAGCCGCGGTGCTTCGACGCCGGGCGGGGTCAGGACCAGCCAGCGGCCGGTGAGCCGCGCCGCGGCGGGCCGGGACAGCGGGGTCCAGGCGACCCGGTAGCGGAGGGCGTCCTGGCTCGCCCGCTCCTCGCGGCGGCGCTGCCAGCCGGACAGCGCCGGGAGCACCGTGCCGAGCGAGTCGCTTTCGACACCGAGGGTCTTCGCGACCTCGTCAACGTCCTCATCGCGGACGGCGGTCCAGAAGGCGGCTTCGGCGGCGTCCGTGGACCCCTTCGACTTGGGCGCGTCGAGCCAGAACCTTTCGTGCTGGAAAGCGTAGGTAGGCAACGGAACCCGGTGCGCGCCCTCGAAGAGCGGTGTCCAGTCGACCCGGCCGTGGCGGACGTGCAGCTCGGCCAGCGCGGTCCGAAACCGAGGCTGACCGCCTTCGCGGCGCAGAGTCGAGAGCACCGGGAGACCTTGCGCGGCCTCCTCCAGGGGCGCGCCGAGGACAGGGTGCGGGCTGACCTCCAGGACGTGCGTGAAGCCGTGCTTGAGAGCCTCGACGACGGTCGGGAAGAACTTCACCTGGCTCTTCAGGTTCTCCAGCCAGTACTCGCCGGTGAGCGTCACCGTGTCGGCCTGCGCACCGGAAACCGTGGAGTAGAACGGGATCTCGGTGCTCACCGGCGACACCGGCGCCAGGTCGTGCAGGATCACGTCGGCGAGCTGCCCGACCTGCGGATGGTGCGAAGCGTAGGAAACGTCGATCCGCCGATAGCTCTCACAGGCCGCGGCCAGCTCGTCCAAAGCGGAAACATCACCCGACACGATCACCTGCGCCGGGCCGTTCACCGCCGCCACCGCGAGCCGCTCGTCGATCAGCTTCGCGGCCTCCTCGGCAGACACTCGCAGCGACGCCATTCCGCCTAGACCCTCTAACGCCCGCAACGCCCTCGCACGAAGAGCAACCACCCTAGCGCCATCACTAAGCGATAACGCACCTGAGACGGTCGCCGCGGCGATCTCACCCTGGGAGTGACCCACCACCCCGGCCGGCTCAACACCGTACGAACGCCACAGGTCCGCGAGCGACACCATCACCGCCCACAACAGCGGCTGCACGATGTCGACCTGGCTCGTCTCTTCCGCCAGCTTGTCGAACACCGACCAGTCCACGAACTCCGACAACGCCGCGTCACACTCACGCAGGCGATCGGCGAAAACCGGCTCGCGCTCAGCAAGTTCCAGTCCCATCCGGACCCACTGCGAACCCTGCCCCGGGAACACCATCAGCACCCGGCTCGGCCCACCGGACCCCGAACCGGTCAGCGAAAGGTCCGTCAGCCCGGCGAGCAGCTCCTCCCGGTCGGCGGCGACGACCGCACCGCGGTGGGCGAAGTTCGCCCGGCCCGTGGCCAGCGAGAACCCGAGGTCTCCCAGGGACAACGCCGGGTGCGCCAGCACGTGCTCACGCAGGCGCGCGGCCTGGTCCCGCAACGCGTCCGGCGTGCGGCCGGACAGCAGCACCGGCACGGCGCCCGGCACCTCGGACCGCTCGACCTCGACCGCGGGCGCCTGTTCCAGGATCACGTGCGCGTTCGTCCCGCTGATCCCGAACGACGAAACACCGGCGCGGCGAGGGGTGTCCGAGGCCCACGGACGAGCTTCCTGCAGCAGCTCGACACCACCGCCGTCCCACTCGATCTTGGACGACGGCGTCGACGCGTGCAGCGTCCGCGGCATGACCCCGGCCCGCAGCGCCTGCACCATCTTGATGACCCCGCCCACCCCGGCGGCGGCCTGGGCGTGCCCGATGTTCGACTTCAGCGAACCCAGCCACAGTGGACGGTCGGCCGGCCGGTCGACGCCGTAAACCGCTTGCAGCGCCTGGACTTCGATCGGGTCGCCGAGCGCGGTGCCGGTGCCGTGCGCCTCGACGAGGTCGACGTCGGCGGCGCCGAGCCGCGCGTTCCGCAGGGCCGCCTGGATCACGCGCTGCTGCGACGGGCCGTTCGGGGCCGTCAGGCCGTTGGACGCGCCGTCGGAGTTCACCGCCGAGCCGCGGACCACGGCGAGGACCTGGTGGCCGTTGCGGACGGCGTCGGAAAGCCGTTCCAGGAGCAGGAACCCGATGCCCTCGGCCGCGCCGAAGCCGTTCGCGTCGTCCGAGAAGGCCTTGCAGCGGCCGTCCGGGGCGAGCGCGCGCTGACGGCTGAGGCTGGTGAACGTCGCCGGGGTGCACATGACCGTGACCCCGCCGGCCAGCGCCAGCGAGCAGTCCTGGTTCCGCAGCGACCGCACCGCCAGGTCGATCGCGACCAGCGACGACGAGCACGCCGTGTCTACCGCCATCGTCGGCCCTTCCAGGCCGAGGGTGTAGGCGATGCGGCCGGTGGCGGTGCTGGCCATGTTGCCGTTGTCGAGGTAGCCCTCGAGGTCGGCGGGCACGGAGTCGAGCCGCGTCGAGTAGTCACTCTGCAGCACCCCGGCGAAAACGCCGGTCAGGCTGCCCTTCAGGGAGTCCGGGTTGATGCCGGCGTCCTCGAGGGTCTCCCAGGCGACCTCCAGCAGCTGCCGCTGCTGCGGGTCCATGGCCAGCGCCTCACGCGGCGAAATCCCGAAGAACTCCGCGTCGAAGCCGTTCGAATCCCGCAGGAACCCGCCGGAGCGCACGTAGGTCTTCCCGGCCGCGTCGGGGTCCGCGTCGAACAGCTCGTCCGTGTCCCAGCCGCGGTCCGCGGGGAACTCGCCGATCACGTCGGCGCCTTCGGTCACCACGCGCCACAGGTCCTCGGCCGACGTGACGCCGCCGGGGAAGCGGCAGCCCGTGCCGACGATCGCGATCGGCTCGTGCGCCGCGTCCTCGACCTCGACCAGCCGACGGCGGCTGCGCCGCAGCTCGGTGGTCATCCACTTCAGTTCCTTGAGGAGCTTCTCGTCGTTCGGCATGGGTCAGGACCTTCCGAATTCCTTGGCGATGATGTCGAGCAGTTCGTCGGCCGAGGCGTCGTCGACGTCGTCCCCGGTCTCCTCGGTGCTGCCGGCCCAGCGGTCGAGCAGCGCCCGCAGCCGCGTGGTGATCTCCTCGCGGTCCTCGTCGGCGGCGCCGCCCAGCGCGGCTTCGAGCGCGTCGAGCCGGGCCAGCACCGGCGAACCGCCCGCGGCCTGGTCCGGCGCCAGCTCGGTGTGGAGCAGCCGGGCGACGTGCCGCGGGGTCGGGTGGTCGTAGATCAAGGTCGCGGGCAGCCGCACGCCGGTCCGCGTGTTCAGCCGGTTCCGCAGCTCGACCGCGGTGAGCGAGTCGAACCCCTGGGTCTTGAACGGCTGGTCGAGGTCGGCCGCGTGCTCCTCGGCGTGCCCCAGCACGTGGTTGACCTGCGCCGCCACGATCGTCTCCAGCAGGTGCAGCTGCTGCTCCGCGGTGAGCGCGGCGAGCTGCCCGTCCAGACCGGTCGTCGTCACGGCGGTGTGCGCGCTGGACCGCGCCGCCTTGGTCAGCGCGCGGAACAGTGGCTCCGGCTGAGCGCCGACGGTCAGCGCGATCGGCACGTAGTGCGGGTGCGTCGAGGTCATCGCCGCGTCCAGCAGGCCGAGGGCGTGTTCGGCCGACAGCGGGCGCATGCCGTCGGCAGCCATCCTCGATCGCTCGCCTTCGCTGAGGTGCCCGGTCATGCCGGACGCGTTGTCCCACAACCCCCAGGACAGCGAAAGCCCCGGCAGGCCCTCCTCACGGCGTCGGCGGGCCAGCTCGTCCAGGAAGGTGTTGGCGGCCGCGTAGTTGGCCTGTCCGGCGTCACCCAGCACCCCGGCCGCGGAGGAGAACAGCACGAAGTGCGACAGCCCGAGGTCTCGCGTCGCCTCGTGCAGGTGGGTGCCCGCGACCACCTTGGGGCGCAGCACCTTCGTCACCTGCTCGGGCGTGAGGTTGACCGACAGTGCGTCGTCGAGGACCCCGGCCGTGTGGAACACCGCGCCCAGCCGCGGGTACCGGGCGACGAGCGTGTCGACGGCGGCCCGCTCGGCGACGTCACACGCGACGATGTCGACGAACTCGGCGCCCAGTGAAAGAAGCTCACCCTCGAGTCCCGCGGCGGCTTCCGACCCGCGACGCGAGGTGAGGACCAGGTGCTGCACGCCGTGCCGCGTGACGAGGTGCCGGGCCAGTAGCGCGCCGAGCGTGCCGGTGCCGCCGGTGACCAGCACCGGACGGGCCGGGTCGAGCGGCTCGGGCAGGGTCAGCGCGACCTTGCCGACGTGCCGGGCCGCCTGCACGAACCGCAGCGCCTGCCGTGCCTGCTGCATGGGCCACGTCTTCACCGGCAACGGCGTGAGCACTCCGGTGCTGAACAGCGTGTGCAACTCGGTCAGGATCTCGTGGAGCCGGTCCGGCCCGGCCTCGATGAGGTCGAACGCCCGGTAGGACACGCCGTTGTGGTCGGCGGCGACGGTTTCCGGGTCGCGGACGTCGGTCTTGCCCATGTCGACGAACCGGCCGCCGGACCGCAAAAGCCGCAGCGACGCGTCGGTGTGCTCGTGCGCGAGGGAGTTCAGGACGACGTCGAGACCGCCGGCCACCTCACGGAAGTCGGCTTCGAAGTCGAGGGCCCGCGAACTGGCGATCCGGTCGAGAGGGACGTCGAGGGCACGCAGGGTCTCCCACTTCGCCGGGGACGCCGTGGTGAACACCTCCGCGCCCCAGTGCCGGGCCAGCTGCAGCGCGGCCATGCCGACCCCGCCGGTCGCGGTGTGGATCAGCACCTGCTCCCCCGCCGTCAGCTTGGCGAGGTCGGCCAGGGCGTAGAACGCCGTGAGGAACACGACCGGGGTCGCGCCGGCCTGCTCGAACGTCCAGCCGTCGGGGACGGGGACGACCAGCCGCGCGTCGGTGACGGCGAGGGCGCCGAAGGTGGCGCACTCGGTGAACATGCCCATCACGGCGTCGCCGACGCGGACCCCGTCCACACCGGGGCCGACCTCGACCACCACACCGGCGGCTTCGCTGCCCAGCACCGCGTCCGGGTCCGGGTACATGCCCAGGCCCACCAGGACGTCCCGGAAGTTGACGCCCGCCGCGCGCACCCGGACCCGGACGTGCCCGGGATCCAGCGGCGCGGTGCCGACGTCGTAGGGCACCGGTTCGGCGTTGTTGCCGATCCTCCAGCCGCCGTCGGGAAGAGTGAGCTCGGCGCCGACACGGCCGAGGCGGGGCACCCGGGTTGTCCCGTCGAAGACCCCGGCGACGGGCTCGTCGGCGGCGAGGACGGCTTCGTCCACTTCGGACCCGTCGGTGACCAGCAGCGAGACCCGGCCCGGGAACTCGGCGGCGACCGTGCGGACCAGCCCCGGCAGGCCCGCGTTTTCGAGCGTGTCGGCGCCTTCGACGACCAGACGCGCCTCGCCCGGCTCGGCCAGCCACTCCTGGATGCGCCGCAACGTCGTCTCGATGACCTCGCTCGCGGTCAACCCACTGGGAACCGGCCACCGCACGATCTCGGCGGACGCCGAAGCCGGCGCGGGAGTCCAGTCCTGCCAGTCGACGCGGTACATCGTGTCGCGCAGCCGCACCGCGGGGCCGGCCGCCTGGGCGGGCCGGGAGACCAGCTCGTCGACCTGGGCGACCGGGGCGCCGGTGGGGTCGGCGGCGGTGATGGTGACGCCGTCCTCACCGGTCGGAGCCACGCGTACCCGCAGCGCGCGGGCGCCGGTGGCGAACACCGAGAACCCGCGCCAGGAGAACGGCAGCCGCGTGGTGCCGTCGCCGTCCAGCTCGGCGACCTGGACGGCCGCGTCGAGCAGCGCCGGGTGCACGACGAACCGGTCGGCGGCCTGACCGTCGGGCAGGACGACGTCGGCGAACAGCTCGTCACCGCGCCGCCACGCCCGCCGCAGGCCCTGGAACACCGGCCCGTAACCGAGCCCGGCTTCGGCCAGCGTGGGGTAGAACTGCGTCACGTCCACCGGCTGGGCGTCTCGCGGCGGCCACTCGGTGAGGCCGGTGTCGGCGGCCGCGGTGCCCTTGACCAGGGTGCCTTCCGCGTTCTGGACCCACTCGTCGTCGGTCCGGGAGTGCAGGGCGAAGGCGCAGCGGCCGGTCTCGTCCGGCTCGCGGACGGTGACCTGCACCTGGGCGGGCAGCACCAGCGGCGCGTGGTGGGTCAGCTCCTCGACGTGCGGGCAGCCCAGCTGGTCCCCGGCGTGGACCGCCATCTCCAGCATCGCCGCGCCCGGCAGGAGCACGCTGTCGCCGACGACGTGGTCGGCCAGCCACGGCTGCGCGGCCGTCGAGAGCCGTCCGGTCAGGTAGATCGCGCCGGAGTCGGCGGCGTGCAGGACGGCGCCGAGCAGGCCGTGCCCGGCGGGGCGCAGGCCGACAGCGGTCATGTCCTGAACGGCTTCGCCTTCCAGCCAGTACCGCTCGTGCTGGAAGGCGTAGGTGGGCAGCGGAACCCGGCGGGCGCCGTCGAACACCCGCGTCCAGTCGACGTCACCGCCGTGGACGTGCAGCTCGGCCAGCGCGGTCCGGAACCGAGGCTGACCGCCTTCGCGGCGCAGAGTCGACAGCACCGGAATCCCTTGCGCCGCTTCCTCCAGCGGGCCACCGAGCACCGGGTGCGGGCTGACCTCCAAGACGTGCGTGAAGCCCTGCTTCAGCGCCGCCACCACGGTCGGGAAGAACTTCACCTGGCTCTTGAGATTCTCCAGCCAGTACTCGCCGGTGAGGGTCGCCGTATCGGCTTCCTCACCGGACACCGTCGAGAAGAACGGGATCTCGGTGCTCTCCGGCGACACCGGCTTGAGATCGGCCAAGATCACCTCGGCGAGCTGTCCGACCTGCGGATGGTGCGAGGCATAAGAAACGTCGATGCGCCGATAGCTCTCACAGGTCGCGGCCAGTTCGTCCAAAGCGGACACCTCACCGGACACGATCACCTGGGCCGGGCCGTTCACCGCCGCCACCGCCAGCCGCTCGTCGATCAGCTCCGCGGCCTCCTCCGCCGTCACTCGCAGCGACGCCATCCCACCTAGACCCTCTAACGCCCGCAACGCCCTGGCACGAAGAGCAACGACCCTAGCGCCATCGCTAAGCGATAACGCACCTGAAACAGTCGCCGCGGCGATCTCACCCTGCGAATGGCCCACCACCCCGGCCGGCTCGACACCATAGGACCGCCAGAGTGCGGCGAGCGACACCATCACCGCCCACAACAGCGGCTGCACGACGTCGACCTGGCTGGTCTCCTCGGCCAGCTTGTCGAACAACGACCACTCGACGAACTCCGACAGCGCCGCGTCACACTCACGCAGACGCTCGGCGAAAACCGGCTCGCGCGACGCCAGCTCCAGTCCCATGTGGACCCACTGCGAGCCCTGGCCGGGAAACACCATCAGCACCCGGCTCGGCCCGCCTGAGCCGGAGCCGGTCAGCGAGAGGTCGGCCAACCCGGACAGCAGCTCGTCGCGGTCCGCGGCAAGCACGGCCCCGCGGTGGGCGAACCTGCTGCGGCCGGCCAGGGAGAACCCGAGGTCACCCAGCGCCACCTCCGGGTGGGCCAGGACGTGCTCACGCAGCCGCGAAGCCTGCTCCCGCAACGCCTCCGGCGTCTTGGCGTGCACCAGGAACGGCAGCGGACCCGGCACCTCGGACCGCTCGACCTCGGCCGGGGGCGCCTGCTCCAGGATCACGTGCGCGTTCGTCCCGCTGATGCCGAACGACGACACCCCGGCGCGCCGGGGACCGTCGGACTCCCACGGGCGGGCCTCCTGCAGCAGCTCGACACCACCGCCGTCCCACTCGATCTTGGACGACGGCGTCGACGCGTGCAGCGTCCGGGGCATGACCCCGGCCCGCAACGCCTGCACCACCTTGATCACGCCACCCATGCCCGCGGCGGCCTGGGAGTGGCCGATGTTCGACTTCAGCGACCCGAGCCACAGTGGACGGTCGGCCGCACGCTCGGCACCGTAGGTCGCTTGCAGCGCCTGGACTTCGATCGGGTCACCCAGGGCGGTGCCCGTGCCGTGCGCCTCCACGAGGTCGACGTCGGCGGGCGACAGCCGCGCGTCTTCGAGCGCCGCAGTGATGACACGCTGCTGCGAAGGGCCGTTCGGGGCGGAGAGCCCGTTGGACGCGCCGTCTTGGTTCACCGCCGAGCCGCGGACCACCGCGAGGATCTCCCGGCCGTTGCGGACGGCGTCGGAAAGCCGTTCCAGCAAGAGGAAACCGGCGCCTTCGGCCACCCCGAAGCCGTCGGCGGCCTCGGCGAACGCCTTGCTGCGGCCGTCGGGCGCGACCGCGCGCTGACGGCTGAAGTTCACGAACGAGCTTTCGCTCGCCATGACCGTGGCCCCGCCGGCCAGGGCGAGCGTGCAGTCGCGGTTGCGCAGGGCGCGCACGGCGAGGTTCAGCGCCACCAGCGACGACGAGCACGCCGTGTCGACCGACACCGCGGGCCCTTCCAGGCCGAGGGTGTAGGAGATCCGGCCGGACGCGACACTGCTCAGGTTCCCGTTGTCCACATAGCTTTCCAGCTCACCCGGCACCGACGGCAGCCGGTCGGCGTAGGAGCTGTGGATCACGCCGACGTACACGCCGGTGGGGCTGCCCTTGAGCGCGACCGGGTCGAGCCCGGCGTTCTCGAGGGTCTCCCAGGCGACCTCCAGGAGCTGCCGCTGCTGCGGGTCCATGGCCAGGGCTTCCCGAGGTGAGATCCCGAAGAACCCGGCGTCGAAGCCGTTGGAGCCGTGGAGGAACCCGCCGGTCTTGACGTAGGACTTCCCGGCCGCCTCGGGGTCGGGGTCGTACAGCGCGTCCGCGTCCCAGCCGCGGTCGGCGGGGAACTCGCCGATGACGTCCGCGCCGTCGGCGACCAGGCGCCAGAGGTCCGCCGCGGACCCGACGCCGCCCGGGAACCGGCAGCCCATCCCGACGATCGCCACCGGCTCGTGCGCGGCGGAGCGGAGCTGCTGGTTCTGCTGCCGCAGCCGTTCGGTCTCCTTGACCGACGCCCGGAGTGCGGCGACGACCTTCTCCTGAGGTGCAGTCATGAGTTCTCGGATCCCTCCATCGCCAACGCGATGAGTGCGTCGGTGTCCATGTCGTCCACGTTCGCCGTTGTGGTGGTGAAACCGCCGTCCGGCTCCTCGGCCAGGCTGAGCAGCGCGTCGAAGAGCCCGATCTCCCGGATCCGGGACACCGGCACGGCGGCGAGGATCTCCTGCAGCCGCCGCTTGTCCTCGTCGTCGGCCGACAGCGGCTCCTGCTCCGGCGCGAGCGTCCGGTGCAGCAGCTGCGTGATGTGCCGCGGGGTCGGGTGGTCGTAGATCAGCGTCGCCGGCAGGTGCGCCCCGGTCTGGGTGGTGAGCCGGTTGCGCAGCTCGACCGCCGTCAGCGAGTCGAAGCCCTGCACGGTGAACGGCTGGTCCGGGTCGACCGGGTGCTCCTCGACGTGCCCGAGCACGAGGTTGACCTGCGCGGCCACCAGCTTCTCCAGCAGCCGCAGCTGCTGTTCGGGGTTGAGCACCGCCAGCCGGTCGGCGAGCCCGTCGTCCGCGACGGCGGTCCCCGCGCGGGCCTGGGCCCGTTTCGGCTGCACCAGCGCCCGGAAGATCGGCTCGCGCTGCGTCCCGACGCTCAGCGAGATCGGGACGTAGTGCGGGTGTGTCGACGTCATCGCGACGTCCAGGAGCCCCAGCGCGTGGTCGGCCGAAAGCGCCCGCATGCCGTTCGCGGCCATCCGGTCGTGGTCGACCCCGCTGAGGTGCCCGGTCATCCCGGACTCGTCCGCCCACAGGCCCCACGACAGCGACAGCGCCGGCAGGCCGAGCGCCCGGCGTTCCGCGGCCAGCTCGTCGAGGTAGGTGTTGGCCGCCGCGTAGTTGGCCTGCCCGGCGTCCCCGAGGACACCGGCGGCCGAGGAGAACAGCACGAAGTGCGACAGCCCCATGTCCAGGGTCAGCTCGTGCAGGTAGGTCGCCGCCTGGACCTTCGGCGCCAGCACCCGGCGGACCTGCTCGGGCCCGAGGTTCACCGACAGGCCGTCGTCGAGCACCCCGGCCGTGTGGAACACCGCCCCGACCGGCCCGGTCTGCTCGAACAGCCCGGCCAGCGACTCGCGGTCGGCGACGTCGCAGGCGACCACGGCGACCGACTCCGCGCCGGCCGCCAGGAGCTCGTCACGCAGGTCCGCGGCGCCGACCGCGCCGAGGCCCCGGCGTGAGGTGAGCACCAGGTCCCGCACGCCGTACTCGGTGACGAGGTGCCGGGCCAGCAGCCCGCCGAGAGTGCCGGTGCCGCCGGTGACCAGCACCGGGCGGTCCGGGTCGAGCTCCTCCGGCAGGGTCAGCACGACCTTGCCGATCTGGCGCGCCTCCCGCACGAACCGCAGCGCGCGCCGGGCCTGCTGCATCGGCCACGCCTTGACCGGCAGCGGCAGCAGCACCCGCGCGGTGAACAGCTCGTGCAACGCGGTGAGGATGTCGTGGATCCGGTCGGGCCCGGCTTCGATCAGGTCGAACGCCCGGTACCGGACACCCCGGTGCTCCTTCGCGACGACGTCCGGGTCGCGGACGTCGGTCTTGCCCATGTCGACGAACCGGCCGCCGCGCGGCAGCAGCCGCAGCGACGCGTCGGTCTGCTCGTTGGCCAGCGAGTTCAGCACGACGTCCATGCCCGCGCCGCGCGTGGCCGCGAGGAACTCCGCCTCGAAGTCCGCGGTCCGCGAGCTGGCCATCCGCTCCCGCGGAACGCCGAGTGTGCGCAGCACCGGCCACTTGCCCGGGTGGGCGGTCGTGAACACTTCCGCGCCCCAGTACTGGGCCAGCTGCAACGCCGCCATGCCGACACCGCCGGTCGCGGTGTGGATCAGGATCCGCTTGCCGGTGGCGAGCTTGCCGAGGTCGTGGAGCGCGTAGAAGGCGGTCAGGAACACGACCGGGGCCGCGCCCGCCTGCTCGAACGACCAGCCTTCGGGCACCGGGACGACCATCCGCGCGTCGGTCACCGCGTGCGAGCCGAAACCGGAGCATTCGGTGAACAGGCCCATCACGGCGTCGCCGGGTTCGACCGAGCGCACGTCCGCGCCGACTTCCAGCACCAGGCCGGCGGCCTCGCTGCCCATCATCGCGCCCGCGTCGGGGTACATGCCCAGGCTGATCAGCACGTCCCGGAAGTTGACCCCGGCGGCGCGCACGGCGACGCGGACCTCGTTCGGCCCGAGCTCGGCCGTGGCCGCGTCGGACGGCACCAGGCCGACACCGTCGAGCGTGCCGCGCCCGTCGGAGGCGACGGACCAGGCTTCGCCGTCCGGGATGGCCAGCTCCGAGATCGTCCGCTCGAGGCGCGGCACGCGGACGACGCCGTCACGCACACCCACCACGTTCTCGTCGGTGGCCAGCACCGCCATCAGCGCCGCGACGTCGACCGTGCCCTTGCCCCGGACGTCGAGCAGCACCAGGCGGTCCGGGAACTCCATGGTCATCGACCGGATCAGGCCGCCGATGCCGGCGACGGCCAGGCCGCCCCAGCACACCACGACCAGCCGGGTGCGCTCGGACTGCGGCAGCGCGAGCCACCGCTTCAGGCGCATCAGGACCGCTTCGACCAGCCGGCCCGCGGTGTCGGCGAGCGCCGGGCCGTCGTCGAGGTCGACGGGACGGCGAAGCAGCGACGCGGTGTCCCACAGCACCAGGTCCGGCGTCTCGCGCGTGACGGCGACCTCGTCCCAGCCGCGGTAGAGCACGGGCTCGCACCCGGCCTCGGCGAACCAGGACCGCAGGCCGCTCGTGTCGTCGAGCACCCCGAAAGCCGGCTTGTCGACAACCGTCGTCGACCCGCTCTCGGCCGTCCACTCCGGCCAGTCGAGCTGGAACAGGCTGTCGCGGATGTTGACGAACTGCGACAGCGCCTGCGGCGGCAGGGCCCGCGAGACCAGCGCGCGGACGTCGAGCACCGGGGCGCCAGCGCCGTCGAACGCGCTGATGGTG
The DNA here is from genome assembly GCF_055583645.1 of Amycolatopsis sp. NPDC104587. NCBI lineage: Bacteria > Bacillati > Actinomycetota > Actinomycetes > Pseudonocardiales > Pseudonocardiaceae > Amycolatopsis > Amycolatopsis sp. NPDC104587. Next base: position 170,340 of record NZ_JBVJNO010000011.1, read on the forward strand.
ACGGTGTCGTCCGCGCCGCCGGTGATGCGGACCCGCAGCCGCCGGGCGCCGCTCGCGTGCACGGTGACGCCCTGCCAGGAGAACGGGATCGCGGTGTCGTCACCGGGGTTCGCCAGGCTGATGACGTGCAGCGAGGCGTCGAGCAGCGCCGGGTGGAGCAGGAAACCGTCCTCCTCCAGGCTTTCCGCCAGGCTGACTTCGGCGTACAGCGCGTCGCCGTCGCGCCACGCGGCTTCGAGGCCCTGGAACAGCGTCCCGTAGGCGTATCCCTGGCCGGCGAGGACGTGATACGCGTTCTCGGTCTCGATCCGCTTCGCGCCTTCCGGCGGCCAGGTGGCCGGGGCCTGCGGCCGTTCCGGCGTCTCACGGCACAGCAGGCCGGACGCGTGCAGTTCCCACTCGCCGTCCTCTTCGGGACGCGAGTGCAGGGTCAGGCCGCAGCGGCCGTCGTCGTCGGGAGCGGTCACCATCAGCTGGACGACCACGGATCCCGCGCGCGGCAGCAGGAGCGGCGCGTGGTGGGTGAGCTCCTCCAGGTGCGGGCAGCCGATCTGGTCCCCGGCGTGCACGGCCATGTCGACCATCGCCGCGCCGGGCAGCAGCGGCGTGTCACCGAGCGCGTGGTCGGCCAGCCACGGCTGAGCGGCCAGGGACAGCCGCCCGCTGAGGTAGACCGTGCCGTCGCCGGCGGCGTGCATGACCGCGCCGAGCAGCCCGTGCCCGGCCGGGCTCAACCCGACCGTGCCGACGTCCTGGGCGCCTTGACGGGCCTCCAGCCAGTAGCGCTCGTGCTGGAAGGCGTACGTCGGCAGCGGCACCCGCCGCGCGCCGGCGTCGAGGTACAGCTCGGTCCAGTCGAGGCTGCCCTGGCCGACGGTGAACTCGGCCACCGACGTCAGGAACCGGCTCGGCCCGCCGTCACCACGGCGCAGCGTCGAGAGCACCGGAATGCCCTGCGCCGCTTCTTCCAGGGGTGCGCCGAGCACCGGGTGCGGGCTGATCTCCAGCACGTGCGTGAAGCCGTTCTTGAGCGCTTCGACGACGGTCGGGAAGAACCGGACCTGGCTCTTCAGGTTCTCCAGCCAGTACTCGCCGGTCAGCGCCGTGGTGTCGATCGCTTCACCGGAAACCGTGGAGTAGAAGGGGATCTCGGTCGTCGTCGGGGTCACGGGGGCGAGGTCGCCGAGGATGACGTCGGCGAGCTGCCCGACCTGCGGGTGGTGCGACGCGTACGAAACGCCGATCCGGCGGTAGTGCGCGCCTTCCTTCTCACAGCGCGTCGCGAGTTCGTCGAGCGCGGTGACGTCACCGGACACGATCACCTGCGCCGGGCCGTTCACCGCCGCGACGGCGAGCTTGTCACCCCACGGCTTGATCAGCTCGGCGGCGCGTTCGGCGGACACGAGGATCGACGACATCCCGCCGATGCCTTCCAGGGCGATGAGCGCCCGGGCCCGGAGGGCGACCACCCGTGCGCCGTCTTGGAGAGAGAGCGCACCCGAGACGGTGGCGGCGGCGATCTCACCCTGGGAGTGACCCACCACCCCGGCCGGCTCGACACCGTAAGACCGCCAGAGGGCCGCGAGCGACACCATCATCGCCCACAACAGCGGCTGGACGACGTCGACCTGACCCAGCGCGGACTCGTCGGCGAGCTTGTCGAACAACGACCAGTCGACGAACTCCGACAGGGCCGCGTCACATTCGCGGAGGCGTTCGGCGAACACCGGCTCGTGCTCCGCCAGCTCCAGTCCCATGTGGACCCACTGAGAACCTTGACCCGGGAACACCATCAGCACCCGCGCGTCGGCCGAGCCGGAACCGGTCACCGCGGACTCCGCACCGGAGGCCAGTTCCGCGAGTCCACTCAGGAGCGCGTCCCGGTCCGCGGCGACGACCGCGCCGCGGTGCGCGAACCCGGTCCGGCCGGTGGCCAGGGAGTAGCCGATGTCGGCGACGGAGAACTCCGGGTGCGCCAGGACGTGCTCCCGCAGCCGGGAAGCCTGGTCCCGCAACGCTTCCGGGGTCTTCGCGTGCACGACGACCGGAAGCGGGCCCGCCGTCCCGCCGTCTCGCTCGGGGATGTCGGACGCCGGCGCCTCCTCGAGGATGATGTGGGCGTTCGTCCCGCTGATCCCGAAGGACGACACGCCCGCGCGACGCGGCTGGTCCGACGTCCAGGGGCGCGAATCCTGCAGCAGCTCGACACCGCCGCCGTCCCATTCGATCTTCGACGACGGCGTTCTCGCGTGCAGCGTGCGCGGCATCGTCTTGGCCCGCAGCGCCTGCACGACCTTGATCACCCCGCCGACCCCGGCGGCGGCCTGGGCGTGCCCGAGGTTCGACTTCAGCGAGCCCAGCCACAGCGGCCGGTCCTCGGCGCGCCCGGCGCCGTAGGTCGCCTGCAGCGCCTGGACCTCGATCGGGTCGCCCAGCGCGGTGCCGGTGCCGTGCGCCTCGACGAGGTCGACGTCGGCGGCGCCGAGCCCGGCGTCCGCCAGCGCGGCGGTGATGACCCGCTGCTGGGACGGGCCGTTCGGCGCGGTCATGCCGTTCGACGCGCCGTCGGAGTTGACCGCGGAACCCCGCAGCACGGCGAGGATCGGGTGCCCGTTGCGCTGCGCGTCGGAAAGCCGTTCCAGCACCAGCATGCCGACACCCTCGGCCCAGCCGGTGCCGTCGGCGTCGTCCGAGAACGCGCGGCAACGGCCGTCCGGGGCGAGGCCGCGCTGCCGGCTGAAGTCGACGAAGACCTCAGGCGTCGACAGCACGGTCACGCCACCGGCGAGGGCCATCGTGCATTCCCCGCGGCGCAGCGCCTGGGCGGCGAGGTGCAGCGAGACCAGCGAAGACGAGCACGCGGTGTCGACCGACATCGCGGGCCCTTCGAGACCGAGTGTGTAGGCGATGCGGCCGGTGAGCACACTGGCGGCGCTGCCGTTGCCGAGGAAACCTTCCAGCTCCTCGGGCACTTCACGCAGCCGCGCGGCGTGGTCGTGGTACATGATCCCGGCGAAGACGCCGGTGCGGCTGCCCTTGAGGCTGCCCGGGTCGATGCCCGCGTTTTCGAGGGCCTCCCAGGCGACCTCCATCAGCTGGCGCTGCTGCGGGTCCATGGCGAGGGCCTCGCGCGGCGAGATGCCGAAGAACCCGGCGTCGAACTCCAGCGCGTGCGGGAGGAAGGCGCCGTGGCGCACGTACATCTTGCCGGGCGCGGCCGGGTCGGGGTCGTAGAGCGCGTCGAGGTCCCAGCCGCGGTCGTCGGGGAAGTCGCCGATCGCGTCGGCGCCCTCCGAGACCAGCCGCCACAGGCCGTCCGCGTCGGTGACCCCGCCGGGGTACCGGCAGCCGATGCCGACGATCGCGACCGGCTCGTCCACGACCTTCGCCGACACGGGCGCGGCCACCGCGCGGCTCCCCTCGGCGAGGTGGGCGGCCAGCGCGGCGGGGGTCGGGTAGTCGAAGATCAGCGTCGCGGGCAGCCGGCGGCCGAGGGCCGTGCCGAGGCGGTTGCGCAGCTCGACGGCGGTCAGCGAGTCGAACCCGAGCTCGGTGAAGGCCTGGTCGACCTCGACGGCGTCCGGCGCGGAGTGGCCCAGCACCGCGGCGACGTGCTCCCGCACCAGGCCGGTGAGGTCCGCGGCCGGCGCCGCGGCGACCGGCGCGAGCTTCGGCGTGGGCCGCACCAGCCCGCGCAGCAGCGGGACGACGTCGTCCTTGGCCCGGAGCGCCGGGTAGTCCAGGATCACCGGCGCCACCACGGGTTCCGCCGTGGCGAGGGCGGCGTCGAGCATCATCAGCGCACGGTCCGTGGGCAGCGGGGCGATCCCCGAGCGGCGTAGACGCGCGTGGTCGGCTTCGCTGAGCTTTGCGGTCAGGCCACTGGCTTCTTCCCAGAGGCCCCACTGCAGGGACAGCGCGGGCAGCCCGGTCGCGTGCCGGTGCTGGGCGAGCGCGTCCAGGAAGGTGTTGGCCGCGGCGTAGTTCGCCTGGCCCGCGCCGCCGAACAGAGCGGCGGAGGAGGAGAACAGCACAAACGCGTCGAGCGGCCGGTCGAGGGTCAGCTCGTGGAGGTGGACAGCGGCGTCGACCTTCGGGGTGAGCACCTTCGCCACCCGCTCGGCGGTGAGCGAACCGAGCACGCCGTCGTCGAGCACCCCGGCGGCGTGGATCACGGCGGTGAGCCGCGGGATGCCGTCGAGGACGGCGGCGAGGGCGTCACGGTCGGCGGCGTCGCAGGCGACCACGGTGACGTCGGCGTCGAGACCGGTCAGGTCCGCTTTGCCTGAGCGGGAAAGCAGGACCAGGCGCCGGACGCCGTGGCGGCGCACGAGGTGCCGGGCGACCAGGCCGCCGAGCACACCGGTGCCGCCGGTGATGAGCACGGTGCCCTCGGGGTCGAGGGTGACCGTGTCCATTGTGGACGTCATGCCGAGCCGGGGCACCAAGGCGACGCCGTCACGCAGGGCGAGTTCGGTCTCCCCCGCGGCCACGGCGGCCGCGACGGCGGCGGGCAACGCGGTCCGGCTCGCGGGGGTGCCGTCGGTGTCGACGAGCACGATCCGGCCGGCCTCCTCGTCCTGCGCCGACCGCACGAGACCCGGGACGGTCGCCTGCGCGAGTCCGGGCACGGCGTCCCCGCCCGCGACGGCGAGCGCGCCGGTGGTCTGCACGACCAGGCGGGCGGCCGCGGTGGTGCCGAGCCAGGTGGTGAGCAGGGCCAGGACGTCGGCGGTGGTGGCGTGGGCGGCCGCGGCTGCAGTTCCGGTCGAGGTGACCGGGGCGAGCACGAAGTCCGGGAGCTCGGACAGCAGCAGCGCGGGCAGGTCCGGGTGCGCGGGCTCGCCGAGCACCGCCCAGGTGCCGGTGGCCGCGTCGGCCGTCAACGGGACCCAGTGGGTGGTGAACAGCGAGTCGGCCACCGCGGAGGCCGGACGCAGGGTCAGCGCCTCGACGGTCGCGATCGGAGTGCCTTCGAGGTCGGCGATGGTCAGGGCGACGGTGTCGTCGCCGGTCCGGGTCAGCCGGACACGGGCGCGGGTGGCGCCGGTCGCGTGCACGGTGACGCCGCTCCACGAGAACGGCAGCCAGGCGCGGCCGTCACCACCGAAGGCGCCTTCGAACAGCTCGAGGGCGTGCAGGGCGGCGTCCGACAGCGCCGGGTGCAGCGCGAAGCCGCCTGGAACCCCTTCGGGCAGCACAACTTCGGCGACGACGTCGTCTCCGGCGAGCCAGGCGGCGGCCAGGCCGCGGAAGGCGGGACCGTAACCGAGCCCGGTCTCGGCGAGCCTCGGGTAGACGTCGCCGATATCGACGGCTCCGGTTTCGGGCCGGGGGACGTTGTTCTTCGCGGCGACCGGCGCGACGGCGAGCGCGCCGGAAGCGTGGTGCGTCCAGGGGCCCTCGTGTCGCGAGTGGACGGTGAAGGGCCGGGTGCCCTGGGCGTCCGGCTCACCGACGGTGACCTGGACGTCGACCCCGGCGTCGTCCGGCAGGACGAGGGGCGCGTGCAGGGTCAGCTCGGCCACGGTGCGGCAGCCCGCGTGGGTGCCGGCCTGGACGGCCAGCTCGAGGAACGCGGTGCCGGGCAGGACGACGGCGCCGTGGACGCGGTGGTCGCCGAGCCAGGGGTGGGTGGTCAGCGCGAGCCGGCCGGTGAGCGTCACCTCGTCCTTGGCGGCGTGGGTGAGCACGGTCTCGACCAGCCCGGTGTCGCGGCGGGTGGCGTCGAGCCAGAAGCGTTCACGCTGGAAGGCGTAACCCGGCAGCCTTACGTGCCGGACGTCACGGTCCAGGTAGAAGGCGCGCCAGTCGACGTCCGCGCCGTGGGCGGCGAGCGTCGCGAGTGCTTCGGCGGGATCGGTGGTCCCGCCGAGTTCGAGCACGGCGCGCACGCCGTGCCGGTCCAGCCAGCCGGCTTCCGGCTGGACCGGCTCCGCGAGCCGCGTCCAGTGCCCGGCGGTGGCGAGTTCGGTCGCCTCCACCGGGTCACCGGTCACGACGTCGAGCACCGGCCTTCGCTGGGGATCGAAGGTCAGTGCTCGAACGAGCCTCCGCAGCTCGTCTTCTCCCGCGCCGCGGGCCAGGGTCCCGGCCAGCGCGCAGGCGTCCGCAAGCGAAAGCACCCCGGCGCCGTGCGCCGCGGCGACCTCGCCGATCCCGAGCCCGGCGACCAGGTCGCCGGGCAGGCCCCAGGACTCGAACAGCCGGTAGCGCGCGACGTCCACGGCGAAGGCCGCGGAGACGGCGTACTCGGGCCGCGCGAGCTCGGGCGCCGCGGACAGCAACGCGCCGAGCAGGGGGGTGCCGAGGTGCAGGTTCAGGTGGCCGCAGGCGTCGGCGAGAGCCTCGGCGAACATGGGGTAGGTGCGGCAGAGGTCGCGGACGTTGGGCGGCAGTTCGCCCTTCAGCAGGACGGCGAGGCCGCCATCGGTGGTCTTGCCGCGGACCAGGCCGGGGGTGTCTTCGCCGGCGATGAGGGCTTCGAGCTGGGCGCGCGCTTCGGCCGGGTCGGCGGCGACGAGGACGGCGCGGTGTTTGAGGGCGGCACGGGTGGTGCCGAGGGCCGCGCCGAGGTCGGCCAGGGGGTGGCGGTCGAGGTGGTCGAGGAGGGCTTCGGCTTGGCCGCGCAGGGCTGCCGGGGTTTTGGCGGAGATCGGGAGGAGGAAGGGCCCGGCGGGCTGGTCAGGTGCGAATACCGAGTCCTCCGGCGCTCCCTCCAGGATCACGTGGGCGTTCGTCCCGCTCATCCCGAACGACGACACCCCCGCCCGCCGGGGACGGCCCGTCTCCGGCCACGCGCGCTCGCCCGTCAGCAGCGAAACCCCGCCACCCGCCCAGTTCACGTGCGGCGTCGGCTCCTCGACGTGCAGCGTCCGCGGCAACGTCCCCGCCCGCATCGCCAGCACCATCTTGACCACCCCGGCCAGCCCGGCCGCTGCCTGGGTGTGGCCGATGTTGGACTTCACCGAACCCAGCCACAGCGGCTGCTCCGGCGACCGGCCCGCGCCGTAAACCGCCTGCAGGGCCTGGGCCTCGATCGGGTCGCCCAGCAGCGTCGCCGTGCCGTGGGCCTCGACCGCGTCGACCTCCGCCGCCGGCAGGCCCGCGTCGGCCAGGGCCTGCTCGATCACCTTCTGCTGGGCCGGGCCGCTGGGGGCCGTCAAACCATTGCTCGCGCCGTCTTGGTTGACCGCGGTGCCGCTCACCACCGCCAGCACGCGGTTGCCCTGCGCACGCGCCTCCGACAACGGCTGCAGCACCACCGTCGCGACGCCCTCGGCCCAGCCCGTGCCACCCGCGTCGGCGGCGAAGGCCCGGCACCGGCCGTCCTCCGACAAAGCTCGCTGACGGCTGAACGACAGGAACCCGCCCGGGCTCGACAGCACCGCGACCCCCGACGCCAGCGCCAGCCCGCACTCGCCCCGCCGCAGCGCCTGCACGGCGAGGTGCAGCGCCACCAGCGAAGACGAACACGCCGTGTCCACCGTGATCGCGGGCCCTTCCAGGCCGAGCGTGTAGGCGACCCGGCCGGACGCGACACTCCCGGCGGTGCCGATGTCGAGGTACCCCTCGGCGCCGTCGGCGTCCTCGAGGCGGGGGCCGTAGTCCTGCGCCTCGGCGCCGACGTACACACCGGTGCGGCTGCCGCGCAGCCGCTGGGGGTTGATGCCCGCGTCTTCGAGCGCGTGCCAGCTGGTCTCCAGCAGCAGCCGCTGCTGCGGGTCCATCGCGACGGCTTCCCGCGGGTTGATGCCGAAGAACGCCGCGTCGAAGTCGGCGGCGTCGTGCAGGAACCCCCCTCGACGCGTGTACGTCGTGCCGGGGCGGTCCGGGTCGGCGTCGTAAAGCGCGTCGAGGTCCCAGCCGCGGTCGGCCGGGAAAGAAGACGTCGCGTCGCCGCCGTCGGACAGCAGCCGCCAGAACTCCTCGGGCGTGCGCACACCCCCGGGGAACCGGCAGCTCATGCCGACGATCGCGATCGGCTCGCCCTCCCACGACGGCAGCTCGGTCACCGGCGCCGGGGCCGAGCCCAGCAGCCGGTCCCGCAGGTACTCGGCGAGGCGCGCCGGCGTCGGGTGGTCGAAGGCGAGCGTCACCGGCAGGGCCAGCCCGGTCGCCTCGACGAGCCGCGCGTGCAGCGCGACCGCCGCGACCGAGTCCAGGCCGAGCTCCAGGAAGGAGCGGTGCTCGTCCGCGCCGCCGTCCGGCCAGTCCGCCAGCACCGCGGCCAAGTGCTCCCGGACGAATTCACCGAGGACACGGGAACGGTCGTAGGCGGAAAGGTCTCCGAGGTCCCGGATGGGGTTCACCATTTTTCCCTCGTTCTCCAGCGATCGTTTTCCCGACGGGAATTGGCGGGAATTCCCGCACCCTCTCGGGAGGCTACCGAGGCCCGAGGGCCGTCCCCACCCCTAAGCGCCCCTAGCCTGCGCCGGTCCGATGAGGGGCTGGACCTGCTGATGAGGCCCTCCGCCCACCCCTATCCGGGGTTAGGGGTGGCCGCCGCCGACCGGCCATTCCTATATTCGGACCATCTTGGCGCCTTCCCATTCCACCGAAAGGACGGGCCGATGCCGGCGAAACTCTTTGCCGCGGACTCGGTGCAGACCCTCGACGAGTTCGAGCTGCGCGCACTGGGCGTGGCCGACGCGCTGGGCGCGCGGGGACTGCTGCCCGGGCACCGCGTGATGCTCAAGGCCGGCAACTCCGCCGGGTACGTCACCACGCTGTTCGCGCTGATGCACCTCGGCGCGTCGATCGTGCTGGTCGACCCGCAGGAGAAACCGCAGCAGACCCAGGAGATCCTCGACCGCGCGGACGTCCGGCTGTCCATCGTGGACGACGACGCCCCGCTGCCGGACGGGCAGCACCCCGTCTACCTCTACGAGCTCCTCGCCGACGCCGTGCCGGCGCAGCCCGGCGAACGGCTGTCCTTCGACCGCTGGTGCGAGCAACCGGACAGCATCATCATGTGGTCGTCCGGCTCCACTGGCTCACCGAAGGGCATCGTCAAGAACGGCGCCCGGTTCCTCAAGAACATGCAGCGCAACGCCGACCAGGTCGGGCACCGGCCGGACGACGTCCTGCTGCCGCTGCTGCCGTTTTCGCACCAGTACGGCATCTCGATGGTGATGATCGCGTGGCTGACGCGCTGTTCGCTGGTGATCGCCCCCTACCGCCGGCTCGACCGCGCGCTGCGGATGGCGGGCCAGTGCGGCGCGACCGTCGTGGACGCCGCCCCGACCACCTACCAGAGCATGCTGAACATCGTGCGCAAGCGCCCCGAGGCCCGGGCCGCCCTGGCGAAGGTCCGGATGTTCTGCAGCGGCGCCGCGCCGCTCGACTCCCCCGTCGTCGCCGAGTACGAGGCCGAGTTCGGGATGACCCTGCTGGACAGCTACGGCAGCACCGAACTGGGCAACCTCGCCTTCGCGACGCTGGACAACCCGGTCGGCACCGGCCAGGTGATGGCCGGCATCGGCGTCAAGGTCGTCGACGACGACGGCCGCGAGGTCGCCGCCGGGGAGATCGGCGAGGTGGTCATCGACTGCCCCGACATGCTGACGTCGCTGCTCGGCGCCGACGGGACGATCACCCCGGTCGAGCAGGGCTGGTACCCCACCGGCGACTTCGGGCACCTCGACGAGCACCGGAACCTGTTCATCGCGGGCCGCAAGGCGGCCGTGCACCGCATGGGGTACACGCTGCACCCGGAGATCATCGAGCGGAAGGTCGCCGCGCACGGCTGCAGCACCCGCATCATCTCGCTGCCCGACGAGCGCAAGGGCGCCCAGCTCGTGTTCTTCGTCGCCGACCCGGACCAGCGCGAAAGCGGTTACTGGCGCGACAAGATCGCCGAGGTGCTGCCCGCCTACGAGCAGCCGAACCGCGTGGTCGTCGTCGACCGGTTCCCGGTCAACCGCAACGGGAAGCCGGACAAGAAGCGGATGGAAGAGCTCGCCGAGGCCGGTGCGGGGGCATGAGCGGCACCGCACTCGTCTTCCCCGGCATGGCGCCGGGCAAGTTCGCGGAGCTGACCAAGTTCCTCGTGATCAACGCCGACGCCCGCCGCCGGGTCGCGGAGGCCGACGAGGTCGTCGGATACTCCATTTTGGACGCCTATGCCGAAGCGGACGACGACTACTCCCCCGCGGCACAGCTGGCGTTCCTGGTCAGCTGCGTCGCCCTCGCGGACTCGCTCGCCTTCCGGCCCGACGTCGTCACCGGCGTGAGCTTCGGGCAGAAGGCCGCCGCGGTCCACTCCGGCGCGCTGTCCTTCGCCGACGCGGTGCGCCTGACCGCGATCCAGGCGGACTGCGAGGCGGAGTATTTCGCTTCCCAGCACCAAGACGTCGTCACGCACACGGTGATGCGCGTTCCCGACGAGGGCCGGCGGACGGTGCTCGGCGAGCTGTCGTGGCACGAGGTCTCGGGAGTCGTCGACGACGGCTTCCTCATGGTCTCGCTGCGCGAAGGCGAGCTCGACGAGTTCATCCGCCGGATCGGCGCGGTGGGCGGTTATTCGCTGTACACGATGCGGCCCCCGGTGCACGCGCCCGCGTTCGGCGAGCTGCGCCGCCGGGCCGCCGCGGCCGCGTTCGACGGCTGCCCGCTGCGCGACCCGGAGATCCCGCTGGTGACCGACCAGGACGGCGCCGTCGTCCGCACGGCCGCCGAGGTGCGCACGATGCTGCTGGACACCTTCGACCGGCCGATCGACTGGCCGTCGGTCACCGCGTCGCTGCACCGGCTCGACGTCACCGAGCTGCACTTCTGCGGCACCGACAACCTCTTCAGCCGGGTGCCCCGCACCAAGGCGTTCAAGGTCGTGGCGCACAACCCGAAGCTGGCGCTGAAGCCCCGCCGGGAAGCCGTTCCCGCCGGCTGAGCACCCGGTCGCGGTGGCTCCCCCGACGTCACCGCGCCCGCGGTTCCCGCTCCAGCCCGTGCTGCACGGCGTACCGCACCGCCTCGACGCGGTTGCGGACGCCGATCTTCGCGAACGCGTTGTTGATGTGCGTCTTCACCGTCGCCTCGCCGATGAACAGCTCGGCGGCGATCTTCCCGTTGCTCAGCCCCGCGGCGATCAGGCCGAGCACCTCGGCCTCGCGCGCGGTGAGCCCGTCGGGCAGGCCTTCCTTGTGCGGCACGGCTTTCGGCGCGCCCTGGCCGCCGGAGTCGAACAGCGCGCTGACGACCTGGCGCGAGACGTCAGCGCCGAACGTCAGCTGGCCCGCGACGACGGACCGCAGCGCGGACCCGATCTCGCCGCGGCCGGCTTCCTTCGTCAGGTACCCGCGCGCGCCGGCGGCGAGCGCGCCGGCGATCGACTCGTCGTCCGAATAGGTCGTCAGCACGACCACGGCGACGTCCGGGTGCTCCTGGGTGATGCGCTTGGTCGCCTCGACCCCGCTCAGCACCGGCATGTTCAGGTCCATCAGCACGACGTCGAGCCGCTCGAGCCGGCCGACCAGGTCGAGCGCCTCCGCGCCATTCGCCGCCGAACCGACCACCTCGACGTCGTCGAGCAGGCTCATCAGCGCGACCAGGCCTTCCCGCACGACCTGCTGGTCGTCGACCACGATCACCTTGATCGTCTGCGGCTCACCCATGATCCCCTCCGTTGTGCGCGGGTTCCGGAACTTCCGCGACCACCTGCCACGCCCCCGGTTCGGCCCCGGCGCTGAGCCGGCCCCCCACCTGGGCGAGCCGTTCCCGCATCCCGGTCACGCCGAAACCCTTCCCCGCACGCGGTTCGCCGGACAGCGGGTTGCGGACGGTGAGGCGGATCGACCCCGGTTCGCACCCCAGCACGACGGTCACCGGCGCGCCGGGCGCGTGTTTCGCGGCGTTCGTCAGCGCTTCCCGGGCCGTCGCCACGAGGCAGGCTACCACCGCGAAAGCGGGCGCCCGGAGGTCGCCTTCGGTGCGAAAGGACACTTCGGCCGCGTTCATCTTGCTGTGCCGCTGCGCGAGATCCGCCAGCGCCCGGTCGAGCGGCGGGACGTCGGCGCGCAGCGCGGCGACGGCGTTGCGCGCCTCGGCGAGACCGTCCACGGCCAGCCGCCGCGAGACCAGGATCCGTTCCAGCGCCTGGCCGTCCTCGTTCTTCTCCATCAGCGCCTCGGCGAGCTCGAGCTGCACGACAAGCGCGCCAAGGGAGTTCGCCAGCACGTCGTGGATCTCACGGGCGATCCGGGTGCGCTCGTCCAGCGCCGCGGCGCGCGCCTGCTCGGCCTGCGCGCGGGTCGTCTGCTCCAGCAGCGCCCGGGTCTGGGCCAGGTGGAGCCGGTACTGCCGGCGGTTGAGCCCGAACAGCAGGATGATCACCAGGCCGAGCGGGTTGCCGAGCGTCTCGCCGGCCCCGACGTCGGCGAGCAGGCCGCCCAGCACGCACAACGCGATGTCGGCGCACCCGGTCGCGACGATCACCCGGACGCGCAGGGTGGTCAGCGCGGCGAACCGGCCGAGCATCACCACGCCGATGACCAGTGCGGAGGTGTCCGAAGCCAGGCTGATCACCGGCGCCACGACGGTGGCTCCCGCGGCGAGCAGCGCCGCGGCCGTCCGCGGCAGCCGGTCGTGGGCGAGCACGAAGCCCACCCAGCACGCGGCGGCCGCGCCGTAGGCCGCCCACACGAACGACTGGGTCTCCCCGGTGGTCAGCAGCGTCGCCAGGATCACGACGGATCCCAGCAGCTGCACCACCAGCCAGCCCGGCGCCACGTTCTCGGGGAGCCTGAGGCCGCGGAGCACCTTGTCCATGACCAGCAGTCTGCCGCATCACCGGCCGCCGGGCCCCCCGTGGTGGGGCAGAGTAGGGGTTGCCGGTTTTTCGGCGCCGCGCTTACCCTTGGGCGGTGAAGATCGCCTGCTGGGAGGCCGTGCCGGACGGCGTCTCACCTTCCCGGCTGCGCGCCGCCGCCGAGCGGGCCGCGGCAGCCGGTGCGGCGGTGCTCGTCACGCCCGAGCTGTCCGGCACCGGGTACCTGACCGACGCGCGGCGCCTGCGTTCCCTCGCCGAACCGCTCGGCGGGCCGTACTGCGCGGAAGTCTCCGCGATCGCCGCCGAAACCGGGATCGCGATCGTGCACGGCTGGCCCGAAGCCGACGGCGACCGCGTGTACAACACCGCCCGGCTCGTGGGGCGTGCCGGTGAGACCCTGCTGAGCTACCGCAAGAGCCACCTCTACGGCCCGGTCGAGCGCGCCGCGTTCGACCCCGGCGACGACGGTGTGGTCCAAGCGGAGTTCGAGGGCCTCACGCTGGGCGTGCTGATCTGCTACGACGTCGAATTCCCCGAAGCGGTGCGCGGGCACGCGCTGGCCGGGACGCAGCTGCTGCTCGTGCCGACCGCGCTGATGGAGCCGTGCGAGTTCGTCGCGACCGGGCTCGTGCCCGCCCGAGCGTTCGAAAACCAGCTGTTCATCGCCTACGCCAACTGGACCGGACGCGGGCAGGGCCTCACCTACTGCGGGCTCAGCCGGGTCGTCGGCCCGGACGGGCGCGTGCTCAGCGGCGCCGGCGAGCTGCGGATCGCCGAAATCGACCTGGGCGAGATCCCGAAGACCCGCGAGCTCAGCCCCTACCTGGCCGACCGCCGGCCGGACCTGTTCGCCGGATAGTCCACTGTGGACGTCCGGCTGTCCGTTCTGGACACTTCGCCGATCGTGGCCGGTTCGAGCGCCCGCGAGGCCCTCGCGAACACCGTCGACCTCGCCGTGCCGGCCGACGAGCTGGGGTACCACCGCTACTGGGTGCCGGAGCACCACGGGATGCGCGGGGTGGCGAGCTGCGCGCCCGCCGTCGTCGCCGGCCGGCTCGCGGCCGCAACGCACCGCATCCGGGTCGGCGCGGGCGGCGTGCTGCTGCCGAACCACCCGCCGATCGTGGTGGCGGAGCAGTTCGGCACGCTGACGGCGTTCCACCCCGGCCGGGTCGACCTCGGCCTCGGCCGGGCGCCCGGCGGTCCCGGAGGCCGCGGTGGACCTCGTCCGCGGCGGCCGCGCCACGCCGGCCTTCCGCGCGCAGGTCGAGGAGCTGCTCGGGTACTTCGACCGGCTGGGCCCGGCGGCCGGGAACGCCCCGGACGTCTGGCTGCTCGGAACGTCCGCGGCCAGTGCGCGGCTCGCCGGGGAGCTCGGGCTGGCCTACGCCTACGCCCACCACCTCAACCCGGACGACGCGGCCGAGGCGACGGAGACGTACCGCTCGGCGTTCCGACCGGCTCGCATCCCGGCGCCGGTGACGCTGGTCAGCGTGTCCGCGATCGCGGCCGAGACCGACGCTCGCGCCGACCGGCTCGCCCGGCCGACCCGGGTGAAAGTCCTTCGGCGGCTTCGCGGTGAACGCATCCTGTTGCCGAGCCCCGAGGAAGCCGCGGCCCACGAGCCCGCCGACCTCGCCGACCGGCTCTTCGCGGGCTCGCCGTCAACGGTGCTGGACCAGCTGCGGGCCGTCGTCGCCGAGACGGGCGCCGACGAGCTGATGGTGACCACCCCGATGCACGGCCACCCCGACCGGCGGCGGTCGTACGAGCTTCTCGCGCGTCACATCGGGACGGCCTGATTCGTCCTGCGGCTCGCCCGCACCGACACCACCGCGGTGGCGAACCTCGGTGGCTGGCTGACCACTGTGACCGGCCGGATCTGCCCGGACGTGCTGCGCTCCCGCCGGACCCGCCGGGAGGAGCCGCTCGAGACGCACGTGCCGGACGGTGGCCGCCCAGGCACTGCTGTTCGCGAGCGGGAGTGGCACGCTCGCGCGGCCCGTGGTCGTCAACGGCCAGGCCGGGCTGCTCGCGGCCGCGGACGGGCGGCCGGTGGCGGTGTTCGGCCCGCCGGTTCGCGGCGGCCGCATCGTGGAGATCACCATCGTGGCCGACCCGGCCCGCATCGCGGCGCTCGGCCTGACTTGAGCAGAATGACCGCGTGCTGACCCCCGAAAGAGTGAAGACCCACTGGTGGCGTGCAGCTCTTGTGGTGGCGGCGGTGGTCGTGGCGGCGTTCTCGCCGAGCCCGGTCGGCGGCGTGTTCGGCGTGGTGCCGATCCTGGTGTGGTGCGGGCTCGCGCCGTCGCGGCGGATCGGCATCATCGTCGGGCTGGTCCTGCTCGCGCTGCTGGCGTGGTTCGTGGTGCCGCGCGCATTGAACCTCGCGGGGCCGTGGCCGGCCGGACGGGAGATCTTCTGGCTCCACCCGATCCTGGCGGCGGTGGTCTGCGCGATCGGCGCACGGCGTGGCGGCGCCCGGCTGGCGCTGCTGGTGGGCGCCGGGTTCTTCCTGACCGGTGCCGCCTGGTTCGTCGGCCTGGAGGCGGCGGCCGGGGACGAAGGTGTCCTGCCCGCGCCCGCGCAGCTGCGGATCCAGGAGGACTACTACTGCGGTTCCGGCGGCTGCTGGCGGGTCCTGACGGCGACCGGCGAACGCGCCCCGGACGTCATGCGCGAGCACCTCGCGGCCGCGAACTTCACCCCGCCGGCCGACCCGGAGCGCACCGACATCTGCCGGACGAACGGGCTCGTGGTCAGCCACGAGGTCTGCGCCCGGCTGACCACCCTGGCGCCGGACGCCGTCCGCGTGGAGTGGTACGTGAACTGAGCCGGGGCGCGGCGGCCGGACCCCGCCGCGCCCCGGCCCCGCTCACCCCGGGGCGACCGCCCGCCCGGTCTGCGGCGAGATCATGCCCGCGCACAGCCCGCGGCTCGCCAAGACCTGCGCGATCCGCGGGATGGCCGCCCGGGTGTTGGCGGGCCACTCGTGCATCAGGATGACCTGGCCGTTGGTGAGCCGGGCGTTGGCCTGGACGATGGCGTCCACGCTCGCGCCGTTCCAGTCCTGCGAATCGACGTCCCAGATGATCTGGCGGAGGCCGTATTTCGCTTCGATCGCCTGCAGTGTCCCGTTGGTTTCCCCGTACGGCGGGCGGAACAGCTTGGGGGTGCCGCCGCCCGCGGCCGCGATCGCCTGCTGCGTCCGGGAGATCTCGGAGTCCATTTGGGACTGGCTCTGCTGGGTGAGGTGCGGGTGGGTGTAGCTGTGGTTGCCGACCCACATCCCGGCGCTCACCTGCGCCCGCACCTGAGCCGGATACGCGGCGGCGTACTGGCCCTCGTTGAACATGGTGGCCCGCAACCCGTTCTGGCGCAGCGCGTTGAGCAACGCCGGCGTGTTCGCAGTGGACGGTCCGTCGTCGAAGGTGAGACCGACGTAGCCGTTGCAGGCCGCGGCGTGCGCTTCGGTTCCCATGACGCTCCCTGCGACGGCGAGGGCGGTGACCAGCGCCGTGATCCATGGCCGCACGGGTCAGCCCACCGTCAGGTTCGAGTTGCCGCTGCTCTGGTACCCCTCGGTCGCGAGGATCATGTAGTAGGAGAAGTTCCCCAGCCGCATGCCGTACCGCGCCCAGGCGTCGAAGTGGTTGCCGGTGGTGATGGTGCCCCCGGTCTTCTTCTGCTGCCGCACGGACCAGTACTGGTTGAAGGTCTTGGTCCCTTCGACGGACGGCGCGTTGTAGCGGGTGGTCTGGTAGACGTCGTAAGTGCCGCCGTCACTGGTGACGGTGCCCTTGTAGGTGCCGGTGGGCCGGTAGGTGCCCCAGTTGTCGACGACGTAGTACTCGACGAGCGGGTTGGACGTCCAGCCGTAGAGCGCGAGATAGCCGTTGCCGGAGGGGTTGAAACTGCCGGAGTAGGTGACGTTCCGCCGACTCCCGTTGCTCCATCCCTTGCCGGCGACGAAGTTCCCGGTGTTGCTCCAGTTCATCCGGTAGTTGCCACCGGCGCCGAGCGTCATGGCGGTGGAGCCACCACCATCGGTCCAGAACGAGTAGTAGTAACCGTTGTTGGTCCCGGTCTGGTTGGTGGTGACGACGGTGTCGGCCCGGGCAACCCCGGGCACCAAGGCGGCGGCCAGCGCCAGGGCGGCGCACACCTTGAACCGGTTCCTGGTGAGCATGCTTCCTCCTCGTCGAGGCTGCAGGATGGCGAAAGCATGCGATCGCGGGAGCGTATTGGGCAATAACTTTCGGAAAGTTTCGGGAGTACGGAAGGGTTTCCCGATGATCAGGCCCGGTACCGCCGCCGGGGCCGGACCAGCGTCCGCGAGCGGCCGGCCGGTCGCGCGGCGAGCAGCCGGATCCAAGCGGGAGCGCGTCCACCCATGACCTCGGCCGGGTGATATTCGCCGGCACTGCTCCCCTCACTTTGCCGGACGACTTCTTCGAAGAACCAGGAAGAAGCGATCACGGCGAGGACCGCGTCGGTGTCCGCCAGCGCTTGCTTGAGTTCAGGCGCGTCCACCAGTCGATGCGCGTGCAGGATCGACGAACCGGTGACTCCGTGCTCGTCGTAAGTCACCTCGCCGGCGTGCAACGCCAGCCGCAGCCGGATGTGCTCCTCGGGTGGGTGCATCGCATTGTGGGCTGCCAGCTCGTCGGCGAGCGCGCCCGGGAGCAAATCGGCGAAGGGAGCCTTGGGGACGCCCGCCGGTTCGAGCACGAGCACCCCGTCGCCGAGGTCCGAATACCGGCAGGCACTCCACGGGATGCCAGAGGTGGCGAAAGCCCGTTCGAGGCCCTGATACAGACCGCGGCGGACACGGAGCTTGTTGGGCGTGGTCCGGCTGTGACGCCCGAATCCCGCCACGTCCACGACAACGATCGTGCAGTGCGCCGTGTTGAGCTCCACGCGCCCGCGCCAATCGACTTCCCCGGCGAGCCGCTGCGGCGGGATGACTCCGAACGCCCCCGGTGCAACCTCGGCCGGCGAGCGGACCCGGCCGCGGGTTCGGCCGGCCGGTCGTTCCAACTGAGGTTTTTCCATGGGCCGAAATATCCGTTCGAGTGAAACTTCCGGCTCGACAGGAGGTGACTCCACCAGGTTAGATGAACCGAGTGACCTCTACGCACGTGTACCCACACATCGTTTGGTTACCGTAACCACGTCCGGAGGCTGACCAAGATGACCGCGCCGCAGTCACCTGTGGTCGCATCCTGGGAACTCGCACTCCGGCTCAAGAAGCAACGCGAGCGGTTGGGCATCGAGGTCAAGGTGATCACCGAGGCGCTCGGGTTCACCCGCAACTACTGGTCCGCCGTCGAGAACGAGCGCAAGATCCTCTCCCCGGAAGCGCTTGCGCGGGTCGCCGAGCTCTTCGAGTTCGACGACGAGGAGAAGGCCGAGCTACTGGCCTTGCGCACCACCGCCAAGCAACGCGGATGGTGGTCGAACTACTCGGCTTTGTTCGATGCCGACGTCCAGCGCCTGTTCGGTCTGGAACAGGGTGCCAGGGCCATCCGCGACTACGAAAGCTTGCTCATCCCGGGCCTGCTCCAGACCGCCGACTACATCCGCGCGATCATGACTCCCGCGGTCACGCTGCCACAGGTCGAAGTCGACCAGCGCGTCGACGCCCGGCTGCGGCGGCAGGCGAGACTCGCGGACCCGGACGATCCGTTCACGCTGACCGCCATCCTCAGCGAAGCGGCTCTGCGGCAGCAGATCGGCGGCCGGGACGTGCTCCGGGGGCAGCTCGTGCACCTGGCCGAGCTGATCGAGCGCCACCCCGCGAAGCTCGACGTCCGCGTCATCCCGTTCACGGCCACCGCCTGCGGGCTCTTCGGCGCGGCGACGGTCCACCTCCTGGAGTTCGGCAACCCGCGGCTCCCCACCCTGGCGTGGCAGGAAACCGTGACCGCCTGGGGCGTCATCGACGACCCGGTGCAGGTCCGGAACATCACCACGACGTATTACGAGGACGCATTCCGGCGCGCACTTCCTCGAGATCAGAGCCTGCACATGGTCCGTGATTACATCGAGGAAACCTGATGAAACAAAGCTCGACCGAAGTGTTCCCGCCGTCGCCCGCATCCCGTCGCGACGGATGGTTCAAGAGCAGCTATTCGAACGCCGGTGGCAGCTGTGTCGAAACCCTGCTGACGTCCGGCGCCGCTCTCGTGCGCGACAGCAAGGATCGTCGCGCCGACCAGCCCGTCATCGAGTTTTCGCCCGCCGCTTGGACAACCTTCCTGCACATCGTGACGCCGGAAGATCTTTAGTGTCAGACCAGTGAGCGGCTGAGGGCGTGCACGTGCAGGGCGCGCCTTCACCCCAAAGCACACTCCTCGAGCCCCGGCTCCCCGGACTCGTCCGATCCGACGACCCGGATCCACGCGCGCGTGGTGGTTTCCTTCTCCTGAACGGACACCGGCCGATAGCGGCCGGGACGGCTCAACGGGCTGTGCCGGATGATCTCTTCGTGGAACCAGGCCGAAGCGATCACCGCGAGATCATCTTCCGAACAGGCCAGGATCTCCGTCAGCGCCGCCGAATTGAGCAGCCGGAAGGTGTGCACGATCGCGGAGCCGGTCGTGCCGTAAGTGTCATAGCTGACTTCGCCGGCGTGCAGCGCCAGCCGAAGGCGAATCCGTTCGGGCGGCCGGTGCGAGCGGTTGTGGCCGGCCAGCGATTCCGTGAGCGCACCCGGGACCAGTTCGCTGAACACCGCTTTCGGGTAGGCCGCGGGAGCCAGGACGAGGATCCCGTAACCGAGGTCCACGCGATAGCAGTGGTCCCAGGCCACTCCGCTTTCGGCCAACGCCTCCTCGAAGGCGCGGTACAACCCCGCGCGCAGCACCAGCCGGTGCATGGTGGTCCGGTCGAACGCCGAGTACCTCTCCATTCCCACTGCGAGAATCGTGTGGTGGACCGGATCCGCGTGGCGCTCCGCCGGACGCCCGTCGACGGGATCGGGTGCCAGCAACTGCAGCAACCGCCACAGAAAGCCGGAACCGGCACTCGTTTCGCTCGGGTAGCGCTCCCGTTCTGTCCACGGCATCGGGCCACCTCCAGCCGGGCCGGTCCTCCGGGACGATCGTGACCGCGGCTGGTTGACACTTCGGTTGCCGGTTGCTGGACAAATTCTTGACAGCCGCTTGACCTGCGCCGAAACCGCGCCGCCGGCGAGCTACGGTGCCAGCGGGGAGCGGGGGTGGACGAGGAAACCTGATGGAGTTCCGGATCCTGGGGCCCGTCGAGCTCCGGCTCGGTGACCGGAAGGCGACGCTCGGGCGGGCGAAGGAGCGATCGCTGCTCGGTGTCCTCATGCTCCACCACGGCAAGGTCGTCCACGTCCGGACCGTCATCGAGGCGCTCTGGGACGACAACCCGCCCGAGCACGCCCGGAAGGACCTCCAGGCCTACGTCAGCCGGCTGCGCGCGTCGCTGCGGGACTCCGGGGTTTCCGCGCGGATCGTCACCCGGCGCGCCGGGTACGAGTTCCTGCCCGAGGACGAAGAGCTCGACTACGCGCGGTTCAAGTCCCTCGTCCGCGACAGCGGCACCGCGCGGCGGGCGGGCCGGCTCGACGACGCCGCGGCCGCCCTCCGGGAAGCCATGGACCTCTGGCGCGGGCCCGCCGTCGAAGATCTCGGCACCGTCTGGATGGAGCAGAAGCGCGAGGACCTCGACCTCTACGACCGCGTCGCCGGGTACCAGGCCCTGTGCGCCGTCGAGCTCGAACGCGGCAACCACCGTGAGGTGCTGCAGATCCTCGACGTCGCCATGGTCGAGCACGAGTTCGACACCCAGTACATCGCCCAGCGGCTCGCCGCGCTCGACGGGCTCGGGCACTACGAAGAGTTCGACGCCTACTGGAAACAGGTTTACGACCGCAGCGCCCGCTCGTTCGGGACCGGGCCCGCGCGGGAGCTGCAGGAGCTGCACCGGCGGCTGCTGCAGTCGCGGGACCTGCTCGCGCCGGCCGACGAG
Organism: Amycolatopsis sp. NPDC104587; assembly: GCF_055583645.1. Taxonomy (NCBI): domain Bacteria; kingdom Bacillati; phylum Actinomycetota; class Actinomycetes; order Pseudonocardiales; family Pseudonocardiaceae; genus Amycolatopsis; species Amycolatopsis sp. NPDC104587. The sequence goes on from NZ_JBVJNO010000011.1 coordinate 191,110, forward strand.
CACCGCACGCAGGCCGCCCTTCGCGCGTTGCCGCCCGCGCAGCTGCCCTCGACGGTCAGCGAGTTCGTCGACCGCTCCGCCGACCTCGTGCGCCTCGACGACCTGTTCCTCCGCTCCCGGGTCGGCGGCTCGCCGTCGACGCTCATCGTCGCCGTCACCGGGCCGGCCGGGGTCGGCAAGACGGAACTGGGGCTGCACTGGGCGCACCACGTCCGGGAGCAGTTCCCCCACGGCCAGCTGCACGCGGACCTCGCCGGGTACGGCAGCGGCGCGCCCCGCGACCCCGCCGACGTGCTGGCGGAGTTCCTCGACGCGCTGGGTGTCTCCGCGACGGCGTTGCCCGCGAGCCTGAGCGCCCGGACCGCATTGCTGCGCACCCTCCTCGACGACCGCCGGATGCTGTTCTTCCTCGACAACGCCCGGGATTCCGGGCAGGTCGTGCCGTTGCTGCCGGGCAGCGCGCAGTGCGTCGTCGTGGTCACCAGCCGGTACCGGCTCAGCGACCTCGTCACCGGTCACGGCGCGTACCGGCTGGACGTCGGCCGCTTCGGCGCGGCCGAGACCGAGCAGCTGCTCGGCGGCCTGCTCCGCGACTCCGTGGCCGAGCTCCCCGATCCGGCGACGGCGGTCGCGCTCACCGGCGGCACCCCGCAGGCCATCCGCACGCTCGCCGAACTCCTTTCGGGCGGCGAAGAACTGCCCGGCCCGGCCGAGCTGCTGCTGGCCGGCGAGCTGGCGTCGGGCACGATCCTGACGTCGCTGCTGTGGTCGTACCACGCGCTCCGCCCGGCGGCCGCCCGCCTGTTCCGGTCGCTGGCGCTCCACGGCTCGCCCGGCCTCACGCTGCCCGCGGTGTGCGCGCTCGACGGCACCGACGAGGAGACGACCCGCGGCGCGCTCGCCGGGCTCGGCGCGCTGTACCTGGTCGGCCGGCGCGTCGGCCGGTTCGTGCTGGACGACCTCACGCGCGCGGCCGGGGCGCGGCTCGCGCTCGCGCACGACCCGCCCGACGTCCGCCGGGAGGCCGAGGAGCGGCTGCTCGACTGGTACATCGCGCGGGTGTCGGACGCCGCCGAGGTGCTGGCGCCGGCCTTGCGTCGCACCGCCGAGCTGCCCCAGGCCGGGCGGCTGCCGGATTTTGCTGCTGCCCAAGCGTTTCTCGAGGACGAGGCCGCGAGCCTGCGGGCCGTGATCCGCCGTGGCGCGTCCTCGTCCCGGGCGGTGACCTTGCTTCGGTTGCTACGGCCACACCTCGGTCCCGAATGGCGCGAGACCGCCGAAGCCGTCTTGCTCGCGGCCCGGGCGGCCGGGAACCTCGATGCGGAAGGGCAGGCCTGGACGGCGCTGGCCCGGATCCACGACGACCCCGTCAAGATCGAGGAGGCGCTGCGGCTGGCGGACACGATCTTCGGCAACACCGGCAACCATCGCGACCGGTCGGAGGTGCTCCTGCTGCTCGCCCGGCACGCGGAAGACCCGGCGCACGCCGAGTCGTGCCTGCGCGAAGCGCTGGCGACCCAGGCCAGCTTGAACGAGCCGTCGCAGTCCGCGGCGGCGCACGGGGCGCTCGGCACGCACCTGCGTCTGCGCGGCCGCCGTCTCGAGGAGGCCGCGGAACACCTGAGCCAGGCGAAGATGCTCTACGAGGAGCTGGGCGACCACCGGCGACACGCGGCCATGGCGCTGGAGCTCGGTCTGCTGAGCCGCCGGTCGGGCCGGACGGGCGAAGCGGTCGGGTTCCTCACCGAAGCCGTCACCCTGCACGACCAGCACCCGGCAGGCCACCACCAGACGCTGACGGCGCTGGTCGAGCTGAGCGAGGCCGGGTGTGACGCCGATGAGCACACGGAGGTCCTGCTGAACGCGCGCAAGGCGCTGGGGATTTCCCGGTCGCCGACCGACCACAGGTGGGTGGTCCGTGCCCTGGTGGCATTGGTCCGTTCCTTGGCGGCAACGGGTCGGCAGGCGGAGGCGTGGAACGAGTCCCGCCAGACGATCGCCCTGGCCACGGAGGCCGACGACCCGGTGCACGACCACGTCCGCGAGCAGTTCACCCGGCTCGGCCTGTGGCCGGCGGTCCGCCCCTGAGTCCGGTTTCACCGGGATTTCATCAGCCCGGGCTAGCGTGCCGAAACCCGGGCGCCGGCCGAGGGGGACGGCGCCCGGTTCCTCACTCCCTCAGCCCGATCGCCTCCACCGGCCGGGCCCGCAACGCCACCGACGTCGACAGCCCGATCGCCGCCATCCCCAGCAACACCGCTCCGCCGATGATTCCGAAATAGACGGACCACGGCCCCGACGGCAACGGGCTCCCCCGCAGCCCCACGTTCAGCAAACCCAGCGGCACCAACGCCACCAGCGTCCCCGCGACCACCGCGATCCCCACCGTCGCCACGGCCTCCAGGCGCATCATGCGGGTCACCTGGCGGCGGGTTGTCCCCACCAGCCGCAGCAACGCGAACTCGCGGCTCCGCTGCGCCGTCGTCAGGACCAGCGTGTTGGCCACCGAAATCGCCAAGTAGCCGACGATCACGCCCACCGCCACCAGATTCAGGTAGAACTGGGCCTCACTGCCGTCCGACGCCGTCGCCACCACCGCGGGCGCGAGCGCCAGACCCGGGTACAGCACCGAACGCACGGCCGTGGAAACCGCCGCCGGGTCCGCGTCCAGGGCTCGGCGGACCAGCAGGGAATCGTCCGGGCGGCCGCCGATGTGCTGGCGGGCCAGGGAAACCGGCAGCACGAAGTCACCGAACGCCATGTCGTGTGTGTACGTCGCCACCAGGCGCAGCTTCGCCGGGACGCCGTCGCCGTAGTAGAACTCGACCTCGTCGCCGATCTTCTTGTCCAGCCAGTCCGCTTCCGAACGGCTCAGCGCCACCGTCTCGCCGGTCAGGTCCGTCAGCCGGCCCGCGTCGACGCCCAGGTCGAGCGTGCCCCGGACCTGGTCGCCCGCCAGCCCTTGCGCGGGCTTGCGCTGGACGTCGAGGTCATCGCCCATCGGGGTCGCCGTGAGCACCGACGTCCGCACCACCGGCGTCGCCGCCGCCACGCCCGGCACGCGGGCCACCAGCGAAGCCACCTCCGGGGAGACTCCGGCCGGGCCGCTGATCACGTAGTCGGCCGTCGTCGACCGCGCCGACTGCTCCGCCGCGGCCGCCGTGCTGGACGTCTGGCTGTAGAACGTCGCCAGCGCGAACGCCACCGCCAGCATCAGCGGGGTCACCGCCGCCGCGACGCGCCGCGTGTTCGCCCGCGTGTTCGCGCCCGCCAGGTAGCCGCTGATCCGCCAGGCCCGCGCGAGCACCGGCGCCAGCACCCGCACGACCAGCCCGGTCACCTGCGGCCCCACCACCGCCAGCCCGATCACGACCACCAGCGCCGCCATCGTCGAGATCGCGGTCGCCACCTGGCCGTGCACGAACAGCGGCACCAGCGCGCCGCCCAACCCGGCCAGCACCAGGCCCCAGCCGGTGGCCGACCGGACGCGGCCGAGCGCACGCCGTTCCACCGACGCCTCCCCGAGCGCTTCCACCGGCCGGATCGACGACGGCCGCCGCGAGGCCGCCCCAGCGGCCAGCCGGGCCGCGCCCAGGCCGAGCAGCAGGGCCGCGACCAGCGGCAGCGGGCTGATCGCCAGCCCGAAGTCCGCCGGGATGACACCGATCGCGGCGAACGCGGCGCGCAGCCCGGACGCCACCGCCAGCCCCAGCGCGCTGCCGAGCACCCCGGCGGCCAGCGCCACCAATGTCGTCTCGATGCCGATGAGCTTGCGGATCTGCTTCGGCGTCGCCGCGACCGCGCGCAGCAGCGCGAACTCCCGCCGGCGCTGGTTGATCGTCAGCGCCAGGGTGCTCGCGACCACAAAAACCGCCACCAGCAAAGCAAAACCGCCGAACGAGCCGGCGATCGCCAGCAGCATCGTCCGCGTCTGGCTCACGTCGAGGAACTCGACGCTGCTGCGCTCGACCCCGGTGCTGACCTCGACGTGGTCCACGGCCGCGCGCACCCGCTCGGCCAGCGCGTCCGGCGCCACCCCGGGGTCGGCCAGCACGCCGATCGCGTGCGCCTGGCCCGGCCGCCCGGCCAGGTCCGCGGCGCGCTCCGGCGTGAAGAACAGCGCCGACTGCCGCGAAAGGCTGTCAACCATGCCGCTCACCTGGAACACCACCGGCGCCGACCGGGTCGTGACGCGCACCTGCCCGCCGACACCGACCCCGGCCTGGCTCGCCACCGTGGCGTCCAGCACGACTTCGTCCGGCGTCGCGGGCGCCCGGCCCGCGCTCAGCCGGAACGGCGCCAGCACGGCCGCGTCCCAGTTGTGGCCCAGCGACAACGGCCGGCCGAGCACCTGCCCGTCGGCGGTGACGACGTGCGCGGGAAAGCTCTGCTCCGCCACCGCGGCGCGGACGCCGGGAACTGAGGCGATCCGGCCGGCCAGCGCCGCCGGGACCGGCGGTTCTTCCGCCACCTGCTCGGCGGACAGCGCGTCGGCGCCGGGCGGCTGCACGCTCCGCTCACCACCGACGACGACCGCCGCGCCGGCGTACCGCTCGGTGGGGACACCGGCGCGCAGGCCGGACTCCATGAGGATCCCGCAGGCCGCCACCAGCGCGGTGCCGCACAGGATCGCGATGAACGCGCCGGCGAAACCGCCGAGCCGGGTCCGGATCGTCTGCCAGGCGAGGGTCAGCACGGTCACCACTCCCCGAGGTGCGTCATGCGCTCCGCCACCCGCTCGGGCGTGGGGTGCGCGAGGTGCCCGGCCAGCCGGCCGTCGGCCAGGAACAGCGCCCCGTGCGCCGCCGAGGCCGCGACCGGGTCGTGGGTCACCATCAGCACGGTCTGCCCCATTCCCTCGACGACGTCGCGGAGCAGGTCCAGCACCTGCCGCGCGGTGCGGGTGTCGAGGGCGCCGGTCGGCTCGTCGGCGAGCACGACGTCGGGGCGGGTGACGAGCGCCCGCGCGATCGCGACGCGCTGCTGCTGCCCGCCGGACAGCTCCGCCGGGCGGTGTTCGAGCCGCTTCGCGATCCCGACGCCTTCGACGATCTCCCGCAGCCACCGCGGGTCCGGCTTGGTGCCGGCCAGCCGCATCGGCAGCGTGATGTTCTGCAGCACGTTCAGCGACGGCAGCAGGTTGTAGGCCTGGAAGACGAACCCGATCCGGGTGCGCCGCAGCCGCGTCAGCTCGCCTTCCTTCAGCCGGCCGATCTCGGTGCCGCCGAGCAGCACCCGCCCCGACGTCGGCCGGTCCAGGCCGGCCGCGCAGTGCAGGAAGGTGCTCTTGCCGGAGCCGGAAGGCCCCATCACGGCGGTGAACGTCCCCCGCGCGACACCCGCCGACACGCCGTCGAGCGCGGTCACGGCGCCGTCGCCGGAGCCGTACACCTTCCGCACCTCGGCCAGCTCCAGCGCATACGCTGTGGTCATCTTGGTCCCCTTCGTTGTGCCTGAAGGAAAAACTAGGTTCGCGGCGGCCGCCGATCGATCCTGTGGGGAGGTGGATCGGGGGTAGCGCCAGCACCACCACGGTGGTGGGGTGGGACACTCCCGTCGTGACGACCCGGCTGCGCGAGTGCTGGTCGGCGGCCCGGTTCCTCCTGGTCGGCGCCGGCACCTCGCTGCTGTCGGTCTTCGCCCTCGCCGGGCTGTTCGCCGTGCTGCTGCTGTGCCCGTTCGGCGTCGGGATCCCGTCGCCGGCCCCGGCGATCCGGCTGGCGCGCCGGCCCGTCGGGATCGACCGCCGCCGCGCCGCGCGCCGGCTCGGCGAGCCCGTTCCGGAGCCCTACCGGGACGGCTCCCCGCTGAAGGACCCGGCGACCCGCCGCGACGCCGCGTGGCTCGCGATCCACGCGGCGACCGGGATGTTCCTCGGCGCCTTGGCGATCGGGCTGCCGCTGGGTGCGGTTCAGCAGGTCGTCACGGCGTTCGTGGGGCCGGCGGTGCCCGGCGGGATCGAGGGGTCGGTCGGGCTCGTCGTGAACTCCTGGCCGCGGGCCGGGCTGACGCTGCTGATCGGCGCCGCCTACGCCGCGTTGACGTTGCTGCTGCCACGGCTCGCGCGCTGGCAGGCCCGCACCGCGCGGCGGCTGCTCGCTCCCGCTCCCGGGGTCGTCCTGGCCGACCGCGTCGCCGAGCTGACCGCGACGCGCGCGGCCGCGCTGGAGGCGCACGGCGCCGAGCTGCGCCGCATCGAGCGTGACCTGCACGACGGCACCCAGGCACGGATCGCGGCGGTCGTGCTGCAGCTGGGCATCGCGGGACAGCTCTACGACCGCGACCCGGCAACGGTGCGCGACCTGCTGGTCAAGGCCCAGGACACGGCCACCGACGCGCTCGCCGAGCTGCGCACGGTCGTCCGCAGCATCCACCCGCCGCTGCTGACCGAGCGCGGCTTGGCCGGGGCGGTCCGCGCGCTCGGCGAACGCTCTCCGGTGCCGGTCGTGGTGGACGTCGAGTACGAAGCCGGCCGCCCGGCCGCGGTCGAGGCCGCCGCGTACTTCGTCGTGGCCGAGACGCTGGCCAACGTCACCAAGCACGCCGACGCGTCCCGGGTGGACATCACGCTCGGCGGCACCGCCGGTGTCCTGCGGCTGGTGGTCCGCGACGACGGCCGCGGCGGCGCCGACGAGTCCCGCGGCAGCGGCCTGGCCGGGATCCGGCGGCGCGCCGAGGCCTTCGACGGAACCCTCACCCTGACCAGCCCACCCGGTGGGCCGACCGTGCTGAAAGTGGAGCTGCCATGCGGGTCGTGATCGCCGAAGACGACGCTTTGCTGCGCGAAGGCCTGTCGCTGCTGCTGAAGACGGCGGGCATCGAGGTGCCCACGGCGTTCGACAACGCGGAGGACTTCCTCGCCTACCTCGAAACCGACCGGCCCGACGCCGTCGTGATGGACGTCCGGATGCCGCCGACGCACACGGACGAGGGCCTGCGCGCGGCCGTGCGGGCCCGCGAGATCCACCCGGCGCTGCCGGTGCTGGTGCTCTCCGCCCACGTCGAGACGAGCTACGCGGTCGAGCTCCTCGCGGACGGCGTCGGCGGGGTCGGGTACCTGCTGAAGGAGCGGGTCGGCAAGGTCGAGCGGTTCCTCGACGCCCTCGAGCGGGTCGCGAAGGGCGGCACGGCGATGGACTCCGAAGTGATCGGCCGGCTGATGGCCCGCCGCCGCGCGGCCGATCCGCTGGCGGCGTTGACCACGCGGGAGCGCGAGGTGCTGGCGCTGATGGCCGAGGGCTACAACAACGGCACGATCGCGGAGCTGCTCGTGGTGAGTGACGGCGCCGTGCTCAAGCACATCCGGAACATCTTCGCGAAGCTCGGACTGCCGTCCGACGAGGGCGGGCACCGCCGGGTGCTGGCGGTGCTCGCCTACCTCGGCCGCGACGCGGGGTAGCGCCGGCACCACCCCCGATCCGGGTGCGCGCGGCATCGTTTCGCCCGCGGCGCGCTTCTAACGTTTCCGCCATGACCAACACCAACGCCCCCGCCCGGACCGCGACGCCCGTCCTCCTCTGGCTGGTCCTCCTCGTCAGCGCCGCCGTCAACGCCGGCGGCCCCCTCGTCGGCCTCGACTTCACGATCCGGATGATCGCCGGCGGCGTGGTGCTCGCCGCCGGCGCCGGACTGGTCACCTACTACGTCCGGGGCCGGAAGGCCTGAACCGCCAACACCAGCACCACCAGTAGGGCCGCGGTCCAGATCGGCGCGGTGCGGCCCGCACCGAGGACCGCGCCCGCCAGCAGCGGCCCCGCCGTCGCCCCGATGTTCAACGCCGCGGTCGCGTAGGACCCGCCCATCGTCGGGGCGCCGGTGGCCAGGTGCAGGATCCGCGTGATCACCGTGCCGCCGACCAGGAACGACAACGCTCCCTGCGTGAACGCGAGGCCGACCAGCGCCGCGGGCACCTCCGCGGTGACGGCCAAGACGACCCACCCCGCGAGAAGCAGCCCACCTCCGAGCGTGATGACCCGCGAAGGCCACCGGTCGGCGAGCCGGCCCGCCGCCGTGACACCGGCGAAGCACCCGACGCCGAACGCGGCCAGCACCACCGGCACCGGCGCGACCCCGGCGGCCACCGGCGCCAGGTAGGTGAACACGCCGAACGTCGCCGCGTTGACCAGCGCGCCCAGCAGGAGCACCCCGGCCAGCGGACGGAGTTCGGCGAGCTCGGCACGCAGGTCCACCGGCACGGTGGCCGCGGGCGTGTCGGCGATCCGCCAGACACCGGCGAAGGCCGGCAGGCACAGCGCGGCGACCACCCAGAACGCCGCCCGCCAGCCGAGCAGCGCGCCGCCGGGGACCCCGGCCACACACGCCACCGTGGTGCCGCCGAGCAGGACGGCGAGCGCGCGGCCCTGCCGGTCCGGCGGCACGAGCCCGGCCGCGGCGGTCAGCGCGACGGCGAGGAAGCCCGCGTTGGCGACGGCGGCGACCAGCCGCGTCACGAGCAGGACGCCGAACGACGACGTCACCCCGCCCACGACGTGCATCACGACGAAGACGGCCAAGAAGCCGAGCAGGGCGGTCCGCCGTGGCCACGCCCGCGCGAGCGCGGCCATCAGCGGCGCGCCGGCGACCATGCCGACGGCGAAGGCGGACGTCAGGTACCCCGCCTGCGCGAGTGAGACGCCGAAGCTGTCGGCGATGCCGGGCACCAGCCCGGCGAGCATGAACTCGGACGTGCCCGTGGCGAACACGGCCAGGGCGAGGAAGTACACGGAAAAAGGCACAGCGAGACTCCAGGGAACACGAGATCGGCAGCCGACTTCGTGGTCACCCGGGAAGCCCGGGAAAGCGGGAGTTACCGGGCCGCCGGAGTGACCGGCAGCCCCGCCCTGGACGCTTCGGGGCTCGACATGGGCCCGAGCCTACGGCACCGGTCCCCTCACCCGCCCCGGAAGCTCGCCCGGTAGGCCTGCGGGCTGGTGCCGACCACCCGCTTGAACCGCTCCCGGAACGCCGTCGGCGAGCCGAACCCGACGTCGCCCGCGATGCGGTCCACCGGGTCGCCCGTCGCCTCCAGCAGGTGCTGCGCGCGCCGGACCCGGGCCCGCAGCAGCCATTGCAGTGGCGTTGTCCCGGTCTGCTCCCGGAAGCGGCGGTTCAGCGTGCGGGCGCTCATCCCCGCGTGTCCCGCGATGCCGGACAGCGTCAGCTCGGCCGCGCAGTTCTCCTCCAGCCACCGCAGCACGGGCTCCAGCTCGGAGCCGCGCGGGGTCGGCGGGGGGTCGTGGACGATGAACTGGGCCTGGCCGCCCTCGCGCTCCAACGGCATCACCGACAGCCGGGCCGCCGCGGCCGCCACCGCGGAGCCGTGGTCACGGCGGATCAGGTGCAGGCACAGGTCCAGGCCGGCCGCCGCGCCCGCCGAGCTCAGGAACTGGCCTTCGTCGACGTAGAGCACGTCCGGGTCGACCGTCACCGCCGGGTGGCGGCGGGCCAGCTCGGCCGCCGCGGCCCAGTGGGTGGTCGCGCGGCGGCCGTCGAGCAGGCCGGTCTCGGCCAGGACGAACGCGCCCGAGCAGATCGACGCGATGCGGGTGCCCCGGGCCGCGGCCGCGCGCACCGCGGCCACGACGTCCGGGGGCACCGGCGGCGGGTCCTCGGCGCGGCCGGGCAGGATGATCGTGTCGGCGTCCGCGAGCCCGCCGAGGTCCCACGGCGGGCGCAGCGTGAACGCGCCGGCGTCGAGCTCACCCCCGGTGCCGCAGATCCGGACCTCGTAGGCCGGCGAGCCGCCCAGGAGCGTCCGCGAGAAGACTTCGATGGGCGTCGCCAGGTCGAACGGGACGACCGTGTCCAGCGCGAGGACGGCCACGATGTGCATGCCCCCACGATAGATCGTCCACTATGGACGGAGGCTGCGCAGCATCACCTCAGGCGGTCGTCGCCTGCTCGATCCGCTCGAAGATCTCCATGTCCGTCACCTTCTGCCAGTCCGGCAGGTCGTCCCAGCCGGCGACGTAGGCGGGTTTGGGTTCCGGAATGTGCTTGTAGATCTGGCCGATCCAGCAAAGACCGACAAACTGGCCCTTCTGCTCACGTGTCAGCCTTGTGGCGGCTCCAGCCGTCGTCCGGATGAAGGCTGCCACCTGCTCGTAGACAGCGCTCGCACTTTCGCGCTCCCAGTCAGGCGTCTCTTCCCACGGCGCGATGTAGCTCGGCTTGGGCTCGCTGGGGTAATGCTTCTTCACACCGGCAATCCAGGCTTCGCGAAAGATACGGCCGTTGTCGTCGGACAACACACTCTCCTTGGTTACGCGGGAACAGCTTTGAGACGGGCGATCTCTTGCTCGAGGTGACGAACATGACTGTCGGACCGGAACGGAGCCAGCTGAGGACGGAGGACCGCCAGTTTCCGCCCCACGTATCCGGCGGAGCCGGTCTGCCGGGCGACGTCGAGAGCCGCATTGCCGTAAGTGACGAGCTGGTGAGTATCACGTCGCTGCACACCGATCGTGGCGAGGTCCGTCAGGACACTGCCCCGGCGGCGCGGGGAAATGTCCTGGTAGAGAGCGTTCGTCAAGGTCGCTTCGGCGAGGTCCGGGCGGCCGAGTTCGACGTAACAAGCGCCGCGTTCTTCCGCGACTCGAGAGCCTTCGAAACGAAGCCAACCGCCGGTGTGCACCGGGCCACTCAGTGCCGTGACCTCTTCAGCCACGGCGAGCGACCGTTCGCAGGACGCCAGACTGCCGAGGCCTGCATGCGTCTGGGCTTGGACGGCTGCCACCCAGTGACGAGTGGACAACTCCGGGTTTCCGCGCCGAGCGACGACAGCGGCACCTTCCAGCAGCGGCGCGGACTGATCGAACCGGCGTTCGTACACCCCGAGAAAAGCGTGCCTTGTCATTGCACAAGCCCACAGGTCGTAGGCAACAGCTTCCTTGCCCGCGGCTGCCGCCAGCGCGTAACACTGGGCAGCATCGGTGTACCGGTCCGAATCGAAGAAATCTCCCCGCACAGCTGGAACAGATCTGCGGCCGAGGCGCACAGGTGCCGCCGAACGGCTGACGTTTGCGGCTGACGCAACGCCGAGGTCAGGACATCGAGCTGTCTGCGCACGACCGGGAGCGCCAGCTGCTTGGACTTCGACCGGGAGAAGACCTGCCAAAGCTGGGTGTTCAGGCGGTCGTACTCGGCCGCGGCGGCCAAGTCGACGCGGCTCGTCGTCGCGGCGTGCTGGAGGCGGTCGATGTCCACTTGCTCGTCCAGCGCAGGCACCGCCAGAAGCGCCCCGGTCATGGAGACGAGACGCAGGAGTTCACGCCGGTTCACGTCGGCTGCCGATCGGGTGAGGTCGGCGGGCACCTCCGGTTGGCCGACCGGATCGCCGCCGCAGTCGGGTGTGTCATCTGGGAGGGCGAACCACAACGTTCGAGCGGGGATGCGAAGGACACGAGCCCACTGTATGAGCTTGGTCAGGTCTTGTGGCGGTGCGCCTGTCTCGATGCGGCTGAGCTGAGCCTGGTCGAGACCGGCCCACCCGGCCACCACGCTCTGCGAAAGCGGCCGCCCGTGCCACGGGTTCCGTCGGTACGCGTGCACGACACGGCCCATGTGGCGAGCACCGAGAGCGTCCCGCAGTTCGTCCGTCTCCCAGAAGTTCGGCGGCACTTCCGGAGCGCTGACCAGGGCATTTCCGGCCCGGCGACCACACGGTCCGCACAGCGCCGCCGGGTTGTCCTGGGCCAGCCGGGCACCACAACGGCAGTAACGGGCGCGGGGGCGAACGCTCATGCGGTGCTGCCTCGTCGGATCCGGTCGCACAGTCGGTATGACACCGATCACTCTATGCGCTCTCACGCCTGGTTTCCATGCACCCGGCGCATACCTGCGAGAGCCACTTCGTCATGATCTTCAGCCGGGCGGTGGAGCAGGGTGAACGCATGGCATCCGCGACCCTACCTCCGGCTTACGGCTACCTGCGAGTTCCGGCGTACCTGACGGACCAACAGGTACGTGATCTGGAACAGGCCGTCATCCGGTGCGCCGTAGCGCACGCGAAGCAAGACGCAGAGACACGAATCTGTCCCCCTGCCAGCCCACCGAACGAGGAGAAATCTTGAGTTCAGGGACTCGATCACCAGCTCTTCTGGCGGCCGGCAGCAGCTTGCGAGACGCTCGCATCCGACGGAAGATCAGTCTTCGTCAGCTCGCGAGAAGGCTGGGCGTCAGCCCACAGTTACTTTCGCTCTGGGAGACCGGCCATCGAGCGCCGTCCGAGAGCTCTGCGGCATGGATCCTGGGCCTGCTCCAGGCAAGCTGCGAAGAACATCAGCGGATCATGAGGCTCGTCAGCCACGCCAATGCGAGCGACTTCCTCGAACACAACGATCCCGGCGCAGAGCCTCTGTTGTGGGCTTACGAACGTCTCTCACACCGGATCTTCGAATGGTCACCGACGATCATTCCGGATTTGCTGCGGACCTCCGACCAATCTCTCGGCACGCTCCCCCGTGACCCTGCCGATCAGGACGCGCTCGACGTGGAGAGCTTCGAACGACATGTCCGACAGGGGACGTTGGCCGAAAGCAGCAGCCACCGCTACACGTTCCTCATCGGCGAAGCCGCCCTGCTGCATATGGGGCGAGAGCAGGCACGCCACATCGAATCAGCCGGCAACCGAGAACACATCCACGTGAGAATCGTGCCTGCGAGCGGAACTCCGCCTGTCCCGCTCCACCCGTTCACGGTTTTCGAGGACGAACACCGACGCGCAACTGTCGTGCTGCCGCATCACCACAGCACTTCGTACCTCACAAGTTCACCACTGGTGACGCGCTACCGCCAAACGATCGGCGATCTGACGCGCGCGGCGCTCGACGAGCCGGACTCACTCGAGTTCCTGCGCAGCATCCACAGTCAGAACGCCCATTAAGGACGGAGACTGCGCAGCATCAGGTTCGCGAAGTGCTCCCCCACCTGCTCCCCCGACAGCTCCCCCTCGGCGTGGTACCACATGCCGAGCCGGTGGATCGCGCCGTAGTGGTAGTTGATCACCAGGTCGGCCGGGACGTCGGCGCGGAAGACGCCGGTCCGCTGCCCTTCCTCCACCAGGCCGCGCACGCGCTCGTGGTAGGTGCGCCGCTCCGCCCGCACCTGGACCTGCTTGGACTTCTCCAGCAGCGGGAACGAGAGGAAGAACACGGTCGCCGCGTCGAGGTCGGCGATGCTCGTCACGACGACGTCGGCGATGATCGCGTGCAGGCGTTCCGGCAGCGGCAGGTCCGACTCGGCGATCGTCGTCATCCGGCGTGTCTGCATCCGCAGCATCGCCGTGTAGATCTCGAAGAGCAGGTCGTCCTTCGACTCGAAGTAGTGGTAGAGCCCGCCCTTGGTGACGCCAGCCTCTTCGACGATCTCACGGACCGTGGTCGCCTCGAACCCCTTCTCCGCGAACAGGCGCACCGCCGCCCGCACGACCTTGTCCCGCACGTTCATGAGACCACCCTAGGTGAGCGGACGAGCCGGTCCGCACGGCGCCACGGACCGGCCCGCCCATCACTTACCCAGCAGGTTCACCTGGTCCGGAGTGGCGCGTTCACCGGTGTACGGCGTGATGGCCCCGGTGCCCCGGTCGGTGACCGACGGTGGCTGGATCACCGTCGTCGTGGTGTCCGGGTTGATCTTGAACACGTACGCGCCGGTGTACCCGGAGTGCGAGTCCTTCGAGAACCCGAACGGCGTCAGGCCCGGCCCCTTGAGGGCGCCCGAACTCATGGCGTCGACGATCTTCTGCCGTGTCGGGTCCGGCCCGGCGGCCTTCAGCGCCTGGCCGAACGTGTACGCCTGCACCATCCCGTAGAACAGCGTGTTGGTGAGCGGCTCCTTCGGGATGTACTTGTCGTGGATGCCCTTGAAGTAGGCGACCCACGGGTCGGACGTCTGCGCGACGTCGGGCAGGTAGCCGGTGCCGATCAGGCCGTTGAGCAGCTGCGCGCTCGACACGCTGGCCCCGCCGCGCTTGGCGAAGTCCTGCAGCAGCCCGGACAGCGTCGCCGGGTCCGCGCCGATGCTGCTGACCACGAACTGCGGCTTGTACCCGATCTTCGCCGCGGCCAGGATCGACAGCGCGGTGAAGGCCGGGATGCACTCGCACACCACGACCTCGGCGCCCGCGGCCTTGAGCGCGGACAGCTGCGGCGTCACGTCGGTGTTCGCGCTGTCGTAGCCCTGCCGCGCGACGGTCTGGTCCTTGACGAACTGGTCGAGCCCGGCCTGGGTGTCGCGGCCGACGTCGTCGTTCTGCGTGAAGTAGCCGATCTTCTTGCCCGCGAAGGTGTCCTTGATGTACTTGCCCTGGATCTTGCCCTCACGCGTGTAGTCCACCTGGTACCCGAAGGTCATCGGCGCCTTCTGCGGGTTGTCCCACGCGAGCGCGCCCGAAGACACCAGCAGGTCCGGCACGCCTTCGGTGTTCAGGTAGTCGACGACCTTCGAGTGCGTCGGCGTGCCCAGGCCGCCGACGATCGCGAACACCTTGTCCTGCAGGACGAGCTTCTTGACGACCTCGACGGTCTTGGTCGGGTTGTAGCCGTCGTCCTCGACCTTGTAGTCGATCTTGCGGCCGTTGATCCCGCCGGCGTCGTTGATCGACTGGTACACCGCGCGGGCGCCGACGGAGATCTTGCTGTACCCGGGCGCGGCCGGGCCGGTGAGCGGCTGGTGGGTGCCGATGACGACGGAGTCCTTCGTGACACCGACGGCCGAGTCGGCGGCCTGCCGGCCACCGCCGTCGCTCTCCCCCGCACCGCCGCACGCGCTGAGCGCGAGCGCCAGCACCGCGATTCCCGCGACGGTTCTAGTGGTTCTCATGGTTCTCCTTCTTTTCGGCGGGTCGACGGAGAAGTCCGCGCAGCCGGTGGAAACCGCCCTGGATGCCGCGGGGGAAGGCGAGCACGACGACGATGAGGATCACGCCGTACACCGCGAGCGGGAGGTTGTTGGCCACGTCGGTGTTCAGGTGCAGGACGTCGGCGAGGTCCTCGGACCAGGCCTGGAAGTACACGAGCGCGACCGCGCCCCACAGCGCTCCCCACAGCGACCCGAGCCCGCCCAGCACCACGGCCGCCAGCAGGCTCAGCGACAGCGCGGGGGTGAACGAGCCGGGGGCGGCCGTGCCGAGCAGGAACGCCTGCAGGCCACCGGCGAGCCCGCCGCAGACGGCACTGATGAGGAACGCGAGGATCTTCGTGCGGCCGACGGCGATCCCGCCCAGCGACGCGGCGACCTCGTCGTCCCGCACGGCGCGGAAGTCGCGGCCGAGCCGCCCGCGGACGATGTTCAGCACCAGCACCAGCGCGATGAGCACGCTGAGCCAGACGACCCAGGTCTGCCAGCGCAGCTCGGGAACGGCCACCCCGGACGGTCTGCTGTGGACGGTGAAGCTCAGGCCGTTGCTGCCGCCCAGGAAGTCCTGGAACCGGCGGGTCAGCGCGGGCAGCCCGACGGCCAGCGCGAGCGTCGCCCCGGCGAGGTACGGCCCGCGCAACCGGGCCGCGGCGGCCCCGGCCAGCAGCCCGGCGAGCCCGCCGGCCGCCGAGGCCAGCAGCAGGTCGGCCCACAGCGGGAACGACGGCACCCGCCGCACCAGCAGCGCGACCGTGTAGGCGCCGATGAACATGAACGCGCCGTGGCCGAGGGAAACCTGGCCGGTGAGACCGGTGAGCAGCGTCAGCCCCGCCACCGCGACCAGGTAGTAGCCGATCGTCGCGATCCGGAGGTTGGTGAACTCGTCGGTGACCAGGGTCAGCACCACGACGACGGCGAACGCGGCCAGCGCGTACAGGACGTGGACGACGAACGGCGGCAGCGTCCGCTTCTTCGTCACCGTCTTCACGGGGGTTTCCGGAAGACTCGTGCGCACCGTCATACCCGCCTCACCTTCGCGCGGCCGAACAACCCGCTCGGCCGCACGATCAGCACGACGACGAGGATCGCCAGCGCGGCGATCGTCACCATCTCCGGTCCCAGGTAGCCGGACACATAGGACAGTCCGATCCCGAGCACGAACCCGCCGACGATGGTGCCCAGCGGGTTGTCGAGCCCGCCGAGCACGGCCGCGGTGAGGGCGTAGACGAACACGCCGTCCAGCACGTTCGGGAAGAGGAACGGCGGGGTGGCCAGCAGCCCGGCCAGCGACCCGACGGCCGCGGCGAGCCCCCAGCCGACGGTGAGCATCAGCCCGACGCGCACCCCGAGCGTGCGCGCCACGTCCGGGGCGAACGCGGCGGCGCGCATCCGCAGGCCCAGCGGCGTGTACTTGAACACCACCAGGACGAGCGCGGCGATGGCGAGCACGGTCAGCACGACGAACAGGTCGTTGGCGGAGAACCGGCCGACGAAGTCGAACGCGTACGGGAAGGCCAGCGGCTCGTTGGACCAGATCATGCCCGCGATCGCCTGCAGGACCAGCAAAAGCCCCAGGGTGACGATGATCGAGCTCAGCTCCGAGCGGTGCCGCAGCGGCCGGATCAGCAGCCGTTCGGTGGCGACGCCCAGCAGCGTCCCGGCGACGATCGCGACGGCGAAGCCGAGCCAGTAGCTGCCGGTCGCCTTCGTCACCGAGTACGCGAGGTACGTCGAGATCAGGGCGAGGGCGGGTTGCGCGAAGTTCACCACCCTCGTGGCCCGGTAGATGATGACCAGCGCGAGCCCCAGCGCCGCGTACACCGCGCCGGCGGAGATCCCGCCGAGGGTCAGGTCGAAGAAGTCCTGCATACCGGGCCCGTCACCTCCAAGTAGACGTTCAGAAACCGAGGTAGGCGTGGCGGAGGCCGTCGTCGGCCAGCAGCTCCGCCGCGGTGTCGACGGCCACCACGCTGCCGAGCGCGAGGACGTACCCGTTGTCCGCGATGGACAGCGCGCTGTGCGCGTTCTGCTCGACGAGCACCACGGTGAGCCCGGTCGAGGTCCGCAGGTCCCGCAGGATCGCCATGATCCGCGCGGTGATCAGCGGCGCGAGGCCGAGCGACGGCTCGTCGAGCAGCAGCAGCTCGGGCCGGCTCATCAGGGCGCGGCCGATGGCCAGCATCTGCCGCTCACCGCCGGACAGCGTCGACGCGGGTTTCGCCGAACGTTCTTCCAGCGGTGGGAAAAGCTCGTACACCTCGCGTTTGGCGGCCGCGCGGTCGGCGCGGTCACGCCGCCACAGCGCGCCCAGCCGGAGGTTCTCCTCGACGGTCAGCTCGGTGATCACACCGCCGCCCTCGGGCACGTGCGCGACCCCGCCGCGGGCGATGCGGTCCGGCGCGCGGCCGGTCAGGTCCGTGCCGTCCCAGGTGATCCGGCCGCCGCGGGCCGGCTGCAGGCCGCTGATCGTGCGCAGCAGCGTCGTCTTGCCCGCGCCGTTCGCGCCGAGCACCGCGGTGATCCCGCCGCGCTCGACCTTCAGCTCGACGCCGTCGAGCGCGCGGACGGCGCCGTAGGCCACGGAAAGCTCGCTGATCTCAAGCACCGGGCGCCTCCTCGGCGGGGTCACCGAGGTAGGCCTCGGCCACGCGGGGGTCGGCCTGGATCTCGGCCGGCGTGCCCTCGGCGATCACCTCGCCGAAGTTGAGCACCACCACGCGGTCGCAGACCTGCATGACCAGGTCCATGTGGTGTTCGACGAGCACGACCGCCATGTGCCGGCGCAGCGAGAGGATCAGCGTCGCGAGCTCGACGAGCTCCGCGGCCGAGAGCCCGCTCGCGGGTTCGTCGAGCAGCAGCAGGTCGGGCTCGGCCACCAGCGCGCGGGCGAGGGCGACGCGTTTGCGCACCCCGTAAGGCAGAACCCCGGGCAGCCGATCGGCGAGGTCGGCGATCCCCAGCTCGCCGAGCGTCTCCCGGGCGCGGGCCGCCAGGTCGCCTTCGTCGCGCGCCGAGCGGCCCGCGCCGACGAGCGCCGGGAGCAGGCCGGTCCGGGCGTGCCTGCCCGCGCCGGCCATCACGTTCTCGAGCACGGTCAGCCCGGCGAAGAGGCCGAGCCCTTGCAGCGTCCGGACGATGCCGAGCCCGGCGAGGTGCTCGGGACGGTGCCGGACCAGCGGCTCCCCGCGCCACAGCACCCGGCCGGACTGCGGCCGGACGAAGCCGCAGACGACGTTGAACAGCGTGGTCTTGCCGGCGCCGTTGGGCCCGATGACCCCGACGACCGTGCCCGCGTCGACGCTCAGCCGGACGTCGTGCAGCGCGGTGAGGCCGCCGAAGCGCACGGTGAGGCCGTCGACCACGAGCAGGTCCTCGCCGGGCAGTGCCTCGCCAAGCCGTGTCGTCATCGACGCTCCTGTCTCACCAGGTGGACCAGCCCGTACCGCGCGGTCGGTATGAAGAGGGTGGGGCGCGACGCCGGTCGTGTCAAGGTGCGACGGGATCTTGGCGGACGGTCCGAAAATTTCGGGAAGCGAGCCCGCCGAGGGAAGTCCTTACGCCACAAACGGCGAAGGGCGGGTGCGCTGGTCCGCGCACCCGCCCTTCGCCGTCCGGCTCCCGGTCAGCCCGTGCCGGCTTGCGGCGCGAGCATCGAGGAGGCGTCGATCTTCGTCTGGACGACACCCAGCTGCTGCAACAGGTCCGGCACCCGCTGGATGCGGCGAGCGTCCAAGGAGGACCCGAAGGCCGGCATCACCATCAGGCTCGCGATGTCCTGGTCCACCTTGGCGTTGCGGACGACGAGCGGCTCGATCCGGGCCCGGTCCACCGCGGCGCGCGTGGCGTTGAGCATCGCGCGCTGGAACGCGCGCATCGTCTTCGGGTTGTCCTGGACCCACTTGGCCGTGGCGCCGAAGCCGGTGAGCGGGAAGCCCTCCGTGCTGCCGCTGGCGGCGTCGATGACCGGGAAGGCGCCGGCCGTCTTGGCGGACTGCGTGAGGAACGGTTCCGGCTGGTAGGCGGCGTCGACCCGGCCCTGCGCCAGCGCGGACCCCATCTCCGGCAGCGGCATCGGGACCCACTGCACCTTGGTGGCGTCGACCCCGTGGTCGCGCATCACGGACCGGGTCAGCACGTCGGAGGCCGCGTTCTTCGAGCTGATGGCGATCCGCTTGCCGCCGAGGTCGTTCACGGTCTTCACCGGCGAGTTCGGCACGGTGACGATCTCGTTGCTGCGCGGGCTGGCCGACGTCGCGTCGGCGATCAGCCGGAGGTCCGCGGTGCCGCTGCTCTTGGCCAGGAAGAACAGGGTGTAGGTGGACAGCGCGAGGTCGTCCTGGCCGCCGGCCATCCGGTTCAGCGCGTCTTGGCCGCTGGCGCCCAGGTCGGTCTGGACGTCGAGCCCCTCGGCCTTGAAGTAGCCCCCTTCCTGGGCCAGCCACAGGCTGGCGAGGTCCACCGAGGCGAAGATGGCAACTTTGATCGACGGCTTTTCGACGGCGCCGCCGCTGCCCGATCCGCTTCGCTGGCTGCACCCGGCGGCCAGCAGGGTGAGCACGAGTGCGAGCACGGCGAGCCGTCGTGTCGTGGCGCGTGGGGGCATGCCACTCCTTGCAAAAGAATCTTGAGAGCCCGGAATCCGGCTCGACGAGCCATGATTCGCCGGACTGTAGATGACGATTTCCGGGTCCGCAATTGTGGTGCCGAGAAATGCGCGAGCCCTCGGAAAGCAGGTAAGCACACACAGGACGGTGCTCACCAAGGGAAAGAAACCCACGAGAAACCGGCACACAGCGTGATCGTCGGCCGCCATCCGGCCGAACCCACTACGGCGGATGAGCGCAGCCGCGTGCCACCGGCCCCGACCGATCACAAAACCGATCACTCGCACCGCGGCGAATTGTGAAAAGTGGATCAGCCGTAACGAACCCGGGCGGACCGGAGACTCTGGCGCAAAAAGGGTGGGAAGATGACCGAATCCTGGAAGTACCGGCCACCGATGCTCGCTCGGCGGTCCGGCCACGAAGCCGTGACCGCCGGGGGCGGCATCTTCGTCTTCGGCGGCGCCGAGGGGGCCGGGGACTTCGGCTCGGTGGAGACCCGCCGGGTGGCGGGCGACGGGGAATGGCGCTTCGTGAGCCCGATGCCGACGGCGCGGGCGGGCCTCGCGGTGGGTGTCGCCGGCGGACTGGTCCACACCGCGGGCGGCCGCACCGCCGACGACCGGGCCACGGACGTCGTGGAGGTCTACGACCCGGCGGGCGACCAGTGGGCCGCGGGCCCGCCGCTACCCGGGCCACTGGACTCGGCCGCGGGCGCCGGGTTCGCCGGGAAGGTCTACGTGGCAGGCGGTTTTGCCGAAGAAGCCACAGACGCGATGCTCATGCTCGACCCGGCAGATCCGCGCCCGCACTGGGTTCCGGTGGCCCCGATGCGCACACCGCGGGCCGCCTTCCGGCTGGTCGCCGCGGGAGGACACCTCTACGCGCTCGGCGGCCTGCCCGGCCGACGGCAGGACGCGCTCGACTCCGTGGAGCGGTACGACCCGGCGTCGGACACGTGGGAAACCGTGCCGCCGATGCACAAACGGCGCGGGCTCCCGGGCGCGGCCGTGCTGACCGGGGACGGCCGGACCCGGATCGTGGTGGCCGGCGGTGGTCCCGTGCCGGGCCGGGACGCGACCACCGGGGACCGGACGACGGAGGTCTACGACCTGGCCACGCAGGAGTGGCGGCTGGTGAGCGGGCTCCTGCCGCAGGGCCGGCCTTCGCTCGTCTGCGCGCCGCGGTCGGCGAACCGGGTGCTCGCGATCGGCGGCGGCGCGGGGCTGTTCGGCCGGCTGATCACCGTGCCCGACGTGCTTTCGCTGAAGATCCCGTGAGGGGCCGCCACCCGGCGGCGACGGCCCCCGCCGGTCAGCAGAACCAGCCGGCCTGGATCCAGCCCCGCTGGTTCACGTGCCCCATCGCGTACCCCTCGGCCCAGTCGCCGCTGGGCGAGTACCGCGACAGCTCGAAGTGGTCACCGCGGTAGAGGGTGCCGATGATGACGCCGGCCGGCTGCGTCCGGACGTAGAGGTCCTGGGCGCAGATTTCGTGCACGGTGCCGGCCGAAGCGGCCGGGGCGAAGGTGAGCGCGGCGGCGGCCGCGAGGGCCGCGGCCGCCGTGCTGCGTGCGGTGGTCATGGGAGCTCCTGGTCAGTTGAGGGAGAAGCAGCTGCGGAGCAGGAAGCCCCATTTGCTCGTGCCGTGCCAGAAGACGTCGGCCGAGTTCTGGTCCGAGGTGATGTAGCGGACGCCGATGTAGTTGCCCTGCACGAGCGTCGCGATCGGGTCGGAGTGGCCCTGGCCGGGGGTGTAGTTGCCGAAGAGCGTGGCGCTGGCGCAGGTGATGTGCGCGGCGCGCGTCGGCACCCACGGGTCGCTGATGGTCCCGCTTCCACTTTGGACGGTCGCTTCGGCGGGCGCGACCGCGAGGCCGCCCGCCGCGACGGCCAGCAGGGCCACCGCGCACGCGCGTTTCACCGTGGTGAACAACATTTTGGTCCTTTCCGGACGGCTGTTGTGCCGTACGGAAAAGAACTACCGAGTCCGCCGGTCGGGCGGAAGCCCACGGGATGACCGGGCGTGCACAGTTCGGGTCTGCCCGTGCACCCGCTCCCGCTCAGGTGATCTTCCCCGCGGCTTCGGACGGCCGCGGCAGCCACGTGATCGTCCCCGAGAAAACCGACACCGGCGTCATCCGGGCGGCAAGCCCCACAACAGCGCTTATCCGATCTTGAACTCCAGCAGGCACCGGCCCGCTGTCAGATCCACGACCGCGTCGAGCGCCAGCCCGTGTGCCGCGGCCAGCGCGCGGAACTCCCCGACCCCGCGCTCGCGGCCGCCGAAGATCACCAGCATCGCCAGGTCCGACCCAGTGTCCGCCCGCCGGCCCCCGACCGGCTCGACGACCAGGACCCGCCCGCCCGGCGCCGCGGCTTCGACGCAGCGGGCCAGGATC
This sequence comes from Amycolatopsis sp. NPDC104587, assembly GCF_055583645.1. Taxonomy (NCBI): domain Bacteria; kingdom Bacillati; phylum Actinomycetota; class Actinomycetes; order Pseudonocardiales; family Pseudonocardiaceae; genus Amycolatopsis; species Amycolatopsis sp. NPDC104587. The sequence continues at coordinate 212,968 of NZ_JBVJNO010000011.1, forward strand.
CGGTGGGCGTGCTCGTCGTCCCAGTCGTGCAGGATGTCGCTCAGCAGGTAGGCGTCCGCCCCCGGCGGCAGCGGGTCGAAGAAGCTGCCCGCGACGACCTCGGCCCGGTCGCCGAACGCTTCGAGGGTGCGCGCGGCCCCGGCCGCGGCCGGACCGAGGTCGACCAGCGTGCCCCGCGTCCCCGGGCAGGCCGTGAGGATCGCGGCCAGCAGCTCCCCGGTGCCGCCGCCGACGTCGACGAGCGTGGGGAACCGCGCCCAGTCGTGCCCGGCGACGATGCCCGGCACCTGGTCGCCCAACCGCAGCTCCATCTGCCGGTCGAACGACTCGCGCAGCGGTGGGTGCGCGGCGAGGTCGGCCCAGAAGTCCTGCCCGTACCGGCGCGCGTAACCGCCTTCGCCGGTGGTGACGCTGTGCAGGAGCTCGACGAACGCCAGCTCGGCGCGCCCGCCCGCGGTGTCCAGGCGCAGGAGGAGGTTCGTGAAGCCGTCACCGCAGAGCTCGGCGCCGTACTCGGTGGTGCGGTAACCGCCGGAGGTGTGCTCGAAGAAGCCCAGGGTCGTGAGGTGCCCCAGCAGCAGCCCGAGCGGAACGGGCGCGGCACCGAGCTCGGCCGCGAGGTCGTCGGCGGTGGCACTCGTGGCGCGCAACCGGTCCGGCAGGCCCAGCGTCACCGCCACCCGGATCGCCATGGGTGTCGCCAGTGAGGCCAGCCGAAGGATGTCGTTCCCCATGGGCCGATCATGGCAGCCGGGCGGACCCGTTGTCCCGCGGGAAAAGCCGGGCTCCACAAGGGACAGTGCGTGACCACGCGGGCACCAGCAGCAAGGGGAAGCACTTTGGAAGCCGGTTCGGGCAAAGTCGGTGGTAACCGAACGCAAGAGGAGAGCTCATGAGAGCCGGTGCAATCCAGGCCGTCATCGGCACGGCCCTGCTGGGGATCGTCGTCTTCGCCCCCGCCGCGGCGGCGGCCGGGGGTCCGCCCACCGACCCCTCGCCGGTGGGCGGAGTCGGGAGCGGCCCCTACATCGGCGACGTGCCCAAGCCGGCCCCGCCCGGCGCCGGCACGGCGAGCGCCGAGATCAGGTAGGCCGCGCGCAGGACCGCGTCGCGCAACAGGGCGGCGCTGTCCTGCGCCCGGGCCGGGGTGAGCACGAACCCCGCGCTGGTGTGCTCACCCCAGCCCGCCATCACGTGCGGCTCGCCGAACCCGCGGATCGGGCACGGCAGCGGCGGCGCCACCGGCAGGTGCGCGTCGCTCGCCTGCAGGCTGACGTCGGCGCGCTCCGCCCGGGCCGGCACCGCCCGTGCCGCCCGGGCCGGTGGCGCCTGGTGCGCCACGACGAGTGCCCGCGAGACCCCCAGTCCCGCGGAAACCCGTCGTTGCGCCAGCCGGTAGGCGACCAGCGCGCCGAGCCCGGCGCCGAACAGCACGTGCGGCCGGGCGAGCACCCCGGCCAGTTCCCCCGCCAGTGACTCGACCAGCAGCCACATGTCCCGGTACGGGTGCTCGTCCCGCCGTTCCCCCCGGCCGGGCAGCTCGACGACGTGCACCGCGATCCGCGGATCGCGCCACGCGCGATAGCGGCCGGCCGCCTCGCCGACGTCCGGGAAGCAGACGAACAGCGTGCGATCCGGGTCAGCGGTCTCCACCGGCGGCCTCCAGTTCCTCCCAGCCCGGCATTAGGGTCGACCACGGCACTTCCGTTCCGCTTCGGTCCGCCTTCTGGGGGCAACACGTGCGCTACCGCCTGCTCGGGCCGGTCACGGTCCTCGACGACGCGGGCGAGGTCCGGCCGGGCGGCCAGAAACAGACGTCCGTGCTGGCCGCGCTGCTGCTGAACCCGAACCGCGTGGTCGCCGAAGACCGCCTGATCGACCTCACCTGGGGCGAAAACGCGCCGCCGAGCGTGCGCGGCCGGCTCCAGGTGCACATCTCGGAACTGCGGAAGCTGCTCGGCCGCGACGTCATCCTCCGGCGTGCGCCGGGTTATGTGATCGAGGTCGCGCCCGGTGAGCGGGACCTCGACGTGTTCGACGACGAGGTCGCCCGCGCCCGGGCGACGTCCGGCCCGGAAGCCGTCACGCACCTGCGGGCCGCGCTCGCGCTGTGGGACGGCACCCCGCTCGGCGGGGTGAGCGAGGCGCTGGCCGACCAGCAGGGCCCGGCGCTGGCCGAACGCCGGCTCGTCGTGCTGGAAGAGCTGTACGAGCAGGAGCTCGTGTCGGGACGGCACAGCGAGGTCGTCGGGGAGCTGCGGCAGCTCGTCGAGGAACACCCGTTCCGCGAACGGCTGCGGGCCGCTTTGATGCTCGTGCTGCACCGCTGCGGCCGCACCCCGGAAGCCCTCGAGACGTACGCGCGGGCGCACGAGCTGCTGGTCGACGAGCTGGGCATCGAACCCGGCCAGGCGCTGAAGGACCTGCAGCTGCGGCTCCTGCGGGGTGAGGGCGAGCCGGCGCCGGCCGTGGTCCCGGTCGCGCCGCGGCCCGCCGAGCTGCCACTGGACGTCCGCGGGTTCGCCGGCCGGGCGCCGGAGCTGGCCGCGCTCGGCGAACCGGGCGACGTCTGGGTGATCACCGGGACCGCCGGTGTCGGCAAGACCGCGCTGGCCGTGCACTGGGCGCACACCGCGCGGGCGCGCTACCCGGACGGCCAGCTGTACGTGAACCTGCGCGGCTTCGACGCCGACGACGAGCCGCTCACGCCCGCCGCGGCGCTCGCGCAGCTGCTGCGCACCCTCGGCGTCGACCTGCGCGACGTGCCGCCGGGCCTCGACGACCAGAGCAAGCTCTACCGGTCGCTGCTGGCGGACCGGCAGGCGCTGGTGGTGCTCGACAACGCGCGGGACGCCGCGCAGGTGCTGCCGCTGCTGCCGTCGTCGGGGCGGGTGCTGGTGACCAGCCGCCACCGGCTCGACGAGCTCGTCGCCCGCACCGGCGCGCGGTCGCTGGGCCTGGCCCAGCTGCGGGAAGCCGACTCGCGGGCGTTGCTGAGCGCGCTGCTCGGCGAGCGGGCCGTCGCCGAGCCGGAAGCCGCGGCCGAGCTGGCCCGGCTCTGCGGCCACCACCCGCTCGCGCTGCGGATCGCCGCGGCGAACACCGGCGGCGCCAGCATCGGCGAGCTGGTCGAGGAGCTGCGCGGCGACCCGCTGGCCCGGCTCGGCTTCGACGGCGCCGAGGAGAGCGCCGTCGCGAAGGCGTTTTCGCTGTCCTACCAGGCACTTCCGGCCGGGTTGCGGCAGGCGTTCCGGCTCCTGGCGCTGGTGCCGGGAGCCGACTTCACGGCGGTCGCGGCGGCGGCCCTGCTGGACGTGCCGGCCGGGGAAGCGAGCCGCCGGCTGCGCGGGCTGGCCGCGGCGAACCTGCTCGAGGCGCACGCGCCCCGCCGGTTCCGCTTCCACGACCTGGCCCGGCGGTACGCCGAGCAGTGCGTACGCGCCGACGAAGACGAGTCGTCGCGCGAGCGGGCGTGGGAGCGGCTGTTCACCGGTTACTGCGCGGCCGCGGACGCCGCCGTCGCACTGCTCGGCGCGCGGATCGTGTCACTGCCCCGCGAAGACGCGCCGGCCGCGCCGAGCCCGGTCGCCTTCGCCGACGCCGCCGAAGCCGTGGCGTGGCTGGACGTCGAGGTCCCGAACCTGTCGGCGGCCCTGCGGCAGGCGGCGACACGCGGGCCGTACCCCGGCGCGTGGTACCTCGCCGACGCGTTGCGGCGGTTCTTCCACGACCACGGCCGCCGGGCGGAGTGGCTGGAGCTGGCGCCGATCGTGCTGCGGGCGGCGCAGGACCACGGCGCCCAGCCGGCCGAGGCGCTCGTCCACCTGTCCATCGGCGGCGCGTACTTCCGCGAAGGGCATCACGAGGCAGGCATCCGGCACTCGGAGAAGGCGGTGCTCGCCAGCCGGGCGTGCGGCTGGCGCGAGTGCGAGGCGACGGCGGTCGCGAACCTGGGCTCGATGCTGGAGTGGACCGGCCGGCTGTCGGAGGCGGTCGAGCACAGCCGTCGTGCGATCCAGCTGTTCCGCGAGCTGGGCAAGCGGTCGGGTGAGGCGCTGGCGCTCAACTCGCTGAGCTGCCACTACCGGCAGCTGGGCCGGCTGGAGCAGGCCGAGGACTGCCTGGTCGAGGCGGTCGCACTGGCCCGCAAGGAGGACCTGGCGTTCTGGGCGGCGGCGAACCTCGCCGACCTCGGCTGGGTGCTGCTGGCCACCGGCCGCCCGGCGGAGGCGGACGAGGTCCTGGACGAAGCGCTCCGAGCGTTCCGCGAGGTCGGCTCGAGCTTCGGCGAGGCAACGGCGCTCACGGCGATCAGTGCGTTGCAGCTTTCCCGCGGCGACGCGGAAACGGCGGCCGCGACGGCAACGGCGGCCCTGGAGTGCGTCCGCCGCGACGGAGACCGCCAGGTGGAGACGGCGGCGTTGATCGCCCTCGGCCGAGCAACAGAGGGCGGCGACCTGACGACGGCGGAGCGCGTCCTGCGCGAGGCGAGCGAGCTGACGGCGGAGTCGGGTCTGCGGGGCCAGCAGGCCGAGGCCTCGGCGACTTTGGCGCGGGTGCTGGCGGCGGGCGGCCGGGTGAGTGAGGCGGGCGAGCACGCGAGAGCGGCGTTGGACGCGGCCCGGGCGGGCGGGTTCCGCGTGGTGGAGGCGGACGCGATGCTGGGATTGGCCGCGGTGGAGGCCGCGGCGGGCCGTTCGATGCTGGCGGATGGGACGGCTCGGGAGGCTCGGGCGTTGTACCGGGCGGTCGGGCATGTGACGGGCGAGGCGCTGGCGGAGGGTTTCTTGCGCGAGCTGGGTGGCAGGGCGACAGGCTGAGCGACCTGCGCGACGTGGGTGGCCGGGCCACCGGCTGAGCACTCCCGCGCGTCCGGGCCACCGGGCCACCGGCCACCGGGCCACCGGGCCACCGGGCCACCGGCCGAGCGTCCCCGCGCGACCTGAGCTGCCAAGCCACCGGCTGAGCAGCTTCCTCAGACCCGCCCGCTTCCGCCCACCCCGCGCACCAAAGCTGGGCCGCTGACCCCCGGCTGCGAGGCCGCATCCCCCGCCGAGCGGCGGGGAGCGCTGGAACTCACCAGCCGCTCTTCGGCCCAACCCGCACCCCGGCCGGGTGCCCGGCAGGCGGCCCAGCGCGCTCGCCCGCCGCGCCCGCATCGGACCCGCACGGGATAATGACCACATGCCCCGTCCCAAACACGTCCCCGCGAGCGATCTCCGGCTCCCGGACGCGCTGCAGCCGGGGCGGCCGAAGGGTGACCAGCTCCGCGAAATCCTCGAAAGCGTCGCCACCGAGGCCGGGCCCGGGCGGCTGATGCCGTCCGAACGGTTCCTCGCCGAGCACTTCCAGGTCGCCCGGGGCACCGTGCGGCAGGAGATCAACCGCCTGGTCGCCGACGGTGTCCTCTACCGCCAGCACGGCACCGCCACCTTCACCGCGCAACGGCAGGCCGCGCACATCGACATGCTGACCTCCTTCACCGAGGACATGAAGGCCCGCGGTGTCGTCCCCAAGACCAAGGTCCTCCACGCCGAGGTCGAAAGCGCCGGCCCGCGGATCGCCGGGCGGCTGAACGTGCCGCCGGGCGCGAAGGTCTTCCGGCTGGAGCGGCTTCGCTACGTCGAAGACGAGCCGTTCGCGGTCGAGCGCACCAACCTGTCCGTCGACCGGTTCCCGGACATCGAGCTCTTCGACTGGGAGACGCAGTCGCTGCACCGCACCCTCGAGGAGCGCTGGGGCGTGCACGCCGAATGGAACGACACGGCGATCTCCGCGGTCCTCCCCAACACCCACGACGCCGCCCTGCTCGGCATCGAAGCCAGCCAGCCGTGCCTCATCATCGAAGGCACGCTGCACGACCAGAGCGGCGGTGTCATCGAGGCGGGCCGGTCGCTGTACCGGGCCGACCGCTACACCGTCTTCACGCAGGCTCGGCGGAGCACCAGCTGAGGTGGTGCGCCCGGAGCAGCTTCAGGCAGTGCTCCACCAGCACCTCGGCGGCGTCCGGGCCGAACAGCGTCACGTACGACTCGTAGATCCCGTCGCGGTGCCCCTCGGCGTCGGGCAGGTACCCCAGATACCCGTCGGTGTAGCCGATCACGCGAGTGTGGTGGAACGGGCTGCCCCGCCGGATGCGCAGCCCCAGCGACGCGAACAGCTCGAACGGCGTGTGCAGCCAGGCGATCTCCCCCAGCGACACCACGCTGACCGGCACCTCCGCGCAGCCGGTGGGCCGGTCGCTGGCCGCCATCGCGGCCAGCATCGCGCAGCCCTCGTACCGCGTCTGCGCGATCCGCACCGCCGGGTGGTCCTCGCCGTGGCCGGCCAGCTCGCGCTGCCACTCCCGTTCGGCCGCCTCCCGCAGCTCCAGGCTGTCCTCGATGGACGGCACGTCGCGGTAGGGCAGGAACAGCGAAGACCGCGACAGCCGGACCGGGCCGGTGGCCGCGGGCGCCGGGACCGCCGCGGCGAGCGTCCGGGAGATCGACGTCGCGAGATGGCCGCCGAGCGTGCGGACCTCGTCGTGGCCACGGCCGCGCCGCACGAAGCGTGAGCTCGCGTCGCCCGCCGCGCCCTGCAGGAACGCCGCGACCGGCCGCCCGATCAGCGCGGCCAGCTCGCGGCGGGTCGCGCCCGGCCAGTCCGCCGACCAGCTCAGGTTGTCGGGGCCGAGCACCGTCGGGTGGCTCGCGTAGTCGAAGAGCAGCGCGGCCGGCGTGTCGTCCTCGCGGCGCAGTTCGAGCACGCCGAACGACGTGTCGTGCGGCCCGTCCGGCCGGTAGCGGTTGCCGCCGACGGCTTCGGTCTCGCCCGCGTGCCAGCACGCCCGCACCCGGCCGCGGCCGGCGCGCAGCCGCAGCGCGGCCCCGGTGACCTGTTCCGCCATCCGGCCGACCAGCCCGGCGTCGCGCCGTCCGGGCAGCCCCGGGTGCAGCGGGCCGGTCCAGCCTTCGGGCCCGGAGTGGGTGTGCGACGCGCAGACGAGCACCCGCGCCGGGTCGATGCCCACCGCGGCCGCGACGGCGTCGGCCAGGGTGCGGGTGAGCCCGGCGTCGGCCGCGAGCGCGTCCAGGGCCAGCCACAGCACACCCGGGTCGTCCTCGGTCGACAGCCAGATCAGCGACGCCTCGAGCTCGTCGTGCGTCCCCGTCGCGACGCCGTCCCTGGCCAGGTACCCGCCGAGCGGGTGCCCGGGCCCCGGGGTGATCCGGACGTCCTGCGCGGACAGCAGCAGCGCGCCGGTCACCAGGTCGATTCCAGGACGTCGACCACGCCGTCGCGGCCGGCGGCGCGAGCGACCCCGGCGAGCTCGGTGACGTCGCCGCTGGTGTGCAGCAGGACTTCCAGCAGCATCGGCAGGTTGAGCCCGGACACGAGCTCGACGCCGGGCCGCGTGGCGGCGAGCGCGCGCACGGCGTTGAACGGCGAGCCGCCGTGCAGGTCGGCGAGCACGAGCACCGCGGGCGCGTCGCCGGCCAGCTCGTGCACGCGGACGCCGAACTCCTCCGGGCTGTCGTGCGGGCGCAGCTCGCAGACCTTCAGCCGCGACTGCGGGCCGAGGATCATTTCGGCGGCCTCGCCGACTCCGGAAGGCAGGCTTCCGTGCCCGGCGAGGACGATCGGGACGGTCATGACGGTCTCCCTCAACTCTTCGCCGGGGCCGGCGCGAACCAGCCGAGCCACCCCAGAACCACCCCGGCGACGACAACGATGGCAATGACCCAGACCGGCCGCAGCCGGGCCTTCGCGGTGAGCAGGTACACCCCGGCGGTGACCAGCACCGGCAGCAGGAACGGGACCAGCTCGTCGAGCCGGTCCTGGATCGCCACGGCCTGGGTCACCGGCTGCCCCTGGACCGTGGTGGTCTGCCGGTAGGTCAGCGTGGTGACGACCTTGACGATCGAAGGGACGAACCCGCCGAGCACGACGAACCCGAGCACGGTCGCCCCCTGCGCGACCCGCGCGAGCGCGCCCGCGGCGAGGTGGCCGGCCAGCCGTTTCCCCTCGCGGTAGGCGAACCCGAACTGCCAGCGCCGCACCAGCGCGTAGGGCACGAGCACCATCACGGCGGCGAACGCCGGGCCGAGCCAGTTGCCCTGCAACGCCCACGACGCGCCCATGGTGAAGACGATGCTGTTGTACAGCGCGAAGACGACGGTGTCGCCGATGCCGGCCATCGGCCCCATCAGCGCGACCTTCGTGCTCGCGGCCGACTTCGGCGTGCCCGCCTCCTCCAGCGCGACCGTCGAGCCGAGGATCAGCGGGCCGCCGACCAGCACGGAGGTGTTGAAGAACTGCATGTGCCGCTGCAGGCCGGCGACGTAGTCGGCCTTCTCCGGGTAGAGCCGGCGCAGCGCCGGTTCCATCGCGTACGCGAACCCGAGCGCCTGCATCCGTTCGTAGTTCCAGGAGATCTGGCTCGCCCAGAAGTACCGGCGGTACACCCGTTTCAGGTCCTGCCTGGTCAACCGGGGGTCCATGGTGGACTCCTCGGCGGAGTCGGGGACGGTGATGGCCGGCTCGTCGCGCTTGAGCGTCACGAACAGCATCGCGACGGCGACGCCGATCAGCGCGATCCCCAGCACCGGCAGGTGCAGGTAGGCGAACCCGACGAACCCGATCAGCAGCAGGTACCAGTAGCGCGAGAGCTCCATCATGCCGAGCAGCAGCGCGAAGCCGACGGCCGGCAGCAGCGACCCGGCGAGCGTCATGCCCTGCACGAACCCAGCGGGGATGCTCGCGGTGATGTCCTTGACCAGCCCGCCGGACGCGGCGAGCGCGGCCAGGAACGTCGGGATCGCGCGCACCGCCGCCCACGGCACGAGGCTGACCCAGTGGATCGTCGCCAGACCGCGCGCGTTGCCGTCGGCGGCGTAGGAGTCGGCCCGGTGCACCAGCGCGGTGGTGACCATCTTGCCGACGGGGTCGAGCGCGGAGAGCAGGATCGCCGCCGGCAGCCCGACGCCGATACCCACCGCGACCTGCGCGGACACGTCCCCGGCGGCGCCCGCGGCCAGCGCGGTGCCGACGATCGCGCCGGTCTGGTAGTCCGGGATCGTCGCGCCGCCGTAGGTGTAGACGCCGAGCGCGGCCAGCTCCAGCGTCGCGCCGATCAGCAGGCCGAGCAGCGGGTGCCCGGTGATCAGCCCGGCCACCGAGCCGGCGATGAGCGGGCGCTGGGCGTAGATGAGGAACGGGCCGAGCCCGTCGTAGGTGCAGTAGATCGCCCAGATGGTCAGGGCCAGCGCGACGAGCATGCGGGGCTAGAGCCCTTTCCGGTCGAGCAACGGGACGAACTCGGCCGGCTTGTCCTGCGGCATCAGCTGCGTGACCAGCGGGACGCCGGTCGCGGCCAGCTTGCGGTAGGCGTCGGCTTCGTCGGCGGTGACGGCGATCGAGCGGGTGACCATGGTGTAGGCGGTGCCCGGCCGCGGCGCGACGTTGCCGACGTTGACGACGTCGGGCCGCAGCCCGCCCTCGACGAGGCGGAAGGCGTCCGCGGGATCCTTGGTGATGATCATGACACCGGTCTCGGCGGGTGCGGTGAGCGTGTCGGCGACGGTGAAGACGTCGGTGGGCAGGCCGCGCGCGGCCTGCGGGAGCAGCATCCGCTGCAGGTCGTCGGCGGCGACGTCGTCGTTGCAGACGACCAGCCGCCGGATGCCGAGCCGCCGGGTCCACGCGACGGTGACCTGCCCGTGGATCAGCCGGTTGTCGATCCGGACGTGTGCCCCCGCCATGTTTCTCCTCCCGGACGGCAGGAGACATCCTTGGTCAGCCCCAGTAGCCGTGTCAACACTGGCTGTGACCGGTCTCTCGCCGACGACTTCGCGCGGCCGACGGAAGGACCCCTCAGACCTTCCGTCGGCCCGCGAGCGCGAAGCCCCTCGGGTACCCCGGACCCTCCCATAAAGGTATATACCAGTATGGACCGTCGTGATCGACTGTCAAGACCTGTCCCGCTCAGCGGGCCGGAAAGATCATCGGCCGGTCGGCCGACCGAAATACGGCGAACGCCCTCCGTGAGCGATTCACTCCAGGCTGTCCGTTCTTGTCAGTGACAGCTGCCGGACCCGCTCCTATCATTCCCAGTGGTCTAGACCGCACTTCTCGCCCCCTGCCGCACCGGGAAAGGCGGAACTCCCCCATGACCACCGGATCCTGGCGCCTCGCCGCGCCCAGCACCGCCCTCGTGTTCGCCACCGCGCTGGTCCCGTCGGCCGCCGCCGCGGGCGACGGGACCGAGCAGCTCCCCGACCACCTCCGGACGCGGACCGCGGCCGCCGTCCCGCTGTCCACCATCTGCGACGGCGACGGCGACGACACCAGCGGAAAGCGCGTCCAAGCGCTATACGTCCGCGGAGCCGGCCAGGCCGACCGCCACGGCCAGTTCGTCGCTCAGTTCCAGACGTTCGCGAGCCAGATCGACGACGCGTTCGTCGAAGCCGTCCGGTACGTCACCGATTCCGGCTGCCGGACCACGGTGGAAACGTGATCACCACACTCCAGCGCCTTCGGCCACTGCTGGGACGACGAAGACATCATCTGTTGGCAATCCGGCCAAAAGCAGGCCGGCATCGAGCGGCACGTGACGGTCGCAGCGCAGCTGGATGGCCGTGGCTGTGGCCGGATTGCCGACAAATGGCGCAGCACGACGACGGCGGCCTGCCCAACCCGCCGGGCGGCCTGGTGAAAGTCTGCCCCGGCGCGCCCGAGAACCAGCTCGACTGCCTCGGCGACGACTACTTCAACACCGACCCCACGCCGGGCAGCTACCTCGCGACCCACTGGAACGTCGCGACGAGCGCGTACCTGATCGCGAGTGGCACGCCCTACCCGGCCGGCCCGATCACCGGGCTCGGCGGCAAGTGCGTCGACGTCAGCGCAGTCGGGCAAGTGCCTCGACGCGACCGGCAACGTCTCGGCCGACGGCACCCGCCTGCAGATCCGGACCTGCGCAGCCACCGCGAACCAGCGGTGGGCGACGCCGGCCTGACCAATTCGGAAATCCCCCGCAACCTGGCCGGGTCACCGTCGTTAACGCATCGTCGCATGAGGGAGGGAAGGCATGTCGGCCGTCACAGCGAACATCGTCCCGCTCCGGCACGCCCGGCCGGGCGTGGTGGCGTACGTGAAGAGCCCGGCCGACTGGTTCGTCGCCAACAGCGGCTGGATCCAGGGCAGCGACGGCGTCGTGCTCGTCGACACCTGCGGGACCGAGCAGGCGACGCTGGAGCTGCTGCGCGACGTCCGCAAGTACGCGGGTGAGCAGGAGCTCACGGTCGTCATCACGCACGCGCACGGCGAGCGCCACAACGGGCTCGGCGTCGCGCTGCGCGAAGGCGGGACGGCGCTGGCCGCGCCGGGCAGCGTCGAGGCCGTGAAGGCCGGACCGCAGACGTACGGCAACGTCTTCACCTACACGCGGTGGGGCGTGCTCGAGCCGCCGGAGCCGGACGCGGTCCGCCCGGTGCCCGGCTGGCGGCGCCTCGACCTCGGCGGCGCGGCGGCGGACGTCGTGGCGGTGCCCGGCGTCGCGCACACGGCGGGTGACCTGGTGGTGCACGAGCCGCGGTCGGGCACGCTGTTCACCGGCGACCTGGTGTTCGTCGGCAGCACGCCGATGGCGGTGCACGGCTCGGTCCCGGGCTGGCTCGAGGCGCTCGACTGGCTCCAGGACACGTTCCGCCCCCGCACGGTGGTCCCCGGCCACGGCCCGGTGGCGACGCCGGGCCACCCGGCGGTGCACGGCATGCGCGTCTACCTCGAGTGGCTCCTGGAGGTGACGGGCCGCCAGTCCGACTTCACGAAGCTGGCGCAGCAGGCGGCCCTGCGCTGGCCGACGTGGCGCAACCCGGAGCGTCACATCGGCAACCTGATGCGCGCGTACGCCGACCAGCACCACCGCAAGCTGGACGTCGACCTGGCGATCGACGCGGTCCTAGCCGCGGCGGGCGGCCGGATCGACCTCGACTACCTGCTGGACGGCGAACCGGTCCGCCGGATTTCCTAGGAACCCGCGCCACCCACGCTTTCCAGCAGCTTCCGCAGCGTCGCGGCCAGCTCCTCACGCTCCTCGGCGCCGAGCGTCGCCAGGATCCGGTGTTCGGTCTCGACGTGGTCCGGCAGGGCCCGGTCGATCAGCTCGCCACCCGCCTCCGTCAGCCGCACGCGGACTCCGCGGCCGTCCGTTTCGTTCGGCGTACGCTCGACCAGGCCGCGGGCCTCCATCTTGTCGAGACGCTGGGTGATCGCCCCCGACGTCACCATCGCCGAACGCATCAGCTCCGTCGGGGTCAGGCGGTACGGCGGGCCGCTGCGACGGAGGGTCGCGAGGACGTCGAAGGTCGCGCGGTCCAGGCCGTGGCGGGCGAACGTCCGGCGCAGCTCGGTGTCGACCAGCGCGGCCAGGCGGGACAGCCGGCCGATCACCGCCATCGGGGAGACGTCGAGGTCGGGGCGCTCGGCCTGCCACTGCTCCAGGACGCGGTCCACGTGGTCGGGCATCGGCCCAGCGTAACCGAAACCTTAGCGGTAAGTGAGTAGTGTCATTTACCTTAGCGCTGAGGTAATCTGTCTTAGTGCTCACCAAACTGCTCACCGCCCTCGCCCCGGCGATCTGGGGCACCACCTACCTCGTCACGACCGAGCTCCTGCCGCCCGACCGCCCGCTGCTCGCCGCGGTCGTCCGCGCCCTGCCCGCCGGGCTGCTGCTCGTCGCGCTCACCCGGCGCCTGCCGAAGGGCGGCTGGTGGTGGCGTTCGCTCGTGCTCGGCACGCTGAACATCGGCGCGTTCCTCGCGCTGCTGTTCGTCGCCGCGTACCGGCTGCCCGGCGGTGTCGCCGCCACGCTCGGCGCGCTGCAGCCGCTGCTCGTCGCGGGCCTGTCCACCGGCCTGCTCGGCGAACGCCTGACGCGGCGCGTCGTCCTCGCCGGCGTCGCGGGGGTGGCCGGGGTCAGCCTCCTGGTCCTGCAGGCGGACGCGCGGCTCGACGCGCTCGGGGTCGCCGCCGCGGCCGGCGGCGCGGTCGTGATGGCCACCGGCGTCGTGCTCAGCAAGCGCTGGACGTCCCCCGCGCCGCTGCTGGCGACGACCGGTTGGCAGCTCGTCGCGGGCGGGCTGGTGCTCGTGCCGGTCGCGCTGGCCGTCGAAGGGCCGCCGCCCGCCGTGCTCACCGGCGCGAACCTGGCGGGCTACGGCTACCTCGCGTTGATCGGCGCCGCGCTCTCGTACACGTTGTGGTTCCGCGGAATCCGCGCGCTGTCCGCGACGCAGGTGACGTTCCTCGGGCTGCTGAGCCCGGTCGTCGCGACCCTGCTCGGCTGGCTCGTGCTCGGCCAGCGGCTGACGGCGTGGCAGCTGCTGGGCGCCGCGGTCGTGCTCACCGCCGTCGTCTTCGGGCAGCGCCGGGCGTTGGGCCGGACGGGGGCTGATAAGTATCAGCCTTTGACAACCGCTCACCGGGGCACCGACTCTGAAATGGTCTGAACAACTTGCGATCATCGGCCTCGACGAGGAGGCGCCCGTGCGCACGAGAACTCCCTTCCGGCGGCGGCTGGGGGTGCTGGCCGCGGCGGTCGCCGTCACCGCCGGCCTCACGACCGCCGTCGCCGACGCGGTCCCCGCCACGATCCCTTTGAAGATCACCAACAACTCCGGCCGCGGCGACCAGGTCTACCTCTACGACCTCGGCACCAACCTGGCGACGGGCCAGCAGGGCTGGGCCGACGCCAACGGCACGTTCCACGCGTGGCCCGGCGGCTCGGTGCCGCCGGTCCCGGCGCCGGACGCGTCGATCCCCGGCCCGGCCAACGGCCAGTCGATCACCATCCGGATCCCCAAGTTCTCCGGCCGGATCTACTTCTCCTACGGGCAGAAGCTCGTGTTCAAGCTCGCCACCGGCGGCCTGGTGCAGCCGGCGGTCCAGAACCCGTCCGACCCGAACGTGAACATCCTCTTCAACTGGTCGGAGTACACGCTCAACGACGGCGGCCTCTGGCTCAACAGCACGCAGGTCGACATGTTCTCGGCGCCGTACGCGGTCGGCGTGCAGCCGGTGGGCGGCACGACGAGGTCCACCGGCCACCTGAAAGCGGGCGGGTACAACGGTTTCCTGAACGCCCTGCGCGGCCAGCCGGGCGGCTGGGCCAACCTGATCCGCACCCGGTCCGACGGCACGGTCCTGCGCGCGCTCGCCCCGAGCCACGGCATCGAAGCCGGCGCGCTGCCCTCGAACGTTTTGCAGGACTACGTAAACCGCGTCTGGACGAAGTACAGCTCGTCGACGCTGACGGTGACACCGGTGGCGGACCAGCCGAGCGTCAAGTACTTCGGGCGGGTCTCGGGCAACGTCATGAACTTCACGAACACCTCCGGCGGCTTCGTGACGGCGTTCCAGAAACCCGACTCCGACAGCGTTTTCGGCTGTTACAAGAACCTCGACGCCCCGAACGACGTCCGCGGCCAGATCTCACGCACGCTCTGCGCGGGCTTCAACCGCTCGACGCTGCTGACGAACGCCAACCAGCCCGACAGCAGTCCGGCGGGGTTCTACCTGGACAGCGTCACGAACCAATACGCGCGCAAGATCCACGCGCAGATGGCGGACGGCAAGGCGTACGCGTTCGCCTTCGACGACGTGGGTCACTACGAATCGCTGGTCAACGACGGGAACCCGGGGACGGCTTATCTGACGTTGGATCCGTTCAACTAGAGGGCGAACCGGCCCTGGGACCGCTCACCGGTCCCGGGGCCGGTTGCTTTGGCGGAGCGGGATACCCTGCCCTCCTTCGCCCCTGCGAGCCCGGAGCTTTTTTGTGGAGTGGTTAAAAGTCGTCCTCGACTTCATCGCCTCGCTCGCGTGGCCGGGCACGTTCGTCGTTTTCCTGCTCGTGTTCCGGCCCTCCATCCGCGCTCTGCTGAGCCGCCTCACCCGGGCCGAGGTCGCGGGCCAGAAGTTCGACTTCGGCGCCGAGCTCAAGGCCGCCGAAAGCAGCGCGGAAGCCGCGATCGACGCCACTCGCAACGGCAAGACGCCGAGCCCGCCCGCCGACGAGCGCGAAGAAGAACCGGCGGACGAAGACGTCGAAGAAGAATCCGTGCCGAAGCCGCACGTTGCCGGATCCCTGCTCGTCGGGGCGCAGCCCACCGGGCTGGTCATGCAGTCCTGGATCAGGATCGAAGCGGCGCTCGACAGCCTGTACCGGAAGGTGTTCGGCGCCGACCGGGCGGCCGAACCGGCGACCGCCCAGCGCAAGGTGACCGAGCTGGCCGACCACCTGCCGGCCGACGCGGTCGACAGCATCCAGCGCATGCGCCGGATGCGCAACGAGGTCGCACACGGAAACGCCCAGGTCGACCTGGGCGGCGCCATCGCCTACGCCGAAAACGCCACCGCCGTCGTGGATCTGATCGACTACGTCACCCGCTCGACGCCGTCCTAGATGTGATGTCCAGGGACGCCTTCGTGTCCCACCCTGACGCCACCCTCACCCCACGCACCCGACTGCGACTCGCTCGCCTGATCGTCGAACACGGCTGGACCTGCACCCAAGCGGCGAAGATGTTCATGGTCGCCACCAAAACCGCCCGCAAGTGGGCCGACCGCTACCGCACCGAAGGCCCGGCCGGGATGGCTGACCGCAGCTCACGCCCGCATCGCAGCCCGACTCGCACCCCCGAACACCTGGTCCGGGCGATCGTGCGGCTGCGGTGGCGTCATCGGCTGGGCCCGGCCCAGATCGCCGGCCGGCTCACCCTGCCGTCCTCGGCCGTGCACGCGGTCCTGGTGCGCTGCCGAATCAACCGCTTGTCCCGGATCGACCGGGTCACCGGCGAACCCTTGCGCCGCTACGAACACGACCACCCCGGGTCGCTGATCCACGTCGATGTCACCAAGTTCGGCAACATTCCCGACGGCGGCGGCCACCGATACCTCGGCCGGCAGCAGGGAGCCCGCAACAAACGAGCCACCCCGGCCTGCCACGCGGCGCCGACCGCAAGCCCCGCACCGGCACCGCGTTCGTCCACACCGTGATCGACGACCATTCCCGCGTTGCCTACGCCGAAATCCACACCGACGAAACCGCGGTCACCGCTACCGCGGTGCTGCGCCGGGCGATGGCCTGGTTCGCCGCCCGCGGCGTGAGTGTCGAACGAGTGCTGTCGGACAAGGGGTCGGCCTACCACAGCTCAACCGGCGGCAAGCCGCCGGTCACCCGGCTGACCAACCTCCCCGGACATCACACCTAGAGCTTCACCCTGTCCGGCACCACCGGGGTGTCCCCCAGCCACGCGCACCCCGGTTCCCCGGCGTACACCGGCACCGGCACCGCCGTGCCGGTCTTCACGATGACCGCCGGTTGGCCGCAGGCGGCCACCTCCCACACCAGCAACGGCACGACGAGCGCAGTAATCCGCATCCGCATGATCGGCTCACCCCGTTTTTGAGTTCTCCACACTCCCAACCGGGCACACGGCACCCGTCGCGAGCCGGTTCAGGGCGAACGGGTGTATTTCCCGGCCGTCTCGGGGATCGGTGAAAGGGGGGAAATACGGCGAAGGAGTCCCCCGATGGCGTACAGGTCCGAAGGGCCGCTCTTGGTTAGGCTGAGCGGGTCAAGCGGAGGTGAAGTGGACACCACGACGCTGTTCGAAAAGGCCGCCGGCGGGGATCAGGCGGCTTGGGACGCCCTTGTCGACCAGTACGCGAGCCTGCTCTGGTCGATCGCCCGCGGCCACCGGCTTTCCGACGCCGACGCCGCCGACGTCGTCCAGACGACCTGGCTGAAGCTGGTCGAGAACTTCGGCCGGATCAAGGAGCCCGACCGGCTGGCCGGGTGGCTGGCCACCACCGCCCGGCACGAGTGCCTCCGCCAGATCCGCCGGGCCGACCGGGAACGCCCGGTCGACGACGAAACCTGGCAGTCCGAGCCCGCGCCGGGCCCGGGCGTCGACGCCGCGCTGCTGCTCGACGAGCGCGACGCGACGCTGTGGCGAGCGCTGGCGACGCTGTCCGAGCAGTGCCGTCGGCTGCTGCGCGTGCTCATGGCCACTCCCCCGCCGTCGTACGCGGAGGTGTCCGCCGCCCTCGACATGCCCGTCGGGAGCATCGGCCCGACGCGGCAGCGGTGCCTGGGCCGGCTGCGGGAGCGGGCCGGCCACGCCGGGCTCGGGACGGAGGACGGCGCGTGAACGACGACGAGCTGCTCGACCGGCTGCGCGCGGCCGCCGCCCAGGCCGACCCGGTGCCGGACCTCGTGCTGCGCCAGGCCCGCGCGGCGCTCGTCACCCGCGACCTCGACGCCGAGCTCGCCGACCTCGCGTTCGACTCCGACCTGGCCGAGGCGGGCGCGGTCCGGGCGGACGGGGACGACGTCCGGCTGCTGTCGTTCGAGTCGCCGCGGGTGTCGCTGGAGCTGCAGGTGGAGTACGCCGACGGCCGGGTGGTGCTGCGCGGGCTGGTGACCGGCGCGGTCGGCGCCGCGGTGATCGAGGCGCCGGGCGAACGGCACGAGCAGCCGATCGACGAGGACGGCTGGTTCACCGCGACCGGCCTGCCCCGCGGCGCGACGCGGGTCCGGGTCACCGCGCCGGACGGCACCACGGTGACCACGGGCTGGGCCGGGCTCTGAGCACACGGCGGCCGAGCGCCGCCGCCGTCATCATGGAGCTGTGCGGATCACGGCCTGGTGGCGCGGTATCAGTCCACGGCGGCGCCTCCTGATGGGCGGGGTCGCGGTGGCGGCCGTGGTCGTGGTGGCCGCGACGGCCGTCGCGACCTCCGGCGGCAGCGCGGCGCCCCGCAGCGGCACCCCGAACCAGGCCCGGCCGGGCCCGGTGCTGCTCGTCCCCGGGTACGGCGGCGGCCAGGGCGCGCTCAACGCCCTCGCCGAGCGGATCCGGCAGTCCACCGGCCGCACCGCCGAGGTGCTCACCCTGGCCGGCGACGGCACCGGTGACCTGGTCGAACAGGCCGCCGTCCTCGCCGACGCCGTCGAGCGGGCGTACGCGGGCGGAGCGCCATCGGTCGACGTCGTCGGCTACTCCGCGGGTGGGGTCGTGGCGCGGCTGTGGGTCAGCCGGGACGGCGGTGACCACCAGGCCCGCCGGGTCGTCACGCTCGGCGCGCCGCTGCACGGCACCGGCCTGGCCGCCGCGGGCGGCGCGCTCGTCCCCGGCGCGTGCCCGACCGCCTGCGTCCAGCTGGCCCCGGGCAGCGCGCTGCTGCGGGAGCTCGACCGCGAGCCGATCCCGTCAACACTGCCGTGGCTGTCGGTCTGGACCGAGCAGGACGAGACGGTCACCCCGCCGGAGTCGGCGCGGCTCGACGGCGCCGTCAACGTCTCGCTGCAGCAGATCTGCCCCGGGAACCAGGCCGCGCACGGCGACCTGCCGACCGATCCCGCCGTCACCGAGCTCGTGCTGCAGGCCCTCGGCACCAACCCGCTCGAAGCTCCGTCGGACTGCGTCAGCTCGTGACGTCCTTCGTCGCGAAGTTCGCCCACGCCGCGCCGAAGAACACCACGATGTAACCGGCCTGCAGCAGCAGCCCGTGGTCGATGTTGCGCCACAGCACGGGATCCCGGAAGAAGTCGATCCACGACAGCCAGTAGTGCGTCGGCAGGTAGGGCTTCACGGACGCGGCCGCGTCCAGGGTCTCCAGCACCGAGCTCGTGATCAGCACGGCCAGCCCGCCCAGCGCGGCACCGAGTGCCGAGTCGGACACCGTGGACAGGAACACCGTGATCGCGGCGAACCCGAGCATCGACACCACGATGTAGCTCACCGCGCCCAGCAGCCGCAGGCCGAGCGCGGACGAGCTGAGCGACTGCCCCGACAGCGACGTCACCCCGGTCGGCTGGCCGCCCGGCCCGGCGACCCCCGGGGTCCCGCCGGTGCCGAACAGGATCACGCCGAGCACCAGGGACGTCAGCACGACGATCACGATCGCCGCGGTCACGTACACCGCCAGCGCCACCATCTTCGCGCCCAGCAACCGGGTCCGGCCGACCGGGCGCACCAGCAGGTAGCGCAGGGTCCCGGTGGACGCCTCGCCGGCGATCGAGTCGCCCGCTGCTACGGCGACCGCGATCGGCAGGAACAGCGGCAGCACCAGCGCGAGCGCCGCGGCCGGGTACAGCGCGCCGTCGTTCACCACCGCCGAGAGGAACGCCCCGCCCTGCCCCGGTGGCGGCGCGAAGTCGGCCGTCGCCAGGAAGACCCCGACGATCGCGGGCAGCAGGCACAGCAGCAGCACGCTGAACCACACCCGCGGCCGCAGCACCAGCTTCCGCAGCTCGACGCCGATCACCCGGCCGCTCCGAACCGGTCCGAGCCCGGACCCGTCACGTCGAGGACGACCTGTTCGAGCGTCCGCTGTTCGGCGTGGATCGACGTCACGCGCACCCCCGCTTCGACGAGCAACGCGTTGAGCGCCGCCGGGTCGCCGTGCCGGATCACCAGGCGGTCGCCGTCGCGGGACTCGAGCTGGCCGTCGAGGACCGCCGCGGCCGCCGCCGGGTCCGGCGTGCCGACCAGCACCCGGCCGGTCGCCGCCCGCAGTGTCGCGAGGTCCTCCTCCAGCACGAGCCGGCCGCGGTCGACCACGCCGACGCGCGTGCACAGCTGCTCCACCTCGGCCAGCAGGTGGCTGGAGAGGAACACCGTCGTGCCGCCCGCGTTCAGCTCGACCAGCAGCTCGCGGATCTCCTTGATGCCTTGCGGGTCGAGGCCGTTGGTCGGCTCGTCCAGGATCAGCAGCCGCGGCCGCCGCAGCAGCGCGCCGGCGAGCCCGAGCCGCTGCCGCATGCCGAGCGAGTACGCCTTCACCGGCCGCTGGTCGACCCCGCCGAGGCCGACCTGCTCCAGCACCCCTTCGATCCGCTGCCGCCGGGTCCGCCGGGCGCCGCCGCGCCCGGCGGCGTCGAGCAGCGTCAGGTTGCGCCGCCCGGACAGGTGCGGGTACGCGGCCGGCCCTTCGACGAGCGCGCCGACCTCCGGCAGCACCTCGGCGACCCGCTTCGGCACCGGTTTGCCGAGCACCTCGATCTCGCCGCTGGTGGCGTAGACGAGCCCGAGCAGCATCCGGACCAGCGTGGTCTTGCCGGAGCCGTTGGGGCCGAGGAAGCCGTAGCGGTCGCCTTCGCGGACCTCAAGGTCGACCGCGTCGACGGCGACGGTCGCGCCGTACCGCTTGGTCAAGCCGCGCGTGACGATCATCGGCCGCTCCGGCGCAGCCGGGAGAGCTCGTCCGCGGCCGACCGCAGCACGTCCGCCGTCACCGACCCGGCCAGCAGGTACGAGCGGCGCGAAACGGTCGAGCGGACGATCGCGAGCGACAGCGGGGTGATCGACAGCTGCACCACGGTCCCGCCGGGCAGCCTGACCTGCGTGCCACCGGCCTTCCCGGCGGCGTCGGCCGCCGCGATCGCCACGTTGCGCGGCACGGCGACCACCACGAAGGACGCCAGCCCGGCGCCGTACAGCGCGGCGCCGACGATCCCGCCGAAGTCCGACGACGCGACGGACCGGCCGAGCAGCGTCCCAGGCAGAGGAACCTGGCTGAACGCGCCGAGCGTGTCCGAGATGTCCGGGGCGCTCGCCACGGTGAACCCGGAGCCGAGCACGGGCCGCGGGGCCTCGACGACCGGTGTTGTCTGCTCGAGCTGCTGGAACTCGCTGACCAGGATCGGCGCGTGCTGCCCGCGGGCGGTCACCTCGACCCGCACCGGCAGCCCGGTCACCGGGTCGGCCCAGACGTCCACCTGCCCGATCGTCGTGTCCGGGTCGGCGGGGGTGAGCCGCAGCCCGGACGCGGCGACGCCGGCGACGTTCCGCCCGGGCAGCGTGCTCACCGGGTCGTCCTTCGCCGCCTGGAAGATCCGCAGCGCGAGCGCGGGCGGCAGCAGGTCGGCGGCCCGCGGCAGCCGCACGGTCGGGTCGCCGATCAGCCTGGTCAGGGTGTTGTCGCCGTAGTCCCAGGTGTACTCGCCATCGGGCAGCCGGTAGACGTCGTGCTCCCCGGCGGTGCCGAGGATGTCGACGCGGTAGCGGTCCGGGCCGGCGTACCACGCGCGCATCGGCGTCCGGCCGGAGAAGAGCGCGGTGACCGGGGCGAGGTTCGGCAGCTCCGGCAGGGCCAGCGACCCGGCGCTTTCGGCGTAACCCTGGTAGGGCTGCCCGCCGGAGGTCAGCACGAGAGCCCGCAGCCGCCCCGGGTCGACGGCGCCCCCGACAGGCGAGAGCGCGGCAACGACGGACGGCACGGCCACGAGCACGGCGGCCACGACGGCGACGACCGCCCACCGGCGCCGCTTTTCGTGCCGCACCACCGAGGGCGTCATCCGGCATCACCTCTGCGTCCTTTGTACGCCATGGCACCGGCCCCGGCGCTACGACGGACTCCCGTTCCCGGCTCGATCGGCCCGGCCGGGCCGATCGCCAGGTCACGGCTCGGTCCGGAACACCACGGACCGGGCCGGCCCCCGGTTATCCTCACCGCAGCCGAAGAGGGAGAGGCGCGGTGACCGAAGAGCCCCGTAACCAAGCCGAGGAAATGATCGCCGAGGCCAAGAAAGCCCTCTGGGTGATGGTGGGCCTGCTGGCGGTGCTGTGGGCGGTCCAGATCGTCAACGCCCTCGACGGGTACGGAATCAGCGGCCGGTTCGGCATCGAGGCGCGCGACCCGGCGTCGCTGCCGGAGATCTTCAGCGCGCCGTTCCTGCACCTCGGCTGGGACCACCTCGAAGCCAACTCCGGCCCGCTGTTCGTCTTCGGCTTCCTCGCGGCCTACCGCGGTGTGAAGAAGTGGCTGGGCGTGAGCCTGCTGATCGTCGTCACGAGCGGGCTGGGCGTCTGGTTCGTCTCGCCGTCGACCTCGGTCACCGTCGGGGCGAGCGGCCTGGTGTTCGGCTACTTCGGCTACATCATCGTGCGCGGGCTGTTCGACCGGCACCCGATCGACATCGTGATCGGGCTGGTGATGGCGTTGTGCTTCGCCTACCAGTTCTCGTCGCTGCTGCCGGGCGACGAGCGGGTCAGCTGGCAAGGCCACATGTTCGGCTTCGTGGGCGGCATCGTCGGCGGCTGGGTGTTCCGCGACCGGCGGCCGAAGGCGGTCGCCGCCCCCGACGCGGCGACCCCCCTGCTGCCCAAGGACCTCACCTAGGCGGTTCGAGCTCCGCGTCAGCTCGCCGGGGTCATCCCAGCCCGGGGTCCGTGCGCCGGACGCCGGTGGACGCGAACGTGATCCCGGCCGGACCGGGGTCGCCCGCATCACCTCGTCGTTCGCGGCGAAGAGCAGCACCTCCCGCAGGAGCGCGCGTCCGGCGGCGGGCCGGATCCCGCCGTCTCGAACCCGGCAACCGTCCCGTCCGGCGACCTGACCGTGCGCGACATGCGTCGAACCCAGCTCCCGCACAGCCGCTGTGAGGTCTCTGTGGATCCGGCTCCACACGCTGCCGGGACGCCGCCGTTGTGGTGCTCTGGAGGGGTGGCGATCAAGTACTGGCGGCCCGCGCTCGCGGCCGCGACGGGCGTGCTGGTGGTGACGGCCGGCCTCGTCCTGGGCACGAACACCACGGCCGACGACGCCTACGCCGCGGGCGCGCCCGCTCCGGCCACTCCGGCCCCTTCGCCCGCGCCGGCCGCGGGTGCGAAAATCGCCACCCCGGTCGGCGCGTTGTTCGCGAACGGGAGCCATTTCTGCACGGCGAGCGTCGTCCATTCCGGAACCGGTGATCTGGTGTTGACCGCGGCCCACTGCGTCAAAGACGGGATGGCTTTCGCGCCGGGATATCACGACGGCGTCGCGCCTTATGGAATGTGGACGGTCACCGACGTCGCCGTCGCTCCCGGGTGGACGGCTTCGGCCGATCCCGACCTGGATTTTGCGTTCCTCACCGTTCAGCAGCCCGGAAACCCGGCTTCGGTGGAAAGCCTCACCGGCGCGAACGTGCTCGGCACCGGCCGCGGGTTCACGCACCGCATCACCCTGACGGGCTACCCCGACACCACCGACAAACCGGTGGTCTGCCAAGGGGACACCACGCAGTCCGACACGTTCCAGCAACGCGTCGCCTGCCCCGGGTTCCCCGACGGCACCAGCGGCGGCCCGTGGGTCACCGACGGCGCGGTCGTCGGGGTCATCGGCGGTTACGAGCTCGGCGGCGACACCCCGGACGTCTCCTACAGCGCCTACTTCGACGACGACATCGCGAAGCTGTACACGTCCGTCAACGGCTGAAAACGCGAACCGGGCCCGCGTCCCTGGCGGAGGACACGGGCCCGGTTCACCTCTCGCGAACCCTCAGCAGGACACGATGAGCCCGGTGAACGCCGAGCACTTCTTCGAAGCGTTGTCGTTGGCACTGGTGGGATCCGCCGGCGTGCTGGCCGTCCGCTGCACCGAAGTGACGTACGAGCCCACGGCGAGCAGGCCGCCGTTGAGGGAGAACTTGGCCGTGGCCGAAGCCCCGCTCGCCAGCGAAGCGACGTCGCAGTTCAGCGTCCGGGTGCTGCCCACGCGGGTGCAGCCGGTCGCGCTGCCGAACGACAGACCCGACGGATACGTTGCCACGACACGGATCCCGCCGGCCGCGGACGGGCCGTTGTTCGTCACGGTGAGCGTGTAGTCGAACCGCGCGTTCAGCCCGCCGTGCCCGACGGCGCCGAGGGCGACCTTGACGTCGGCGGCCGTGGTCGACTGGCCGATGGTGATCACCGGGCCGTCGGTGCTCGTGTAGGCGTAGTTGTCACCGACGAACTGGTGGCGCAGCGTGAACTGCCCCGGCGCCGCGGTTTCCTTGACCCGCAAGGTGAACGTGGCCGTCCTGGTCCCGCCCGGCTCGACGTTGCCGACCGGCGCGCGGTAGCTGCCGTCGTAGGTGTAGCAGTCCGCCGTCGTGTCGACGCACTCCACCAGGTCGGCGAGGTCGGTGAGCGGGGTCGGTCTCGCGGAGATCGCCGCTTTCCCGCCTTCGACCGCGTAATCGAGTTCGTTGTAAAGGGTTTCGGTGACCGTGAAGGTCTGGCCGGGCAGCACCGTGGTGGCGCTGACCTCGACCGAACTGGGAGGCGGGGCCGCCTCCGCGGCGGGCGCCACCGCGAGGAAAGCCGTGGCCATCGCGGCCACCGAAGACAGGATCGTGGTCCGTCGCCAGCTTCGTTGCATAGTCGTGATCTCGCTGTTCCGTCCGGGGAATGGCGCTCTGACAGATGTTCCGTTTGTCTCGTTGCACAGCCGACGTTGATCAGTCGTCGCGCTCCCGGAATTCGTTACCGCCATCCGGCGGTGCCGCGGAACCGCCGTCAGGACGGACGCCAGCGGCCGTTCATCTCACCCGGGCGCGGCGGCGGACCCGGCAGTTCTTCACCTTTTCCCGCGGCCAGGCCTTCGAGGAGCAGGGCGAGGTAGCGGCGCCGCAGCTGCGCGGTGCGCTCCGGGTCGTCGACGCGGATCGCCGCGCAGCACTCGAGGATCATGCCGAGGTCTTCGGTGACGGCGTCCGCGCGCAGCCGGCCGGATTCCTGCGCCCGCGCGAAGAGGCGCGCGGACAGCTCGCCGGCGTGGCGGGCGTCGTCGCCCATCTCGGCCGTCGGGGTGAACGTGCCGGCGAGGTGGACGGTCAGGGAGTGCACGTCGGCGTCGACGACCCGGCGGAGGAACCCGGTCAGCGCCGTCCAGCCGTCCGGCTCCTCGGCGGCGCCCTCGGCTTCGGCGATGTACTTGCGGAGCCCGTCGTGGCAGAGCCGGCAGAGCAGGAACTCCTTGCTCGGGTAGCGGCGGTAGAGCGCGCTGATCCCGACCCCCGCGCGCTCGGCGACGTGCGAGATCGGGGCCTTCGGGTCGACGAGGAAGACCTCGCGGGCGGCGTCGAGGATGACGACGTCGTTGCGGGCGGCCTGGCCGCGGCGGCCGGGCAGGGCTGTCTCGGGCATGGGCGGAGATTACCACTGGAACGGATCGTTCCGCTCTGCTACAGTTCGGAACGAAGCATTCCGTTCCAGCCCGAGGAGCTCATCATGACGGTCCCCGCCCTCCGCCCGTTCCGCGCCGAGGTCCCCCAGTCCGCTCTCGACGACCTGCGCGGCCGCCTCGAGCGCGCCCTCTGGCCGGACGACCTGCCCGCCGCGTACGGCGTGACGAACGAGCGGGTCCGCGCGCTGGCCGAGTACTGGCTGGAGAAGTTCGACTGGCGGGCCTTCGAGGCGCGGCTGAACGCGTACCCGCAGTTCGTCACGGAGATCGACGGCGAGACCATCCACTTCCTGCACGTCCGCTCGTCGCGGCCGGACGCGACGCCGCTGGTGCTGACGCACGGCTGGCCGGGGTCGGTGGCGGAGTACCTCGACGTGATCGGCCCGCTGACCGAGCCGGAGTCGGCCGAGGCGCCGGCGTTCCACCTGGTCGTCCCGTCGCTGCCGGGCTTCGGGTTCTCGGGCCCGACGAAGTCGGCGGGCTGGGACAAGTACCGCACGGCGGCGGCGTGGGCCGAGCTGATGAGCCGGCTGGGTTACGAGTCGTACGGCGCGGTCGGCAACGACGCGGGGTCGATGATCTCGCCCGAGCTCGGCCGGATCGCGCCGGAGAAGGTCGTCGGGGTGCACGTGACGCAGCTGTTCTCGTTCCCGTCCGGCGACCCGGCCGAGATGGCGGACCTGAGCGAGGCCGACCAGGCGGCGCTCGCGCACCTGCAGTGGTTCTACGAGAACATGTTCTCGTTCAACCAGCTGCACAGCCAGCAGCCGCACACGCTGGCGTTCGCGCTGGCCGACTCGCCGCTGGGCCTGCTGGCGTGGAACGCGCAGCTGTTCGGCGAGCACCTGGACGCGGACTTCGTCCTGGCGAACGTGGCGCTGTACTGGCTGACGGGCACGGCGGGCTCGTCGATCCGCTTCTACTACGAGGACGCGCACACGGCGACCCACCCGGCGGAGCCGACCACGGTCCCGACGGCCCTGGCGATGTTCAAGGGCGACTTCCAGTCGATCCGCCGGTTCGCCGACCGCGACCACACGAACATCGTCAGCTGGAACGCGTATGAAGCGGGAGCGGGCTCGGCCGGCCCCCGCGACGCGGCGGGCCACTACGCGGCGCACGAGGCCCCGAAGATCCTGGTGGCGGACATCCGAGGGTTCTTCGCGAGCCTGAGCGCGCCGACGTGGCCGCTGCTGGCGTCGGCCCACGCGGCCTTGCGCACAGCGGTGGCCGGGGTCCAGGACTGGACGGCACCCACCCCGTGCGACGCGTGGAACGTGACCCAGGTCCTCCAGCACGCGGCAGGCGACCAGCTGGGCTACGCGGCATTCATCACGGGCTCGGGCGGCCCCGACTTCGACCCGTTCTCCCCGTCGGGCGCCCTCGAGGTCTCGGCATCGGCGTTCCTGGAGCCGACTTTGACGGCGTCGGCAGCGGCTTTCGCAACGGTGTCACGGTCGGCAACGGAGGTCCCGACGCCGCTGCCCCAAGGAGCCCTCCCGGCCGAGGTGGCGGTAGGAGCGGCGGCGTTGGACGCGGCGGTCCACGCTTGGGACATCGCGGTGGCGACGGGCCAGGTTTCCCCGCTGACGGAGGAGATGGCGGCGGAGCTGCTCCCGGTGGCAAGGGAGCTGGCCGAGCCGCTGCGCGGCTTCGCCTACGCGGCGGCGTTGGAGGGCCCGGCCGAGGACAGCGCGGTCTCGACGCTGCTGCGGTACTTGGGCCGCAACCCCCAGTGGACGGCTTGAGGTCTGGTGTTTCGCCGGGGGCTTCCCCGTGGGGTTCGCACCACCGGGCCCCCGGGGTTACCCGCCGGGTTCTCTCCCGTGGGTTCGTACCACCGGGCCCGCTCCCACGGGGTTCCTCGCCGGGGTTTCCCTCCGGAGTTCTCTCCCGTGGGTTCGCACCACCGGGCCCGCTCCCACCAGGCTCCTCGCCGGGGTTCTCTCCCGTGGGTTCGTACCACCGGGTTCCTCGCCGGGGTTCTCTCCGCCAGGCTGCTCTGCCGGGCAAGCCCACGCGGGGCTCCCCGCCCGGGCGCGCCCTCCTGGTTGCGGCACCGGGCCTGCCCCGGCGGAGAGGCCCGGTGGAGCAAGCCCCGCGGGTTTCTCTCCGCCGGGTTTCTCCACCGGGCTTGCTTCACCGGCCTCTCTCCCCCCTCGAGCCGCTCCGCCGCAGTCTCTCGGCCCGAGTCTTCCACCAGCACCCTCCCGCCTGGGCTTACCTCGCCCACGCTTGCCGTCGGGATCTCTCCGCCCGATCCCACCGCCGGAAGCCGCCCTCGCGGCCTCCCGGCTCTCGCGATAGCACCGGCACTCGACCCACCAGCCCCGCCCCGCACGATCCACTGTGGACAACCCACCCCCAGACCGACGCCCTAGGTACGGTGTCCCGCATGACACGAAAGGCGGTCCCCCACCAACCAACCCGCCCAGGAGCAGCGATGACCGAACCAGCCTTCCTCGAGATCGCCTGGACCGACCCGGTCACCGCCTGCCGCGGTTACCTCGTGATCGACCGCCTGGTCCGCGGGGTCGCCAGCGGCGGCCTCCGGATGCGCCGCGGCTGCACGCTCTTCGAAGTCCGCGGCCTCGCCCGCGGCATGACCCTCAAGGAAGCCCTCAACTACGACCCCCACGGCCGCTACATCCCCCTCGGCGGCGCGAAGGGCGGCATCGACTTCGACCCCTACGACGACCGCGCCCGGGATGTGGTCGCACGGTTCCTTCATGCCATGCGGCCGCTGATCGAGCGGTACTGGACCATGGGCGAGGACCTCGGCCTGCGCCAGGACGTCATCGACGGCATCATCACCGAAATCGGCCTGCTCAGCTCCGTCCAGGCCGTCTACCCGCTGCTCGAAGACCGCGAAGAAGCGACCGGACGGCTCGCCGACGCCTTCCGGATCGAGGTCGGCGGCCTGGGGCTCGACGAGCTGGTCGGCGGCCTCGGCGTCGCGCAAGCCACCCTCACCGGCCTCGAACAACTCGGCCTGAGCAGCGAGAACAGGGTTGTCGTCCAGGGCTTCGGCTCGATGGGCGGCGCCACCGCCCGGTTCCTCGCCGAGGCCGGGCTGAAGGTCGTCGGGGTCTCGGACGTCCGTGGTGTCGTCACCAACCCGGCCGGCCTGGACGTCGAGAACCTGCTCCGGCACCGCGACCGCTTCGGCGGCATCGACCGCGACAACCTCAAGCCCGGCGACGAGCTGCTCCCGCCGGAAGCCTGGCTCGACGTCGAGGCCGAGGTGCTCGTGCCCGCCGCCATCTCCTACTGCGTCGACGCCGACCGCGGAGGCCGAGGAGCTGCTCGACGCCCGGGGCATCCGGGTCGTGCCGGACTTCGTCGCCAACTCGGCGCCCAACTCCTGGTGGTGGTGGACGCTCTTCGGGGACGTCGGAGCGGACGCCGACGAGGCCTTCGCCAAGGTCCGAGACCGGATGAAAGACCTGGTCAGCGACATGTTCGACCACGCCACCCGCGACAACGTCAGCCTCTGGGCCGCTGCCCTGAGGCTCTCGGAGCAGAACCTCGAAGCCATCCAGGACCGGTACGGGGAACGAACCGGCGACCAAGATAGTTGAACGCTCTATGAAACTCGGCATCTACAGCTTCGGCGACCGCGCGCCGGACCCGCGCACCGGCGAGCAACCCAGCGTCGCCACGACCCTGTCCAACACCCTCGAACGCATCAAGCTCGCCGACGAGCTCGGCCTGTCCTTCTACGGCCTCGGCGAGCACCACCTCGACCAGTACGCGATCTCCAGCCCGGGCACGGTGCTGGCCGCCGCTGCGAGCCTGACCAGCCGGATCACGCTCAGCTCCGCCGTCACCGTGCTGAGCACCGAGGACCCCGTCCGCGTCTACCAGCAGTTCACCACGCTCGACCAGCTCAGCCACGGCCGCGCCGAGCTGCTCGCCGGGCGCGGCTCGTTCACCGAGTCGTTCCCGCTCTTCGGCAACGACCTCGGCGACTACGACGAGCTGTTCGAAGAGAAGCTCGCCCTGCTGCTGCGCATCGACCGCGAAGACCCGCTGACCTGGTCCGGCAAGTTCCGGCCGCCGCTGGAGAACGCGCGGATTCTGCCCCGGCCCTACCACCGGCGGCTGCGCATCTCGATCGGCACCGGCGGCAACCCCGAGTCGTCGATCCGCGCCGGGCTGCTGGGCCTGCCGGTGGTGTACGCCGTGATCGGCGGACGTCCCGAGCGCTTCGCCCCGCTGGTCGACCTCTACCGCCAGGCGGGCGAAGCCGGCGAGCACACCAAGGAAGACCTCCACGTCACCATGGGCGCCATCGGGTTCCTCGCCGAGAACTCCCAGGACGCGAAGGAGAAGTTCTACCCGTACTGGCTCGAAACGATGAAGTACGGCGCGAAGGCCCGCGGCTGGGCGATCCCGACCCGCGCGGAGTACGACCAGTACACCCACGGCGCGCAGGCGCTGTTCGTCGGCAGCCCGCAGGAGATCGCCGAACGGCTGGTCACCGTCGGCAAGCTCACCGGCGCCGACCGGTACGCGCTGCAGATGGACTGGTCGGGTGTGCCGCACAAGGACGTCATGCGGGCCATCGAGCTGCTCGGCACCGAGGTGCTCCCGCTGGTGGAAAAGGAGTTCTAGACGTCGTTCGCGGCGATGTAGCCGAACGTCATCGCCGGGCCGATGGTCGAGCCGGCGCCGGCGTAGCTGTGGCCCATCACCGCCGCGCTCGCGTTGCCGGCCGCGTACAGGCCGGGGATCACCGAACCGTCCGGGCGCAGCACGCGCGCCCGGGCGTCCGTGCGCATGCCGCCCTTCGTGCCGAGGTCGCCGGGGACGATCTTGAACGCGTGGAACGGCGGCGCCCACAGCGGCGCCAGGCAGGAGTTGGGCAGTACCAACGGATCCGTGTAGTAGTGGTCGTACGCGCTCGCGCCGCGCCGGTAGTCGCGGTCGGTTCCGGTCCAGGCAAAGCCGTTGAACCGGTCCACAGTGGACTTCAGCGCGGCAGGCGGCACGCCGATCTTCGTGCCCAGGTCGTGGATGCTCGACGCCTTGAAGACGGCGCCGGCCGCGTACCAGGCGTCCGGGAACGGCAGCAGCGGCAGGATGTCGCGGAACAGGTACTTGTTCCGGTAGTTCTGGTCGACGACCAGCCACGCCGGGATGTCGTTCTTGTCGTACATCGTGTGCACGACGTCGCTGTAGGGCGCGGCTTCGTTGACGAACCGCTGCCCGGCCTGGTTCACGATCAGGCCGCCGGGCAGAGTGCGCTCGGCGAGGCAGAAGTACGGGTCGCCCGGGGTCGGGATCGCCGGGCCCCACCAGGCGTCGTCCATGAGGTCGAGCGCCGCGCCCGCGCGCTGGCCGGCCCGGTGGCCGTCACCGGTGTTCTCCTTGGCCCCGACCGTCCAGCCGGTGCCGATCGGCTGCCGCTGGTACTGCGCGCGCATCGCGGCGTTGTGCTCGAAGCCGCCCGAGCCGACGATCACCCCGCGCCGGGCGCGCACGAGCCCCTGCGGCACCAGAACCCCGGTCACCGCGCCGTTTTCGACGTTCAGGTCGAGCAACGGCGTGTTCAGCCACACCGGCACGTTCGCGCGTTGCAGCCCGGCCCGCAGCCCGGCGGCCAGCGCCTGGCCCATGGTGAGCGGCTTCTGCCCGGCGAGCGCGGCGGCCGTGCCGCGCGCGAGGCAGGTGGCGGCGACCGCGGCGCCCTTGGCGTTCACCGCGGCCAGGTTCAGCCACTTGTAGTCGGCGCTGAAGACGACGAGCCCGGGCGGCGTCGCGAGGTAGGCCGGGTTGAGGTTCGCCAGCTCGGCGCCGAGCAGGTTCCCGTCGAACTGGTCGGGCTCGATGGACCGCCCGTTCGGCAGGCCGCCCGGCAGCTCCGGGTAGTAGTCGCTGTAGCCCTCCATCCAGCGGAAGCGCAGCGGGCTGTTCGCCATCACGGACGCGATCATCGCGGGACCGTTGCGCAGGAAGGCTTCCTGGCGCGCGGCGGGGACGTTCGGGCCGACCACGGCGGCGAGGTACTGCGCGGCCTTCGCCGGGGTGTCCGGCACCCCGGCGGCGAGCAGCACGGGGTTGTTCGGGATCCAGATGCCGGCGCCGGAGCGGGCCGCGGAGCCGCCGAAGGTCGGCGCCTTCTCGACCACGACGACGCTCAGCCCGCGGGCGGCCGCCGTCAGCGCCGCGGTCATCCCGGCCGCGCCCGAGCCGACGACCACGACGTCGTACTCGCCCAGCAGCGGCGCGGCGCCCGCGGACGGCGCTGTCGCGAGCCCGGACGTCACGGCGAGGCCCACGCCCGCCGCGGTGCCGCGCAGGACCTGGCGGCGGGTCAGATCGGTTCCCATGGCGGACATCGTGTCGGCACCCCGGCAAAACTGAAACCTGTTCTACCCGCTTGGAGCAGCCCGGTAGGCCACTGGTCCGAACCCGTAACGCCGTTCGCCACGCAAGTTGACGGTTCCCTCATTTTCCGGATAACTTGAGCTCAGTCTCAAGTTCTCTCGAGGAGGTTCTCTTGTCCCCTGTGATCGCCGTCTTGGGCGTCGGGCCCGGGCTGGGCCTGTCGATCGCCCGCCGGTTCGGCCGCGAAGGCTTCACGGTGGCGCTGGTGTCGCGGTCCGGCTCGCGGCACCCGGCGTACCGCGAGTCGCTGTCCGGGATCACCACGCACACCTACACGGCCGACGTCACCGACAAAACCCAGCTGGACGCGGTCCTCGACCGGATCAGGACGGACGCCGGCGAGCTCGACACCGTCTACTTCGGACCGGCCGACATGGCGGTCGGCGCGGCCATGGCGCCCCTGCCCGAAGCCGGCGTCGAGAACCTGCGGGTGCCGTTCGAGTCGATCGTGCTGCCCGCGGCGCAGCTCACCCAGGCCGTGCTGCCCGGGATGCTGGCACGCGGCGGCGGGTCGCTCCTGTTCGCCGGCGGCCTCAGCGGCAAGTACCCGATGCCTCTGCTCGGCAGCTTCGCCCCGGCCTCGGCGGCGCTGCGCATGTACGTCCTGACGCTCAACGAGGCCCTGCGCGAGACCGGCGTCTACGCGGGCGCGCTGACCATCGGCGGGCTCATCGAAGGCGGGGACATCCACCGGATGTTCCTCGAGCAGGACCAGGGTTTCGTCCCCGGCACCCTCGATCCCGACACGATCGCCGAGCGGGCCTGGACCCTGCGCGTCGAACGCGACGAAGCCGAGGCGGAGTTCGTCGGGGTCACCGCCTAACCTGGGGATCATGTTCACCCCGGGGGATCGTCACCTGCTCCGCGAAGCCCTGGTCGAGGCGGCCCGGTCCGACGAGCGGGTCACCGGCGCCGCGCTCACCGGCTCGGCCGCGCTCGACGCCGAGGACGAGTGGTCCGACATCGACCTCGCGTTCGCGGTCACCGGCGAGCCCGAGCCGGTGCTCGCGGACTTCACCACGCGGATGTACCGCGAACACGAAGCCGTGCACCACATGGACGTCGTGTTCGAACGGACGGTGTTCCGCGTTTTCCTGCTGGCGAACACAATGCAGGTCGACCTGGCGTTCTGGCCGGCAGCGGACTTCGGCGCGACCACGCCGAAGTTCCGGCTGCTGTTCGGCACGGCGCGGGACCGCCCGCAGTCGCCGCCGGCGGACCCGCGGCGGCTGGTCGACCTGGCCTGGCTGCACGCGCTGCACGCGCGGTCGAGCATCGAACGCGGCCGCGGCTGGCAGGCCGAGTACATGATCGGCCGCGTCCGGGAGCACACGCTGGCCCTGGCATGCGTCCGCCACGGTCTGCCCGCGGTCGAGGGCCGCGGGCTCGACCGGCTCCCGGCCGAGGTCACCCGGCCGTTCGAGGCGACCCTCGTCCGCGGGCTCGACGATCTCCGCGGTCCCTTCCGCGCCGTCACGGAGCTCTTCATCGGCGAGATCGAGCTGGTCGACGCCGGCCTGGCTCGTCGCTTGGCGCCGCTGCTGCGCGAACTTTCCTAAGCCAGGTAAGCGAGTTCCGGGTGCGCGGCGGCGTAGGCGGCCAGCAGCCGCCGCGCCACCGGCACCGAGCCGACCAGTGGGTGCAGGGCGAACGCGCGCAGCGCCGCGTCGCGCGAACCCGTGGTCGCCGCTTCGATCGTCGCCCGCTCGACGGCCTTGACCGCGGTCACCAGGCCCAGCGCGTGGCCGGGCAGGGGCGCGGCGGCGAGCGGCCGGGCGCCGTTCGAGCCGACGACGCACGGGACCTCGACCACCGCGTCCGATGGCAGGCCCGGGAGCGCGGATCCGTTGCGGACGTTGAGGATCAGCGTGGTGCGTTCGCCGCGTGCGAGGGCGCGCATCAACGCCAGCGCGACCTTTTCGTAGCCGCCGCCCTCGAGATCGTCTCGCTCACCTTCGCGCGTCTCGGCCATGTACGTCGCTTCGCGCTCCAGGCGCGTGCGCTCCCACGACGTCAACGACGGCTCGGCGTAGAACCCGCGTTGCTGCTCCAGCAACTGGGCGCCGCGCGACTCCTCGCCGCCTTCGCGGGCGAAGTAGTAATAGTGCAGGTATTCGTTCGGGAAGGCGCCGAGCACACGCAGCCAGTCCGCGCCGAAGAGCTTGCCCTCCTCGAACGACTCGCACGCGGCCGCGTCGGCGAGCAGCCGGGGCAGCACGTCCTCCCCGCCGACCCGGACCGCGCGCAGCCAGCCCAGGTGGTTGAGGCCCGCGTAGTCGAACTCCGCGGTCGCCGGGTCGACGCCGAGGGCGCGGGCGACCCGGCGGCACAGCCCGACCGGCGAGTCGCAGATGCCGATCACGCGGCCACCGAGCTCCGCGGCCATCGCTTCGGTGACCATTCCGGCGGGGTTGGTGAAGTTGATGACCCACGCGCGGGGCGCGAGCTCCCGGATCTTCCGCGCGAGGGCGACCGCGACCGGGACCGTTCGCAGCCCGTAGGCGATGCCGCCCGCGCCGACGGTTTCCTGGCCCAGCACGCCTTCCGCGTGCGCGATCCGCTCGTCCAGCCGCCGGCCGTGCAGCCCGCCGACCCGGACGGCCGAGAAGACGAAGTCCACATCGGACAGTGCTTCGGCGAGGTCGGTGGTCGTGCGCACGCGCGGCGCGTTCGCCGCTCCGGCCGCCTGCTCGGCGAGCACCCGCTCGATCGCGGCGAGCCGCCCGGCGTCGACGTCGTGCAGGACCAGCTCGGTGACGTCACCGCCGGCCAGCAGCGCGCCGTGCACCAGCGGCACGCGGAACCCGCCGCCGCCGAGGATCGTGAGCCTCACCGCAGCACCTCGACGCCGGCCTCGCCCAGCGCCGCGCACGTCGGCCCGTCGGCTCCGGCGCTGGTGACGACCACGTCGAGCGCGTCCGGCCCGCAGACCTTGGCCAGGCCGGTGCCGGGGAACTTGCCCGCGTCGGCGAGCAGCACGACCCGGTCGGCGGCGGCGACCATCGCGCGTTTCACCGGCACCTCGACCACCGTCGAGTCCATCACCTGTCCGTCGTTGCGGACACCGCTCGCGCCGAGGAAAACCGTGTCGGCGTGCACCTGGCGCAGCGCGTCCTCGGTCAGGAATCCCACCATCGAGTGATAACTTCGCCGCACCACACCGCCGAGCAGGACCAGCTGGACGTCTTCGGCGTCCTTCAGCTCTTCGTAGACGGCGAGGCTGCTGGTGATCACGGTGAGCGCGCGGTCGCGCAGGTGCCGCGCCAGCCGGTGCGCGGTGGTGCCGATGTCGAGGAGCACGGTCTCGCCGTCCCCGACCAGGCTCGCCGCGCGCCGGGCGACGGCGTCCTTCTCCTCGGCACGTTCGGCGGCCACGCGGGCGAACGGCTCGTCGTCCTCGGCCGCCGCCATCGCCCCGCCGTAGACGCGGGTCAGGCGGCCTTCGCGGTCGAGCTGCACCAGGTCGCGCCGCACGGTGGCCGGGCTGACCCCGAGCCGCTCGGCGAGCGCGCCGACGGGCACCGGCCCGTCCGCGCGGAGGGCCCGCAGGATCAGCTCGTGGCGACGCTGGGGCAGCATCCGGCGACCATAGCAGTCAAACTCGCTCACTTCACGGGCAACTTTGAGCGGCTCTTGCGCATTTTGCGCATCTGAAGCACGCTCGTGCGCACCCATGCGCGATTCGTGGAGGCGCCCGTGACCGCTGAGCCCGCACCCGAGATCGACGTCTTCCTGTCCGGTCTGCTGTTCTTCGACCTGGTGTTCACCGGGCTCGAACAACCGCCGGCGCCGGGCACGGAGGTGTGGACGGGCGGCATGGGCTCGGGGCCGGGCGGCATCGCGAACTTCGCGGTGGCGCTGAGCCGGCTCGGCCTGCGGACGTCACTGGCGGCCGCGTTCGGCACCGACGTCTACGGGCGTTACTGCTGGGACGTGCTGGCCCGGCAGGAGCGCATCGACCTTTCGCGGTCGCGGCAGTTCCCGGAGTGGCACTCCCCCGTGACCGTGTCGCTCGCCTACGCCGGCGACCGTGCGATGGTCACCCACGGCCACCCGCCGCCCGTGCCCGTCGCGGAGCTGGCCGGGTCCCCGCCGACGAGCCGGGCGACGGTCGCGCACATCGGGCTCGACACCGCCGAGTGGGTCCACGCGGCGCACCAGAACGGCAGCCTGGTGTTCGCCGACGTCGGCTGGGACCCGTCGGAGGCCTGGTCGCCGGCGTTGCTGGAGCAGCTGGCGTGCTGCCACGCGTTCCTGCCGAACGACGTCGAAGCGATGCGCTACACCCGCACCGGCACGCCCGAAGCGGCGTTGTCTGCGCTGGCTGAGCTGGTCCCGATCGCGGTGATCACCCGCGGCGGCGACGGCGTCCTGGCGGTCGACGGCATCACCGGCGAGACGGCGGCCGTCCCGGCCCTGCCGGTGGAGGTCCTCGACGCGACGGGCGCGGGCGACGTCTTCGGCGCGGGGTTCGTCGCGGCCACCCTGACGGGCTGGTCCCTGGCCGAGCGCCTGCGGTTCGCGTGCCTCACGGCCAGCCTGTCGGTCCAGCACTTCGGCGGCGCGCTGGCCGCGCCCGGCTGGCACGAGATAGCGGAGTGGCACGCGCGCAACCGCCGCCCGGACTACGAGTTCCTCGACGACGTCCTCCCAGCGGAGACCATCGCGGCGATCACCCGCCGAGGCCCGGTGACGCTGGGCTTCGGCGAGGACGACTGGCACTGATGCGAGCCCACCGCTACACGGCATCCGGCCTCCGGACCTCCCTGCTGACGGTCCCCGGCGCGGTGGGTGCGGAAGCGGTCGGGCTCCGGCCGATCGGCGAGGTGATGGGCTGCGTCGTAACCCGCTCGGAGGACCTGACGTCGAGCATGCGCACCGGCTACGCGACGGCGCTGGACCGCCTTCGCACGGAGGCCAGATCTCTCGGCGCGGACGGCGTCCTGGCGATCAGCTGCACGGCAACCCACCCACGCCGGACGATCCAGGAGTTCGTGGCCCTCGGCACGGCGGTCCGCGCCAGCCGCGGCCCGCGTCCGGAAGAGCCGTTCACGACGGGGCTGTCGGGTCCGGAGGTGGCCAAGCTCCTGCTGTCGGGCTGGGTCCCGGTGAGGTTGGCGATAGGTATCCACGGCGGCGAGGTGTACGACATCGCGATGACGGACCGTCCGGGCCAGGAGGCGACGGCCCCGACGGAGCTGGTGACGAGGGTAAGAGCGGCGGCCCGCGAGGAGTTCGCGGCGGCGGTTCGGTCGTCCGGCGCGGATGGCGGGCTGGTGTCGTCGACAACGTTGCGAGCGTGGGCTCTGGGCCGTACGGGAGCAGCGGCAGTGGCGGGAGTGTTCGGCACGGCGATCGCCCGGTGCGGCGATGGCCGGGCGGGGGTTCGTGCGGTGGTGCCGGTGGATGGCGGGCCGCCGGGCGGAGGGGGTTGACGGGGGGTGCTGCCGAGCCAGGCGATCGTCCGCCGCATCGCCGCATCGCCGCATCGCCGCATCGCCGCATCGCCGCATCGAACGCTAGCTGCCGCCGGCCGGCCTGAGGCGATCTTCCGGTCGCTCGCGTCCGGCCGTCGGCACCGGCGGCCGGCGAGCCGGTCGGCCGACACTCCTCGCCGAGGGGACCTTCCGGACATACCCCGTCGATCACCCCTCGCCCACCTCTTCCCCGCGCGGATCCGTGCCACGATGGGAGGTGAGCCCGGCGAAGGAGGTCCGAAGTGCCCGACTGGGACGGTCGTGGCCTGCCGCCCGTGGCGCGGGCGCGGGTCGAACGCTTTGCCTCCTCCGGGCTGAAGACCTCGCTGCTCACCGTGCCCGGCGCCGTCGGGGCCGAGGTGGCCGGCTTCACCGCCGTCGGCGAGGTCATGGGCTGTGTTGTGCAGCGGATCGGCTGGGCCGGCCCGGGCACCTGGGCCGCCGACCAGGTCAAGCTGCTGTCGGGCATGCTGCGCCAGGGCTACAAGACCGCGCTCGACCGGCTCGTCCAGGAAGCGACCGCGCTCGGCGCCGACGGTGTGCTCGGGATCGGGTTCACCATCACCTCGCTCGACGACGTCATGCAGGAGTTCGTCGCCCTCGGCACCGCCGTCCGCGCCGAAACGAAACAACGGCCGCGGCGGGTGTTCACCACCGGTCTGGCGGGCCAGGACGTCGGCAAGCTGATGCAGGCGGGCTGGGTCCCGGTGAGCGTCGCGTTCGGGGTCGCCGGCCGCGCGGAGTTCGACTACAACATGCCGAACCAGACCGTCGCGTGGGCCGGGAACATCGAGGTCGACGCGCCCACGAAGGTCGTCACCGAAGCGCGAGCCGCCGCGCGTGCCGAGTTCGGCCGCGCGATCCGCGACTGCGGCGCCGACGGCGGCATCGTCTCCGCCATGACCCTGCAGTCCTGGCCCGTCCAGCAGGTCGCCGTCGCCGGCGTCGCGACCGTGACCGGCACCGCGATCGCCCAGTTCCACACCGGCGCCGCCGCGCCGACCGCCGCGCTCAAGATCCTGCCGTTGAACCGTTCCTGAGGAGGCTTCGTGACCACCGCGGATCCCGCCGCGCAGCACATCCCCGAGGATGCGATGCGCCGGCTCGCCGAGATGCGACCTGGCCAGAAGACCAGCCTGTTCACCTCGGACCTGAGCGTCAACGAGTTCCTCCTCGTGCGCGAAGCCGGGTTCCGGCCGCTGGGGCTCGTGCTCGGCTCGAGCATCTACCACGTCGGGTTCCAGATGGGACGGTGGAGCAAGAACCAGGAGCTCGACCGGCTTTCCCAGGCCATGTACCACGCCCGCGAGCTCGCAATGTCGCGGATGGAGGCGGAGGCGGACGTCCTCGGCGCGGACGGCATCGTCGCGGTCCGGCTCGAGATCGAGTTCAAGGAGTTCGGCAGCGACCTCGCCGAGTTCATCGCGGTCGGCACGGCGGTCAAGGCCGACGAACCGGGCGAATGGCGCAACAACACGGGGAAGCCGTTCACCTCCGACCTGTCCGGCCAGGACTTCTGGACGCTGGTGCAGGCGGGCTACGCGCCGCTCGGCATGGTGATGGGGACGTGCGTCTACCACATCGCGCACCAGCGGTTCCGGCAGATGATGGGGAACATCGGCCAGAACGTCGAGATCCCGCAGTACACCGAGGCGTTGTACGACGCGCGCGAGCTGGCGATGTCGCGCATGCAGACCGAGGCCGAGCAGCTCGAGGCGGAGGGCATCGTCGGGGTGCAGCTGCTGTCCCTGCCCCACCGGTGGGGCGGCCACACGACGGAGTTCTTCGCGATCGGCACCGCGGTGAAGCCGTTGCGCGCCGACCACCACATCGCCAAACCGCAGCTCGTCCTGCCCCTCACCGACTGATGGGCGCCGAGCTGGAGTTCCACCTGCTGGTCGCGGCGCTGCGTTCGGACCGCGCGGACGTCGAGTCGTACCACCGCGTCCTGTCCGAGACATTGGGCGACGCGCTCCCGCCGGGAATGGTCGAGGTTTCCCGCCGCCGCACGTTCGCCGACCGCGTCGCGGGTCGCGCCGGGCAAGCGGTTTCGGTGCAGGTCACCACGCCGGACCGGGTGCTGGTGCTGAGCGCGGGCAAGCACGGCGGGGTCGACGCGGAGATCCGCCAGGTCGTGCGGGGCGTGGTGATCAGCCGCAAGGAAGCCGCGATCGACGACTGGCTCGAGGCGCTGGCCCAGGAGCTGACGACGCTGGCGTCGAAGGACGCGAAAGCCCGGGATGCGCTGTCGCGGCTGCTGGGTGGTTGAGAAATCGTTGGCACTCAAGGGAAGTACATCGGGGGCCTGAACGCGCGCCCCCGATGTACAGCCTAGCTTGAGGGTACGACAAAACGGTGGCGCCGGAGCCGGCCGGGACGCGTGGCCGGCCGGCTCCTCGGTGGGGCTTACCCCACTGACACCCGCAGAATCTTGTTGTGGCTGTTGTGCGGGGTGCTGTCCTTGTCACCGTCCACACTGGTCGCCAGCCACATCTGGCCGTCCGGGGCCGGCTCCACCGTGCGGAGCCTGCCGTACGTTCCGTTGAAGAACGTCTGGAAGTTCGTCAGCGAGCTGCCGCTGATCACCGCGCGGTAGAGCCGCGTGCCGCGCTGGCAGGCGACGTACAGCGCGTCGCGGATGATCGTGATGCCGCTGCACGAACCCTGCGCCACCGGGTACGTCTTCTTCGGCGCGATGAACCCGGCGGTGCCGCACGACCCCGAAGTCCCTTCGCACGACGGCCAGCCGTAGTTGCCGCCCTTCGTGATCAGGTTCGTCTCGTCCATGACGCTGTTGCCGAACTCCTGCTCCCACAACCGGCCCTGCGAGTCGAACGCCAGCCCCTGCACGTTGCGGTGCCCGTAGCTCCACACCGCGTTGTGGAACGGGTTGTCCGCCGGGATCGTGCCGTCCGGGTTGATCCGCAGCACCTTTCCGTTGAGGCTGCTGGTGTTCGACGCGTTGTCGCCGTTCTGCGCGTCACCCGTGCCGGCGAACAGGTACCGGCCGTCCGGGCTGAAACGCAGCCGCCCGCCGTTGTGGAACTTGTTGCGCGCGATGCCCGTCACCAGGATCTGTTCGGTGCTGGTGGACAGCGAATCGGCGGCGGGGTCGTACTTGATCCGGACGATCCGGTTGTCGTTCGGCGAGGTGTGCATGATGTAGAGCCAGTGGTCGGAGGCGAAGGACGCCGGGTTGATCTCCAGGCCGGTCAGGCCGCCTTCGCCGTCGGTGCTCTGGACGTTCGGCACGGTCCCGATCGTCTTCTTCGCGCCGGTCTTCGGGTTCAGGTGGACGATCGAGTGCGCGTCACGCTGGTTGTAGAGGATCGTGCCGTCCGGCAGGGTGACCAGGCCCCACACGACGTCGTCGTCGGTGCCGACCTGCGTCGCGCCGCACACACCCTGCGACGGCGAACAGGTCGACCCGGCGGTGGTGGTGACGTCCAGGACCGGCGTACTGGGCTCACTCAGGTTGCCGTTCCCGTCGAAGGCCCGCACCTGCAGGTGGTAGGCGGTGTTCGGGGTCAGTCCGCCGAGCGTGGTGTTCGCCGTGTCGGAGGTGCCGATCTGGGTGGCGGCGCCGCTGACGACGGTCAAGATCCGGTAGCCGGTAACCCCGACCTCGTCGGTCGAAGCGGTCCACGCGAGCCCGATCGACGTGCTGTTGACCGCGGTCGTGTGCACGTTCCCCGGCACGGACGGCGGTGTGTGGTCGTCCGACGGCGGTGTCTTCACGGCGAGCGTGCCGCTGGCTTGTGACACGTTCCCGGCCGCGTCGCGCGCGTTGACGTAGAAGCCATAGTTGCCGTTCGGGCTGAGGTTGCCGCAGGAGGCGGTGAGCGCGCCGGTGGTGCTGGCGCAGAGCTGCCCGTCCCGATAGACGTCGTAACCCGCGACACCGGCGTTGTCGGTCGCCGCGGTCCATGCGATGGTCGCGCTGGTGGGCGTGACCCCGACGAGCGTCGGCGTGCCGGGCGGTGACGGCGGCTCGACGTCGCCGGTCGAACCGTAAACGCCGAACTCCTGCAGCGAGTAGCCCTTCGACGCGTCCGTGCGGCAGCGTTTTGTGCCGTACACCCGCACGTAGCGGCCGGTGCCGTCGAGCGAGGTCAGGTCCTCGACGCCCCCCTTTCCGGTGGTGGTCGCGTAGATCCGCGTCCACGTGACGTGGTCGGCGGACGTGTCGATTTCGTAGGCGGTGGCGCAAGAGGCGTCCCACTGCAGGCGGACCCGGCTGACGTGCGCGGTCACGCCGAGGTCGACATAGATCCACTGCGGATCCACACCGGCCGCGCTGGCCCAGCGGGTCGCCGAGTCGCCGTCGACGGCGTCCGGCGCCGGACAGCACCCGCCCGCCGACGACGCCGTCACCGGCTTTCCCTGCGACAGCAAGGGGTCTGCGGCTTGCGCCGACCCCGTCACGCCGATCGTCCCGGCGACGAGCGCGGCCACCGCGGCCACGATCGTCCCCACCCGAATCCGTCCGGTCATCCCGTCCTCCACACAGCCGGCGCGGAGGATCGACCACTGCGAGGCCTCCGCGGAACACAGTCGTGCCGCCACGGCCCCGGTCTGCTGCTCGCACGCCCGGGCCCGTCGGCGAACGACCCGTCGGCGCAGGCAGAGGCGGATGCCTGACGACGACGGCGGGGTTCTCCGGGACCGGGACCGACCTGGGCAGGGCGATCTCGTCAGAACCCTACGAGCGGAACGTCCGGCCGGTCAACCGGCGCCGGACCGGCGTCCCGCTCACCGGGCAGCGCCGTGAAACCGTTGAGGGAGAACGAATTTCAGTTCGGCACCACCCGGCCCAGGAAGCCCCGGATGTACCCGGCGATGGTGTCCAGGTGCGTCTCCAGCGCGAAGTGGCCCGCGTCCAGCAGGTGGATCTCGGCGTCGGGCAGATCACGGGCGTACGCGCGGGCGCCGTCGGCGATGAAGATCTCGTCGTTGCCGCCCCAGACCGCCAGCAGCGGGACCTGGCTGGTCCGGAAGTACTCGTGGAACTTCGGGTAGAGGCCGATGTTGTGGTGGTAGTCGGCGAGCAGCGCCATCTGGATCTCGGCGCCGCCGGGCCGGTCGAGCAGGGCCTGGTCGTGGATCCAGACGTCCGGGCTGACCAGCTCCGGGTCGGGCGAGCCGTCCAGGTACTGCGCCTTCGTCGCCTCGAGGGTGACCATGGCGCGCAGGTCCTCCTCGGTGAGCGTGCCGGCCGCGAGCCGCTGCGGGAGCCCGGCGCCCAGGCCCTCGACGTAGGCGTTGCCGTTCTGCGTGACGATCGCGGTGATCCGGTCCGGGTTCCCGGCCGCGACGCGCAGCCCGACCGGGGAGCCGAAGTCCTGGATGTAGAGCGCGAAGCGATCGAGGCCGAGCTGGTCGAGCAGGCCCGTCGTGAGCTCGGCGAGCGCATCGAAGGTGTAGGTGAACTCGTCGACCGACGGCGCGTCGGACGCGCCCGCGCCCAGGTAGTCGGGCGCGACGACGTGGTAGCGGTCGGCAAGCGCCGGGATGAGGTGCCGGTACATGTGCGAGCTGGTCGGGAAGCCGTGGAGCAGCACGATCGTGGGCGCGCCGGCGGGCCCGGCCTCCCGGTAGAACAGCCGGTGCCCGGCGACGGTGGCGTAGCGGTGATGCACGGTGACCATCGGTTTCTCCTCGCGTCTCATGGAGACTTTTTTATTTATCCATGAGACGAGGTAAGCTGTCAACGGGTCGGGGACACTGGACACTGGACTCGGGAGGCGAACGTGGTCACTGCAGCACCCGGCGAGGAGCGTTCGCCGGCCCTGGCGCTGGTCAACACCCGACGGCTCAACGCCGGCGAGGAGGTCGACGACCTCGCCGAGCCCCGCGAGGCCACCGCGTGGATGCGCCGGCACGAACTCCCGGCGGCTTCCGTCAGCGTCGACGACCTGAGCCGCTTGACCGGCCTCCGCGCCGCGGTCCGCGAACTGCTGTCGGCCCTGGCCGAGGACCGCTCACCGGACGCCGGTGCCCTCGAGACGGTGAATGCGGCAGCCCGCGCCGACCGGGCCGCACCCCAGCTCGCGTGGCCGGCCGGTCCCAGCCTCGAGTGGCACAGTGCCCACCCCGGCAGCGCCGACGAGGCCCTGGCCGCCCTCGCCCGCGACGCGATCGACGTGGTCAGCGGTGACCTCGGCCGGCTCGCGCGCCCGTGCGAGGCCCACGGCTGCGTCCGGTTCTTCTTCCGCGAGCACGCCCGCCGCCGCTGGTGCTCGACGACCTGCGGCGACCGGGTCCGCGCGGCCCGCCACCAGCGGTTGGTGGTGGAGCAACGGGAGTCCTCCGCAGAGCGGTCCTGACCCAGCCTCGTTCGCTACGCCGAAGCTGCCAACGCAGCTCCTTCAACAACAGCGCGAGGACAGTTCGCTGCGCTCAGGCCGCTCACACGGCTCGCTTCGACAACACCACGAGCCCAGTTCATTCCGCTCAGGCCGCCCGCACAGCTCCTTCGACAACACCGCGAGCGCAGATCACTCCGTTGTGAACACCGCCGAGCGGCTCACCTCCGCCCATTCGGCCACTTCGGCGCCGCGAGCGCGTTCCGACCGTTGCACGGCTTCGACCGCGTCCGCGCCGAGCAGCAGCCGGAGCGGGGGTTTGTCGAGGCGGACCAGGTCGGTGAGGATGTGGGCCGCCTTGGCCGGGTCGCCGGCCTGTTTGCCGTCGCTCGCGTCGCGCAGGCGGTGCATCTCCCCCACCGATGCGTCGTATTCCGGGCGGACCGTCGCGCGTTCCATCGAGGCACCCTGCCAGTCCGTGCGGAACGCGCCCGGCTCGACGATCGTGACCTTGACGCCGAACGGTTTCACCTCCGCGTTGAGCACCTCGGAAAAGCCCTCCACGGCGAACTTGGCGGCCTGGTAGGCGCCCAGCCCCGGTGAGCCGCCGACCCGGCCGCCGACCGACGAGAACTGCAGGAAGTGCCCCGAGCCCTGCTCGCGGAACACCGGCAGGGCCGCCCGGGTGACGTTGACAACGCCGAAGAAGTTCGCCTCGACCTGCGCCCGGAAGTCGTCTTCCGCCATGTCTTCGATCGGCGCGCTGTTCGCGTACCCGGCGTTGTTGACCACTACGT
Organism: Amycolatopsis sp. NPDC104587; assembly: GCF_055583645.1. Lineage (NCBI taxonomy): Bacteria > Bacillati > Actinomycetota > Actinomycetes > Pseudonocardiales > Pseudonocardiaceae > Amycolatopsis > Amycolatopsis sp. NPDC104587. The sequence goes on from NZ_JBVJNO010000011.1 coordinate 256,924, forward strand.
CGAGCCCGCCGAACTCCCGCACCGCGAACGCGACCGCCTCGCGCGCGGCCGCGGGATCCGTGACGTCCAGCGCGAACACACGGACCGCCTCCCCATGCTCGGCTACGAGATCCTTCAGCTGCTCCGTGCGGCGCGCGGTCGCGACCACGCGGTCACCGGTCTCCAGCGCGACCCTGGCCAGCTCGCGCCCGAACCCGCGAGAGCTGCCGGTGATCAGCCACGTCCTGCTCATGATGTCCCTCTCCTCACTCTCCGACCGGTCACAACCAACCGGTTGGTTAGCTCCAGGAAACACCCCACGTCCGCGTTTGTCAACTAACCAGTCAGTTGATAGAGTGGTGACATGAGAGACGCGGCCGAGACCAAGAGGCGATTGCTGGCCGCCGCCACCGAGGAGTTCGCCGAACGGGGCATCGCGGGCGCCCGCGTAGACCGGATCGCGGCCGCCGCGGAGTGCAACAAGGCGATGATCTACACCTACTTCGGCAGCAAGGACAAGCTGTTCGACGCGGTGTTCGGCGAGTCGGTCGCGCGGTTCGTCATCGACGTCCCGCTCGACGCCGGTGACCTGCCGGAGTACGCCGGCAAGCTCTTCGACCGGTACGAAGAGCGCCCGGACGCGCTGCGGCTGGCGGTGTGGCACCGGCTGGAGCGGCCCGAAGGCAAGTGGGTCACGGAAATCGTGCTGGCCAACGAGATCCGGCTGGACGACCTGAAACGAGCACAGGACGACGGGAGGTTGACCAAGCACTACACACCCATGGAGCTGCTGGTGCTGATCCAGTCGGTCTCGACGGCGTGGACAACGACCAATTCGGAGCTCGGCGTCCGCACGGCGATCCCCCGCGACCAGCGGCGGGCGCTGGTGGTGGACGCAGTCAGGAGGCTGATCGCGGAGCAGTGACGAGCGGTACTCGGAGGCTGCGAGCACGGGTAGCGTGTGGTCCGCCAAGCGGGCCGGCGCAAGGACACCTGATGGACTGGACGCTCGAAGTAGTCGTGGTTCCGGTGTCCGATGTGGACCGTGCGAAGGCCTTCTACGCCGACCGTCTCGGGTTCGCCGTCGACCACGACACGAGGATCGACGAGAGCACGCGGCTCGTGCAGCTGACTCCACCGGCGTCGGGCTGCTCGGTGGCGATCGGCAAGGGCGCCGTGCCGGACATGCCGCCGGGTTCGCTCAAGGGACTCCAGCTGGTGGTCAACAACCTGCCGAAGGCCCACGCGGCGCTCACCGAGCGCGGCGTCGAGGTCAGCGGAATCCAGGTCTACGGCATGGGCGCCTGGGACGGCGAAGCAGACCTGAACAACGTGGGTTTGTGCACTTCGCCGACCCCGACGGCAACGCGTGGACGATCCAGCAGATCACGGCCCGCGCCTAGTCGACGAGAGCCCCGCAGCTGACATTGACGGTCGACGCCGTCATCGAGCGCGCCCGATCCGAGGCGACGAAGGCGGCAACCGCGCCGACGTCGGCCAGCGTCGCCGCGCGGCCCAGCATCGTCTGGCCGGTGATGCTGTCCTCGACCACCTGACGCTCCGCGAAGTCCGCGGGCAGGGTTTCGGGAATGCCACCGGTCCGCAGCGTCACGGTCCGCACTCCCCGCGGCCCCAGCTCGGCGGCGATCTGCCGGCGCATCGCCTCGAGCGCGTGGAACGCGACCTGCAGCCCGCCGACGGAGAACTCGCGCACGGGGTCGCCCGCGCCGCCGAAGAACAGGACCACGCCCGACTGCTGCTTCACCATGTGCCTCGCGGCGGCGCGAGCAGTCAGGAAGTTCGTCCGCACCGCGGTGACCACGGGCCGCTCGTAGTCGGCGAGCGTCATGTCGAGCAACGGCGTGCCCTGCACGTCCCCGTGGGTGATGAGGTTGAAGGAGACATCGATGCCCCCTCGGCCGGCAACGGAGCCGGCGTGCTCGTCGACGGCCCGCTCGTCCAACGCGTCGACCTCGGCGGTCTCGGCCCGCCCACCGGCCGCCCTGATCCGCTCGGCGACCGCGTCGAGCCGGCCGAGCGTCCGCCCGGCGAGGAAGACGGTCGCGCCTTCCTCGGCGAAAGCGCAGGCCACGGCGCTGCCGATCCGCCCTCCGCCGCCGTAGACGATCGCGTTCTTGCCCGCGAGCAAGGTCATGAGTACCTCCGATGTCCGGGTGCGTTCGTCCCTGCGTCGAACGTGCGACGCCGAAATCGACACGGCGGGGTCGTCGCGTCCGACCACGGGATCAGCGTTTGGCCCAGGCGCAACAGAGACTGCGGACGAGGACGGGGTGGTGTCCAGCCGGAAGTCGAACCCGGGCCGCGAGCGGCACCAGCGGTTCCGCGGAGCCGGCCCGAGGTTGTCGGGTCGGCAACGATCGGCTTAGGCGCTCACGCGGTCCGCTGGTCGAACCCCGGTGTGCTCCGGCGCAACCAGCGGCGGCGCCACCAGCTGCGGCGTCGACGGCGCCGCGATCGCCCAACCGGCCCGCTCCTTGGCCGAGATGTAGTCCCGTGCCTTCTCCCCGGGGTCCGGCATCGTCAGCAGCTGCTGGTCGACCTTGATGTCCGCGGCCAGCAGGGCGGCCACCTTGGCGGGATTGTTCGTCAGCAGCTTGACTTCTCGCAGTCCCAGCTGGCTCAGCAACGCGGCGGCGTCGTCGTAGTGCCGGCTGTCCGGCTTCAACCCCAGCGCCTTGTAGCTCGCGAAGGTGTCGAGGTGCTTCTCCTGGGAAATCCGGTGCCCCCTGGCTTTGGCCAGCAGGCCGGCGCCGCGGCCCTCCTGGTCCAGGTAGACGAGCACGCCGGAGCCGTGTTCCCGGATGATGCGACGTGATTCCCGCAGCTGCCAGAGACAGTCGCAGTTCGTCGATTCGAAGATCTCGCCGTAAACGCAACGGGAATGGACCCGGACCGGGCAGCCGTCGAGCGGAACGCCGTACACCGCCGCGCACGGCGGATTCATGCGGTCCACCCCGTCATCGAGGACGACGGCCCTGAACGCCCCGTCGGCGCCCACCAGTTCGTGTTCCACTGCTGCCATCACGGGTTCTCCAGCTTTTGGTCGGTCTCGAGGGTGCGCTCGACCTCGTCGAGACCCGGCATGGACTCGACGATCTCGTCCAGTGACGGATTGGTCGCCATCGCCGCGATCGCCCAGCGCAGGGCTTCTTCGCGGCTTCGGCCGGCACCCTCTTGAATGAGTTTTTGGACGAGCGCCGCGGAAAAAGCTTCGCGGACGCCCGGTGCGTCGTCGAGCGGGACCGGCGGGCCCTCGATGTCTTGGGAGATCGCGCTCGAGCGGATCCTACAACCGAAACTTTCGACGACACAGACCGCGCCCACCCCGAGGGACAGCAGGGACCGGGCCAGGTCGTCGACGGTGCGCGGACTGTCCGGATCGGACAGCAGCCTGCGCAGCTCGCCTTCGCGGCCGACGAGGTAGTCCACCCCGCGCAGGAGCCGGTAGAGCTGCTGCGGCGCCTCACGGGGTGGCGAGGCCTGCAGCAGCACCAAGGGCTTCTTCGGTTGCGCGGTAGCGGCCGAGAGCGCCCACTTGATCGTTTCCATCGGCGGCTCGAGGGTCACCAGCACGGCGTCCGCCTCGGCCATCGCTTCCCGCACGCGAGGCGTGCGAAGGTCCTCTCTGGACAGTGAGACCTCGAGCTCGTTCATCCAGCCGAGGTACCGCGTCTCGCCCGTCGGGCCGACGAGCACCAGGGCCCGCGGGCTCGCCGCTCCCGGCGTCCCTTTCACCAGATCGGTCGACAAGGACTCCTTGCGCATGAACTGCAGGAGGTCGCCGGCCTGAGAGTCACCGCCGACGGCGGCCACCAGCCGCGCGTCCAGCCCGAGACGACGCCCCGCGACGGCCAGGTTCAGCCCCTTGCCCCCTGGGTGCACGTCGAAGGACTGGGCCTGGATCGCTTCGCTGACGTCGGGCCATTGGTCGGCGACGACGACGTGGTCGGTCGACGCGCCGCCCACCACCACCACGGTGCCCACCGTCTCCCCGGCGGGTTCGGCTTCGACGGGCTCCGCGTCCCGCACGCAGCGTTCGGCCAGCACGCCCAGCGCCCGGGTTTCGATCGAGCCGCGCAGGCTCCGGACCGTCGGCGCCGGGTAGTCGCTCGTGACGCCGAGCAGCGCGTGCAGCGCGTCCCAGCCCTCGGCCAGCGCGCGGCGGCGCTCCCCCAGGTCCTCCGCGTACAGCCGGCCGATCTCCGCGCCCGGGCTCACGCGTGCGCGGAGGACGCCGAGGGCCAGTGCGGCGTCCGCGATCAGCAGGTCGTTCGGGTCGAGGCCGGCGACGACCGTGGTCACGACGTCCACGATCGCTTCGCCTTCGGACACCCCGGTGTCCCCGATGTGGCGCCGGACGGCGGGCAGCTCGGCGAGCAGCCGGACGTCGACCTCGGTGGTCTCGAGGCGCTCCACGGTCAGCCCGCTGCGCGTCCTCAGCTTGAGGAAGACGTTCCGGACACCTTCGACGTTGGCGTCGTACCTCGCCATCGCCTCAGCCTACCTCTCTCCGTCACTTGCCCTTCTTCGCCTGCCACTTGCTGTGAAGATTCCTACCGCCCACCGGCAAGTTACTCCGTTCGGCCCGTTTGACCCCGGCATTCGGGGAGGCCGTGTCGGACGATGGGCCGTGCGCATGCCTTGAGCAGGGAGAACCGTGCAGGTGACATCGTTCTGTCAATTGACATCGTTACCGGGCAAATGTCACGCTGAAGGTGCTCATGGACCCCTGGGAGGTCGTCATGCAGCCTCGGAACACCAGGTCGGCACGGGGAGTCCGGCCTTCGAAGCCCCAGCTGGGCTTGAACAACTCGACGTCCGGCAGCCAGCGTGCCACTCGGGCGTCATTTGCCGGGATGATCGTTTTCGGTGCCGTCGTCAGCGGTTGCGCGCTGCCGGCGCGCACCGTGACCCCCAGCGGGGGCGACCGGGTCGTCGTGGTCGTCAGCGGGACGGCGAACGAGCCTCGGCCGGCCGTCACCGATGCCGTCCTCGCCGTGCTGCGCGACGCCGCGAACAGCGGGAACGTCTCCCAGCAGGGCTCGGGCAAGAGCAGCGTCGTGCTGGTGTCGGCCGCGGACGGCGGGGACCGGCGGTCGGTCGTGCTCACGCCGCGGCGGGCCGACGGCTCGCTGGAACACGGGCTCTCCCGGCCGTCGCTGATCGACCGGAACGTCGCCAGTGCCGTCGACGCCATCGGCGCCACCGCGGCCGGCAAGAGCGGGCTCGACCTGCTCGCCGGCCTCACCGACGCCGTCCGCGGGCTGCCCGCCGGGACGCTCGTGGTCGACAGCAGCGGGCTCAGCACCGGGGGCGCGTTCGACCTGCGTCAGGTCGGCTGGACGGCCGACCCCGCCGCCGTCGCCGCCCAGCTGGCCGCCGCCGGGCAGGTGCCGCGGCTGACCGGCTGGCGGGTGCTCTTCGCCGGGCTCGGTTCAGTCGCCGGCGTGCAGCCGCCGCTGCCCGCGCCGGCTCACGACCGGCTGGCCGCGTACTGGCAGGCGATCTGCCGGGCGGCCGGGGCCGCGTCGTGCGACGTCGACCAGAGCCGGGTCCCGGCCGAGCCGTCGCGGGCGACCGTGGCGACGCCGGTCGTGCCGGTGCCCGGGGTGACGTCGGTGACCGGCCCGCGGGGCGAGGTCACCACCACGGTTTCGGACGCCGCGCTCGGCTTCGCCGGGGACTCCGCGGTGCTGTCCGAATCGGCCCGCGACCTCCTCCGGTCGCTCGCGGGCAGCATCACGGCCGGTCGCGGCACCGCGCCGGTCACCGTCCGCGGCTTCGCGGCCGATCCACCGGGGTCGACCGACGCGGGGCGGCGGGAACTGGCGGAACAGCGAGCGCGTGCCGTCGCCGGCGCGCTCACCGGGGCCGGGGTGACCCAGCGGGTCGACGCCACCGGCACCGGGACGCAGCCCGGGGTCACCGCGATGGCCGGCGGGCGGTTCGACGAAGCGGCGGCGGCCCGGATGAGGCGGGTGGAGATCACGTACCAGGGCCCCGGCCCGAGCTCGTAGCCAGACCAGGAGGCAGTCATGACCAGCATCGACGAAACACGAAACCTCCCCCTGCCGCAGCCGCGGCGCCGCGCGGAGACCCCGGCGGGCGACCTGCTGCAGGCCCGGATCCAGGAGCTGACCTACCGCGCCGCCCGCGCGATGGACGGCCACGTCGTCGGCCCGCACGGCCAGAACCTGACCGTCGGCGAGGCGGAGGCCCGCGCCGACCTGATCGACCGGCTCATCGGGCTCGAGCAGATGCGCGGGAGCCTGCGCCACCGGCGCGTCGGCCGGGTGACCCGGGTGCTGACGCTGCTCACGGTGACCGTCGTCGACCTGCCGATCATGCTGTGGCTGGCCAGCTCGGTGTTCAACGTCGACTGGAGCGACCCGCTCGGGCTGCCGCTGGCGATCAGCATCGTCATCTCGGTGCTGGCGACCGGCGGCGCGGCGACGGCGTTGCACCACCTCGGCCACAACCAGCGCCAGCACAAGAACGCCAAGCGGCAGCTGGACTGGCCGAAGCTGTCGGTCGGCTCGAAGCTGAGCCTGGTCACGGTCGGGCTGCTGGTCGGGCTGATGGGCGTGGTGATGTTCGTGCGCGTCTACACCGAGGGTGTGCTGTCGGGGATGAACGACCTGGCCGTGCTGATGGCGGTGCTGGTCGCGCTGGTCATGGTCGTTTCGGCGACGCTGGTGTTCTGGACGGCGTTCCGCGACGGCTCACTCGAGCAGGACGACCTGCGCCACTACAGCGACTGCGTGCGGCCCTTCCTCGCGGCGAGACGCGAGTACGAGGACCAGGCGCACGAGCTGAGCTGCCAGTACGACCTGCTGCGCCGCCGCGGCGGGGACGAGTGACCTCGGGGGAACCCGGGGACCCGGGCCGGCGGGCTGGGGCTGCCCGCCGGCCCGGGTGACGTCACGGGCGCGGGACGCCCATCGGGTTCGGCACCGGGACCAAGCCCGCGTCGATCACCGTCCGGCTCAGCGGGACCGCCAGCTCCAGCGTCCGCCCCAAATCCTCGCCCAGCTCCTCGACCAGCGCCGCCGCCAGCCGGTCCGTGTCCTCCTCGACGCGACGGCGCAACGCCGCACCCAAAGGCGTCAGAAGTCCCTCGGTGTCCAAAAGCCCACGGCTTCGCAACCCCGAGATCGCTGCATCCCACGCGGGATCCGACCACCCTCGGTGCGGCTGGACGTCCGCTCGGGTGATCACTCCGTCGCCGATGTGGGTGAGCGTTGTCTCCAGGCCCGTCAGGCCCGCGTGGACCGCCGACAGGACGTGGCCGTCGCCTCGGTGCTCGCGCAGGACCGTTGCCGCCAGCCAGATGCGGCCCAGGGCGCTCGACGGCTTCGGGACCGACGCCCACGCCGCCGCCAGCGGGCGGCCGTCGAAGCGGCAGGCCGAAACCGCTCGCTCGAGCAAGCCCGCCAGCTCTTCGTGGTCCGGTCCCACGGCCCGGCTCAGCGCGGCTTCCACCGCGTCGAGCCGGGACCGGAGAACCTGCTCCGGCGCGGCGAACGACCACGCGTCCGGCACGGCGCGGGCCACCATCGCCGGGGCGAAGCCGAACAGCACCGACGTCGCCGGCGCCGGGCCGATCGGGCCCAGCGGGGCCAGGCGGCCCGCGAAGTACCCCATCCAGTACCCGCGCAGGCCCGCTTCCTTCGCCGCTGCCGCCGTTTCGGGTGCGAAGTAGACCGCCGCGTGCAGCGGCTCCACCGCCGCCCAGAGCTCTCGCGCTGTCACGAACCCCAGGCTACCGGCAGCTCTCGCACCCCGTAGACCAGCGTGTTGTGCTTGTACACCAACGACTCCCGCGGCACCGCCAGGCGCAGGTCCGGCACCCGGCGGAACAGCCGCGTCAACGCCTCCTGCAGCTCGACGCGCGCCAGCTGCTGGCCGATGCACTGGTGCGCGCCGAACCCGAACGCCACGTGCGTGCGCGGCGATTCGCGGTGGAAGTCGAGCTTGTCCGCTCCCGGGAACAGCTCCTCGTCCCGGTTCGCCGAGTTGAGCGCCGCGACCAGCCACTCCCCGGCCTTGACCGAGCGCGAACCCACCTGGACGTCGGAAGTCGCGTAGCGCAGCACGCCGAACTGGACCACCGACAGGTACCGCAGCAGCTCCTCGACCGCCCGCTCCGGCGCCGCCAGCACGACGTCGCGCTGCGACGGGTGTTCCAGCAGCACCAGCGTGCTCAACGCGATCATGTTGGCCGTCGTCTCGTGGCCGGCCACCAGGAGGCTGAGGCCGAGCACCACCAGCTCCTCCATCGTGAGCGGGTCGCCGGACGCCTCACCGCGTGCGATCAGCCGGCTGAACAGGTCGTCCTGCGGGTTCCGCTGCTTCTCGGTGAACAGCTCCGCCAGGAACCCGGAAAGCTCGTCGTAGGCCTGTTTCCCCTCCTCGGGCGTCGCGTCGGTGCTGACGAGGAACCCGCTCTGCCGCTGGAACCGCGAGCGGTCCGCGTACGGGACGCCGAGCAGCTCGCAGATCACCAGCGACGGGATCGGCAACGCGAAGTCCCGCACGAGATCGGCTTCGCCCGGCCGGGCGAGCATCGCGTCCAGGTGGCTCTCCACCAGCTCCTGGACGTACTCGCGCATCGCCTCCACGCGCCGCACGGTGAACTCCGCGATCACCATCTTGCGGATGCGCGAGTGCTCCTTGCCGTCGAGCTGGATGATCGAGCCCGGGCTGACCTCCTCGTCGAGGTCGGCGTTCGGGTTCACGTGCACCGAAGACGCGCCGCGCGAGCTCATCGTGCGGTCGGCGAGCACCGCGCGGACGTCGCTGTAGCGCGTCACCAGCCAGGCGTCCATGCCGGCCGGGCAGCGCACCTGCGACGTCGGCGCGGCTTCCCGCAGCGCGGCGTAGTTCTCGGGCGGGTCGAACGGGCATCCGGCCGGTCGTGTCGTCGGGAGGGCCGGGGTTTCGGATGTCGCCGTCACGGCGGATCACACCTCTCTGCCGGTGGTCTGGACACCTCCACCATGGAGAGAACCGGGGCCGTCGTGGGACGTTCGACCCACTTCCGACCCGGATGGCCTAGCGGGCGCCGTACGCGCCGCCGTTCACGTGCACGACCTGACCGGTGATGTGCCCGGCGCCCGGCGCTGCCAGGAACTGCACGGTTTCCGCGACTTCTTCCGGTTGCCCGGCGCGCTTGTCGAACGCGACGGCGACCCGCGCGTCGACCCACTCCTGGGTGACCGTGCCGTGGAAGAACTCCGTGTCGAGGGTGACGCCGGGCGCCACGACGTTGGCGCTGCCCCCGGCCGGGCCGAGCTGCCGCGCGAGGTCGGTGTTCCACGCCTCGATCGCCGCTTTCGCCGCGCCGTAGGAGCCGGAGCCCTGCTTCGCCGCGATGGAGCCGAGAGTCACAACCCTCACGTTGTCCGCGAAGCGCGGCTTCAAGGCGGTAGTCACGAGAACGGCGGAGACGACGTTGGCTTCGAAGTTCGCGCGCCACGCGTCCGCCAGCCCGGCGAGGTCGCCCGGCGCCGGGGCCTCCCGGACCCGGTCGGTGTTGCCGCCGGCGTTGTTGACCAGCACGTCCACCCGTGCGGGCAGCTCGGCCAGCGCCGCCCGCACCGCCGCCGGGTCGCTCGCGTCGAAGGCCACCGCCCGCGCGCCGATCTTCTCCGCCGCGGCTTCGAGCACGTCCTTGCGCCGCCCGGTGACGGTCACCCGCTCGCCCGCCGCCGCGAACCGGGCGGCGATCGCCAGCCCGATGCCGGTGCCGCCCCCAGTGACCACGATTTCCCGCTGTTCGCTCATGACGCCATCTTCGCCGAGGAAAGCGGTCCCCCGCACGGGTTTCCCGGCGACCGGAACACCAACCGAGTTAGTTAGGAAACTTTACGAACAAGTCTTGACGGCGGGCCCCCGCGCGGCGAACCTGGACGCACGCCGCGTCCACCGTCCGCCCCACCCCCTCCCGGAGGCAGCATGACCCGGCGCGCGCTCGTGCTCGTCGTGACCCTGTTCCTCGCCCTGGCCACCGCCCTCGCCGGCGGAAGCACGGCGAACGCGGCCACCACGCAGCCGACCTTCCTCACCTTCTACGGCTGGTGGGACAACACCCCGCCCGGCGGGGACGTCGCCTACCCGCAGATCCACGACACCGCGGGCGGCAAGGGCAGCTACGCCGACCCGATCACCTTCGCCACCAGCAGCGACGAGCTCAAGCCGGGCACCAAGGTCTGGGTGCCGCGGGTGAAGAAGTACTTCATCATGGAGGACGGCTGCGACGAGTGTTCCGACGACTGGAACAGCCAGGGCCCCAACGGCGGTCCCGGCCTGCGCCACATCGACCTCTGGCTCGGTGGCAAGGGCGGCAGCGCCTTCGACGCGATCGACTGCGAAGACGCGCTCACGCACTACAACGCGGACAACACGCCGGTCATGGAGCCGGTGGTCGTCGACCCGCCGTCGAACGAGCCCTACGACGCGACGCCGATCTTCAACACCGGCACCGGTGAATGCTGGGGCGGCGCGCAGCCGAACACGACCGTCGGCCAGTACAAGAACACCTCCACCGGCACCTGCCTGGAAGCCCCGAGCAGCGGGACGACGCTGAAAGTGGCCGCGTGCGCCGAAAGCGACGCCCAGCGGTTCACCTTCCACGGCGCGTTCCTCGTGATCAACGACAAGTGCGCGGGCATCTCCGGCAGCTCGATCGTGCTGCAGACCTGCACCGGCGGGCCCGCCCAGCAGTGGTCGATCAACCCCGACGGCACGATCTCGGACATCCAGACGAGCAAGAAGTGCTTCCGCGCCTCGGGCACGACGCTCACCGCGGGCAGCTGCTCCGGAACCCAGGCGCGCTGGACGTTCACCGCGGCGGGCGCCCCGAGCAGCCTCAGCGTGACGCCGTCGGCGGTTTCGGTCGCGCCGGGCGCGTCGGCGACGGCCACCGTCACCAGCTCGGACGCCGTCTCGCTGTCCGCGGGCGGCGCTCCCGCGGGTGTCACCGTGTCCTTCTCGCCGACGTCGGTGCCGGCCGGCGGCACCTCGACCGTCACGGTCGCGGCCGCCGCGAACGCCACCCCCGGCTCGGCGACGGTCACCATCACCGGCGGGACGAAGACCGCTTCGCTCGGCGTCACGGTCACCGGCGGGGGCGGCGGCCAGGAAACCCTGCTCTCCCAGGGCAAAACGGCGACGGCGTCGTCGACCGAGTCGTCGTCCTACCCGGCGAGCGCGGCCTTCGACGGCAACCTGACGAGCACCCGCTGGGCCTCGAAGGAAGGCTCCGCGAGCGAGTGGCTGCGCGTCGACCTCGGCGCCACGAAGACGGTTTCGCACGTCAAGCTGTCCTGGGAAGCCGCGTACGGCAAGGGGTACACCATCCAGACGTCGGCCGACGGCACGAACTGGACGACGATCTACACCACCACGACGGGCAACGGCGCCACCGACGACCTCACCGGGCTGACCGGCAGCGGCCGCTACGTGCGGATGAACGGCGTCACGCGCGGGACGTCGTACGGCTACTCGCTGTACGAGATGCAGGTGTACGGCCCGGCCTGAGTTGCCGGATCGGCAACACGATTTGCCTCCTCGGTGACGTCCTCCGCATGCTGGGGACGTCACCGAGGAGGAACCATGCCGCACGAGGGCCCCATGATCGTCGAAGACATGCTGAAGCAGGACTTCTGGGAAGCGATGTACCAGCGGGACGAGCACCGGATCTGGAGCGGGAGCGTCAACGCGAACCTGCGCGCCGAGGTCGAGGGACTGACCCCCGGGCACGCCCTCGACCTGGGCAGCGGCGAAGGCGGCGACGCGATCTGGCTCGCGAAGCACGGCTGGACGGTCGACGGCGCCGACATCTCGACCATCGCGCTCGCCCGCGCCGAGGAAGCCGGCAAGGAAGCGGGCGTGACCGTCCGCTGGCTCCACAAGAACATCCTGGAGTGGCGGCCGGAGGAGCAGTACGACCTGATCTCCGCGCAGTACATGCACCTGCCGCCGGACCTGCGCCGCGACGTCTTCACCGCGGCCGCGGCGGCGATCCGGCCGGGCGGTTCGCTGCTGGTCGTCGGGCACTCGCCGAAGGCCATGCGCGAGTTCGACGGCCAGACGCCGCCGATCGAGCTGTTCTTCGAGCCGGAAGAGATCACGAGCTACCTCGGCGACGCCTGGGAGTGGCTCGTCGAGACGTGCGAGACGCGCGGAGAGGGCCACCACACCGACGCCGTCTACCGCGCGAAGCGGCTCTGAAATGGAAGCAGGGCCCCTTCACGCGCCCTCGACGCGTGTGAAGGGGCCCTGCGGGCTTTATCAGGCGAGCTCGAGGCCGTAGGCCTGCAGCTCGAGGGTGAGCGGGTAGAAGTAGCTGGTCACGGTGTCGCCGCCGGACAGCGTGCCGAGGCCCTTCGAACCGTCGTAGGCCGGGCCGCCCGAGTCACCGTGGTCGGTGTGCGCGGTGGTGCCGAACTCGTGGTTCAGGACGCCGACGTCGAAGTTGACCGACTCGTCGACCGAGGTGATCTCGCCGCTGCCGCCACCGGTGGTCGAGCCCTGCTTCTGCATCTGCTCGCCGACGGTCGGCTCCGCGGCGCTGGTGATCGCCTGGCCGGTGTTGATCTCGCCGGGGCCGGAGCCGTTCGGGCGGGTCAGCAGGCCGGAGTCCGCATCGGGGCAGTCGCTCTCGACGACCTGCGCGCCGGAGACGTCGCCGCCGGCCCAGGTGCCGCCGAGGTTGGTGCAGTGGCCCGCGGTGAGCAGGAACGGCGAACCGCCGCGCGTCACGTTGAAGCCGAGCGAGCAGCGGCCCTGGTCGTTCTGGATCGCGTCGCCGTCGGCGATGTGCAGTTCCAGCTTGCCGGTGCGGTGCTCGACGCGGACGCTGTCGCCGTACTTCGCGGCGGCCGCGTTGACCTTGTCCGCGGTCTCCTTGCTGGCCGCGTCGTAGACCTTCACCACGACCTGGTTGGTCTTGGTGTCGATGCCCCACGCGGTCTGCGGGACGTTCTTGACCGCGTCCAGCTGGTTCTTGACGCCGGTGAGCGCGGCGAAGGTGTGCTTGACCTTCTTCGCGGTCAGGCCGGCGGCCTGCACCTTCTGCACGGACGCGTCATCGGTGACGTTGACGACGGCCTTGCCGTTCTCCAGGTAGATGCCGCCGGAGGTGGCGCCGAGGGTGCTCGCCACCTGCGTGGCGTTGCTGACGGCGTTGGCCTGCATCTCGGAGAAGGCCAGTGGGGACGCAGTGGCCGCTGACGCGCACACGCCGGAGGTCAGCGCGGCGGCCGACAAGACGGCGAAGGTCTTGAGGGCGGTCTTCCGGGGAGTCATCAACTTCCTCCAGTTTGCCGGTTCGAAGCCTGCGCCGGTCACTTTCGTTGCCGGGCAACCAACGCACCACCGACTAAGGTTGGTTAATAACCAGCAGATCCGGACATACCTCTCAAGCCAGACCCGAACGGCCTCGTGACGCTGCGCCTTTCGGCGTAACACTCACCCCTTCGGCCAGCGAACGTGGTCCTCATAGCCCGGGTTCTTCTTCAGATATCCGGCGATGAAGGGGCAGACCGGCACGATCGTCCGGCCCCGCGTGACGACGTCGTCCAGCGCGGCGGCGGCTAGGACCTTGCCGAGCCCCTGCCCGCTGAACGCGTCGTCGATCTCCGTGTGGGTGAACACCGTGAGATCCCCACGGAGGTCGTAGTAGGCGGAGCCCGCCAGCTTCTCGCCCACCCACAGGTCGTAGCGGCTCTCGTCGGGGTTGTCGGCCACTCGGGTCCGGTCGGTCATCGGGTTCTCCTCGGTCGGGGTCGTCCCCCATCGTGCGACGGCGGGCGGCCGGGTGCTGACCGGCCCGTGCACCCCGCTGGGCCGGCCGGGGGACGCCGTCGGCCCGTTCGTGTGCATCGCCGCTGTTCCTCTTGGCGGACACCAGCGCGGTTTGGTTGCCTCACGGGGTGCCTCAGCAGCCGTTCGTCCTCCCCGAGTTCTACATGCCGTACCCCGCCCGGCTGAACCCGCATCTCGACGGCGCCCGCGCGCACAGCAAGGCGTGGGCGCGCGAGTTCGACATGATCGACGTCCCGCAGCACGGCAAGGTGATCTGGACCGAGCACGACCTCGACTCCCACGACTACGCGCTGCTCTGCGCCTACACCCACCCGGACGCCGGCGCCGGCGAGCTCGACCTGATCACCGACTGGTACGTCTGGGTCTTCTACTTCGACGACCACTTCCTCGAGCTGTACAAGCGCACCGGCGACATCGAAAGCGCGCGCACCTACCTCGACCGGCTCGACCTGTTCATGCCCGCCGAAGGCGAGATCACCGCGACACCGAAGAACCCGGTCGAGCGCGGCCTGACCGACCTGTGGAACCGCACCATCCCGCACCGCACCGACGGCTGGCGGCGGCGGTTCGTCGAGAGCACGAAGGCGCTGCTCGAAGAATCGCTGTGGGAGCTCGCCAACATCACCGAAGGCCGGCTGGCCAACCCGATCGAGTACGTCGAGATGCGGCGGAAGGTCGGCGGCGCGCCGTGGTCGGCGAACCTCGTCGAGCACTCGGTGCACGCCGAGGTGCCGGACGAGATCGCCGCGTCGAGGCCGATGGAGGTCCTGCGCGACTGCTTCGCCGACAGCGTCCACCTGCGCAACGACCTGTTCTCCTACCAACGGGAGGTGCAGGACGAGGGTGAGCTGTCCAACGGCGTGCTCGTGTTCGAGAAGTTCCTCGGGCTGACCACGCAGGAAGCGGCGGACGCCGTCAACAGCCTGATCACCTCGCGGCTGCACCAGTTCGAGCACACCGCGCTCACCGAGGTCCCCGGCCTGTTCGACGAGCACGGCGTCGACCCGGCCGCGCGCGCGGCGACGTTCGCCTACGTCAAGGGCCTGCAGGACTGGCAGTCCGGCGGGCACGAATGGCACCTGCGCTCGAGCCGCTACATGAACGAGGGGGCACTGGCCGGCCGCGGCGGCCCGGAGCCGGGTGGCGCGTCCGGCATCGGGACGTCCGCGGCGCGCATCTTCACCTCGGTGCTCGCCACCGCGCCGCAACGGCTGCGCGCGTACGGGCACACGCCGTTCCGGGTGGTTTCGCCGCCGCGGCCGTCGTTCGAGACGCCGTTCCCGCTGCGGCTGAACCCGCACCTGGACGCGTGCCGGGTCCGCAACGTCGACTGGGCGCGGCGGACCGGGCTGCTCGACGGAGTCGTGTGGGACGAGCGGAAGCTGCGCGCGGCGGACCTGCCGCTGTGCGCGGCCGGCATCCACCCGGACGCGACGGCCGACGAGCTCGACGTCACCAGCGACTGGCTGACCTGGGGCACCTACGCCGACGACTACTACCCGCTGATGTTCGGCGCGACCCGCGACCTGGTGGCGGCGAAGGCGTGCAACCTGCGGCTGTCGGCGATCATGGCGGGCACGGCCACCCCGTCGACCCAGCTGGAGGCCGGGCTGGCCGACATTTGGGCGCGGACGACGGCGGAGCTGGACCCGGCGGCCCGGTCGGCACTGCGGCGGTCGGTCGACACGATGACGTCGAGCTGGCTGTGGGAGCTGAAGAACCAGGCGGAGAACCGGATCCCGGACCCGATCGACTACGTCGAGATGCGGCGCCGGACGTTCGGCTCGGACCTCACGATGAGCCTGTCCCGGCTGTCCCACGGACGCACGGTCCCGCCCGAGCTGTACCGGACGCGGCCGGTCCAGGCGATCGAGCACTCGGCGACGGACTACGCGTGCCTGCTCAACGACGTGTTCTCCTACCAGAAGGAGATCCAGTTCGAGGGCGAGCTCAACAACGGCGTCCTGGTGGTCCGGAACTTCCTCGACTGCTCCGAGCAGCGCGCGTTCGAGGTGGTGACGGACCTGATGGCGGCCCGCCTGGCGGAGTTCCGCCACGCGGCGTCGATCGAGCTGCCGGCCCTGTTCCGCGACTACGACGTGGCGCCGGAGGTGCAGGAGACGCTGCTGGCGTACGTCGAGGAGTTCCGCAGCTGGATGTCGGGGATCCTGCACTGGCACGAGAACGTGGGGCGCTACACGGAGACGGAGCTGAGGTACCACCCGGTCGGTGGGTCCGGGTTCGGCGGGCCGACGGGGATCGGGACGTCCTCACTGCGGATCTCGTCCCTGCTCCCGGCGGCCCCGGTGTGACCGAAGGTCAACTCGCGTGATTGGAGAGTCGACACGGCTTGCGGCAGGCAGCGGCGCCGTGTCGACCTCCCCATCACGCGTGTCGACTCCCTAGTCACGCGTGTCGGCTCTCTGGTCACGCGGGCCGCGGGGTCACTGGGCAGCGTTGCTCGTGCCACTCCGCCGGGCATGGGGGCGGGCAGGAGGCGATACTCGACAGCGTGAGCGGCTTCAACCTGCGTTTCCTCGGCCATTCGACCGTCCGGCTCGAGCTCGGTGGCCGGGTTGTGCTGACCGATCCCGTGCTCACCGCGCGCGTCGGCGGGCTGAGCCGGGTTGTTCCCGTCCCGGCGGCGGAGAGTTATGCCGGGGTCGACCTCGTCCTGCTCTCCCACCTGCACGGTGACCACCTGCACCTGCCGTCGCTGCGGATGCTGGGCACGGACACCCGGATCGTCGTCCCGCGCGGGGCCGGGCGCTGGCTCACCAGGAAGGGCTTCGGCAACGTCGAGGAGATCGCGCCCGGGGAGACCCTCAGCGAAGGCGCGCTGGACGTCACCGCCACCGAGGCCGTCCACTCCGGGCACCGGTGGGGGCCGCGGCTCACCCATGGTCCGCAGAGTCCCGCCATCGGGCACCTGATCCGGGCCGAGGGCACGACGGTCTACAACGCCGGCGACACCGACCTCTTCGACGGGATGGCCGAGCTCGGCCCGGTCGACGTCGCGCTGCTGCCCGTCTGGGGCTGGGGGCCGAACCTCGGGCCCGGGCACCTGGACCCCGCCCGGGCCGCTCGGGCTGCCGCCGTGCTCCAGGCCCGGGCCGCCGTTCCCGTGCACTGGGGCACGCTCGCCGTGCCCGGGTTGCGGCGGACCGCCAAGATGCGGCGGCTGCTCGCCGATCCGCCTCGCGTGTTCGCCGCCGAAGTGCAAGCCGCCGGAGGAGCCACCGAAGTGCTGTTCACCGAGCCCGGCGCCGACGTCGTCCTCCCCGCTCCGACGGACCGCCCGTGAACTGGACCGACCCGGCCGCCATCGGGTACCCGGCCCTGTTCGGCGGGGTGCTGCTCGGCTCGATCATCCCGATCGTGCCCACCGGCGCGGTGGTCGGCGCCGCGGCCGCCGTCGCGACCACCACCGACCACCTCTCCCTGCCGCTGGTGATCGTCCTCGCCACGCTCGGCGCGTACGTCGGCGACGTCGTGACATTCGGGATCCCGCGTCTGGGCAGCGAAGCCGCCTTCCGCTGGATCAGCCGGCGCCAGCCCGCCGAACGCCTCGAAAAGGCCCGCGACCAGTTCACCCGGCGCGGCTGGCAGATCGTCGTGGTCGGCCGGCTCGTCCCGGCCGGCCGGATCCCGGTGCTGCTCGCCGCCGCCGCGCTGAGCTACCCGTGGCGGCGCCTGCTGCCCACTTCGCTCATCGCGTGTGTGCTCTGGGCGGTCGCCTACTCCTTGCTTGGCATCGTCAGCGGGGGCATCTTCGACTCACCGGTCATCGCGACGGTGCTGGCGACGGTCCTCGTCCTGCTCGTCACCGTCCTGCTGAACCTGATCGCGCGGTGGCGGCGCAAGGCCAAGGAGAAGACGGGAGAGCGAGTGTGACGACGTCCGCCCCGAAGGGCCGGCTGCTGCGGGGTGGCCGGGTCGTCGCCCGCGTCCTGCTGGTGTGGGCCGCCGTGACCGGCGCGCTGCGCCTGCTCGACGTGCTGCTCTCCGGCTTCCGGATGACCCACTGGTGGCAGCCGACGGTCTGCGCGCTGCTGCTCGGCCTGCTCGCCGGGGTCGTCTGGCCGCTGGTCATGCGGATCGCCTACCCGCTGGCGTTCTTCACCTTCGGCCTCTTCGGGTTCCTGCTGCTGGGCGCCGGGACGCTCGCGGTGTTCCGGACCGTGCCGGGGGTCGAGATCGCGGACATGCGGACCGCGGTGATCGTCACCGTAGCGATGGCCGGGGTCGGCGCGCTGATCTCCAGCCTGCTCGCGATCGACGAGGACGAGATCTTCTTCCGCCGCGCGAACCGCCGGCGTCGCCGGCACGCCGCCGCGCCCGGTGAGGCCGACCAACCGCCCGGGGTGCTGTTCCTGCAGATCGACGGCCTCGGGTACGACACCGTCCGCCGCGCGATCCGCGACGGCGACATGCCGACCTTCGCCGCCTGGCTCGCCGAAGACAGCCACACGCTCTCGCGCTGGCACACCGACTGGAGCTCCCAGACCGGCGCGAGCGTCTGCGGCATCCTGCACGGCTCCAACCACGACATCCTCGGCTTCCGCTGGTACGAGAAGGACCGCGACCACGTGATGGCGTGCGCCCACCCGGCCGACGCGGCCGAGATCGAACGGCGGCACTCCGACGGCCGCGGCCTGCTCGCCGGGGACGGCGCGAGCCGCGGCAACCTCTTCTCCGGCGACGCCGACCACGTCAGCCTCACCATGAGCTCGATCCCGGTCCTCGTGCCGAAAGGCCTGCGCCACCGTCAGCGCGACCGGCTCGGCGCGGGCTACTACGCCTACTTCGCGAACCCGATCAACGCGCTGCGGACGTTCGTCGTCGCGCTCGCCGACGTCTTCCGCGAGATCAGCGCGTCGGTCCGCCAGCGCCGGGCCGGTGTCGTGCCGCGGATCCCGCGCGGCGGCTGGTACCCGCTGGCCCGGCCGGGCACCACGGTGATCGCGCGGGACGTCGTCGTGTCGGCCATCCTCGGTGACATGCTGGCCGGGCGGCCGGTCGTGTACGCGGACTTCCTCGGCTACGACGAGGTCGCGCACCACTCCGGCATCGAACGCTTCGACACGCTCGCCGTGCTGCGCTCGATCGACCAGCAGATCGCGCGGCTGCACCGGGCGAGCCGGCTGGCGCCGCGCCGCTACCACGTCGTGGCGCTGTCGGACCACGGCCAGACGCAGGGGCAGGCGTTTTCGGAGCGGTTCGGCGAGACGATCGAGGCGTACGTCGGACGGCTGTGCGGCGGCGAGCCGTCCCCGTCCGCCGGGAAGCGGCGGCAGGCCGAGAGCTGGCAGATCAACGCCGCGCTGGCGGAGGCGACCCAGGGCGGCGGCCTGATCGCGCGCCGGCTGCGGGCCCGGGTGGAGGACGCGGAGTGCGCCGAAGACCGGCCGCGCACCACATCCGGCTCGCCGGGCGCGGTCACCCGGGTGGCGCCGGGTGTGGTGGTGGTCGTGTCCGGCCACACCGCGATGATCTCCTTCACCGAGCACGAGGGCCGCGTCGAGCTCGAGACGATCGAGCGGGAGCACCCCGACCTGCTGCCGTCGCTGGTGGACCACCCCGGCGTCGGGTTCCTGCTGGTGCGCAGCCGCGAGTTCGGGCCGGTGGTGCTGGGCCGCGACGGGCTGCACCGGCTCGCGACCGGCGTGGTCATCGGCGAGGACCCGCTGCCGCCGTACGGCCCGCACGCCGCGGACCTCGTCCGGCGGGTCGACACCTACCCGCACTGCGCGGACGTCATGATCAACAGCCGGTACGACCCGGAAACGGACCAGGCGTCGCCGTTCGAGACGCACGTCGGCTCGCACGGCGGTCTCGGCGGCCCGCAGCAGCACGGTTTTGTCGTGCACCCGCGCGGGCTCGCCCTGCCCGGTGACGTCGTCGGCGCGGAGGCGCTGCACCGCGTGTTCCGCGGCTGGCTCACTTACCTGGGCCAGCCCGAGCCCACCCCCGTGGAAACCCCGATCTCGGAGGTCGTTTCGTGAAGCTGACGGTCTACGGCGCGAGCTGGTGCCCGGACGTGAAGCGCAGCCGCGCGCTGCTCGACCGCGAAGGCGTCGAATACTCCTATGTGGACGTCGAGGCGGACGCGGCTGCCGAGCGCCGGGTGCGGGAGCTGCAGGACGGCGCGCGCAAGATCCCGACGATCGTCTGGGAGGACGGCAGCTTCCTGGTCGAGCCGTCCGACGCGGAGCTGAGCGAGCGGCTGTGAAACTGCTGCGAGAGCTGCCGCTCGGCACGCGGGTCGTGGTGCGCCACCGGATCGAGGGCGGGTTCACCGACGCGCTCGGCGACCTGGTGGCCCGCGACGAAACCACGTGCACGGTGCAAACCCGGCGCGGCCCGGTGGTGGTGGCGTTCGACGCCGTCACCCTGGCCAAACCGGTGCCACCGCCACCTCGGCGGAAGTCGAGGTTCGACGACCTGGTGGCCGAGGCCGACGCGGTGTCCGTCGACGGCTGGGACTTCTCCTGGCTCGACGGCCGCGCGACCGAAGCCCGGCCTTCCTGGGGTTACCAGCGCCTGCTCGGCGACCGCCTCGGGCGGGTCCACGCGGCGCTCGACCTGGAGACCGGCGGCGGCGAGGTGCTCGACGGCTGCCCGTCCCTGCCGCCGCTGATGGCCGCCACGGAGTCGTGGCCGCCGAACGTCGCCAAGGCGTCGGCCCGGCTGCGGCCGCGCGGGGTCGTCGTGGTGGCCACCGAAGGCATTCCCTTCGGCGACGACGTTTTCGACCTGGTGTCCAGCCGCCACCCCGTCACCACGGACTGGGCCGGGATCGCGCGGGTCCTGCGGCCGGGCGGGAGCTACTTCTCCCAGCAGGTCGGCCCGTCGAGCGTGTTCGAGCTGGTCGAGTTCTTCCTCGGCCCGCAGCCGCCCGAAGTCCGCAACGGCCGTCATCCCGACGACGCGGTGAAGAACGCCGAAGAAGCCGGCCTGGAGGTGGTCGACCTGCGGTCGGAGTCGCTGCGCACCGAGTTCTCCGACATCGGCGCGGTGGTCTACTTCCTGCGCAAGGTGATCTGGATGGTGCCGGGGTTCACCGTGGCGCAGCACCTCGACCGGCTGCGGGAGCTGCACGAGCAGATCGAGCGCGACGGCCCGTTCGTCGCGCACACGGCGCGGTTCCTCATCGAGGCCCGGAAGCCTTGACGATCGCCGTCTCGACGCCGTCCAGCAGCAGCTCCAGGCCCGCTTCGAACGACAGCCGGGCCTCCCGCTCCAGGTAGGGCTCGTCCGAAGCCTCGACCGGCGCGCTCATCCGCGCCACCGTCGGGAACCGGGCTGTCAGGTCCGGGACGAGCTCGCCGAGCAGCGCCGAGCGCGCGGACCACCAGTCCTCTTCGGACTGTCCGGTCTCCCGCGCGGCCTGCCGGGACTCCGCCGCCGTCTGGACCGAGCCGCGGACGACGTTGAACAGCGCCGACACCACCCAGCGGACGCGGGACAGGGGCAAGCCGGTCGCGGCCAGGACGGACAGCAGCGTCTCCTGCACGTGGAACTCCCCCGGCCCGAGCACCGGGCGCGCCGGGGAGACCTGCAGCAGCCAGGGGTGGCGCAGGTGCAGGTCCCACAGCTCGTCCGCCAGCGCCAGCGCGGCGACGCGCCACCCCGAGCTCACCGGGTACGACGTCGGCAGCTCCCCCAGCGTCCGGTCGTACATGAGGTCGACCAGCTCGGTCTTGCCCGGCACGTACGTGTAGAGCGCCATCGCCGTGCGGCCGAGCCGCTCGCCGACCGTGCGCATCGACAGCGCCGGCATGCCCTCGGCGTCGGCGATGTCGATCGCGGCCGCGACGATCGCCTCGACGGACAGGCCCGGCTTGGGCCCCGGGCCGGTGCGCGGCGCGACCACGCGCGGCCCCCACAGCAGCTCCATGGACCGGCGGGCGTCGCCCTGACCCGCGAAGACGACCACCTTGCCGACTCCTTACACCCTAAAGTATTGTACGCTGAACAATCACTTTACAGCCTAAAGTATCAAGAAGGACAGCATGACCTCACCCAGGCGGGCCGCCGACACCCACGACGTGATCGAGGTCCGGGGGGCCCGGGAGAACAACCTGACCGGCGTCGACCTGGACATCCCGAAGCGCCGGCTCACGGTGTTCACGGGCGTGTCCGGCTCCGGCAAGTCGTCCCTGGTCTTCGGCACCATCGCGGCCGAGTCCCAGCGGCTGATCAACGAGACCTACAGCGCGTTCCTCCAGTCGTTCATGCCCAGCCTGTCGCGCCCGGACGTCGACGTGCTGGAGAACCTCAGCGCGGCCATCGTCGTCGACCAGGAACGCATGGGCGCCAACTCGCGCTCCACGGTCGGCACCGCGACCGACGCCTACGCGATGCTGCGGATCGCCTTCTCGCGGCTCGGCGAACCGCACGTCGGCACGTCCGGCGCGTTCAGCTTCAACCTGCCCGAGGGCATGTGCCCGGCGTGCGAGGGCCTCGGCCGGGTGTCGGACCTCGACGTCCACG
The DNA here is from genome assembly GCF_055583645.1 of Amycolatopsis sp. NPDC104587. NCBI lineage: Bacteria > Bacillati > Actinomycetota > Actinomycetes > Pseudonocardiales > Pseudonocardiaceae > Amycolatopsis > Amycolatopsis sp. NPDC104587. The sequence goes on from NZ_JBVJNO010000011.1 coordinate 279,250, forward strand.
CCCTGCTCGACTTCGACCGCTCACTGCACGACGGCGCGATCCAGGTCCCCGGCTTCACCCCGGACAACTGGTACGTGCAGACCTACCTTTCGTGCGGCTTCTTCGACCCGGACACCCCGATCCGCGACTTCACGCCTCAGCAGCTCGACGACCTGCTGCACAAGGGCCCGTGCAAGGTGAAGGTCGGCAAGACCAACATCACCTACGAGGGCCTCGCGGTAAAGGTCCGGCGGCTCTACCTACAGAAGGACACTGAGTCGCTGCAACCGAGGCTGCGCGCGTTCATCGAGAAGGCGGCGACCTTCAAGACGTGTGACGAGTGCGGCGGCGCCCGGCTGAACCGGGCCGCGCTGTCGGCCAAGATCGACGGCAAGAACATCGCCGACTGCGCTGCCCTGCAGATCAGCGACCTCGCCGAGTTCGTCCGGAGCCTCGACGCGCCGTCGATCCGGCCACTGCTGGGCACCCTGCGCGACACGCTCGACTCGCTGGTCGAGATCGGCCTCGGCTACCTCTCTCTCGACCGGGAGTCCGCGACGCTCTCGGGCGGAGAGGCGCAGCGCGTGAAGATGGTGCGGCACCTGGGATCCAGCCTCACCGACGTCACGTACGTCTTCGACGAGCCGACCGTCGGGCTGCACCCGCACGACATCGAGCGGATGAACAACCTGCTCCTTTGCCTGCGGGACAAGGGGAACACGATCCTGGTCGTCGAGCACAAGCCGGAGACCATCCGGATCGCCGACCACGTCGTCGACCTCGGCCCCGGCGCGGGCGCCGACGGCGGGCGGCTCTGCTACACCGGGAGCGTCGACGGCCTGCGCGCGTCCGGCACGCTCACCGGCCGCCACTTCGACCACCGCGTCACGCTGCGCTCCCGGGTACGCACGCCCACCGGACAGGTGAAGATCGCCGGCGCGAAGCTGCACAACCTGCGTGACGTCAGCGTGGACGTCCCGCTCGGCGTGCTGACCGTGGTCACCGGTGTGGCGGGTTCCGGGAAGTCATCGCTGATCCACGGCTCCTTGGCGAACCGAGACGACGTCGTCGTGGTCGACCAGTCGGCGATCCGCGGCTCCCGGCGGTCCAACCCGGCGACCTACACCGGCCTGCTCGACCCGATCCGCACGGCGTTCGCCAAGGCCAACGGCGTCAAGGCGAGCCTGTTCAGCGCCAACTCCGAGGGCGCCTGCCCGCACTGCAAGGGCCTCGGCGTGATCTACACCGACCTGGCGATGATGGCCGGCGTCGCGTCGGTCTGCGAAGAGTGCGAGGGCAAGCGGTTCACGCCCAAGGTGCTGCTGTTCCAGTTGCGCGGCAAGAACATCAGCGAGGTGCTGGCGATGTCGGTCGCCGAGGCGCGCGAGTTCTTCCCGTCGGGCTCGGCGCGGACGGTGCTCGACCGGCTCGGTGACGTCGGCCTCGGCTACCTGACGCTCGGGCAGCCGCTCACCACGCTGTCCGGTGGCGAGCGGCAGCGGCTCAAGCTGGCGATCCGGATGGCCGAGAAGGGCTCGACCTACATCCTCGACGAGCCGACGACCGGGTTGCACCTCGCCGACGTCGACCAGCTGCTGGCGCTGCTCGACCGGATCGTCGACGCGGGCAACACGGTGATCGTCATCGAGCACCACCAGGCCGTGATGGCCCACGCCGACTGGCTGATCGACCTCGGCCCCGGCGCCGGCCACGACGGCGGCCGCGTGGTGTTCGAAGGGACGCCGGCCGCGCTTGTCGAGAACGCCTCCACGCTCACCGCCCGTCACCTGCGCGAATACCTGGGGAAGCCGTGAACCCGACCGGCCTGCTCGAAGTGACAGCGGTCCGGCGGCCGACCCCGCGGACCGTGCGGGTCACCTTCTCCGGCGCCGAGGAATGGGAGTCGTGGCCGGACCAGCAGCTCAAGCTCCTGGTCCCGCCGCCGGGCCGCCCGGTGCGCCTGCCGGCGGGCGACGGCGACGTCATGCGCTGGTACCAGGCGTTCCTCGCGATCCCGGAGGACGAGCGCCCGGTGATGCGCAGCTACACCGTGCGCAGCCGGGACGGCGGGACGATCGACGTGGAGTTCGTCCTGCACTCCGGCGGCGCGGACGGCCCGGCGACGGCGTGGGCCCGCACGGCCGCGCCCGGTGACGTCCTCGGCCGGTACGGCCCGGACCCGGTCTACCGGCGTCCGGCGCCGTCCGGGGACCCGGTGCTGCTGGCCGGTGACGAGACCGCGCTGCCCGCGATCGCCACCTTGCTGTCCGAAGTGGACAACGCGCTGGTGTTCGTGGAGGTGGCGGACGAGGCCGAGGAGCAGCCGCTGCCCGTCCGCTGGCTGCGCCGGGACGGCGCGCCCCACGGGGCCAAGCTGCTCGACGCCGTCCGCGGCGCCCCGCTCGGTCCGGGGTCGGCCGCGTGGCTCGCCGGGGAAGCCGGGATGGTCCGGGCGCTGCGGCGGCATCTCGTGGGCGAGCGGGGCCTGGCCAAGGACGTCGTCGAGTTCACCGGGTACTGGCGGCGCAAGCTGACCCAGGACGACGCGCCGACCCCCGAAGACCTGGCCGACGCGGCCGAAAAGGTGGGCCGGGCGGGCGGCTGACGGGCCGGTGGGGCGGACAACACTGCCCCAAGGGGAGGTATCAGGCTGGGCCGCTTGCCGGGGCCGGACCCCGGGGCGACGGTGATCGGGCTCAGTTCGCTCCGGGGAGGTCCCCAGCATGCCCGAACCCGCTTCGCACCCCATCGAAGACACCACGCCGAGACCGCTCTGGCAGCGCGGTGTCGACCGGCGCACGGTCCTGGTCGCCGGCGGCGCCGCGCTGCTGCTGGCGAACCTGCCGGGGGACACGCCGCTGCCGGCCGTGCTCGCCGCCGACGCGACGCCGGACCTCACGCTCGGCCTGCTGCGCCGCGAAGACATGCTCAAGCTGCACTTCGAGTTCTTCAACCTGCGGCGGTCGACGGCCGCGGGCCCGCCGAAGCTGGTGCCGATCGACCCGGGCGCGCAGGCGCTGGTCGTCGTCGGGTTCGACAGCCAGCACCTGATGGAGGAGACGACGGCCGTCACCGACCCGGGCGGCGCCCCGCCGGCGAACCTGCCCGCGCCGGGCGATCTCGCGACCCGGGCGGTCGCCCCGAGCCGGATCGCGTTCCTCGTGCCGTCGACGGTGAAGGAACTGCCCTACACCGAGGAAGGTCTGCTCGCGTGGTCGAACTGGGTCATGCGGGTGGTGCCTAAGAGCGCGCCGGCCGTCCCGGACACGCTGACCACCGACCTGCTGCTGGTCGACTGGCTGCACCTGACCCCCGAGCAGTACACGTCGTGGGCGCACGTCACGCACCCGGTGACGTCGGCCGGGCGCACCGAGCTGTGGCACACCCGGCTCGCGCCCCGCGACGACTTCGGCCGCCCGGACCCGCTGCGGGGCCCGGCCGACCTCCGCGCGGTGGCCACCGACACCCCCGACGACCCGCGCTTCAACGACATGATCGGCCGCGGCACGGGGACGCTCACCGACCTCGTCAAACAGTCCAACACCGGCGACGGCGCGGTGGACGGCCGTCTCGTCCTGCTCTCCGCGCTCGGCTCGTCGCTCGAGCTGAACGGCGTCTGGGCCGAGGGCAACGTCGCGGCCTGGCAGCACCGCTCGGCGATCGGCCGCGACAACTACGTGCGCATCGACGAACGGGGGTTCCTCTTCCCCTACGGCCACCGGTGCCTCCTGGTCACCGAGACCGAGCGCGTCATCGCCGGCGGCGCCGCGCGGCTGCTGCAGCGCAAGTACGTCCGGGTCCTGGAGCCGGTGAAGTCGTTCCAGGACAACGGGTTCCCGTTCCGATCGGTCGAAATCACCATGACGACGACCCCGAACCTGTCGCCGGACCGGGAGGGCATCCCGGGCACGGACGCCTTCTGGGTGCAGTACAAACCCGGAGACAAGACCGTCGACGTCCCCTTCCCGATCATCGCCACGGACTGGGCGGGCAACCGCGTCGACACGGTCGCGCACCTCGCGTTCGTCGTCGAGGAGGACGCCGTCAAGCCCGCCGTGCTGGACGCCCTGCAGAAGCAAGCCGACCCCAACGACTTCACCACCATCCACCCGCGGCGCACCCACGAGCTGAACGGGCAGCAGGTCGCGTTCGCACCGGTCAGCGGCACGGTCGACCCGAAGCAGGGCCTGGTCGCCGCGGCCGACGACGGCGCCCCGCGCAACACGGCGTTCCCCACGGTGCGGATGCACCTGAACATGAAACGCCGCGAGGTCGCGGTGCAGGGCGACGTCGGGTTCTCGCCGCAGATGCTGGCGTCGGAGATCCGGATGCCCGCCGTCGAGGCGCTGGCCGGCGGGCAGGCGCTCGCCACGGCCATCGGGTACGACCCCGAGTACGTCAAGACGTCGTTCGGGCAGGTGAAGGGTGAGCTCTTCGCCCGGGTCAGCTCGGCGGTCGCGGACGTCGGCGCGCTGACGCAGGCGCTCGTCGCCGGCACCCCGCTGCCCGACGTCCGCGCGGTGGACACCGCGTTCGGCCGGAACGTCGCCCAGCTCGGCGGGATCGCCGCGCCCGACATGAACATCCGGGGCCTGTCCCGCTCCCTCGGGCCGCTGTCCGGGCCGGTCGAGACGATCAGCCAGATCGCCGCGGACGGCGAGTTCAACCCCGGGAAGTTCCTCGACAAGTTCTCCGCCAAGCTGCTCGGCGGCCTCGACCTCGGCCAGATCCTCGGGTTCGACCCGAAGCTGCCGGACGCGCTGACGCTGCCGATCGACAACGGCCCGAAGATCGTCACGACACCGGAGTACGGCAACGGCAAGGACGCGCCGCCGACCGCCGTCACGACCGTCCTCGACTGGCGGCCGAAACTGCCGGACAAGCTGACGGCCGAGGTGTTCCACCCGCAGGTCGGCGGCCGTCCCCACGCGACCCTGACGCTGCACGGCGAGAACCGCACGGTGTTCGGCAGGAGCGGCGCCACCACGACGTCGACGATCAAGGGCGACCTGCGCGACTTCGCGATCGAGCTGGTCCGGGGCACCGAAGAGGGCACACCCGCCGGCCCGCTGTCGTTCATCAAGCTCACCTTCCGCCGGTTCGCCTTCGAACAGCACGACAGCGCCAAGCCGGTGATCCACGTCGAGCTGGACAAGATCGAGTTCGAGGGCCCGCTGAAGTTCGTCAACACCCTGCAGCAGTTCCTGGTCAGCACCGGCAAGGGCCTCGGCATCGACGTCCAGCCCTCGGGCATCACCGCGGGCTACACGCTGGCGATCCCGGACGTCGGGGTCGGGGTGTTCGCGCTGCAGCACCTGGCCTTCAGCGCGGCGCTGTCGATCCCCTTCGACGGCACCCCGGCCCGCGCGCGGTTCGCGTTCTGCAGCCGGGAGCACCCGTTCACGCTCAGCGTCTCGCTGTTCGGCGGCGGCGGGTTCTTCGCGCTGGCCGTGGGCACCGACGGCTTCGAGCTGATGGAGGCGTCGATCGAGTTCGGCGGCGCGGTGGCGTTCAACCTCGGCGTCGCCAGCGGGTCCGTCTCGGTGATGGCCGGGATCTACTTCAAGCTCGAACACCTGCCGGACCCCGACGGCGGGGGGCACGACGAGATCACCCTCACCGGGTACGTCCGCGCGAACGGCTCGCTCAACGTCCTCGGCCTGATCACCATCTCGGCCGAGTTCTACCTGGCGCTGAGCTACACCAGCGGCGGCGGGAAGAACCTCGTCGAGGGTGAGGCGTCGCTGACCGTCGAGATCGACATCCTGTTCTTCTCGAAGTCGGTCACGCTCACCGTGCACAAGTCCTTCGCCGGTCCCGGTTCCTCGTCGCTGGCCCAGCGGACCGGCGCGGCGGCCTTGCCGGCCGGCGGTTCGCCGTCCTTCGGCGACCAGCTGAGCCAGGACGACTGGAACACCTACTGCGACGCGTTCGCGGCCTGAGGAGACAGTGATGGCCACCCAGACGATCCTGAGCACCGCGCTGCCCAACGGCGTCCGCACCGACGCCGGCCGGACCTTCCTGCACCTGTCGGTGTTCCTCTCCCCGCGGCTGAGCGGGGCGGACACCCTGGCCGCGTTCCCGGACTGGCTCGACTGGCCCGCCGCGAAGGTCGAGTTCGACGTCTCGCTCGGCGGCACGGTCACCCGCGCCGAGAAGCTGCCGCAGGACCTGCGCTCGGACCTGTGGAAGAAGCTGTTCGGCGCGGGCGCGGTCCTGGGCGCGGCGACCGCGCCGCCGATGCCTCCGGCGCAGACGTTCGTGCGCTCTTACCCCGTGCGCACCGTGCGGAACTTCGTCCGCGACCAGTACGCGCTGATGGCGGCGCGGAACCCGACCACGCACCCGACGATCATCGACTACGTCGGCCTTCCCGGCGGGTTCGCGCCGGCCCGCACGAGCGGCAACCGCTGCGGCACCACCGGCTACCGGCTGCACGACACCTGGATCTCCCCCTTGACGAAGGCCGCGGTCACCCAGGACCTCGCCCGGTACTTCTTCACCGCCAACTTCTTCGACCGCGACGACCCGGCGCTCGCCCGCATCCGCGACGAGCACTACCTGAGCGACCAGCAGCTCGACTTCCTGCTCTCCGAGCACTTCCACGGCCGCAGCGCCGCGGCCCGCCCCGACCCGGGCGGCTCCCGCGTCGCGAACCCCTTCCGGGCCGCCGTCGCGCCGGAGCCGCCGAACTTCCACTCGGTGGTCGGCTCGCTCGGCCAGTACCCCGCGCTGCTGCGGAAGTTCGGCCTGGTCCGCGACCTGCGCGTGCCCCTGCCGGACCCGCTGCCCGCCGGGCCGACCTGGGTGAGCGTGACCCCGGTGCTCGCCGGGACGACGGTGACCGCGCCGCGGACCGACTGCACGGTCACCGCCACGACGTTCACCGCGAACGCCCGCACGCCGCTGCTCGCCGGCGGGCTGCTGCAGCTGGGCGGCCCGGACTTCGACGTCACCGAGGTCGACCCCGACTCGGCCGCGGTGAAGCTGCTCGGCTTCGGCGAAAGCATCGCGCGGCTCGACCCGCACGGCGAGGTCGGGCACCCGCCGTCCGACGCGCCGGACACCGCCGCGCCGCCGGCGTTGCAGAGCAACGGCTTCTCGATCACCGAGACCGGGCGCGCCAAGCGGATCTGGGACGCCGTCGCCCAGGCCGACGCGCTCGCGAAGGGCGCGTCCGCGAGTGCCGAGGACCTGACCCGCGGGCTCCGGATCGACGTCTGGGACAACGTTTCGCAGGGCTGGCACAGCCTCTGCCAGCGGCAGGGGACCTACACCGTCGCCGGGACCACGGTCTCGGCCGGCGACGAAGGGGTGGTCACCACCGGGCACACGGCGCAGCCCGACGACCCGACGCAGACGTTGTTCCTCCACGAGTCCCTGACCCGCTGGAGCGGTTACAGCCTGGTCGCGCCGCGGCCGGGCAAGGCCGTCGACGACAATGGCGGGCTCGTCGCGGGTGACGGGACCGAGCCGGACCCGGCGTTCCCGCTCGGGGTGAAGTTCAAGGCCAAGCCGGGCAGCCTGCCGCGGCTGCGGTTCGGGCGCTCGTACCGGTTCCGCGCGCGGACGGCCGACCTCGCGGGCAACGGCCCCGGCCTCGGTGACGTCACCGGCGACGCCGGGGCGACGGCGCCGGTGAAGTACACCCGCTTCGAACCGGTCGTGTCCCCGCACCTGCTGTTCCGCAAGTCGCGCACCGAGGGCGAATCGGTGGAGCGCATGGTGATCCGCAGCAACTTCGACACCGCCGCGACCGCGGACTGCCAGCGCCACCTCGCGCCCGTCCGGATCGCGGAGCTGCTGGCCGAGCAGCACGGCCTGTTCGACCTGCCGGCAACGCTGCTGACCCCGCCGATGATGGACAAGCTCGCCTACGGCCGGATCAAGCGGAAGGACACCGGCTCGTTCGACCAGGGGGGCACCCCCGACCCCGGCGCCTACGGCATCCCGTACTTCGACGTCGACCAGCTGACGCTCCCCTACCTGCCGGACGTGCTCAGCCGCGGCGCCGCCTTCACCGGGCTGCCCGGCACGGCCGAGGGCGAGGTCGTCACCGGCGACTTCGACCCGGTGCCGCTGCTCGGGAACTGGCCGGACTACCGGCCGTTCCGGCTGCGGCTGGTCGAGGGCACCGGCAAGCCGAAGTTCGACCCGCTGTTCCGCGTGCTGACCGTGCAGGTCCCGAAGGGCCGGACGTTCGACGTCGACTACAGCAGCGTGCTCGCCGACGCCGACGTCGACCTGCTCGGGCCGTGGAAGTGGCTGACCGACGCCGTCGCCGCGGGCACCGTTCGGCTGCCGGCCGGGACGACGCTCGCGTCGCTGCGGGCGCTGGCCCGCCAAGGCCGGCTGTGGCAGCTCACGCCGTTCCGCACGCTCACCCTGGTGCACGCGATCAAGCAGCCGCTGACCCCGCCCGCGCTGGTCAAGCCGGTCGCGGTGCGGCGCCCGGGTGAGACGTTCGCGCGGATCGTCGACCGGCTCGCCTTCGACCGGCCGAGCACCAGCCGCGTCGACCTCCAGGCCGCGTGGACCGAGCAGGTCGACACGCCGTCGCTGCCCGCGCCGGTGCCGGCGCCGAGCGCGGCCGCGGCGTTCGGCGTGGTCGCGCAGCCGGCCGACCCGCTGGGCCAGGTGCTGCCGGTCGACCAGCGGCACGAGTTCCACGACACGAAGTACCGGCGCGTGACGTACACGCCGATCGGCACCTCGCGGTTCGCGGAGTACTTCCTGCAGCGCGCGACGGTGAAGCCGGGCGCGTCGGCGGTCGTCGTGGACAAGGGCGGCATCGTGCCCGCGTCCGACGTCGTGCGGGCGGGGTCGACGACCTTCGTGCGCGGCGCCGACTACGACGTCGACTACGTGCGGGGCACGGTCACCTGGCGGGCTTCGCCGGCGCCCGCGTCGGTGGAGGTCGCCTACGTGCCGCCGCCGATCACGCGGGCGGGCGCGGCCCTGACGGTCGACGTGCCGAGCTCGGCGCGGCCGGCCGCGCCGGACATCGCCTACGTCGTGCCGACCTTCGGCTGGACCGCGGAGACCACGGCGTCGCAGGTGACGAGCACCCGGCGGGGCAACGGCCTGCGGGTCTTCCTCAACCGGCCGTGGTACTCCTCCGGCGACGGGGAACAGCTCGGGGTGCTGCTGGCCGACGGGCCGTCGGTGCCGGCGGACCTGGCCCGGTACGTCACCGACTGGGCGCAGGACCCGGCGTGGAAGTCGGCGGCGTTCACCCGGCCGCCGCAGACCGGGGACTTCCCGCTGGCGGTGCACCCGCGGGCGGACCTGAAGCTGGTCGAGGGCGCCACCTCGACGGTCGCCGTGGCTCCGCACGACGTCGTTTACGACGCCGAGCGCAAGCTTTGGTTCTGCGACATCACCTTCGCGGCTCCGCAGCCTTCGCCGTACACGCCGTTCGTGCGGCTGGCGCTGGCCCGCTACCAGCCGGTGTCGGTGCCCGACGTCGAGCTGTCCGCGGTGGTGCAGGCGCAGTTCGCGCAGCTGTCCCCCGACCGGATCGCGACGGCGGTGTTCACCTCGCCGACGTCGGTGCGGCTGACCGTGACCGGCCCGACGTACGCGCCGGTGACGGGGTCCGCGGCCGAGCTCAGCGCACGGCTGCAGGTGGCCGACCCGGCGCTGAGCGGGAACGTCGCCTGGCAGGACAGCGGCTCCGCGGTCGTCCTGACGGCCACGAGCACCGGCTGGACCGGCACGGTGACCTTGCCCGCGGCGCGCGGCAGCCGCCCGTTCCGCCTGGTGCTGACCGAGTCCGAACTGCCGAACCAGGGCGGCGCGCGGCTCGTCTACGCCGACGCCCTCACCTTCTGAACCGTCCATTGTGGAGGATCTGATGAACCGCACCAGACTGCTGTGGGCGGCCGGCGCCGCGTCGGCCCTGCTGCTGGCCGGCGCGCTCCCGGCGGCCGCGGCGCCCCCGCCGGGCAAGCCGGGCTTCCGCGCGGCGGCCGCGGCCGCCACCTTCGGCAACGGCGTCTTCCGCGTCTCCGTCCAGCAGGCCCAAGGCCTCGGGGTCGGCTCGTTCACCGTGCGGACCGGGCCGGACCACCCGGCGGGCGTGGGCCGGGACGTGCTGTTCGGCGGCGGGGTGCCCGGCACGTCGTTCATGACCGTGCGCGACCTGACCTCCGGGGTCGACTACGTGCAGGGCCAGTACCTGACCACGGCGACCGAGGTCGCGCTCGACGGCGTGCTGTACCTGACGCAGACGCCGCTCGGCACGACCGGGATGCGCACCCACTGGTCGCACTACACCGAGGACGACCCGGGGGACGGCAAGTCCTTCCAGGTCGACCAGGACGTCGTGGTGCACGGGAGCACCGTCGCCGACTCGAGCGTCGAGGTGACCACCACGGTCACCGGCGAGACCGCGGACACCTTCCAGGTCCAGTACCTGTGGGACACCGCGGCGGGCGCCGACGACGGCCCGGTGCTGCAGACCGGCGCGTACAACCCTTTCACCGCCTCGGAAACGCGCGAGCTGACGGTGTCCGGTGTGGACAGTGTGGCGCTGGCCGACAACACCGCCGGGCCGAGCCTGTCCTACGGCCTGACCGGCACCGGCCCGGCCCGGACCACCCCGCCGCCGACCCCGCCCCAGTCGCTCCAGTTCGTCTGCTGGCCGCGCGCGGTCGGCGCGGCGCCGGGACGCTACCGGACGGATCCGACGATCGACGTCGCGACGACCGGAGCCGGCTGCCCGGCGCCGGCCGGCCCCGACTCGGCGGTGCAGTACCTGTTCGCCCCGGCGACGATCGGGACCACCGGGCTCCGCGCGTCGGCGTCGGTGTTCTCGACGGCCCCGGACCCGACGTCGATCGTGGTGGCGCCGGCCCGCCTGGGCTCCCCGGCGGTGAGTGCGACCCTGACGGACACGCGGTACGGCCGCCCGGTGCCCGGCCGGACACTGACGTTCACGGCCGGCGGCCGCACCCTGTGTTCGGCGGCGACGAACACGAACGGCGTCGCCTCGTGCGGCGGGCTGCCGGAAGGTCTGGCGGCGCTGCTCGGCTACTCGGCGGCCTACGCGGGCGACGGGATCTGGGCGGGCTCGACCGGCAACCGCTGAGCGCGTACCAGACTCGGGCCGGTGCACGAAGAACTGGCGGCGTCGGGCGTCGACCCGGCTTCGGTGGTGTCCGCCGAGCGGATCGGCGGCGGCACCTACAACACCGCCGTCCGCCTGCAGCTGGCGGACGGCCGGCGGCTGGTGCTCAAGATCGCGCCGTCGTCGCCCGCTGCCGCCGATGGTCGGGGCCGGGCCGGGGTTCCTGCTGCGGTGCCGGCGGACGCCGCGCGGTACGGCGTCCCCTTCCGTGCCCGGCGGCGGAGATCGCGCACGCCCCGACCTCGACGCGGTGCACCGTCAGCTGTGAGCCGTCACCAGGTCACCGGCAGGCAATGCACGCCGTAGACGAGCATGTCGTCCTTGAAGGCCAGCTCCTCCAGCGGCACCGCGAGCCGCAGGCCGGGGATGCGGCGGTAGAGCGTGCCGTACACCACCTGCAGCTCCACCCGGGCCAGCGTCTGGCCGAGGCACTGGTGCACGCCGTAGCCGAACGCGACGTGGTGGCGGGCCTCGCGCGTCACGTCGAGGCGGTCCGGGTCGGCGAACGCCGCCTCGTCGCGGTTCGCGACGTCACCGGCCGCGATGACACCCTCGCCCGCGCGGATGACCTCGCCGCCGATCTCGATGTCCTCGACCGCGACACGACGACGTCCGGTGTGTGTGATGTTCAAGTACCGCAACAACTCCTCGACCGCGCGACGCAGCTGGTCGGCGTCGCCGTCCCGCACCAGCGCCAGCTGGTCCGGGTGCTCCAGCAGGGCCACGGTGCCGAGGGCGATCATGTTCGCCGTCGTCTCGTGGCCGGCCACCAGGAGCAGCTGCCCCATCGAGGCGACGTCCTCGGCGGTCATCTTCCCGGTCGCGTACTGCGCCGTCGCCAGCTTGCTCAGGACGTCGTCACCCGGCGCCGCCGCCTTCCGCTCGACCAGGCCGGAGAGGTACCCGAGCAGGTCGTCGGTGGCCTTGACTGCCTCCTCGGGCGTAGCCGTCCGCGACACCATCACCTTGGTGATGTCCTGGAAGAACACGCGGTCGTCGTAGGGCACCCCGAGCAGCTCGCAGATCACCAGTGACGGCACCGGCAACGCGAACGCCGTCACGAGGTCGACCGGCTTCGGGCCGGCCAGCAGCCCGTCGACGAGGTCGTCGACGATGCGCTGGATCGCCGGGCGCAGCGCTTCCATCTTCTTCACGAGGAAGTCGCCGGTGAGCAGGCGGCGCTGGGCCGCGTGCTCGGCGCCGTCCATGGTGATGAACGACTTGGCGCGCTTGCGCCGCGCGGCCGAAGCGGCACTCTGGTGCGGATACCCGGGCCGGTCCGAGTCGGCGCTGATCCGCGAGTCGCGCAGCAGCGCGCGCACGTCGTCGTAGCGCCGGACCAGCCACGGCGTGCTGCCGTTCCAGAGCCGCACGCGCGACACCGGCGGCAGCTCGCCCAGCTCGGCCGGCGGGTCGAACGGACACCGCCGGGTCATCGGAAACGCGGGAACGCCGTCCACCGGGTACCTCCCGAAGTCGCCGGAAATTTACATAGCTATGCTAAGCATCTTCCGGCGATCCCGCCACAGGTCCGATCAGGCGAAGACCAGCGTCACGAGTTCGTCCACGAACGGCTCAACCAGCTCGGCGCCGGTCCGGTTGAGCACGCTGTGGAACAACGCGACCCGCCCGTGCGCCCCGACGAACACCATCGCGGCCGCCCGGCCCGGCGTCACGCGCAGCGGGTGACCCGCCTCGACGCACCGTTCGAAACCCGCGGTCAGCGAGTCGATCACGTCGAGCAGCGGGCCTTCCGCGCGAGCCCCGGGCGCGGGCCGGGTGGCGCCGTTCGCGAGCATCAGGCGGTAATGCCCCGGATTCTCCATGGCGAACGCGCAGTAGGCGTGAATCTGCGCCCGGACGCGTCCGACGACGTCGGTTTCGCCGAGCGTCTCCTCGGCCGCGCGCATCGATTCCCGCAACCGGCCGTATTCGTGGTCGAGCAGTCCGCGCACCAATTCCGCACGATCGGAGAAATGCTGGTAGATGCTGGCCGGGGCGATGCCGACCGCGCGCGCCACGCCGCGGATCGTCAGCCCGTCCTCGCCGCCGAGCTCGGCGAGGAGACGAGCGGCGGCCGCCAGGATTTCCCCGCGCAGCCGCTCGCCTTCACCCCAGCGGTTCCTCCTGCGGCCGATTCCGACTTCGAGTTTCTCCGCCACCGCCCATTCATACGCCCGCCTCCGGCACACCGCCGTTCCGGGGTGGGAAAGGCGCAAAAACACTCAAGAAAGCAACACCGGGTACAGCCCGGCGACCTCTCCGGACAGCCCGGCCCGCACGTTTCGGCTGACGTCGTCGGCAAGCACCTCGAACCGGCCCTGCTCGACGCCGTCGAGCGCGAGCCCGGCCACCACCGCCGGGTCGGTCTTCGGCTCGTCGACGTGCTTGGCCATGTCGGTGTCCATGTACCCGACGTGCAGCGCGGTCACCTGGGTCTTCTGCGGCGCCAGCTCGAGGCGCAGGGCGTTGGTCAGCGACCAGGCCGCCGACTTCGCCGCCGAATACGCGGCGACCTGCGGCGCGGTGAACCAGGAAAGCACCGAAAGGACGTTGAGCACCGCACCCCCGCCGTTGCGCTCCAGGATTGGCGCGAACTCGCGGGTCACCGCGAGGGTGCCGAAGTAGTGCGTGTCCATCTCGAGCTTGATGTCCGCGATGGACCCGCCGAGCAGCGACGCTCCGGTGGACGACCCGGCGTTGTTCACCAGCAGCGTGACGTCGCCGGCTTGCGCGGCGGCTTCCCGGATCGACGCCGGATCGGTGACGTCCAGCTTCAGCGGCACCACGCCCGGCAGGTCGACCGACTCGGGGTTGCGCGCGGCCGCGTAGACCTTGGCCGCGCCGCGCTCCAGGAGAGCGGCGGCGAACTGCCGGCCGAGGCCCCGGTTGGCTCCGGTGACCAGCGCCACCGCACCCGTGATCTCCATGACGAGCTCCTCTCGCACCTGGCTTGCTCGTTGCAAGCTAGCTGCGGCCGACTGTACGGCGTAGACTTGCTCGGAGCAAGTCAGCTCGAAGGGATCACCGTCATGAGCCGTCGCATCACCTGGGAGGACGCCTCCTGCCCGATCGCCCGCGCCGCCGACGTCCTGGCCGAGCCGTGGACGCTGCTGATCCTGCGCAACGCGACCGCCGGCACCACCCGGTTCGAGGACTTCCGCACCGAGCTCGGTATCGCCGACAACGTGCTCACGACCCGGCTGGCGAAGCTCGTCGAACGCGGGCTGCTGACGAAGCTCCCCTACCGCGACGGCGGCCGGACCCGGCACGAGTACCGGCTGACGCAGGCCGGTTCGGACACCCTGCCGGTCATCCACGCGCTCGGCACGTGGGGCAACGCGCACACCGACTCGGCGACGTCGTCCGGCCCGATGAAGCTCGCCCACACGGCGTGCGGCCGGCTCACCCGGCCGGGCGAGACGTGTGACGCCTGCGGAAAACCGCTGGTCAGGGACGACCTGGCGTGGCGCGGCTCGTGGCTGTCGGAAGGCGAGATCCCCCTGGCGGACCCCGTCGCCTGAGCCGGGCGGCGCATCCTTGTATGCGTGGCTGCGCATGTCAACCGGACGAAATGGTTGGTAAATCACCGTTCGCAGCGCAGTACGAAAGTCGGGTCACAAACGCGTGGACGTTCCGTAAGTTCGACACCCAGCGCGCGCAAACCCGGCAAATTCCCCACGGCAAGGAGTCGTCCCGATGTCCAGGAAGTACCTGCTGCCCGGCGCCGCCGTCGCGCTGGCGATGATCGCCACCCCGCTCACCGCCGGCCCGGCTTTCGCGGCCCCGGAAGCGGCCACGGTCGTCTACTACGACACCTCGGACGCCCCCACCTTCCGCGACGTGATCAACGCGGGCGCGGCGAACTGGAACGCGGCGGTGTCGAACGTCAAGCTCGAGGAAAGCTCCTCGGGCGCGTCGCTGCACTACACGGAGGGCAACGACCCGCGCGGCTCGTACGCCCAGACCGACGGCCACGGCAGCGGCACGATCTTCATCGACTACACCCAGGCGGAGCAGTACAACCAGACCCGCATCGCGGCCCACGAAACCGGTCACGCGCTGGGCCTGCCGGACCACTACGAGGGCCCCTGCTCCGAGCTGATGTCGGGCGGCGGCCCCGGCCCGTCGTGCACCAACGCGAACCCCAACGCGGAGGAGTCCTCGCAGGTGGAATCCCTGTGGGCCAACGGCTTCGCCGGCGCGCGCAAGGCGCCGACCCGCGTCTACGAAGTGACCATGCCGGTCAAGTGACGTTCGTCTGACGTCGTCGGGGGAGGCCGCACCGGGTACGCCCGGTGCGGCCTTCGCACGTACGGGGCATCACGCGTGATCAGGCGGGCATCACGCGTGACTGGAGGGGCATCAGCCGCGATGCCCTTCTGATCACGCGTGATGCCTCTCCAATCACGCGTGATGCCTCTTTTGTCACGTCAGAGGCGGGACAGGAGGCGGTCCCGGGCCACCTCGAGGTGGTCCGTCATCGCCTTGCCGGCCGCGGCCGCGTTGCCCGCCACCAGGGCGTCCACGATCACGCGGTGCTCCGAGATCGTCTGCTCCCCGAACGGCTGGTTGTAGTTCAGCCGGAAGAAGTGCAGGTGGCAGTGGGTGCGCGCGAACGCCTGCTCCACCGCCACGTTGCCCGCCATGCGCAGGATCAGCTCGTGCAGCCGGGCGTCATGGGCCGTCAACGCCTTGTAGTCGCTGTAGGCGTCCTCGATCGGCGCGGTCGGGCACGTCGCCAGCTCGGCTTCGAGCAGAGCCACGTTTTCGTCCGACATCGCCGCCGCCGCCAGGGCCGCCGACGGGGGCTCCAGCAGGAGCCGCAGCGCGTACATGTCGTCGACTTCCTTGCGGTTCAGCAGTTCCGTCACGCGGTAGCCGCGCAACGGCAGCCTGCTGACCAGCTCCTCGGACTCCAGCCGCGCCAGTGCCTCACGCACCGGGGTGCCCGAGACGCCGAGCTCGCGCGCGATCTCGTCGATGTTGACCCGCGCGCCGGGCTCGATGCCGTCGTTCATGATCAGCGCCCGGATCTGCTCGTAGACGCCGTCGGCCAGCACCTGCCGGTTCGGCAGGGCTTCGAGCCGCCGACCCTCCACCATGACTCCCCTCACGTGTTGTGCCTACAGGCTACTGCTTGCCCAGCACGTCGCGGCTCTTCGACGCCATCTCCGCGAACACGTCGTCGTCGCGCTGGTGGGCGAAGTACGCCTCGAACAGCGGCCGCTCCGCGTCCTGCAGGGCCGCGCCGTTGCCGTAGACCACCGCCGGGACGAGCGAGCCGTCCTTCAGCATCGTGGTGAACACCGACAGGTCGACACTCCGGCCCTTCATCGCCGACGCAGCCGTGTCCATCGACGCCGGGATCGACGGGAAGAACGTGCCGCTCGCGCCGGCCGCCGACTGGCACTCCGGCGAACCCATGTACGACACCCACTTCCACGTCAGGTCGGGGTTCTTCGTGCCCGCCCAGACGTTGTTGCCGTTCGAATTGGACAGCAGAGCCCGCTTCCCCGTCGGCCCGAGCACCGTCGGCGCGATCCCGACCTTGACCCCCGGCAGCTTCGCGAACGTGCTCGCCGACCACGAGCCGGCCGTCTCCATCGCCACCTTGCCCGAGCCGATCAGGTCGACGTCGCTGATCGTGGCCTGGCCACCGGTGGTGAACGTGCCGATCTTCGGCGCGAACCCGCGGTCGGCCAGCGACCGCACCCAGCGCATCGTCTTCGCGAACACCGGGTCGTCGTAGCTGAACTTCGTCGGCCAGGACTGCTTGTCCGCCAGGCGCCAGCCGGTCGTCATCGCGAAGGAGCTCCACGTCGACTCGCCGATGAAGTCCCGCGACGCGAGCTGCCCCGTGCCGTAGGTCGCGACGTGGTCCTTGTCGAACCCGGGCTGGTCGCCGCGCACGCCGTTCTTGTCGACGCTCAGGTGCGCCGCGACCTGCTCGAACGTCCCGCCGTCGTCGGGGTTCCAGGTCAGCTTCGCGATGTCCGCGGGCGTGTACCCGGCCTTCGTGATCGCGTCGACGCTGTAGTAGAGCCCGGTCGCCGACCAGTCCAGCGGCAGCGCGTACTGCTTGCCGTCGGTGAACTTCCACGCGTCGACGCCGACGGAGAACTTCTTCAGGTCGAACTTGTCCCGCGCGATCAGGTCGTCCAGCGGCAGCAGCTGGTGCTGGGAAGCATAGGCCTGGAAGTACTGGACGCTGTTCTGGAACGCGTCCGGCGCGGTGCCGCCGACGAACCCGGCGGTCAGCTTGGTGAAATAGTCGTCCACATTGTACTGCGTGATCTTCACCGTGGTGCCCGGGTTGGCCTTCTCGAACGCCGACACGCAGCTCTGGTACGCCGCCGCCTGCTTGTCGTCCCAGGTCCACCAGTTGACGGTGGTCCCACTGCCGCTCGCCGAGCCGCCACCACAGGCGGCCACCAGTGCTCCCAGCGTCGCCGCCAGACCGGCGGCCGCCACTACGCGAAACTTCATGTCAACTCCATTGTGGACGCAGGATGGACCGGAATCCTTCGAGTACCGCCTGAACGTCGTCGGGGCCACCGGCTTCGTGGCCGTTGTACGCCCAGACGGCGAGCTGTTTCTGTCCCTTGTAGACGTGGTAGGCGCCGAACACCGTGGACGGCGGCACGACGGGATCCATCAGCCCGGCGCTGAACCAGGCCGGGGCCGTCGCGCGCGAGGCGAACCCGACACCGTCGAAATAGGACAGCACGTCGAACACCCGCGAGACGGCGTCACGGTGGTCCGCCAGGTACCGGGACAGTTCGACGTAGGGCCGCTCGCCGCCGACGAGGCTCGCTCGCCGGAAGTCGCAGAGGAACGGCGCTTGCGCGTGCACGGCCGCCACGTCCGGGACGAGCCCCGCCGTGGCCAGCGCGATGCCGCCGCCCTGGCTGTTGCCGAGCACCGCCACCCGCGCCGGATCAACAGCCGGGAGCGCGCGCACGGCGTCGACCGCGCGAGCCGCGTCGGTGAAGATCCGCCGGTAGACGTAGGTCTCGCGGCTCTCGATGCCGCGGGTCAGGTGGCCCGGGTACGCCGGTCCGCTGCCCACCGGATCGGCCGTGACCCCACCTTGGCCGCGCACGTCGACCTGCAGGTGCGCGTACCCGGCGGACGCCCAGGTCAGCTCCTGCAGCGCGCTGCCCCGGCTGCCGCCGTACCCGTGGAACTGGACGATCGCCGGCAGCGGCGCCTCGACCCCCCGGGGCAGCCGCAGCCACGCGCGGATCGGGTGGCCGCCGAAGCCGGCGAACGTCACGTCGAAGACGTCGAGCGTCCGCAGCGGCGTCTCGACCGGCCGCAAGTCCAAGGCCAGGTCGAACGCCCGCGCGGAGTCCAAAGTAGACGTCCAGAACTCGTCGAAGTCCGGCGGTGGCACGTAGTCGCTGCGGTACTCCCACAGCGCGTCGAGACCTAGGTCGGTGAGCATCACAGTCCTTTCAGGACGGTCGATTCGCCGGACCGCAGGCGCAGCTCGGTCTCCCGGCCGCGGTAGCGCACGCGCACCAGCTCGGCCGGGTCCCCGGACAGCCGCCGGACGACCGCGTAGCGCAGCTCGCCGTCACGCCATTCGACGTCGACCGCGAGCCCGCCGCGGCCGCGCAGCCCCCGCGCTTCCCCGGACGGCCAGTCCGCCGGCAGGGCGGGGAGCAGGGAAAGCACGCCGTTCTGGCTCTGCAGCACCAGTTCCGCGAGGCCGGCCGGGAAGCCGTAGTTGCCGTCGATCTGGAACGGCGGGTGGGTGCTGAAGAGGTTGGGCAGCAGCCCGCCCCACTCGGAACCGTCGACCGGCGCGTCGCGGTGGCGGTCGCCGGTGAACGGCTGGGACGCCTCGCTCAGCAGCTTCCTCGCCGTCTCGCCGTCGCCGAGCCGGGCGCGCAGCGCGATCTTCCACGCCCACGACCAGCCCATCGCGCCTGGTCCGCGCCGCTCGAGGACCCGGCGGGCCGCCTCCGCGAGCCCGGGCGTCTCGACGGCGTCGATCCGGCCCAGCGGGTACAGCGCGATCATGTGTGACATGTGCCGGTGGGCCGGGTCCTCCTCGGGGAGGTCGCTCGCCCACTCCCCCAGCCGGCCGTCCGGCAGCACCGGCAGCGGGCGCAGCCGCGGCAGCGCGGTGGTGATCCGGGCGCACAGCGGGTCGTGCGCGCCCAGCGCCTCGGCCGCGGCCAGGCTGCGCTCGAACACGGCGCGGATCAGGACGACGTCCATCGTCACCGACGAGGTCAGCGACTCCTTCGTCCCGGCCTCGGAGAGGAAGAGGTTCTCCGGGGACGTCGACGGGCACGTCTCCAGGAAGCCGTCCGGGCCGTCGACCAGCCAGTCCAGGCAGAACTCGGCGCAGCCGCGCAGCAGCGGCCACGCCGTCCGCTCGAGGAAGGCACGGTCGCGGGTGAAGTCGTAGTGGTCCCAGGCGTGCTGGACCAGCCACGCGCCGCCCATCGCCCAGATCGCCCACGACGGGTTGCCGTGCCCCATCCCGGCCGGCAGCGCCCAGCCCCACGGGTCGGTGTTGTGGTGGGTGACCCAGCCGCGGGCGCCGTACAGCTCCCGCGCGACGTCGGCGCCGGTGACCGCGAGCTTCCCGAGCAGGTCGAACAGCGGGAGGTGGCATTCGCCGAGCCCGGTCGTCTCGGCGGCCCAGTAGTTCATCTGGGTGTTGATGTTGACCGTGTAGTTCGACGACCAGGCCGGGCGGAGGTCGTCGTTCCAGATGCCCTGCAGGTTCGCGGGCGGCGCGCCCGGCCGGGACGCGCTCGCCAGCAGGTACCGGCCGTACTGGAAGAGCACGGTCGCCGTGAGCTGGTCGTCCTTTCCGGACAGCAACCCGGCGACGTCGTGGGTGCCGCCGCGGCGCTCACCGATTTTGAGCGACGACGCGCCGAGCAGCGGCCGCAGGTCGGCCTCGTGGGCCCGTCGCAGCTCCGCGGCGCCGGTTTTGACGGCCCGCTCGGCGAGGACAGCCGCGCGGCGCCGGTGCTCGTCGCGCGTGTGCTGGCGGTCGCCGATCCAGGCGTCGTACGCGCTGGTGGAGCTGGCCAGGACGATCAGGACGCCGGACTCCGTCCGCGCGACCCGGACCGAAACCGCGGCGAACGGGTCGTACCCCTCGACGGTCCCGTACCGCAGTGGCTCTTCGACCTGCGGTTCGTGCCGCGGCGCGCCGTCGACGGGAATCTCGATGCCGACGTCGAGACCGTCACGCGACACCTCGCGCAGCGGTGTCGACAGGTCGACGTCGACCTCGACCGGGCCGGACAGCGCGACACACAGGACCTGCGCGGGCCGGCTCACCCAGGTCGTCCGCTCGACGTCGTGGCCGTCGATGGTGAGCCGCTCGGTGGTGACGCCGTTGTCGAGGTTGAGCGTCCGGCCGTGCGACGTCCCTTCCGGGAGCGTCAGCCAGAGGTCCACATAGGGCAGGAACTCCTGGCTGTACGGCCCTTCGAAGGCCATCAGGAGTTCTTCGGCCCGCCGGTAGTCCTTTGCCGACACGGCTTCGCGTACTTCCGCGAGCCGCTCGGGACCGGCGTCGATGTCCTTCAAGGCGGACGCCGGCCCCAGCGGGGTGCCGGACCAGACGGTGGCGTCGTTGACCTGGATCCGCGTGCGCCCGGCGCCGCCGAAGACCATCGCGCCGAGCCGGCCGTTGCCGACCGGCATCGCTTCGGTCCATTCCGCGGCCGGGGCCGGCCAGGAGAGCAGGAGGTCGTCCATCACTTGAGTCCCGTGAAGCCGATGGAATTGACGAGCCGGCGGCCGAACACCACGAAGAGCAGCAGCATCGGGAGCGCCGAGACGAGCGTGGCGGCCATCAGGCCGGACCAGTCCAGCGCCGCCTGCGGCGAGGACTGCTTGAACACCGCGAGCGCCAGGGTCAGCGGGCGGACGGTGTCGTCGTTGGTGACCAGCAGCGGCCAGAGGTAGTCGTTCCAGGTGTTGATGAACGTCAGCAGCGCGAGCGTCGCGATCGGCGCGGCGCTCATCGGGAGCACGATCCGGAAGCAGACGCGCAGCGGGCCCGCGCCGTCGATGATCGCGGCCTCCTCGATCTCGGTGCTGAGCCCGAGCATGAACTGGCGCAGGAAGAAGATGTTGAACGCGGAGAAGAACGCCGTGGGCAGGATCATCCCGCCGAAACTGTTGAGCAGCCCGAGGTCCTTGACCAGCACGAAGTTCGGCAGCAGCGTCAGCACCTGCGGCACCATCAGCGCGGTCAGCAGCACCGCGAACACGGCGTTGCGGCCCGCCCACCGCAGCCGCGCGAAGGCGAACGCGGCCAGCGCGGAGAAGAACACCGTGCAGACGGTCAGCAGCGCCGCGTAGACCACCGAGTTCCGCAGGGCCAGTAGCAGGTCGAGCGAAGCGCCTGAGCCGCCCTGCGCCGCGGCTTCCGCCGGAGTCGCCAGGCCGAGCGCGCGTTTGAACGCGCCGATCGTGAGGTCCACCGGCACCAGCGAAGACGGGTCGGTGGCCATCGCGTAGTTGTTCGACAGCGCGGTCCGCACGATCCAGTAGAACGGGAAGATCGTGACGACCAGGACGAGCACCAGGTACGCCCAGGCGATCACCCGGCCCGGGGAGAAACGCGTGCGCACGATCCCTCCTAGTCGGTGTCGGACTCGCCGGCGCGAGCCATCCGGAGCTGGGCGAAGGTGACAGCCGCGAGCAACACGAACAACACCAGCGACATGGTGGCGGCGTACCCGAAGTCGAACTGGCCGAACGCCTTGTCGTAGATGTACATCTGCAGCACCTTCGACGCGTTCGCCGGCCCGCCCTTGGTGGTCACCTGCACGATGTCGAAGATCTGGAACGAGCTGATCACGGTCAGCACCACGACCATCACCAGGATCGGCCGCAGCAGCGGCACGGTGAGCCGGCGGAACATCTGCAGCTCGCTCGCGCCGTCGATCCGGCCCGCTTCGTACACAGTGGACGGAATGGTCTGCAGCCCGGCGAAGATCAGCACCGCGTTGTAGCCCATGGACTTCCAGACGTTGAGCCCGGCCAGCGTCGGCACCGCCCAGCCCTGCGAGCCGAAGAACAGCACCGGGTCACCGCCGAGCTTCGTGATCAGGACGTTGACGATGCCGAGCTGCGGGTCGAGCATCCACGACCAGACCAGCGCGGTGACCACGCCGGAGATGAGGAACGGCAGGATCATCAGCCCGCGGACGGTGGCCGACACCGCGAGCCGGTGCAGGATCACCGCCGTCACCAGGGAGACCAGCACGCCCAGGAGCACCGAGAGCACGACGAAGTAGATCGTGACGAGCAGCGAGTGCCAGAACTCGGCGTCGCCGACGAGCTCCTGGAAGTTGCCCAGGCCGATCCAGCGCGGCGCGGTGAGGACGTGGAACTCGGTGAAGCTGAGGTAGAGCCCGCGCAGGGTCGGGTAGGCGAAGAACACCGCGAACCCGGCGAGCGCGGGCGCGATGAGCAGCCACGCGATGGGCGCGTCGTTCCGGTGGGCGGCGGAGCGGCGGTTCTTCGGCGGCGGCGCCGTGGTGGCGGCCCGCAGGGTCGGTCGTTGCGTGGTCACCACCACGGCAGCCTCCTTCTCAGACGGTGATCTTGTCGACGTCGTAGACGTAGCCGGCCTGGTTGCCGATCTGGACCGTGTTGGCCCCGGCCTGCAGGTACACCGGGACGGTGGTCGCCTGCGGGGTGTTCCAGTCGTCGTCGTTGCTCCCGGCGACCGGCAGCGGGAACGACGTCCCGTTGACCGTGACGATGCCGGTGCGGCTGGAGTCGCCGTCCACATAGGACAGCTGCAGCAGGTAGGTGCCCGCCTTCGGGACGGTGACCGTCGGCAGCACGACGTACCCGCTGCCGCCGAGGTAGCCGACCTTCTTGCCATTGCTGCAGGCACAGTCGTAGACGGTGGCGCCGCCCTGCGGGGTGCCGTTCTCCGCTTCGTACGCCTTCGGGCCGTCGGCCGCGGTGGTCGTCACGCCGATCTTCTTGCTGGGCGCGGACGGCCTGCCGTAACGCTGGTTCGCGACGACCGTGAACTCGTTGTTCGTCGACGGCTTGAGGCCGGCGACCGTGGCGGTGGTGCCGGTGGTCGTGGCGACCTTCTTGTTGCCGGCGAAGACGTCGTAGCTCTGCGCGCCCTTAGAGGCGTCCCAGGCGAGCGAAACGCTGGTGCCGGTGGCCGCGGTGCCGTGCACGACCGCCGGGGCCGCGAGGGCGTCGCGGTCACGCGGGGTGACCTTGAACAGGCGGGAGCCGTGCACCGGCAGGTCGGCGGAGGTGGTGCCGACCTCCTTGTGCGCCCAGAGGTCGCGGACCTCGACGGGCCCGGTGATGCCGAGCTGCGCGAGGTCCGCGGTGACGCGGGCGGGCGTCGCGGCGAGGTTGAACAGCGCGACCGTGTAGCTGCCGTCGGCGTTGCGGTTGTACCAGACCTGCTGGTCGGTCGTCTGGCTCACCGGCTTGGCCGGGATCCCGGCCTGGTTGACCGCGATGACCTCGTCGTTGGTGAGGAGCTTGACGCCGTAGTCGTCGAGCTGCGTGAGGTCGTCACCGATGTAGAGCGGCGCGGCTTCGATCGCCCAGAGCGTCATGTAGCTCTGGCGCTCGGCCTGGGTGATGCCGTCCATCTTGCCGCTGCCGACGTCGAGGGAGTCGAGGTTGTTCCAGTGACCGGGACCGGCGTCCGGGATCCACTGCACCACGTCGTTCCAGCGCTGCTTGACCGAGTTGTTCCAGGTCACGAGCGTGTCGCAGTAACACTCGACGTCGGTGTCGACGCGCCAGCCGTTGGTGTTCGCCTTCCAGACGTCGGCCTGGCGGTGGCTGAGCGCCCACGAGACGACGAACTCCATCGGGCGGCCGGTCTTGGCGATCGCCTTGTGCCAGGCCTCGACGTCGGTGGTGTTGGTGTAGTTCTCGCCGCCCTTGAAGGAGCCGGGGCCGACGCCGTCGAGCTTGAGGAAGTCGACACCCCAGGCGGCCAGCAGCTGCGCCACCGAGTCCACGTAGGACTGGGCGCACGGGTTCGTGAAGTCGATCTTGTAGGCGGAGTCCCAGCCGTTGGTCTTGCGCAGGTCGGGGTAGACGAGGTCGCGCGTGTGGCAGTTCGTGGTGCCCGCGATCGGCGAGCTGCCGCCGTTGTAGGCGTTGAGGTCGAGGCCGACGGCCAGGTAGGAGCCGAGCTTCAGGCCCTTCTTGTGGACGTAGTCGGCGACGTACTTCATGCCGTCCGGGAAGGTCGTCGGGTTGACCACCGGGCGGGCGTTCTGGTCGTAGCCGTTCGACCAGCCCGCGTCGATGTTGACGTAGGTGTAGCCGTGCTGCTTGAACTTCGCGGCGAGGACGTCGGCCTGCTGGAGCACGTGCTTTTCGGTGAGCCAGCTGGCCGGGCCGGTCGGGTTGACGCCGGGGTAGTTCGTCGACTCGAGGCTCCAGCTGCTCCAGCCCAGGTAGGGCTTCTGGGCGACCGGTTTCTGGGCCACCGGTTCCGGGGCCTCCGGCTGGGCTTCGGCCGCGGGGGCCGTGAACAGGCCTCCGACCACCATCAGGCCGGCGAGGGCCCCCAAGGCCCGTCTGCCGCGTACTGCCATGACCACTCCTTCGAGGTCGGCGAACCATAGATCCTATAGGATCGATGACACGGAATTCTGACCACGCGCTCGGCTCGTGTCAACGCCTCACCCGGACAAAGATCGGACGAATCCGCGGCGGCTACGTTCGGGGCATGCTGACCACGCTGGCCGTCGGGAACTACCGCTCACTGCGCGACCTGGTGCTGCCGCTGTCCGCGCTGACCGTCGTCACCGGGCCGAACGGCAGCGGCAAGTCGAGCCTGTACCGGGCGCTGCGGCTGCTGGCGGACGCGTCCCGCAACGGCGCGGTGGCGGCCCTGGCGCGCGAAGGCGGCCTGCCGTCAACGCTGTGGGCGGGCCCGGAGAACGGCGCCCGCCCAGGCACGCGGGTCCAGGGCACGGTGCGCACGAAGGCGGTCGGCCTCCGGCTCGGCTTCGCGGGTGACGAGTTCGGCTACGCCCTCGACCTGGGGCTCCCGGTGCCGGGCGACACGATGTTCAACCTCGACCCGGAGTTCAAGCGCGAGGCGGTATGGGCGGGCCCGGTCCTCCGGCCGGCTTCGCTGTTGGCGGACCGGGCAGGCCCTTCGGTCCGCACGCGCGTGGCGTCAGGCGGCTGGGGCGCCGAGACGTACCCGATCCGGCTGACGGACAGCATGCTGAGTGAGTTTTCGGACCCGCGGGCGTGCCCGGAGCTGCTGGTGCTGCGGGAGCGGATCCGGTCGTGGCGCTTCTACGACCACTTCCGCACGGATGCGCCGGCCCCGGCCCGCCGGTCGGTGGTGGGAACCCGCACGGTCGTCCTGTCCCAGGACGGCGCCGACCTGGCGGCAGCGTTGCAGACGATCATGGAGATCGGCCGCGCTTCCGACCTGGCTTCACTGGTGGATGCGGCTTTCCCGGGGTCACGGGTGGAGGTCGTCTCTTCGGACGGTCTGTTGTCGCTCCGTTTTCACCAGCACGGGTTGCTGCGTCCGCTTTCCGCGGCGGAGCTGTCGGATGGGACGTTGCGGTTCCTGCTGTGGGTGGCGGCTTTGCTGACTCCGCGGCCGCCGGAGCTGCTGGTGCTGAACGAGCCGGAGACGTCGCTGCACCCGGACCTGCTGCCGGCGTTGGCGGTTTTGATCGCTACCGCGGCGAAGGAGACCCAGGTGGTCGTGGTTTCCCACGCTTCCCTGCTGACGCGGGCTCTGTCGGAAGTCGCGGAGGTCGGGGAGCTGGAGCTGGAGAAGGAGGCCGGGGAGACGAAGCTGGTCGGCCAGGGACGGCTGGACCGCCCTTCCTGGCATTGGCCCTCCCGCTGACGCGTGCCCAGCCGGACGACACGCGTACCCCAGTGGACGACACGCGTACCTGGACGGACGACTCGATCCGGCTGCGGTCCTCCGCCGTGTCGTCCGCGCAGGTACGCGTGTCGTCTGGCTGGGTACGGCTGCTGACGCTCAGCGGCCCTTGGTGCTCTCCCGGATCTCCAAGGCGAACGGAGTCTGGATGTCCTGCGCCGGCAGGGTCTTGTCCCCCGTGATCCGCCGGTGCACCAGGTCGATCGCCGCCTCCGCCAATGCCGTCTTGTCCGGGGCGATCGTGGTCAGCGCCGGGAGGGAGAACGCGCTCTCTTCGTTGTTGTCGAAGCCCACGATCGCCACGTCCTCCGGGACCCGCAGGCCCAGCTCCGCCACCGCTCGCAGCGCGCCGATCGCCAGGAGGTCGTTGAAGCAGAACACCGCGTCCGGTGGCGAGTCCAACGCCAGCAGCGACCGCATCGCCGCCGCGCCCACCGAGCGGTGCCACTTCTCCGCCGGCGCCACCAGCTCGTCCGAATAGGACAGTCCAGCCTCGGACAACGCCGACCGGTACCCCGCCAGACGCTGGGAAGACGTCCCGCGGGCCGGGTTGCGGCCGATCGCCGCGATCCGGCGGCAGCCCAGCGACGTCAGATGGGACACCGCCGTGTGCGCCGCCAGGACGTTGTCGATCGCCACGTGGTCGATCGGGACGTCGACCGCGTGCTCGCCCAGCATCACCAGCGGGATCTCGCCCGGGGACGGGAAGTCCGCCGCCTCCAGGGCTTCCGGGTGCACCAATGCCCCGTCGACCAGGTGCGGGCCGAGTGACGACAGCGTCGCCCGCTCGCGCTGGCGCGTACCCTGCGTCTGTTCGATCAGGACGCTCCAGCCGCGCTGCTGCGCCGCCGTGATGACCAGCCCCGCCAGCTCGCCGAAGTACGGGATCGACAGCTCCGGCACCATCAGCGCCAGGAACCCCGTGCGGCCGCGGCGCAGGTTGCGCGCGCCGACGTTGGGCCGGTACCCGGTCGCCGCCAGGGCTTCCTCGACGCGCCGCCGGTTTTCCGGCTTCACGAAGGCATAGCCGTTGACCACGTTCGACACCGTCTTCACCGACACTCCGGCGAGCGTGGCGACGTCTTTGAGCGTCACGGTCACGGGCGGCTCCTTCTCAGATGGTGAGCCGAAGCATAGCGACATTTTGCCGGTTTACAACGTTGTTCCAACGATGTAAAAAGTACCTCAAGGCTCCCGCGGTGACTCCGATCACCCCGGTGAGCGGGCCCCACCGTCGCTGCCCGAGGAGTCACCGTGCCGCTGTCCACCCGTCCCCGCCTGGTCCTGGTCACCGCGGCCGCCGCCGCGCTCACCCTCACCTCCTGCACCTCCCGCGAGGAGACGCCCGCCGCCCCCTCGAACGGGAGCGGGCCGGCCGCGTCCGCGCAGTCCGTCGCCCCCAGCGCCGACGGCTGCACCATCGACAAGACCGGTTACCCCAAGGTCGACCTCAAGACCGCGGTGGTCGGTTTCTCCCAGTCCGAAAAGGAAGCCAACCCCTTCCGGATCGCCGAGACGCAGTCCATCAAGGACGAAGCCGCCAAGCTCGGCATCGCGAGTGACAAGCTGCTCGTCACCAACGCCCAGAGCGACCTGAACAAGCAGATCAGCGACATCAAGTCGATGCTCGACCGCGGCGCCCAGCTGCTCGTCGTCGCGCCGCTGAACTCCGACGGCCTCCAGCCCGCGCTCGACGCGGCGAAGGCCAAGAAGGTCCCGGTCGTCACCATCGACCGCAAGGTGACGTCGCAGGCCTGCACCGACTACCTGACCTTCATCGGCTCGAACTTCGTCGAGCAGGGCAAGCGCGCCGCGCAGGCCATGGCGAAGGCCACGGGCGGCAACGGCAAGGTCGCCATCCTGCTCGGCTCCTCGGGCAACAACGTGACCACCGACCGCACCCAGGGCTTCAAGGACGAGCTCGCGAAGACACCCGGCCTGTCCGTGGTCGTCGAGCAGACCGGTGAGTTCGACCGCTCCAAGGGCCAGTCCGTGATGGAGCAGCTCATCCAGAGCCACCCGGACATCACCGCCGTCTACGCCGAGAACGACGAAATGGGCGTCGGCGCGGTCAACGCGCTCAAGACCGCCGGAAAGGCGCCGGGCAAGGACGTCAAGATCGTCTCGGTCGACGGCACCCGCAACGCCGTGCAGCTCATCGCCGACGGCAGCTACAACGCCGTGATCGAGTCCAACCCGCGCTTCGGCCCGCTGGCCTTCCAGACGCTGCAGAAGTTCGAGAGCGGCGAGGCCATCCCGGCGAGCATCGTGATCACCGACGACCAGTACGACGAAACCAACGCGGCGCAGAAGGTCGGGAACGCGTACTGATGACGGCAGCCACCGAAGAGGACGTCGCCATGACGACCGCACCGGTGCTCGAGGTGACCGGGGTGACCAAGCGGTTCCCCGGCACCCTCGCGCTCGACGACGTCAGCTTCGCGCTGCGACCCGGTGAAGTCCACGCGCTCGTCGGTGAGAACGGCGCCGGGAAGTCCACCCTGATCAAGGTGCTCACCGGCGTCTACCAGCCGGACGAGGGCGAGGTGCGCCACCTCGGCGCGCCCGTCACGTTCAGGCAGCCGATCGACGCGCAGCGGGCCGGGATCTCCACGATCTACCAGGAGGTCAACCTCGTCCCGCTGATGAGCATCGCCGGCAACGTCTTCCTCGGCCGCGAGCCGCGGACCAGGGCGGGGCTCGTCGACTGGTCCAAGATGCACGCCGACGCCCGCGAGCTGCTCAAGGGCTACGGCATCCACGACGACGTCAAGCGCCCGCTGCACACGCTGGCGGTGGGCGCGCAGCAGATGGTCGCGCTCGCCCGGGCGGTCTCGACCGACGCCAAGGTCGTCATCATGGACGAACCGACGTCGTCGCTCGAGCCGCGCGAGGTCGAGACGCTGTTCGAAGTGCTGAACCGCCTGCACGGCGAGGGCATCGCGATCATCTACGTCAGCCACCGCATGGACGAGCTGTACCGGGTCTGCCAGAGCGTCACCGTGCTGCGCGACGGCCGGGTCGTCCACAGTGGACCGTTGAAGGACCTGCCGCGCATCGAGCTCGTGTCCAAGATGCTCGGCCGGGAGATCAAGCAGATCCGCGAGGAAGGTGTCACGGCGTTCGGCGAGGAACACGACGTCGAACGCGAGCCGCTGCTCAAGGCCGAGAACCTGAGCGGCATGCGGCGGCTGCACGATGTGTCGGTGAGCATCCGGCCCGGCGAGGTCGTCGGCCTCGCCGGCCTGCTCGGCTCCGGCCGCAGCGAGACGGCGCGGGCCATCGTCGGCGCGTTCCCGCTCGACGGCGGATCCGTGCTGCTGGCCGGGAAACCGCTCAAGAAGGGCAAGATCAAGGCCGCCATGCGGGCCGGGATCGCGCTGCTGGCCGAGGACCGCAAGACCGACGGGATCATCCCGAACCTGTCGGTCCGCGAGAACATCGTGCTCGCCGCGCTGCCGACGCTCTCGCCGTTCGGCCTGGTCAGCAAGGCCAAGCAGGACAAGGTCGTGAAGATCTTCATGGACCGCCTGCGGATCAAGGCGTCGAGCCCGGAGCAGAAGGTGTCCGAGCTGTCCGGTGGCAACCAGCAGAAGGTGCTGCTCGCCCGCTGGCTCGCCACCGGCCCGAAGATCCTGCTGCTCGACGAGCCCACGCGCGGCATCGACGTCGGCGCGAAGGCCGAAGTGCAGGCACTGATCGACGAGCTCGCGCAGGAAGGCCTCGGCGTGCTGCTCATCTCGTCCGAGCTGGAAGAGCTGATCGACGGCTCCGACCGCGTGGTCGTGCTGCGCGACGGCTCGGTCGTCGGGGAGCTGACCGGCGAGGGCATCACCGAGGAGAACGTCCTGACCGCGATAGCCGCTGAGACCACCGAGGGTGACAACGATGTCTAGCGCCACCCTGACCCGATCCCCCGACCGCGCGAAAGTCACCGCGTGGCTGCAGAACTACGGCGTCTACCTGGCCGTTGTCGTGCTGCTGCTGTTCAACGTCCTGTTCACCGAGAACTTCCTGTCCGCGGCCAACTTCCGCACCCAGCTGGTGCAGGCGGCGCCGGTCTGCATCGTCGCGCTCGGCATGGCGCTGGTGATCGGCACCGAGGGCATCGACCTGTCGGTCGGTTCGGTGATGGCGATCGCCGCCGCGCTCATCCCGCTCTACCTCGGCGCCGGGCCGCTGATGGCGGTCGTCGTCGCGACCATCGCCGGGATCGTGTCCGGCCTGTTCAGCGGCTACCTGGTGGCGTACCTGGGGATCCAGCCGATCATCGCGACACTGGCGTTGCTCGTCGGCGGCCGTGGGCTCGCGCTCGTGATCGCCCACGGCCAGCTCGTCCAGCTGCACAACCAGGACTTCCTGGAGCTGGGCACCGGGGACTTCCTCGGCGTGCCGATCATGGTCATCGTCGCGGGGGTGCTCGCGGTGCTGGCCGGGCTGGTCGTGCAGCGCACGACGTTCGGCAGGCACCTGGTCGCGGTCGGCGGCAACCGCGCCGCCAGCAGCCTGGCCGGCCTGCCGGTGAAGCGGGTGCTCATCAGCGTCTACGTCATCTCCGGGGCGCTGGCCGCGGTGGCCGGCGTGCTGGCGACGTCGCGGCTGGCCGCCAGCGACCCGAGCGACGCCGGCCTGCTCATGGAGCTGTCCGCGATCACCGCGGTCGTCGTCGGCGGCACCCCGCTGACCGGCGGCCGGGTCCGCGTGCTCGGCACCGTGTTCGGCGCGCTGCTCATGCAGCTCGTCCAAGCCACCCTGATCAAGCACAACCTGCCGGACTCCACCGCGCAGATGGTCCAGGCGGCCATCATCGTCGTCGCGGTCTACGTCGCACGCGAGCGGAGCAACAGATGACAGCGACCCAGACCCAGGCCCGCAACGCGGCCTTCGCCGGGGTTCTGCAGCGCCAGGGCGCGGCCGTCGTCCTCGTGCTCGGCATCTTCGCTTCGTGGTTCGCGTTCCCGCACTTCGGTTCCCCGGACAACCTCCGCAACCTGGTGCTGCAGGGCTCGTTCCTCGCGGTGATCGCGCTCGGCATGACGTTCGTGATCATCTCCGGCGGCATCGACCTCTCAGTCGGCTCGAACTACGCGCTCGGCGGGGTCCTCGCCGCGTACGGCGCGCAGTACGGCTTCGTCGTCGCGATCCTGCTGCCACTGGTGGTGTGTTCGTTGATCGGGCTGATCAACGGCCTGCTCATCGCCCGCACCGGGATGGCGCCGTTCATCGTCACGCTGGCGACGCTGCTGTTCGCCCGGGGACTGTTGCTCGCCCTGACGTCCGAAGGCTCGACGACGTACAAGGTCGAGCCCGGCTCGGCGTTCCTCTGGCTCGGCCAGGGCACGATCTTCGGCATCGGCGTGCCGGTGTACATCACGCTCGTGCTGTTCGCGCTCGGCGGGCTGCTGCTGCGCCGCACGCAGTTCGGGCAGTCCGTGTTCGCCATCGGCGGCGCCGAGAACTCCGCGATGCTGATGGGCCTTCCGGTGGCCCGCACCAAGATCAGCCTCTACACCCTCAGCGGCGCGCTCGCCGGGTTCGCCGGCGTCCTCACCGCCGCGTACCTGCAGTCCGGCGTCACCGTGATCGGCGTCGGCACCGAGCTGGACGCGATCTCGGTCGTCGTCATCGGCGGCACGCTGCTCACCGGCGGCGCCGGCACGATCATCGGCACGCTCGTCGGCGTGCTGCTGCGCACGCTCATCCAGAACGTCATCAACCAGATCGGCACCCTCGACTCCAACTACCAGACGGTGGTGAGCGGGGCCTTCCTGCTCGTCGTCGTGGTGATCCAGCGCCTCTTGGCGCGCTCCCGAACCCGCTGAACCCTGTCCCCTACCAGGAGGTTCAACGATGTTCCGCCCTGCCCGCTGGGCTGTCGCCCTGGCACTCGCCGTCACGGGACTCACGGTCCCAGCGGCACACGCCGCGTCGTCACCGCAATGGCAGCGGCTGACCCCGCCGCTGTCGACACCGTGGACGAAGGACGTCTCGCCGTCCAACGCCCTCCCCGACTACCCGCGGCCGCAGCTGACCCGCGACAACTGGCAGAACCTCAACGGCGTCTGGGAGTTCGCCAAGGCGACCCCGGGTGAGGCCGCGCCGGTCGGGAAGACGCTCGGCGAGCGGATCCTCGTGCCGTACCCGGTCGAGTCCGCGCTGTCCGGGATCATGCGGCACGAGACGAACATGTGGTACCGCCGCACGTTCGAGGTGCCGAAGAACTGGCAGATCGGCAAGGGACAGCGGCTGCAGCTGCACTTCCAGGCCGTCGACTACGACGCCACGGTGATCGTCAACGGCAAGACCGTCGGCCGCCACACCGGCGGGTACGACGCGTGGTCCGTCGACGTCACCGACGCGCTGACCACCAAGAAGACGCAGGAGATCGTCGTCGGCGTCGCCGACCCGAACGACCAGGGCGGGCAGCCGATCGGCAAGCAGCGCCAGCCCGGTGACGGCATCTTCTACACGCCGTCCTCCGGCATCTGGCAGACCGTCTGGATGGAGCCGGTGGCGTCCGCGCACATCGACCGCCTCGACGTGACGCCGGACGTCGCGAGCGGCTCGGTCACGGTGAACGCCGTGGTCGGCGGGCCGGTCAAGCAGCGCGTCGAGGCCGTCGCCTACGACCACGGCCGCCCGGTCGGGCGCGTGTCCGGCGACGCGAACAAGCCGTTGAAGCTCAAGGTGGACCGGCCGCACCTGTGGTCGCCGGACGACCCGTTCCTCTACGACCTGCGCGTGCGTCTGTCCACAGGGGACGAAGTCGGCTCGTACTTCGGCCTCCGGTCGATCAGCGTCGGCAAGACCGCCGACGGCAAGCAGCGGATGCTGCTCAACGGCAAGTTCGTCATGCAGGTCGGCCCGCTCGACCAGGGTTTCTGGCCGGACGGCATCTACACCGCGCCGACCGACGCGGCGCTGAAGTTCGACCTGCAGCAGGAGAAGGCGCTCGGCTTCAACATGGTGCGCAAGCACATCAAGGTCGAGCCGGACCGCTGGTACTACTACGCCGACAAGCTGGGCCTGATGGTCTGGCAGGACATGCCGGCGATGAAGGACGACATCGAGCCGTCCGCGGCCTCGCGCGTCAACTACGAGTCCGAGATGCACCGGATGATCGACCAGCACCGCAGCTTCCCGTCGATCGTCACGTGGGTGCCGTTCAACGAAGGCTGGGGCGACTACGAGGTCGGCCGGATCGCCGACGAGGTCAAGTCGTGGGACCCGTCACGGCTGGTGAACGCCGAGTCCGGCGTCAACTGCTGCCGGTCCGAACCGGACAGCGGCAAAGGTGACATCTACGACGACCACACCTACACCGGGCCCGGAACGCCGGTGCAAACCGGAACCCGCGCGGCCGTCGACGGCGAGTACGGCGGCCTCGGCCTGAAGGTCGCCGGGCACGAGTTCGACCCGGCGGGCAGCTTCGCCTACGAGATGGAGCCCGACAGCGCGACACTGACCCGGCGCTACGGCGAGCTCCAGCAGCGCCTGCTGCTGGTCGCCCAGCGGTGTGGTGTCTCGGCGGGTGTCTACACGCAGACCACCGACGTCGAGAAGGAGGTCAACGGCTTCTTCACCTACGACCGGCAGGTGAAGAAGATGGACTTCGCGGCGGTCCGCGCGGCCAACGAGGCGGTCATCAAGGGCGCCACGGGCAAGCCGGTGGCCGGGCCTTCGGTGCCCGCGGGAACGCCGGGGATCGACGGCATCGCGGCGTACGGGTTCGACGAGAACACCGGCACGACGGCCGCGGACTCGGTCGGCGACCACGACGCCACGCTCGTCGGCGGCGCGTCCTGGACCGAGGGCAAGAGCGGTTCGGCCTTGGCGGTCAACGGTTCCGGCCAGTTCGCCGACACGAACGCGACCCTGGTGAACACCGAAGGCAGCTACAGCGCGGCGGCGTGGGTCAAGTTCACCGCCGTGGGCGACGGCTTCCAGACGATCGTCAGCCAGGACGGCGACAGCACCAGCGCCTTCTTCCTGCAGTACTCGGGCGCGGACCACCGGCTCGCGATGAGCTTCGTGGGCACGCGGGCGCTGGCGCCCACGGCTCCGGAACCGAACCGCTGGTACCACGTGGTCGGCGTCCGCGACGCGGCCGCGGGCACGCTCAAGCTCTATGTGGACGGTCAGCTCGCCGCCACGAAGAGCGTCTGCCTCGGTGACCCGTCCACCGGCCACACCGTGATCGGGCGCGGCAAGTACGGCGGCAACCCGGTCGACTACCTCAACGGCGCGGTCGACCAGGTCCACGTCTACGACCGGGCGCTGTCCGATGCGGACGTCAGCGCGTTGTACTCCAGCGGGAAGTAAAGGCAACCGGTAACACCCCCTGTGCGTGTGCGATAGCGGTATGGCCGTAGTCCGCGGCCACCGGGTGCACACGCACAGGGGGTGAGCCTTTTGGGCTCTCGAAGATCGTTCCTGCCCGCCAGAGCGGGCGTCCTCACACTCGTCACGGCGCTGGTCGCGGCCGGCGCCGCGGTGCTCACCGCGAGCCCGGCCTCGGCGCAGACGGTCACCGAGACCGCGGCCTCGTCGTGGGCCTACGTCGACTCGGCGGCGCCGAAGGCGAGTTTCGTCAACCCGCGCGGGAACGCGCCGGTCGGCGCGCACGTCTACGCCGGCGGCACCAACCACGTGTCCAAGTCCTACTTCACCTTCGACATCTCCGCGCTGAAGGGCAACCCGCTCGAGCGCGCGTACGTGAGCATCGGCGAAACCGCCGTCACCGACTGCTCCCACCCGCGGTCGACCGAGGTCTGGCTGACCGACCCGGCGAAGAAGCCGACCTGGAACACCCAGCCGGCGGAGCTCGTCAAGGCCACCGGCCCGTACATCGACTCCTCGTGCCCGTCGCCGAAGGTGACGTGGACGGTCACCGCGGCGATCCAGGCCGCGCTCGACGCCGGCCGCACCACGGCGACGTTCGTCCTGCGGCTGCCCGACAACCAGCAGAACGACCTGGCGCTCGGCCGGGAGTACGACCCGAAGGCGGTGCTCGGGCTCACCTTCGACAAGGTGCCGGGCAAGCCGTCCGGGCTCACCGTCAACTACCAGGCGTGCACGGCGAAGCCCCTCGTGGTCTCGCGCCAGGCGCACCTGAGCGCCACCGTGCCCGACGGGGACGACTCGATCACCGACGGGGAGTTCGCGTTCTGGCCCGCCGACGCGCCGGACCAGCGCAAGACGGTCGGCACCATGGGCGCCGGCTTCAACGGCGAGATCTGGACCGACGCGGACTCGTTCCTCACCGAAGGCGTCACCTACGTCTGGCAGGCGCGGGGCAAGGACTACCAGGGCGTCTGGGGACCGTGGAGCGGCACCTGCAAGTTCACCACGGACTTCACCCCGCCCGCGGCGGCCCCGGTGATCACCTCGCCCGACTACGTCTACGAGTACCCGGGCACCGGCGGCACCGGCGTGCCGGGCACGTTCGTGTTCGACGCCAAGGGGGACAAGGACGTCGTCGGCTTCCAGTGGGACGGCGGGTACGTCGCCGCCGACCGCAAGGGCGGCAAGGCGACCGTCCGGTACGCGCCCCGCAGCAGCGGGCCGGTGGGCATCGGCGCGGTGTCGGTCGACGCGGCGGGCAACCAGTCGCCTTCGGCCGGCTACCGGTTCTGGGTGGCTTCCAACGAGCCCGGGGTCACCTGCGCGCCGTTCGACGACTTCGTCGGCGTGACGCGGACGTGCACGTTCACGCCCGTCGGCGGCACCCCGGTCACGGCGTACGTCTACCACGTGGGCGACCAGGCGGAGGACGAGGTGGCCGCCGGCCCCGACGGGACGGCGACCGTGCCGGTCACCCCGACCGATCCGCAGCTCACCTACGTCCAGTTGTCCGTGCAGGCCAAGCTCGCCACCGGCTACCTGACGTCGGAGAGCACCGAAGCGTTCTTCGTCGAGCCGGGCGAGCCGGAGGTCGAGTCGCTGACCGCGAACCCGACCCAGGGCCTGCCCGCGCAGTTCCGGGCGCACGCCGTGCTGCCCGGGTCCGTTTCGTTCACCTACCACTGGAACGACGGCGAGTGGGTCACCGTGCCGCTCGACGCGGACGGCACCGCGACCGTCACGGTCACGCCGGCGACGTCGTTCTCGGGCTCGCTCTACGGCTACACCACCACCGCTTCGGGCCAGAACTCCGGCTGGGGTGGCGTGAACGTCTCGGTCGCTTCGAACAAGCCGAAGGTGACGAGCGCGGAGTACCCGGAGGGCGGCGACATGACCGGCGCGGTCGGCAGCCCGGGCACGTTCGTGTTCTCCTCGCCCGTGCCGGGCGCGGTCAGCTACACCTACGCCTTCGACAACGGTCCCTCGGGGACGGTGGCCGCGGGGCCGGACGGCACCGCGAGCGTCGTCTTCGCGCCGACGGTGCCCTACATCAACGGCGTCCGGGTGACCACGAAGTTCGCCAACGGCTCGGTGTCCGAGCAGGGTGGCTACACGTTCTACGTCAACTACTCGGCGCCGCGGTTCTCGTGTGACGTACCCGGCTGGTCCGTGTCGCCCGGGCAGCACATCCAGTGCACCCTGACGCCGGTGCAGGCGAACCTCGCCTCCTATGGGTACGCCCTGGGCTCCGGCCCGGAGACGACGGTGGCGCCCGGGCCCGACGGTTCGGCGACGGTCGGCTTCGACGTGCCGGCCGACCAGCCGAACGGGTCGTACGTGCAGCTGCGGTTCTGGAGCACGAACACGGCGGGCACCCGCACGGAGGAGACCGGAACCAGCTTCTCCGTCTACGTGAACACCGGCTTGTCGGCCCGGGGCACCACGCTGGCGATCTGACATCCGTTCGGCCGGGGCCGCACCGGGAGCCTCCCGGTGCGGCCCTGTTTTTGACCTGGAGCGTGCTCCAGGGGCTACCGTCGAAGCCATGACCGATGATCGTTTCGCACGCGGCCGCGAAGCCCTGGTGGACCTCAACGGCGAGGAGGTCGCGCAGCGGGTGCTCGACAGCCTCGAAGACATTTCGCCGAAGCTGGCAGACAGCCTCGTCTCGTGGGGCTTCGGCGAGATCTACACGCGGCCGCAGCTGGTGCCGCGGGACCGGCAGCTCGTCACGCTCGGCATGCTGACCGCCCTCGGCGGGTGCGAGCCGCAGCTGGAGGTGCACGTCAACGCGTCGCTGAACGCGGGGCTGACCCCGGCGGAGATCGTGGAGGCGCTGCTGCAGTCGGCGGCCTACTGCGGGTTCCCGCGGGCGCTGAACGCGACCGCCGTGGCCAAGAAGGTCTTCAGCGACCGCGGCCTGCTGCCGATGACCGGCGCATGAGAGTCGTTCTCTTCGGCGCGACCGGCATGGTCGGGCAAGGCGTGCTCCGGGAATGCCTGCTCGACGAGCGGGTCGAAGCGGTGCTCGCGGTCGGCCGGACGCCGCTCGGGGTCACCGACCCGAAGCTCACCGAGGTCGTCGAGAAGGACCTCTTCGCGCTCGAGCCGATCACCGGGTACGACGTGTGCTTCTTCTGCCTCGGGGTGTCTTCGGTGGGCATGAAACCGGAGGAGTACGAGCGGATCACCTACCAGCTCACCCTTTCGGTGGCCGGAAAGCTGCCGGCGGACACCACGTTCGGGTACGTCTCGGGCCAGGGCGCCGACAGCAGCGAACGCGGCCGCGTCCGCTGGGCGCGGGTCAAGGGCGCCACGGAGAACGCGCTGGCGAAGCTGCCGCTCAAGGCGTTCGCCTTCCGGCCCGGCTACATCCAGCCGATGCACGGGATCACGTCGAAGACCACGCTGTACCGCACGCTCTACCGCGTGGCGATGCCGCTGTACCCGGTGCTGCGGCGGCTGTTCCCCGGCTTCGTCACGACCAACCAGGAGATCGGCCTGGCGATGCTGGAGGTCGCCGAGAACGGCTACGAGAAGGCCGTTCTCGAGAACACCGACATCGTCACCGCCGCCGCGCGACGAGCCCGGCCAGCAGGTTCGTGAGCCCTTCGGTCAGCCCGTCCGCGAACGACGGCACGCCGCCCAGCTCGGCGGCGGCCGCCGCCACCACGTCGGTGGGGTTGGCCAGCGGCCAGGCCCCGGACACCAGCACCACGACCGCGAGCGCGAAGTGCGCGGCGGCGTCGTCCGACAGCTCCGGCACCTGCTTGCGGACCAGCGTGGCGAGCCGCCCGGTGTTCGCCGCCGCCCGGCGCTTGAAGTCGCGGGCGAACTCCAGCGAGATGTTGCGCTCCAGCACCGGGGCCATCGAGCTGACCAGTTCGCACAGCAGCCTTCGCCCGGCGAGTGTCCCGGCGATGGCGGCCGCGACCCGCTCGTGGTCCACCGGCTCGCCGAAAGCGCCGTCGAGGTGGTCGAGCCAGTCCGTCCACTCGCCGTCGAGGACCTCGAGGAAGACCGCCTCGCGGCTGTCGAAGTAGCGGAGCACGTTGGACTTCGCGAGCCCGACGTGGCACGCCAGCTCACGCAGGCTGATCTCGGCGACCGGCCGCTCCGCGAGCAGCTCCCGCGCGGCGGCGAGGATCGCGGTGCGCCGCGCCTCGACCTGCTCGGGACGGCGGGCGCGCTGGAATCCGGCGCTCATGGCGCCGAGATTACCAATCCGGCCAAAAGCAGGCCGCCCCTCGAGCGGCAGGCAACCGTTGCCACGAGGGCCATTCGGCCGTGACTGTGGTCGGATTGGTAAAGACCGGCACAGTTACCCGTCAGTTCTTGGGGGCCGCGGGCTCCGCCCGGCGCGACTTGACCCGGCGATAGCTCCAGATCAGCAGCGCGAAGAGGATCACCGACGACAGGATCAGGCTCGACCCGGTGCTCCAGCCCGCGAACGGCAGGGACTTCACCGTGCCCCAGACGATCCCCGCGGCCAGCAGCGCCAGCCCGGCCAGCACCGAGCCCGCGATCCGCAGCGGGGACGAGACGCTGTCCTCGGCCGCCTTCATCGCCCGGTCGCGCACCGGGTCGACGTACTTCTCGAGCGCCGGGAACTCCGAGGCGAGCAGCAGCAGCCCGGCGAGCACCAGCAGCAGCCCGGGGCCGGGCAGCACGAGCAGCGCCACCCCGACCAGCAGCAGGACCGCGCCCGCCACGGTGATCAGGATCCGCTTCGCCTGTTTGCCGATGCCCACTGGGCGTCTCCCCTCGTTTCGCACGATTCTTCCTGGTTACGGCGCCGCGTGCCACTCGCGAGCACCCGGACCCGCGCCGCCGTCACGGTCAGGCCCGCCAGCGCGACCACGCCGAGCGCGGCCACGAGCCCCGGCCAGACGTAGAGCACCTGGCTGTAGGTACCCCGCCGGCCGGCGAACACCACCCCGAGCAGCTGCGGCAGGAACACGAGCGGGACGAGCGGCAGCACCGGCGGCACGACCCGCCACCAGCGTGGCTTGCGGCCGGCCCGCCGGACGCCGAGGACGGCGAGTCCCACCGCGAGCAACACCAAGCCCGCGAGCACCCGGTCCGCGATCACCCCGGCGGGCAGCGCGGGCTCCGGCGCACCGCCCTCGACCAGGTCGGCGAGGCCCCGGGCCAGCACCTCGGCCTCGTTGTCGAGCGCCATCCCCATGGTCGTCGTCACCGCGATGCCGTACCCGTCCGGGAGCAGGATCTGCGCGGCGGTGTGGCTGAACCACTCGCCCGTGTGCGACGCGCGGCCGTCGCGGACGCTCCAGCCCAGCGCGTAGTCGCGCCCGGGCGCCGGGGTGTGCGCCGCCCGGACCGACGCCGGGGACAGCACACCGCCGCCGTCACGCTGTGCGAGCAGCCACCGGGCCAGGTCGCCGGCGGTGCTCAGGACGCCGTGGCTGCCGCCGGTGAACCAGTCCGGTTCGGACACCGGGACCTCGAACCCGAACGCCCGGACGTACCCGGCGGTCCCGGCGGGCGGGGTGTCCACGGTGGTGCTCGACGTCATCCCGAGCGGCGCGAACAGCCGGGTCCTCAGGTAGCCGGCGAACGGCTGCCCGGCGACGACCTCGACGATCCGGGCGGCGACCTCGTAGTTCGGGTTGTGATAGTGGAACTCAGCGCCGGGCTCGCTCGCCAGCGGCGCGTCACGCAGGCGCTCGACCGCTTCCGCGAGGGTGTGCGGCTGGGCGAGCCGGAGGTCGGGGAACGCCGAGTCGGCCATCCCGGACGTCTGGTCGAGGAGCATCCGGACGGTGATCCGGGCGGCGCGCGGATCGGCGAGCCGGAACTCCGGCAGGTAACGCGTCACCGGCTCGTCCAGCCCGACCCGGCCGGCCTCGACGAGCTGGAGCACCGCGAACGCCGTCATGGACTTGCTCAGCGACGCGATCGGCAGCGGTGTCGACGCGCCGACCGCGCCGTATCCCGCGACGCGGACGACGTCGGCGCCGTGGGTGATCGCGACAGCGGCACCGGGCAGGCCGGTGTGGTCGAGGTAGGCGCGGACGTATCCGTCGACGTCGGGTGCCGGGGCCGCGGCGGCGGGGGTCGCGGTGCCCAGCAGCAGGGCCGCGAGCACAAGGAAGAGCCTGGTCATGCGGGTAAAAGTAAGGATCTCCGGGGGGCGCCCACCGCTGCCGGACGACGTCGGGCACCCCCTACTTTCGGCAGGTTGTTGACGGCGGCGGGCCCCCGTGCGATAGTCAACACCTCAGTTGATAAAGAGATTGGTTGATAAAGATGACGGTTGACGAGGCGGCACTGGACCGGGCGTTCACCGCGCTCGGCGACCCGGTCCGCCGGGCGATCGTCGCGCGGCTGTCCCGCGGGGAAGCGACGGTCAACGAGCTGGCCGAGCCCTTCGCCATCACCAAGCAGGCGATCTCCCGGCACATCCAGGTCCTGGAGCAGGCCGGGCTGATCACGCGCAGCCGCGACGGCCAGCGCCGGCCGTGCCACCTCGTGCCGGCCGCGCTGGAAGCCCTCACCGGCTGGATCGACACCTACCGGCTGGCCACCGAACGCAGCTACCGGCGGCTCGACGCCGTCCTGGAAGCCCTGGAGGAAACCGAATGAGCACCACGATCACCGCCCGTCCCGGCACCCCGTTCATCGAGGTGACGCGCGAGTTCGCCGCGTCGCCGGCCGCCGTGTTCCGCGCCCACACCGACCCGGAGCTGGTCGTCCGCTGGCTGGGCCCGCACGGCATGGAGATGGAGATCCTGGAGTTCGACGCCCGCTCGGGCGGCGGCTACCACTACGTCCACCGGGACGACCGCGGCGAGTACCGCTTCCGCGGCGTCTTCCACACGGTGAGCGCGGACCGGATCATCCAGACCTTCGAGTTCGAGGGCGCGCCCGGCGAGGTCACGCTCGAGTCGATGACCCTGGTCGACCTCGGTGGCCGCACGCGGATCGAGGGCCGCTCGGTCTTCCCGTCCGTCGAGGCCCGCGACGCGGCCGTCGAAAGCGGTATGAGCAAGGGCATCACGGAGTCCTACGAGCGCCTCGACGCGGTGCTGGCATGACTGTCGTC
This sequence comes from Amycolatopsis sp. NPDC104587, assembly GCF_055583645.1. Lineage (NCBI taxonomy): Bacteria > Bacillati > Actinomycetota > Actinomycetes > Pseudonocardiales > Pseudonocardiaceae > Amycolatopsis > Amycolatopsis sp. NPDC104587. Next base: position 320,686 of record NZ_JBVJNO010000011.1, read on the forward strand.
GCCAGTTTCTGCATGTCCCTGGACGGGTTCGTCGCGCGACCCGACAACAGCGTCGGGCCGCTGTTCGACTGGTACGAAGCCGGCGACGTCGAGGTGCCGATGGTCGGCTACCCGATCACCTTCCACGTCGCCCCCGCCAGCGCGGACTACCTGAAGCGGCACCTGGACCAAGCCGCGCACAGCACGTTCGTCTGCGGCCGCACGGTGTTCGACCACACCCACGGCTGGGGCGGCAACCCGCCCGGCGGCGGCCGGGCGTTCGTGGTCACCCATCGCCCACCGCCGAGCGACTGGCCGGAGGCGAACCTGGCGCCCTTCACGTTCGTCTCGGACGTCCGCAGCGCGATCGAGCAGGCGAAGGCGGCCGGGGACGGCAACGTCGGCGTCTCCGGCCCGTCGATCGCCCGGCAGTGCCTCGAGCTCGGCCTGCTCGACGAGCTGAAGATCGACCTCGTGCCGGTGTTCCTGCGTGAGGGCGTCCGCTACTTCGAAGACGTCGACCCCGGCCGCGCCGGGCTGGAGCGGGTCGAGGTCGTCGCCGGTGACGGCGTCACGCACCTGAGCTACCGGGTGCGCTACCGGTCCTGAGTGGACACTTCCGCCAGGAGCTGGTCGAAGGGCACGAAGTCCGGCTCGGCGGGCAGGGCCGGCCGTCCGGCGGCGAGTGAAGCCAGCTCGGCGCCGGCCTTCTCGATCCGCCGCTGCAACGCGCCTTCTCCGCTGCCCCAGTCCGACGAAGCCGCGTACACACCTGTCGCGACCGGGTCCGCCTTCAGGTACCCGAACAGCGGCCGCAGCTGGTAGTCGAGCACCAGCGAGTGGCGTTCGGTGCCGCCGGTCGCGCCGAGCAGGACCGGCTTGCCGGCCAGCGAGTCCGCGTCGAGCACGTCGAAGAAGGACTTGAACAGGCCGCTGTACCCGGCGGTGAACACCGGCGTCACGACGATCAGCGCGTCCGCGCCGGTCACCGTCTCGATGGCGGCCCGCAGCTCCGGGCTCGGGAAGCCGGTCAGCAGGTTCTTCGTGACGTCGAGCGCGATGTCCCGCAGCTCCACGACGTCGACGGAGACCGGCGCCCCGGCCGCCGCGACGTGGCTGGTGGTCGCCGCGGCCAGCCGGTCGGCCAGCAGCCGGGTCGAGGACGGCACGGACAGCCCGGCCGTCACCACCGCGAGCTTCATGCCTCACTCCCGACGAGCGTCGCGGCCTTCAGGGATTCGTGCGTCGGCGCGTCCGGCACGTGCGCCGGGCGCAGCGCGTCGAGCTCCTTGCGCAGCACCGGGACGACCTCTTCGCCGAGCAGGTCGAGCTGCTCCAGCACGGTCTTCAGCGGCAGGCCGGCGTGGTCCATCAGGAACAGCTGGCGCTGGTAGTCGCCGAAGTGCTCGCGGAAGGTCAGCGTCTTGTCGATGACCTCCTGCGGGCTGCCGACGGTCAGCGGCGTCTGGTCGGTGAACTCCTCCAGCGTCGGGCCGTGCCCGTAGACCGGCGCGTTGTCGAAGTACGGCCGGAACTCGGTCCACGCGTCCTGCGACTTCGGCCGGATGAAGGCCTGCCCACCGAGGCCGACGATGGCTTGGTCGGCCTGGCCGTGCCCGTAGTGCTCGAAGCGCTCGCGGTAGAAGGCGATCAGCTGCTGGAAGTGCTCCTTCGGCCAGAAGATGTGGTTGGCGAAGAAGCCGTCGCCGTAGAACGCGGCCTGCTCGGCGATCTCCGGGCTGCGGATCGACCCGTGCCAGACGAACGGCGGGACGTCGTCCAGCGGCCGCGGCGTGGACGTGAAGCCCTGCAGCGGCGTGCGGAACTTGCCCTGCCAGTCGACGACGTCCTCGCGCCAGAGCCGGCGCAGCAGCGCGTACTTTTCGATGGCCAGCGGGATGCCCTGCCGGATGTCCTCGCCGAACCACGGGTAGACCGGGCCGGTGTTGCCGCGGCCCATCATGAGGTCGACGCGGCCGTCGGCGAGGTGCTGCAGCATCGCGAAGTCCTCGGCGATCTTCACCGGGTCGTTCGTGGTGATCAGCGTCGTCGACGTCGAGAGGATGAGCTTGGACGTCCGCGCGGCGATGTGGCCGAGCATCGTCGTCGGGGACGACGGCACGAACGGCGGGTTGTGGTGCTCACCGGTCGCGAAGACGTCGAGACCGACCTCTTCGGCCTTGAGCGCGATGCGGACCATCGCCTTGATCCGCTCGTGTTCCGTCGGCGTGGTGCCGTTCGTGGGATCGGTCGTGACGTCGCCCACCGTGAAGATTCCGAACTGCATGACCTGCTCCCTTCGCACCGCCATCTTACATGCGCGTTCAACTACTTCCAAGCAAGAGATATTCCGGCCGTCAATGCCGTAGGGGGCACCCAGTAAGGTCAGGGGCATGGACGCGGAGCTCGGTCGGCTGGGTCTGGCAGAACGTTCGGTACGACTTCTCACGGGCCGCGACATCTGGGGCTCGATCACCCCACTGCTCGCGCCTCGCCGGAACCTGGTGGCCGCCTTCGGTCACGTCGGTCCCGGCGCGGCCGCGCTGTTGCCGTTGCAGCCCGGCGACACGGTGATCACGGACGCGAGCCTGGACACGGTGCTGTCCGGCGCGACGAGCCCGCACGCCTTGTTGCACTGGGTGAAGGCGGGCGTGCTCGTGCACTCGCTGCGCGGGCTGAACGCGAAGCTGGTGATCGCCGAGGACGACCCGGCGTTCGTCGTGGTCGGCTCGGCCGACGTCACCGCGGCGGGCCCGCGTCAGCTGTTCGAGGCGGTCACCGTCTCGCACGAGAAGCACACGGTCGAAGAAGCCCAGGAAGCCTGGCTCGAATGGTGCGACCTCGCCGGGCCCGCGCTGACCGCGGGTGACCTGGAGCCGCTCCTGGAGCAGTACGGCGCCGGCAAGCCGGTCACCGCGCCGCGCCCGGCGGCCACCCGGTCCGCCCCGCCCGCGCGGCCGGTCGTCACGAGCCGCCCGGCGCCCCCGGTCCGGCCCGCGGCCGCGCCCGCCCCGCCGCCGTCCCCGGTCCGCCCGGCCGCCCCCGCGCCGTCGCCGGTCCGGCCCGCTCCCCCGGCCGCGTCGCCGGTCCGCCCGGCCGAGCCGGAGCCGGCCGAACCCGAGACGCCCGTCTCCGCGCCGGCCGCGGCCGCCGACACGCCCGGCCCGGCCGAAGAAGTCCCGGCGCCCGCCGCCGCGGAACCGGTTGCGGCACCGGCCGAAACCGAAGCGGCCGAAGCCACCGACGTCCCCCGGCCGAACTGGCCGCGCCCGGCCGAGCTGTACCTCGTCAGCCTCGTCGAGGGCGGCGAGCCGTCGGCCGAGGCCGAGTACCGGCTCGAAGAGCTGACCCGCGAATACACCCACCCGGGCGAGAACGGCGAGTCACCGTTCCGGGTCGAGCTGTTCTGGGCCGACGACGGCCAGGGCCAGGACCCGCCGCGCACGCTCCGCCCGGGTGTGCACGTGATCCGTGTGTACAGCCAGAAACAGGGCCGCGCCCTGGTCGGGTCGCGGACCGAGCCGCCGGGTCTCGTGCTGCAGGCGTACGTCGACGAGTTCGCCTACCCGCGTCGCACGTACTGCTACCTCCTGACCCGGGAGACGGCCGCGAAGCCGGCGTTCGGCGAGCTCCGCAAGGGCCTCGCCACGATCGGGGAGAAGCCGAACTTCCGGAACAGCTTCCAGGTCCCGCGGAAGATCGAAGCCCTGCTGGGCCTGTGGCCCGACCTCGGTTTCGACCCCCGCTAGGGAGCGCTCCACGCCACACCGGGGGACGGACGCGCGGAAGTTGTCGGGGTGGGCGGATATCCTGCAGTACGGTGCAGGCCGAGTCCGCACCTCAGCACACCTTTCGCGAGCCACGATCCGGGAGAACGACCCTGTGACTGCCGAGACCTTGTACGGGGCCGACGACCTCACCCACCTCGAGGGTCTCGAAGCCGTCCGCAAACGCCCCGGGATGTACATCGGCTCCACCGACAGCCGGGGCATCAACCACCTCTTCTCCGAGGTGGTCGACAACTCGACCGACGAGGGTGTCGCCGGTCACGCCACGAAGATCGTCGTCACCCTGCACGCCGACGGCAGCGTCCAGGTCGACGACGACGGCCGCGGCATCCCGACCGGCACCCACGCGAAGTCCGGTTTGTCCGGCGTCGAGCTGGTGCTGACCCGGCTGCACGCCGGCGGCAAGTTCGGCGGCTCCGGCTACAAGACCTCCGGCGGCCTGCACGGCGTCGGCGCTTCGGCGGTCAACGCGCTGTCGCACCGCTTCGACGTCACGGTGAAGCAGGACGGCAAAGTCCACCAGATGTCGTTCAAGCACGGCATCCCCGGGAACTTCGACGCACCGGGCCCGAAGGCGAAGTTCACCCGCCACTCCGGGCTGAACCTCGTCGGCAAGATGAAGCGCGGCGAGCGCAGCGGCACGTCGATCCGCTACTGGTACGACTCGCGGTACTTCGAGTCCGGCGCGGCGCTCGACGTCGAAGGCGTGCGGGCGAAGCTGCGCAACACGGCGTTCCTCGTCCCGGGTGTCACGTACGTGCTGCGCACGGCCATCGAAGACACCATCAACGAAGAGACCTTCCACTTCCCGCACGGCCTGGTCGACATGGTCGACTTCCTGACGCCGTCGGGCGAAAAGCCGGTCTGCGGCACGCTGCTGATCACCGGCGAAGGCACGTACAAGGAGAACGCGGCGGACGCGGCCGGCGTCATGCAGTCCAATGTGGAGCGTCACGCCGAAATCGAGGTGGCGCTGCGCTGGGGCACCGGTTACGAGCGCACGGTCGAGTGCTTCACCAACACGATCCGCAACGTCCACGGCGGCACGCACCGCCGCGGCTTCGACCGCGCGATGGCGAAGGCGTTGCAGGACGCGATCTCCAAGACCCGCGGGCTGCTCAAGCCCAAGGAGGACATGCCGACGATCGAGGACGTCCTCGAGGGCATGACGGCCGTGGTGCACGTCCGGCTGCCGGAGCCGCAGTTCACGTCGCAGACCAAGGACGAGCTGTCCACCGCCGGCATCACCCGCGTCATCCAGGGCATCGTCGACAAGCACGTGAAGGCCTGGACCGAGGACCGCAAGACGAAGTCCGAGGCCAAGGTCGTGCTGCAGAAGGTGGTCGACGCCTCCCGCGTCCGGCTCACCCAGAAGCAGCAGAAGGACGCGGCCCGGCGCAAGACCGCGCTCGAGGGCGCGGCGATGCCGCCGAAGCTGGTCGACTGCCGCACCACCGGTGTCTCCCGCAGCGAGCTGTTCCTGGTCGAGGGTGACAGCGCGCTGGGGTCGGCCCGCATGGCGCGCGTGTCGGAGTACCAGGCGCTGCTGCCGCTGCGGGGCAAGATCCTGAACGTCCAGAAGGCGTCACTCGGCGACACGCTGAAGAACGCCGAGATCGCGTCGATCGTGCAGGTCCTGGGCGCGGGCACCGGCCGCACGTTCGACCTGACGACGATGCGCTACGGCCGCGTCATCCTGATGGCGGACGCGGACGTCGACGGCTCGCACATCCGGACCCTGCTGATCACGCTGTTCGCGAAGTACATGCGCCCGGTGATCGAAGACGGCCGGCTGTACGCGGCGATGCCGCCGCTGCACAAGCTCGTCACCAAGGGCCGCAACCCGGAAACGCACTTCACGTACACGCAGCAGGAGATGGAAACCAAGTACGCGGAGCTGGAGCGGGCGGGCAAGAGCATCGTCACGCCGGTCCCGCGGTTCAAGGGCCTCGGCGAGATGGACGCCGACGAGCTGTGGGACACCACGATGAACCCCGCCAGCCGCTCGGTCCGCCGGATCACCATGGACGACGCCGAGGCCGCCGAGGGCGCGCTGGAGCTGCTGATGGGCGAGAAGGTCGAGCCCCGGCGGAACTGGCTGGTCGCCTCCTCGGACCGCATCGACCGCGACGCCATCGACGCTTAATTTTCGTAGCTACCAAGGAGTTCTGCCGTGGCACGCCGCAAGGGCACCACCACCAAGGTCGATCCCAGCGCGTTCGACTCCGCCGGTGCGAACGTCTTCGACAACTCGCTGAAGACCGAGATCGAGGACTCGTACCTGGAGTACGCGTATTCGGTCATCCACTCGCGCGCCCTCCCGGACGCGCGGGACGGGTTGAAGCCGGTGCACCGCCGGATCCTGTTTTCCATGCACGAGCAGGGATACCGGCCCACGCACGCGTATGTGAAGTCGTCCCGGGTCGTCGGTGACTGCTTCGTCCGCGGCGCGCTCGTGTCGACCCCCGACGGACTCCGGCCGATCGAAGAGATCGAAATCGGCGAGCATGTCCTCGACAGCCGGGGCCGAGCGGTCCCCGTCACCGAGGTCTACGAGAACCCGGCGTCCGAACTCGTGCGAGTCACCTGGTCGAACGGGCACACGATGCTCGTGACGCCGGGCCAGCGGTTCCGGACCGTGGCCGAAGACTCGACGCTGACCTGGACGGACGCGCGCGACCTCACCGGACGGCTGACCGTCGCGTACGGCAACGCCCGCCGGGAAAGCCTCCCGGCCGGCGGCGATCGCTACGCCTATCTCCTCGGCTTGATCACCGCCGAGGGCTTCGCGGTCGACCGGAACCGCAAGGCGGACGGCCGGGTCCGGATCCACATGTGCGACGTCGAACCGCTCGACGCGGTGCACGAGTGGGCGACGGCCAACGGAGTCGGTGTGTCCCGCGGAACCCGCGTCGCGGCGAAGCCGGGCTGGCGCGACCAGCACATCCTCACCTTCTCCCGCCACGACGGTCTGCTCGCTGCCGGAAGCCCTCGCAGCGACGAGAAGACCGTTCCGGCGGACGTTCTCGCGGATCGCTCTGCCTGGGCGCCCTTCCTCGCGGGCATCTTCGACGGTGACGGCTACATCCGGAAGAACCACCGCGAGATCGTCTACGTCAGCACGAGCGAAACGCTCATCCGGCAGGTCTACGCGATACTCGCGGATCTGGGCATCCACGGTCACCACTGGACCAACCCGAAGCCCAACGGCCACAAGACCTTGCTGGGTCTGTCCATCAGCGGTGCGGACGCCGCGGCTCTGGCTCAGGTTCTGCTGCCCTGGACCAAGATCGGCTACAAGAAGAGCGCGCTGGAAAGCCTCACGGAAATCGCCTACGGGTACGGCGGCAAACAGGGCAACGACCGGCTGCCCGCCAAAGCTGTCATGGCCGAGTTCTCGGCCGCCCACACCGGCGGCGGATGGTTCCGCGACACGACCGGGACCGCTTTCCGGGCATCGCTTTCGGCGGTCAGCGGGGCCAAGGTCCGCTACGGCAAGGACAGGCACGGAACCGCACTTGCCGACCGTTCGTTCCCGCTCTCCCGGGCCTGCCAAGACGGCTGGATCGACAAGCTGCGCCGGATCGGCTCGCCGCTCGCCGACAACCTCGACGCACTGAAGGGGTTCTCGTTCCTCGAAGTCGTCTCGGTCGAGCCGGTCGAGCCGGACGTCACCTACGACATCCAGGTCGGTAGCGACGATCACGAGTTCACGGCCGAGGGTTTTGCCGTCCACAACTGCATGGGCAAGTACCACCCGCACGGTGACACCGCGATCTACGACGCGATGGTCCGCCTCGCGCAGGACTTCTCGCTGAACGCGCCTCTCATCGACGGGCACGGAAATTTTGGTAGCCCAGACGATGGACCGGCTGCTTCGCGTTATACCGAAGCCCGCATGTCCCCCGAAGCCATGCAGCTCGTCGGTGAGCTCGGCGAGGACACCGTCGACTTCCGCCCGAACTACGACGGTTCGCTCGAGGAGCCGTCCGTGCTGCCCGCGGCGTTCCCGAACCTGCTGGTCAACGGCACGTCCGGGATCGCGGTCGGGATGGCGACCAACATGATCCCGCACAACCTCGGCGAGGTCGTCGCGGCGGCGCGGTGGCTGATCACGCACCCCACCGCGACGCTCGACAAGCTGATGGAGTTCGTGCCCGGCCCCGACCTCCCGACCGGCGGCAGCCTGCTCGGCCTCGACGAGGTGCGCCGCGCGTACGAGACCGGCCGCGGCGTGGTCCGGATGCGCGCGAACTGCGAGACCGGGCCCCTCGAAGGCAGCCGCGGGCGGCAGGCGATCACCGTCACCGAACTGCCCTACGGCGTCGGCCCCGAGAAGGTGATCGAGAAGATCACCGACGAGGTCAACAAGTCCAAGCGGCTCACCGGCATCGCCGACGTCAAGGACCTCACCGACCGCGAGAACGGCACGCGGCTGGTCATCGAGTGCAAGGTCGGCGTCAACCCGCAGGCGCTGCTGGCGGACCTCTACCGGCTCACGCCGCTGGAGCAGTCGTTCGGCATCAACAACCTGGTGCTCGTCGACGGCCAGCCGCAGACCCTGGGCCTGAAGGAGCTGCTGGAGGTCTTCCTCCGGCACCGCTACGAGGTCGTCACGCGGCGCACGAAGTACCGGCGCCGCAAGCGCGAAGAGCGGCTGCACCTCGTCGACGGCCTGCTGATCGCGCTGCTGAACATCGACAAGGTCATCAAGCTCATCCGCGAAAGCGAAAACGCGGCCGCCGCCAAGGACGGCTTGATGACGCGCTTCAAGCTGTCGGAGATCCAGGCGACGTACATCCTCGACACCCCGCTGCGCCGGCTGACCAAGTACGACCGCCTGGAGCTGGAGTCGGAGCAGGACCGGCTGCGCGAGGAGATCGCGGAGCTGTCGAAGATCCTCGACGACGAGTCGGTGCTGAAGAAGCTGGTTTCGTCGGAGCTGGCGAAGATCGCGAAGGACTTCCCGACCGAGCGCCGCACGGCCCTGATCGACGGCGACCTGAAGGAGGTCCTGGCCGCGTCGAAGCCTTCGGGCCCGCTGGAGGTCACGGACGACCCGTGCCAGGTGATCCTGTCGGCGACCGGCCTGGTCGCGCGCACGGCGGCGGAGTCGGAGGAGTCGACGGAGACGCGCCGGCGCAACGGCCGCGTGAAACACGACGCGGTGGCGGCGGTGGTCCACACGACGGCGCGTGGCCAGATCCTGCTGGTGACGAGCCGAGGCCGGGCGTTCAAGACGGACGTCCTGCCGTTGCCAGTGCTCCCGGAGCAGGCAGGCACGGTCTCGTTGCGCGGCGGCATGGCGGCTCGCGAGCTGGTGCCGCTGGAGAAGGGCGAGACGGTCATCGGCATCGCGCCCCTGGGCGACCAGGCGGCGGGCTCCCCGGGCCTGGCCTTGGGAACCCGCGCCGGCGTGGTCAAGGTGTGCTCCCCGGAGTGGCCGGTCCGCTCGGACGAGTTCGAAGTGATCTCCCTGAAGGACGGCGACGAAGTCGTCGGTGCCACATGGCTTCGCGACGGCTCGGAAACGCTGGCTTTCGTGACGTCGGAAGCGTCGCTGCTGAAGTACGCGGCATCGCTGGTCCGCCCCCAGGGCTTGAAGGGCGGCGGCATGGCGGGCATCAACGTAGGAGCGGGTTCAGCGGTCTTCTTCGGCGCAATCCGCACGGACGACGACGAGCACGGAGAGCCGTTGGTGATCACCTCGACGGGCGCGAGTGTGAAGGTGACGCCGTTCAGCGAGTACCCGGCGAAGGGCCGGGCCACGGGCGGTGTCCGTGCGCAGCGGTTCCTCAAGGGCGAGACGGCGTTGCGGGTGGCATGGATCGGCCCGCGTCCGGCGGGCGCGGCGCGTAACGGGGATCCGGTGGAGCTCCCGGAGATCGACGTCCGCCGGGACGGGTCGGGTCACGCCCACCCGGGGCCGGACGTGGTGGGCCACCTCATCGAGCGAGACTGACAGTTGTCGGCGGAGTTGTCCCCAGCCTCGAGCTGATGTGGACAACTCCGCCGCGGCACCCCCGGAAATCCGGGTTTGTCGCCCGCCGCCGATAGACTGGCCAGGGGGCCGACCCCCGGGATAGGGCGGGCCCTGGCCGGTGCCCGGTCAAGCGGTCAAGCCAGCAAGGCCTTCGCGATGTGGGTCACCTGGATCTCGTTGCTCCCCGCGTAGATCATCAGCGACTTCGCGTCCCGCGCCAGTTGCTCCACCCGGTACTCGGCCATGTACCCGTTCCCCCCCGAACAACTGCACCGCCTCCATCGCCACCTCTGTCGCAGCTTCGGACGAATACAGCTTCATCGCCGAGGCCTCGGCCAGCGAGGGACGCTTCCCCGCCCGCAGCTTGGCCACCGTCTGGAACACCATGTTCTGGACGTTGAGCCGCGCCACCTCCATCTTCGCGAGCTTGAGCTGGACCAGCTGGAAGCGGCCGATCTCCTGGCCCCACAGTTTCCGCGACTTCGCGTACTCGATGCACAGCCGCTGGCATTCGTTGATGATCCCCAGCGACAACGCCGCCACCCCGACGCGCTCCGCCGCGAAGCTCTCCCGCGCGCTCGAACGGCCATCCGACGACGACAGCAGCCGATCCGCACCCAGCCGGACGTCGTCGAAGAACAGTTCGCCCGTCGGGGAGGACATCATCCCCATCTTCTTGAACGCCTTGCCCTGCACGAACCCCGGCATCCCGCGATCCAGCACGAAGGCGAGCACCGGGCGCTCCCGCACCGGCGACCCGTCGTCCAGCTTCGCGTAAACCACCACGACGTCCGCGAATGGGCCGTTCGTGATGAACGTCTTCCGCCCGTTCAGCACGTATTCGTCACCAGAGCGACGGACGGTCGTCTGCATGCCGCCGAACGCGTCTGAGCCCGAGTCCGGCTCGGTGATCGCCCACGCGCCGATCTTCTCGAACGTCGCCAGCTCCGGCAGCCACCGTTCCTTCTGCTCCTGTGAGCCCTTCGAGAGGATCGTCGCCGCCGTCAGGCCCAGGGAGACGCCGAGGGACGCGACGATGCCCAAGCTCACCCCGGCCAGCTCGCTGATCGCGATCAACGCGAGGGTTTCCTGGCCACTCGTCTTCGGCGTGGAAGAACCGGAGGAACCGGAAAGCAGCTTCGCAACGGACTCCCGAGCCAGCGCGTCAAGCCCGAAAGCCGCGTACAGCTTGCGGATGATGTCGTACGGCGGCAGCTCGCCGCTCTCCAAAGCGTCCAGACGAGGACGGATCTCCTTGTCGATGAACTGCCGGATCGAGTCGCGGACCAGCAGGTCCGTCTCGGACCACTCGATCACGGCAGCCTCGCCGCGATGTCGTCGATCTCCCACGGACCCTCGGTCTCGATCACCTTCACGTCGTGCCAGCCGCCGAGCTCCGAGATCGCTCCGCCCTGGACCGCGAACACCTTGCCCGTCAGGGAACACTTCGACGAAGCCAGATAAGCCACCAACGGCGAGATGTTCGCCGGCGAGAACGCGTCGAACTCGCCCGGCTCGACCGGCGCCGCGAAGATCGCTCCCATCCCCGGGGTCGCCAGCGTCAGCCGGGTCCGGGCGATCGGGGCGATCGCGTTCACCCGCACCCCGTACCGCTCCAGCTCGGCCGCCGCCACCAGGGTCATCGCCGCGATGCCCGCCTTCGCCGCGCCGTAGTTGAGCTGGCCCGGGTTCGGCACCGTCGTCCCCGACGCCGATGCCGTGTTGATCACCGACGCCGCGACCGGCGTGCCCGCCTTCGAAACCGACTTCCAGTACGCCGCCGCGTGGTGCAGGACCGCCGCGTGGCCCTTGAGGTGGACCGCGATCACCTCGTCCCACTGCTGTTCGGTGAGGCCCGCGACGAAGCTGTCCCGCAGGATGCCCGCGTTGTTCACCACCACGTCCAGCCGGCCGAACTCGGACACCGCCTGGTCGACCAGCTCCGCCGCGCCCGCCCACGACGCCACGTCCGACGTGTTCGCCACGGCCGAACCGCCGGACGAGCGGATCTCCGAGACCACCTCGGGGTCCGGCTCGATGTCGTTGACGACCACCGAAGCGCCCTCCCGCGCGAACAGCAGCGCGTGCTCGCGGCCGATCCCCCGGCCCGCGCCGGTGATCAGCGCGACGCGCCCGTCGAGTGCACCCATCACAGCTCCGCAAGTCCGTCTTTGATCACGAGTGTGTCTCCTACCGTGGTTTCGAAGGCGTAGCGCCCCGCTCCGGCCGCCCAGATCGACGTCGAGAGGTTCTGACCCGGCAGCACCGGCGACGCGAACCGCACGGCCAGCCGCCGCAGTCTGTCCACATCGGACCCGGCGACCTCCGTCAGCACCGCCCACGACGTGAACGCCATCGTGCACAGCCCGTGCGCGATGATCCCCGGCAGTCCCGCGGCGCGCGCGACCTCGTCGTCGAGGTGGATCGGCATCGGGTCGCCGGCGGCCGGGCCGTAGCGGAACGTCTGGTCGTCGTCGACGTGCTGGCTGACCTTCGCCACCGGCGCCGACGACCGCAGAGCCTCGTCGAACCGGTGCGAAGGCCCCAGCGAGCCCTCCTTCGAGCCGGTGTCGAAGCCGCGCACGAAGAACGTCACGTACTGCTCGTTGACCAACTCGCCCGAAGCAGCACGGCATTCCAGGTAGACCGTCGCCCGCGTGCCCTTCGGCAGTCCCTCGAAGCCCGTCATCTTGGCCCGCGACACCAGCGAATCCCCGGGCCGGATCGGGCGGTGGAACCGGAAGTCCTGCTCGCCGTGCAGCACCCGCCCGAACAACGACGTCGGCACGACTTCCAGTGCCGGTTCGAGCAGCGACTGGAACACCGGCACGATCGCGAAAACCGGGCTCGCGACGTCCCCCGCGCGGTGCGCCGGGATCGGGTCGTTGGTCGCCGCCGCGTACTCGGCCAGTGCTGAGCGGGTGACGTCGAACGAGACCGGCGACGTCCACCTGTCCAGGCCGGCGGGGTCGAACTTCATGCGACCAGGGCCTTGAACTTCTCGAGGGACTCGTCGAGGTTCTTCTTCCCGTCCTTCTCGACGGCCTTGCCGAGCGCCCCGACGATCATCTGGCCGGTGAACTCGGCGTCGATCGAAGCCGTCGAGCCCGCACCGGCCGCCGCGACCGACAGCGAGAAGCTGATCTTCACCCCGGCCATCCCGGTGCCCGAAATGACCAGCTGCGAAGGCGCGTCATAAGTGTCGACGGTCCACGTGATCGTGTTCGCCATCCCGAGCATCGTGACGACCTCGGACACCTGCGAACCCTGCGAGAACTCCGCCGGGACGTCACCCTTCCACTTGGTGTGGATGGTCAGCCACTTCTCGAAGTTGTTGGGGTTGGAGAACTCCGCCCACACCTTGTCCGGCGCGGCGGGCAGCTCGACGGACGCGCTGATCTGACCCACGTTGTCTCCTAAGCTCGCTGGTAGGCGGTGACGACGGCGGCGCCACCGAGTCCGATGTTGTGCTGCAACGCGGCTTGAACTCCCGGGACCTGCCGCGCGTCCGCGTCGCCGCGCAGCTGCCAGGTCAGTTCGGCGCACTGGGCGAGCCCGGTCGCGCCGAGCGGGTGGCCCTTGGAAATGAGCCCGCCGGACGGGTTCACGACCCACCGGCCGCCGTAGGTCGTGTCTCCGGCGTCGACGAGCGACCCGCCTTCGCCTTCGCGACAGAGGCCGAGCGCCTCGTACGTCAGGAGCTCGTTGGCGGAGAAGCAGTCGTGCAGCTCGACGACCTGGAAGTCGGACGGGCCGAGTCCGGCCTGCTCGTAGACCTGAGTGGCGGCCTGCCGCGTCATGTCGTACCCGACGATGTTCTTCGCGCTGCCGTCGAAGGTGCTGCGGAAGTCCGTGGTCATCGCCTGCCCGACGATCTCGACGGCCCGTTCGGCCAGGCCGTTGACGTCCACAAAGGACTCACTGGCCAAAATGGCCGCGCCGGAGCCGTCCGAGGTCGGTGAGCACTGCAGCTTGGTCAGCGGGTCGTAGATCATCCGCGACGCCAGGATGTCGTCGAGCGAGTAGACGTCCTGGAACTGCGCGTACGGGTTGTTCACCGAGTGCCGGTGGTTCTTCTCGCCGATCTTCGCGAAGTGCTCGGCGGTCGTGCCGTACTGCTTCATGTGCTCGCGGCCGGCGGCGCCGAACATCCACGGCGCGGGCGGGAACAGCACCTCCGAGATCTCGGCGAGCGCCTGCATGTGGTTGCCCATCGGCTGCTCACGGTCGTCGAACGTCGAGCCGAGCGAACCGGGCTTCATCTTCTCGAAGCCCAGCGCCAGCACGCAGTCCGCACGCCCGCCGCGGATCGCCTCCGCGGCCAGGTACAGCGCCGTCGAGCCCGTGGAGCAGTTGTTGTTGACGTTCACCACCGGGATCCCGGTCATCCCGAGCTCGTAGACGGCACGCTGCCCGGACGTCGACTCGCCGTAGACATACCCGACGTACGCCTGCTGGACGGCGTCGTACCCCAGCCCGGCGTCCTCGAGCGCCTTGGTCCCGGACTCCCGGGCCATCTGCGGGTAGTCCCAGTTCTCGCGCCGCCCGGGCTTCTCGAACTTCGTCATCCCGACGCCGACGACGTACACCTTGTTCGCCATGCAACAAACATACAGACCGGCATGTATTTATCAACCCCGGAAGACGCATCTTCCTAGCGAAAGCTCCGGTTTTTGGGGCTGAAGTGACAGGTGGGGTCAGCCCAGTGGGACCAGCGGGCCTGGGTAGCGGGCCGGTTCGAGGCAGCTGCCGAGGCCGTCGACGACCGAGCAGAAGCCCGGCGGCCGCACCGGGGTGTACCCGGCCGGGACGCCGTGACCCGCGATCAGCTGCCGGTACGCCGCGACGGCGTCGGTCGGCCGCCGGGTCAGTGACGGATCCGTGGCGGCGTCCACTGTGTATAGCCCGAAGCGGGGCTGGTAGCTGCCCCACTCGTAGTTGTCCGTGAGGCTCCAGTAGTTGTAGCCGATCACGTTCATGCCGTCGGCCTTCGCCCGCTGCACCCAGTAGACGTGGTCACGCAGGTGGTCCGAGCGCGTGTAGCCGTCCGGACGCGCGTTGCCGTTGTCGGTCGGCATGCCGTTCTCGACGACGTACAGCGGCAGCCCAGGGAACTTCCGCGCGTAGTACCGCAGGGCGTAGTAGATCCCGTCCGGCTGCGGCGTCACCTTCCAGAACTCGCCGCTCGCCGCGTGGATCGCGCTGAGGTTGTCGAGGCTAGCGCCGTAGTAATAGTCCAGCCCGGCGAAGTCGAGCTTGTTGCGCACCTGGTCGAGGAACGACGCGTCGAGCACGCCCTGCACCGCCGGGACGTACGCGGTGTTGCTGGACACGAGCGCGCCCGGGTCCAGCTGGTGGATCAGGTCGTACGCGGCGCGGTGCACCTTCACCAGCCGAGCCTGCGCCCACGGCAGCTTCCACCCGGCGAGCCCGCCGTTGGCCGTCTCGTTCTGCAGGTAGACGGTCGGTTCGTTGATCGTGATCCACAGCGCGCCCAGACCGCGATAGCGCTCGACGACGCGGCGGGCGTTGACGAGCCACGCGTCGACCGTGCGGTCGCTGTCCCAGCCGCCCTGGTCGGCGACCCAGCCCGGGTAGACCCAGTGGTCGAGGGTGATCATCGGGCGCATGCCGGCGTCGACGACGTGCCGGACGACGTCGTCGTAGTACGCCAGCTCGGCCTGGTCCACCTGGCCAGGACGCGGCTCGATGCGAGCCCACTCGACGCTGAAGCGGAAGACGTTCACCCCGAGCTGCTTCGCGCGGTCGATGTCGGCGACGTAGTTGTGCCGGAAGTCGACGGACTCGCGGTAGGGCTCCTTGATCGACGACGTCTTCGCCTGCTCGTAGCGGCGCCAGTTGCTGTCGGGCGCCGAGCCCTCGGCTTGGTAACCCGACGTCGCGACACCCCAGAAGAACGGCTGGGTGACGGCCACCGCCGGGGACACGCCCGCGACGAGACCCGCGAGCAACGTCAGGACCACGAAGACCACGCCGCGCCGCATCGCACCCTCCATTTGTGAAAGTGCTTCATGTTAAAGGCGCGGTGACTCGCCGCACATCCACCGAAGGACGGAAGACAGAGCCACTAAAGCAAGGCTAACCTCACTTCGATCTTCACGAAGCTGGGGGACGTCATGACCGCCGAAGCACCTACCCTGACCAGGGCCGTTCCACCGAAACGCGCCGTCCGGCGCTGGTACCGGCGCAAGCCCGTGCGCCGCGCGCTGGTCGTCACGCACCGGTGGACGTCGCTCGTGCTCGGGCTGCTGCTCGTCCTCGAGACCACGGCCGGCGTGATCCTGCTGTACCGCGCCGAGTACTTCCGCGCGACGCACGCGGACTTCTACGCCCACACCGAGAGCGCCCACCCGATCGGCCTGCAGCAGGCGCGGAACCTCGTGAAACAGGCCCATCCGGAGTTCTCCGCGGCCTGGGTCAGCAACGACGGCGGAATCATCGCGGTCGGCGACACGACCTACACCGCGGCGTACGCGGTCGACCCCGGCAGCGGGCGGATCACCGGGCCGCAGAAGCTCACCGACGGCGTCATGGGCTGGCTGACCAACCTCCACGACTGCGCGTTCACCTGCCAGGACGACCCGGGATACGTCTCGTGGCTGGCCGCGCCGACGCCGATCCCGGAGACGAACTGGGGTGAGCTGGTCCTCGTGGTGCTCGGGCTGCTGATGGTCCTGCTGGCGATCACCGGGATCGTGGTCTGGTGGCCGGGCTTCAAGAAGTTCTCGCACGGCTTCCGCGTCCGGCTCGGCAAGGGCCGCTTCGCCCGCGACTACGACCTGCACAACGTGATCGGGCTCGTGTCGGTCCCGTTCGTGCTGATGTGGGGTGTCACCGGCGCCGCGTTCTACCTGCCCCCGGTGGAGAACGCGTGGCTCGCGATCACCGGCGGCTCGACCCCGGACGAAGCGAAGTACAGCTTCACGGCGAACCCGGCCGCGCCCGGCACACCCGTGATCAGCATCGACCAGGCGTCGTCGGCCGCACTGGCGGCGTCTCCCGGCACGATCCGCTACCTCGTCCCGCCGGCCGAAGGCACGGACTACTACTCGGTGTCGATCGCGGACGACGGCTACCAGCCTTACGGCGCCCGCGCGTTCTTCGGCGGCGACCGCACGGTGTACGTCGACAGCCACGACGCGTCTCACGTGTCCTCTGTGGATGCCAAAGCCGAGCCGACGGCGAACCGCTTCTACAGCAAGGTCTTCGAGGCCGCGCACTTCGGCTGGCTGGTCGATGGCTGGTGGCGGCTCGTCTGGGTCGTCCTCGGCCTGGCGCCGCTGGCGCTGATGCTCACCGGTATCTCGACGTGGCTCTACCGCATGGGCACCAAACGCCGTCGCCGCAAAGCGCGCCGGGCGTGATCGAGCCTCTGGCCTTCGCGACGACGGTCGTCTGCCTGCTGTCCGGCCTCACCGCCCTCGTCGTGACGGCGGCCGGGCGTTACCGCTGGCCGAACTGGCGCCCGCTCGCTGTCCTGATCGAACTCGCGCTGCTGGCGCAGGCGATCTCGAGCGCGATCGGCGACCACCCGGCGGAACCCGGAACGCACCTGGCGTACCTGGCGACGTCGCTGGTCGTGCTGCCGGCCGGGACGGCGTGGGGCGCCCGCGAAAACACCCGTTCCGCGGGCGCCCTGTTCGCCCTGCTGCTCCTGACGCTCGCCGTCCTGGTCGTGCGGATCAGGACGACGGCGCGCTAGCCGACCTTGAACGACTGAGCGGCGCTGCCGTTGCAGGCCGACTGGACCAGCTGAACACTGTCCGCAGTGGACGATCCCGGCACGGTCAGGCACTTGCCGGTGTGGCGCACGGCGAAGTGGTAGTAGCCACTGCCTTCCGACACCGGCTGCCACTGCTGGTTGTTCCCGCCGCCGTAGGCCCACAGCTGCAGACCGGCGTTGTCGGTCGTCGCCACGTTCGCGACGTCGATGACCTGGGCGGGGTTGGTCCGGTTGTTGATCCGGTCGTACCCGCCGCTGGTCGGGGCGAACTGGTACTGCTGCGCCGTGGTGCCGTTGCAGGTGTACTGCTGGATCACGGTGCCGTTGGCGCTGGCCGCGGCCTTCGCGTCGATGCACTTGCCGGACGCCTTGTTCGTGACGGCGTACCAGGCGCTCGGGTCGATCGTGCCGTCCGGCGGCGGGGTGGTCGTGCCGCCGCCACCCAGCCACTTGAGGCCGTCGAGCAGGAACCGGTTCTGGTCGGCGCTCTCGAACGTCGAGGACAGCGCGGTGTTCGTGTCGTAGTTCATCGCGTTGTGACCGAAGTTCGAGTAGATCATCTTGTAGTTCTTGTTCGTCCACGAGATCGGGTAGTACCCGCTGTACCAGGTCTGGTTCGGGTCGGTGCCGATCGGGAAGGTGGACTGGTCCATCGCCGCCAGGATGGTGATGTTGCTGTTCTGGCGCAGGTCGTTCTGCCAGGCGTACCACTCGGACGTCGAGGACTTGATCGTCGCCGGCAGGTTCACCGTCGACGGGTGGGTCCGGTTCTCGATCTTCAACGTCTCCGGCGTCGGGCCCCACGTGTTCGACGTGAAGCGCCCGGTGCCGAGGAAGTCGTTGTGGAACCAGTTCGCGTACGACGGCGTCGAGCTGTCGTTGTAGGCCGTGACGTGGAAGCCGTAGAACGCGCCGCCGGCCTGCATGTACCGCTGGAAGCCCTGGAACTGCGCCTGCGACTGCGGCTGGTCGTCGAGGAACATGACGACCTGGTACTGGCTCGGGGTGATGCTGGTGAGCTGGTTCCAGTTGTTCGTCGCGGTGTAGGTGAAGCCGTTGGCCGCCGCCTGCTGCGGGAACCAGACGTTGGCCTCCTTTTCGAAGCTGATGTGCGCGGCGTCGTAGGTGCCGCTGTAGAAGGCGAGGACCTTGAACGGCGTCGCGGCCTGCGCGACCGGGGCCGCCGGGCTGCCGAGGCTGAGCCCCAGCAACGCGGCGAAGAAGGCCAATATCCGGACCAACGGGCGGCGGGTTCTGGACGGCATGCGTGTTCCTTCCGGTGGGGGCGGGGAAAGGGTCACCAGTGGCGCGAGTAGTGCAGGCCGTAGCCGAAGGGGAACAGCGCGGGCTTGCCGTCGCCGACGTTGATCGGCTGCTGGTCGGCGCTGCGCATCCAGGTCACCGGCAGCTTGCCGGACGGGTTGTAGGCGCCGAAGAGGACGTCGGCGACACCCTGGCCTTCACTGCCCGGCAGCCACGACTCGACCAGCCCGGCCCAGTCCGGCAGCTGCGCCGAGATGTCGAGCGGCCGCCCGGACACCAGGACGACGACCGTCGGCACCCCGGAGTCCTTCAGCTTCTGCAGCGTCGCGAGGTCGGTCGCGTCGAGTCCCATCCCTTGTGGACGGTCGCCCTTGCCTTCGGCGTACGGCGTCTCCCCCACGACCGCGACGGCGACGTCGTAGCTCTTGTCGATCCCTTCGCCGTCCTTGGCGTAGGTCACCTTCGACGAGCTGCTCTTGATGCCCTGCAGGATCGTGGTCCCCGGGATGACCGGGCCGCTGGTGCCCTGCCAGCCGACGGTCCAGCCACCGGACTGGTTGCCGATGTCGTCCGCGCTCTTGCCGGCCACGAAGATCTTGTCCCGCTTCGAAAGCGGCAGCACGTTGTGCTCGTTCTTCAGCAGCACCTGGGACTCGCGGACGGCCTGGCGCGCCAGGTCGCGGTGCTGCTTGCTGCCGATGGTGCTCAGGAACCGCCGGTCGGTCAGCGGGTGCTCGAAGAGGCCGAGCTCGAACTTTTTCGTGAGGATGCGCTTGTTGGCGTCGTCGATCCGCGACATCGGCACGCGGCCTTCTTGCACCAGCGTGCGCAGCGTGGTGATGAACTTCTGCCACTCGAAGGGCACCATCACCATGTCGATGCCGGCGTTGATGGCGGCCTCGACCTCTTCCGGGGTGAAGCCGGTCTTGCCGTCGATCTTGTCGACGCCGTTGTAGTCCGAGACGACGATGCCCTTGAAGCCCAGCTCCTTCTTGAGGACGTCGTTGATCAGGTACGAGCCGGCGTGCATCTTGACGCTGTTCCAGCTGCTGTAGGAGATCATCACCGAGCCGACCCCGCGCTGGACGGCGGCCTTGAACGGCGGCAGGTGGATCTGGCGCAGCTCCTGCTCGCTGATCTCGGTGTTGCCTTCGTTGACCCCGCCGGTGGTGCCGCCGTCGCCGACGTAGTGCTTGGCGGTGGCCAGGACCGAGCCGGGCTGGTCGAGACTCCGGCCCTGCAGGCCGGTGATGATCGACGTCATCTCGGTGGCCAGCTGCGGGACCTCGCCGAAGGACTCGTAGGTTCGGCCCCAGCGGTCGTTGCGGGCGACGCACAGGCAGGGCGCGAAGTCCCAGTCGATGCCGGTGCCGGAGACCTCTTCCGCGGTGGCGCGGCCGATGCGTTGCACGAGGTTCGGATCCCGCGTCGCGCCGAGGCCGACGTTGTGCGGGAAGACGGTGGCGCCGTAGAGGCCGTTGTGGCCGTGAACGGCGTCGACACCGTAGATGAGCGGGATGCCCAGCGGGGTGGCGAGCGCGGCCTTCTGGAAGCCGTCGTACATGTCGGCCCAGGTGACGGGCGTGTTCGGCGTCGGCTGCGAGCTGCCGCCGGAGAGCAGCGAGCCGAGCCGTCCCGTGGTGACGTCCTCCGGGCTCGCGACCCCGAGGCGTTCGGCCTGCATCATCTGGCCGAGCTTGTCGTCCAGGGACATCCGGGACATCAGGTCGGCGACCCGCACCTTCACCGGACGCCAGGAATCCTTGTAGGCCGGGCCGTTCCCGGCGAGGGCGGGGGTCTCCGACGCCACCAGCAACCCCAGTGCCAGTGCGCCGATGCCCAGTCTGCGTCCGAGACCCATCCGGGTCCTCCTCGTCGAGAGACCGAAATTCACGCCTTGAATTAAGACACAGGCTTTCGGCGTTGGTCCAGACCTCTGACCGAACTCGGTTTCCGCTCAGCGGGATTGGCGGCTGCGGTCAGTATCTGACCTGATTCGGCTCTACGGTCGCCCCATGACCCGCGAACACGAAGACCTGCTGGACATGCTGACCGAAGTCCGGAAGCGCCTGCTGATCCCGGCCCGGGACATTTCGGACGCCGACGCGTCCCGCCGGACGACGGCGAGCGAGCTGACGCTGGGTGGCTTGATCCGCCACTTGGCCACGGGCGAGCGCATGTGGCTACAGGTCTTGAAGTCCGCCGACGGTTCCCTCCCGGACGGCATGCTGGACACGGCGCAGTACTCGATGAGCGAGACGCTGTCGCACTGGCTTTCGGAGTACTCGGCCGCGGCCGCCTCGACGGACGAGTACGTGCGGTCGCTGCCTTCGCTGGACGTTTCGGTCCAGCTGCCGACGACACCGTGGTCCCCGCCGGAGCCCCAGTTCTGGTCGGCCCGCCGGATCGTCTTGCACCTGATCCACGAGACGGCGCAGCACGCCGGTCATGCGGACATCATCCGGGAGTCGCTGGACGGGGCGAACTCCACCGCCCAGCTGAGCGCCTGACTACTTCGGAGCCTTTGGCCTGCGCAGAAGGGAGATCAAGCACCGGAGAACAGCGAGTGCATCTGCTCGACGGCGCTCGTGCGGGTGAAACAGCGCGACCGACACCGCCATTCCGAGGTAGGCGGCGACGGGGAGGCCGATGACCAGCAGGGCTACTTCAACCACGGACATCGCGAGAAACCCCGTAGCGCAGGCTCAACACAGAAGATCCGAGGCGGATTTCGTGGTCATAGTCGGAGAGCCTGGTGGCGGACGCACCGCGGACACCGATGTTCGGATCAGTCAAACAGCCGACGATGTCGTCCGGATAGGGGTGCTCAGCCCAGCACAACTCCCATTGCCTGCCTGAGCCCCAGAGCGATATCCGGCCGCCGTGGTCGATCGGATACGGCCGCCTCAACGGATCCGTCCACCAAAGGCCGAGCGCCCAGCTGCCTGCCGGGTCGCGAACGTCCAGGCAGCCGACGAGCGCACTGAGGAGAGACTCGATCTCCACCGTCATCGGCGGAATTCGAGCTCGCGCGGCACGTTCGGCGGAAGAGATCGCAATGTCGGCAGCGGGAAATCGGCGAATCCAGGATGAGGGCCGACCTGACTTGCCGGCCTGGACGGCCGCAATGGATGGGTACGCCGATTGCCTGGCAAGAGTCAGCCGTCCACCCGTGACAAGGTCCACAAGGTGGTAGACCTGGTAGTCCGCGCTTGCAGACACCCGCAATCCCGGTATGAAGTGGCTGGGATCGGGAGAGCTGGAGAGCAACCGACCGAGAGCATTTTCAAGTGCGTGAGCAACGATGCAAACGAGCTCGTCATACCTCGGCGAAACAGTCATTGTGTACGAAAGGAAGGCACGAGCACTGTGCAAATCAGCTTCCGAGAACGGGCTTCTGCCGTTGTTCTCGTTGAAGAGATGCACGGCCAGCATCGCACGAAACCGCCGTTGTCGAGGAGAACAGTGAGTCACGCCGAGATCGCCACGACCGACTCCGGCTCCGGCAGCCGTCTTGTCTTCACCCGTGTAGGCGCGGCGGATATCGCGAAGCGAACGGCGACTTGAAGCAGGCACACGTGATCCATTCCCTGCGTTCCGGCCCGCGAATGGTCACGATGAACATGGACAGCATCAGATTAGCGTGAAGCGGGTGCACCACACCCTCGGCATTGTCTGCGGTCCGGCGCCGGAGCCGTTTCCGCCAATACCGTCACGGTCCTTCACGCAGACCGCCGCCCTGTCCGAGTCGGTCAACGATACCACGTGACAGTCAGCGGTCCGAGCGCAACGACGCCGGGTCGAAGGAGTCCCAATACGCGTCTTCATCTTCAACACTCGAAGCCGACGCCGAGGCAGCAGGCGTTTCCCCAGCAGCGCCCAGCCGTTCTTCCCGCTGCCGCTGGAACTCCTCGACCGTCATGCCCGGGTCGTCGTCCTCCGCCCGGGCCGGGGCCGGCATGCCCGTCATCTGCTCGATCATGAACGTCATGTCCTCGCCCAGCAGCAGGGCGACCTTGTTGTACCCGTCCTGGGTCGCCTCGCGCATGGCCGCCTGGGCGATCTCCACCACCAGCGGGCCGAGCTGCTCGCCGAGGTTCACCGCCGACGGCGCGAGCCACAGCCGAAGGAGCTTGCCGCGGGCGTCGACCGTCACCTCCACCTGGCCGTCGAGGTCGTGGGCCGTGCCCGAGGCCGAGGCGAGCAGCTCCTCCACGCGGGACATCGCCTCTTCGCGGGCGCGGGCTTCGGCGATCAGCTGGCGGGTCGTGATCACCGCGGTCACCTTCCGTACGAGTAGGTGTCGGCGTCCGGGTCGTCGTCCGGGATCGGTTCGTAGCCCAGGACTTCCAGCTGCGACGCGTCCACGACCGGGGCCAGCGCGTGGTACATCTTGTCGCCCGCGCGGCGCGTCGCACGCTGGGCCAGCTCGAAGATCTGGTCGGCGAGCACCGCCGAGGTGTTCCGCAGCGCGGACCGGTGGATCGTCAGCCCGGTCAGCAGCCCGCCCGGCGCCACCTGGACCTCGATGGCGTCCGTCGACGCCTTGCCCACCACCGGGCCCGAACGAGCGAAGCGCGCTTCGGCATCCGAACCGGCCCGTTCCGCCTGCTCGGCGACCCGGGCGACCGCCAGATCCACGTCGAATTCAGCCACGGTGTGAAGCTACCCCGTCGGCCGGTAGAAGCCGATGAACTGCTGTCCCGCGTTCGTGGTGCGGATCTTGCTGATCTGCACCGGGTCGCCGGCTTCGACCATCTGGCCGTCGCCGATCACCATCGCCACGTGGCCGGACCACACCACGAGGTCGCCGGGCAGCAGCTGGTCGATCGACGGCACCTCGGCGCCCACGGTCTGCTGCTTCGCCGTGCGCGGCAGCTGCAGGCCGGCGTCCTGGTACGACGTCATGGTCAGCCCGCTGCAGTCGAGACCCTGGCCCCGCGCGGTGCCACCCCACACGTACGGCACGCCGAGCTGCGAAAGCGCCGCGCGCACGGCCTTGGCCGCGGTCTCGTTCGGCGCCATGACCTGCTTGCCGCCGGGCAGGTTGATGCCCACCCCCGTGCCGGGCTGCGGCGGGATCGCGACCGGCAGCCGCGGCTTCGAGACGGAGCCACCGCCTCCGCCGCCGCCTCCCCCACCACCGCCGCCGCCGGAGTCCCCACCGCCGGAGTAGCCGCTGTTGGAGTTGAACGAGGACGCCACCTTCGTCGGCGCCGCGCTGCTCGAGGACGTCGTCTGCTCGCCGCCGCCCAGCCGGGTGCCGATGTCGGTGAGCTGGTTGATCGTCTGCTCGCTGAAGGTCGCGGCCTGGCCGGTGAGCTGGCTGATCTTCGTCTGCAGCTTCATCAGGATGTCGCGCGACGCGGCGGCGCGGCTCTCCGGCGGCTGGATCGACTTCACCGCCGCCAGCGCCTTCATCGACGCCGAGATCTCCTTGATGATCTGGTCACGGACCTGGTCGTTCTTGATCTCGCCCAGGTTCAGCGTCTCGGCGGCCTCGGCGACCGCCTTCTCGATCTCGGCGCTCTCGTCGAGCAGGTCCTGGACCTCCTGCTCCAGGCTCTTCGACGTCGCGGTCGCGCGGTCGGTCGTCGAGCCCGAAGTCGCCGAAGCGAGGTTGACACGCTGTTCGGAGGCGACGTCGCGGGTCTTGCCCACCGACGTCTGCAGCGCGACGTGCGCGTCCCGCGCGCCGCCGATCGCGGCCGGGTCGTGGCGCAGCTTCTGCGCGAACTGGTTCGGCACGTCCAGGCCGTGCCGGACGAGCTGGTCGGCGTGCTCGGTCACGCGAGATCCCCGAGATCCCCGCCGAGCCGCCGGACGACGTCGCCGTGCTCGGCCTCGACGGCCAAGTAGTTGCGGTCGGTCTGCCGGGCGGCTTCGCCGACCTGCCGCCAGCCGCCGCCGACGCGGTGCATCTTCTCCTGCAGCCCGCGCATCCGGCCGCTGTAGGCGCCGGAGAAGCCGGACTCGCCGCCCATCTCCGAGAAGCCGTGGCCGCCGAGCGTCACGTGCGGGCCGACGTGCTTGTCGGCCGCACCTTTGACGTCTTCACCGAGCGGGTCGACCTCACGCGCGTACCGCGAGTACGCGCCGTCGTCGACGTGAAACCCCTGATGCGAACCGTCCACTGGCCCTCCCTGTCACCGAGGGTGCGACGTGCGCTCGCCACCCCCGGTTCCCCTGCTGCGGAATTCAGCCTAGACCACGGTCCGTGCCCGGGTGGGCGAATTGCCCGGACTCAGCCGGTGACCTTCTGGAGCCAACCGGGGTCCTGCCACGACACGATCGAGCCGTTCGAAGTGACGGTCGGCGTGCCGAAACCGCTTTGCCCGTTGCCGAAGTCCTGCGCCAGCTTCGGGTCGTTCCCGATCTGCTGGAAGGCGTCGTTCAGCTGCTGGTCGTAGGTGCCCGCGTTGACGGTTTGGGCGAACTTCGGGTCGGTGATGCCGACGTCCTGGCCGAGCTTGACCAGCTGCGCCTTGTCGTAACCGCGCTTGCCCTCTTCGGGCTGGTTCGCGAACAGCGCGTCGTGGAACTGGAGAAACTTGCCGGCGTCGGCCGCGGCGAGCGCCGCGTTCGCCGAGTCGAGCGAGTAGCCCGCCGGGTTCGAGCGGTCGTTGAGCAGCGGCACCATGTGGTAGCGCACCTGCAGCTTGCCGTCGTTGACGGCCTGCTCGATCTGGGTCTTGTAGGTCTTCTCGAACTGGCCGCAGATCGGGCAGAGGAAGTCGGCGTAGACGTCGATCGAGGCCTTCGCGCCCGCCTTGCCGACGGTGACGACGACGCCGTCGCGCTTCTGCGTGACGTCCCCGGCCAGCGAGCTCGTGGTCTCGCCGGGGTTGATGACCTGGCCCTCGGTCTTGTTCCGGTCCGAGATCGTCCAGATCACGCCGCCGATCACGAGCGCCGCCACGACGACCACGGCGGCGATCCCGATGAACCACTTCCGCTTGTCACCGGCGCTGCCTCTGGCCTGGGCCACCGCCTTCGCTCCGCCCGCCTGCGAGGCCTGCCGACGCTTCCGAGCGGTCCGCTCAGCTCCACCCACTGTGTATCAGTTCCCTTCCGCGATACCCGAGTAGTCGTTCCCGGGCTCGGTGGAGTTCCCGCGACCTCGCGCGAGCCAGCCGTCGAGCGACAGCCAGGTGCGCGGCCGCGCCAGCAGCCACACGGCCAGCAGCGCGAAGCCGGAGTCGCGGAGGATCTCCTGCGGGTACTCGGTCTGCCCCGCCGCCACCTGGCCGCCGCCGCCGAAGCACCCGCAGTCGATGCTCAGCCCGCGCGCCCACGACTGGGCGATCCCGGCGATGAGCACCACGAGCAGCACCAGCGCGGCGCCGGCGACCCAG
Source organism: Amycolatopsis sp. NPDC104587 (assembly GCF_055583645.1). Lineage (NCBI taxonomy): Bacteria > Bacillati > Actinomycetota > Actinomycetes > Pseudonocardiales > Pseudonocardiaceae > Amycolatopsis > Amycolatopsis sp. NPDC104587. Next base: position 346,798 of record NZ_JBVJNO010000011.1, read on the forward strand.
CGGGTCGCCAGGCCGGCGAGCAGGAACAGCCCGAGCACGAGCTCGACGAGCGGCAGCGCGATGGCCACCACGTTGGCGAGTGCGTCCGGCAGCACGTCGTACGCCTTCACGGCGATCAACGTCTGACCCGGATCCGCCAGTTTCAGCGCGCCGGAAACGAGCCAGACGGCTGCCAGCCCGAGCCGGGCGAGCGTGCCGACGGCGTCCAGCACGGGTTGGGACGGTCGCACCACGCACTTAGGCTAACGGGAGGACCTGAGAACCACGTGAGGGCACGGCGACGGCGAAGGGAGGGGTGCGATGCGGCTGCGCATGCTCCTCTGCTCGGCGTTGCTGCTGGTCACGGTGGCGGCGTGCGGTCCGGCCCAGGTCTCGCCGAGCGACTCGCTGGTCACCAGGGCCAGTGCCACGGATCACCTGACCATCGGCATCCGGTTCGACGCGCCGGGGCTTTCCGAGCGCACGGTCGACGGGCGGTTCGTCGGGTTCGACGTCGATGTGGCGACCTTCGTCGCCTCGGAACTGGGTGTCGCGGCGAAGGACATCACGTGGCGCGAGACGACGTCGGCGACGCGCGAGACGGACCTCACGTCGGGCGCGGTCGACCTGGTCGTCGCGACCTACTCGATCACGGACAAGCGCAAGCAGGTCGTGGCGTTCGCCGGGCCGTACTTCACGACCGGCCAGGACCTGCTGGTGCGGCGCACGTCCCCGGACATCACCGGGCCGGAGGCGCTCAACGCGCGGCGGCTGTGCTCGGTCACCGGCTCGACGCCGGCGCAGCAGGTCAAGGACAAGTTCGCGCAGGCCGTGCAGCTGGTCGAGTACCCGCGCTACCCGGACTGCGTCACCGCGCTGCTCGCCGGGCAGATCGACGCCGTGACGACCGACGGGGTGATCCTCGCCGGGTACGTCGCGCGCGATCCGGAGCTGCTGAAGGTGGTCGGGAAGCCGTTTTCGAAGGAGAGCTACGGCGTCGGCCTGCGCAAGGGCGACACGCAGGGGGTGGGCGCGGTCGACGACGCGATCCGGAAGATGATCTCCTCCGGCGAGTGGCTGCGCTCGCTCAACGAGAACATCGGGCCGTCCGGTTATCAGCTCCCTGCGCCCCCCGAGGTCACCGAGAAGTGAAGCTGCCCGACCTGCCCGTCCGTGCCGTGCTGCCGGACGTTCTCGCGGCGCTGGACGCCCACGGCGCCGCGGTGCTCGTCGCGCCGCCCGGGACGGGGAAGACGACGCTGGTGCCACTTGCGCTCGCCTCGGGCGCCGAGGGCCGGGTCGTGGTCGCCGAACCCCGGCGATTGGCGGCGCGGGCCGCGGCGGCGCGGATGGCGGCGCTGCTCGGTGAGCCCGTCGGTGAGACGGTGGGTTATTCGGTGCGCGGCGACCGGAAGGTGTCGGCGCGCACGCGGATCGAGGTCGTGACGTCCGGGCTGCTGGTGCGGCGGCTGCAGGGCGACCCGGAGCTGCCGGGCGTGTCGACGGTGCTGCTGGACGAGTGCCACGAGCGGCACCTGGACGCGGACCTGCTGCTGGCGCTGCTCCTGGACGTCCGCGCCGGGCTGCGCGACGACCTGCGGCTGCTGGCGACGTCGGCGACGGTCGCGGCCGGGCGGCTGGCCACGCTCCTGGGTGACGCGCCGGTGGTGACGGCGACAGCGCCGACATACCCGGTCTCGTTTTCCTACGTCCCGCCTGCGCGAGGCGAGCGGATCGAGGCGTGCGTCGCGCGGGCGGTGCGGACGGCACTGTCCTCGGGGGACGGTGACGTGCTCGCTTTTCTGCCCGGTGCGGGCGAGATCGCTCGGACTTCGGGACTGTTGTCGTTGTCCGAATCGAACACCGTGGACGTCTTGCCGCTGCACGGGCGGCTTTCGGCGGCCCACCAGGACGACGCGCTGCGGCCGCGCACCCGGCGTCGCGTGGTGCTGGCGACGGCGGTGGCCGAGTCGAGCTTGACGGTGCCGGGCGTGCGCGCGGTGGTGGACTCGGGACTGTCGCGGGTGCCGCGGGTCGACCACCGGCGAGGCCTGCCCGGCCTGGCGACGGTCCGGGTCTCGGCGGCGGTGGCGACGCAGCGGTCCGGGCGCGCGGGTCGCGAGGGGCCCGGGCGGGCGTACCGGTGCTGGGCCGAGAACGAACAGTCTTTGCTCCCGGCCTATCCGGAGCCGGAGATCAGGACGGCCGAGCTGGCCCGGCTCGCGCTGGAGCTGGCGTGCTGGTCGACGCCCGACGGCAGCGGGCTGGCCTGGTGGGACCCGCCGGGCGAAGGTGCGCTGGCGGCGGGCCGCGCGTTGCTGGCGACCCTGGGCGCGACGTCGGACGGCGTGATCACCGCGCGCGGGCGGCGGATGGCGGAGCTGGGGCTGCACCCGCGGCTGGCCCGGGCGCTCCTCGATGGGACCGAGGCGGTGGGCGCCCGGAACGCGGCCGAAGTGGTGGCGCTGCTGGACGCGGGCGCGACGCTGACGGACGTGGACGCGGAGCTGCGCAGGCTGCGCTCGGCGAGCGACGAGCCCGCGCGCCGGTGGAAGCGTGAAGCACAGCGCCTTTCGAAGCTCGTGACCGGCGAAGGAAAGCCCGATTCCGCGCTGGTCGTCGCGCTCGCGCACCCCGAGCGGCTCGCCCGGCGACGGCCCGGCGGCGCACCCGTCTACCTCATGGCCGGCGGCACCGCGGCCGAGCTCCCACCCGGCAGCGGGCTCGACGCCGAGTGGCTGGCCATCGCCGAAGCGACCCGCGACCCCGGCCGCGTCCACGGCACCATCCGCTTGGCCGCGGCCGCCGACGAACGGCTCGCCACCCGCGTCGGCGAAGTGTCCGAAGTGGACGAAGTCACCTGGGACGGCGACGTGGTCGCCCGGCGGGTGCGGAAGCTCGGCGCGATCACGCTGTCGTCGAAGCCGCTGCAGAACGCCGACGTCCACGACGCCCTCGTGACCGGCCTCCGCGAGAGCGGCCTCGGCCTGCTGAAGTGGACGCAGGACGCGACCCACCTGCGCGAGCGGATGGCCTTCCTCCACCGCGTCGTCGGCGAGCCGTGGCCCGCGGTCGACGACACCGCGCTGCTGTCCGATGTGGACCGGTGGCTCGACCTCTCCGGCGTCCGGCGGAAATCGGACCTCGCGAACATCAACGCGGGCACGGCGTTGAAGGCGCTCCTCCCCTGGCCGGAAGCGGCCAAGCTGGACGAGCTGGCCCCGGACCGCCTCGAAGTCCCGTCCGGCTCCCACATCCGCGTCGACTACCGCGCCGACCAGCCCGTGCTCGCCGTCAAGCTGCAGGAGACCTTCGGCTGGACCGAGACGCCCACCCTCGCCGGCGTCCCCGTCGTGCTGCACCTGCTCTCCCCCGCCGGCCGCCCGGCGGCGATCACCGCCGACTTGAAGTCGTTCTGGACCAGCGGCTACCCGGCCGTGCGCGCCGACCTGCGCGGCCGGTACCCGAAGCACCCGTGGCCGGAGGACCCGGCCACCGCCGCGCCGACGCGGCACACCCGCCGCCGGGCCTGACGAAAGTCGGGGGCGGCCCGCGACCGTCGGCCGATGCCCCGGGAGGGCCGGAAACCGCAGACTCCACCGCATGATCACACTCAGGGGATTGACCAAGCGGTACGGCGAAAAGACCGTCGTCGACACGCTGACCTGCGACGTCGCGCCGGGCCAGGTGACCGGGTTCCTCGGCCCCAACGGCGCCGGGAAGTCGACCACCATGCGGATGACCGTCGGGCTCGACCACCCGCAGGCGGGCGAGGTGCTCGTCGGGGGCAAGCGGTACGCCGAGCTGCGGCACCCGCTGCGCGAGGTCGGCGCGCTGCTCGACGCCAAGGCGCTGCACCCCGGCCGCAGCGCCGGGAAACACCTGAAGGCCATGGCGCAGAGCAACGGGATCCCGACGAGCCGCGTCGAAGAGGTCCTCGCGACCGTCGGGCTTTCGGACGTCGCGGGCAAGCGCGCCGGGCAGTTTTCGCTCGGCATGGGACAGCGCCTCGGCATCGCGGGCGCGCTGCTCGGCGACCCCGGCGTCCTGATGTTCGACGAGCCGGTCAACGGCCTCGACCCGGACGGCGTCCGCTGGGTGCGGCAGCTGATGCGGTCGCTCGCCGCCGAGGGGCGCACGGTGTTCGTCTCCAGCCACCTGATGAGCGAGATGCAGCTGACCGCCGACCACCTCGTGGTGATCGGCAAGGGCAAGCTCCTGGCCGACGCACCGGTCGCGGAGTTCATCGCCGGCAACTCGCGGACAACGGTCTCGGTGCGCGTCCCGGCCGAGGCTGAACGCGCGAAGCTCGACGCGCGGCTGCGCGCCGAGGGCGGCCTGACGCAGTCCGGCGAGCCGGGCGAACTGCTCGTGGACGGTCTCGACGTCACCCGCGTCGGCGACCTCGTGCACGAACTGGGCGTGCGTGTGCACGGTCTCGCCGAGCGGACGGCGTCCCTCGAGCAGGCCTACATGGAACTGACCGCTTCTTCGGTGGAATACGGGGTGTCGGCATGACGACGACGGAAGTGCGCGGCGGCGGGCTGTCCGGCGCGGCCGCCGCGGAGTGGACGAAGTTCTGGTCGGTCCGGGCGACCTGGTGGTGCCTGGCCGGCGGGGCGGCGTTGCTGCTGGGGTACAGCACGCTGTCCGGGATCGCCCAGCGCTTCGACGACGACCCGCAGGCGGCGAACACGATCGCTCTCGGCGGCGGCTTCTACCTGGCGCAGTTCGCGGTCATCGCGCTGGCGACGCTGTTCGTGACGAGCGAGTACGCGAGCGGCGGCATCCGGTCGAGCCTGCTGTGGACGCCGGTCCGCGAGCGGGTCGTGCTCGCGAAAGCGGCGGTCCTGCTGCCGGTGCTCTTCGCTTACGGCGTGGTGCTTTCCTGCGCGGGCATGGCATTGGCGAGCGCGGTCAAGGACGGCCACGGCCTGCCGACGAGCTTCGCGGGCGGCTTCACGACGGCGACCGGCATGGGCGGGTACTTCGCACTGCTGGGGCTGCTGTGCACCGGTGTCGCGTGGGCCCTGCGCAGCGCGGCGGGCACGCTGGTGACGGTGATCGTGCTGCTGGTGCCGCTGCCGCTGATCGTCGCGTCGCTGGGGTTGCCGGACCTCGTGCCGTACTTCCCGGGGATCGCCGGGGTGAACGCGATGGTCGAGGCCGGGCAGCCGAACCCGGTCACGATGGCGGTGGCGCCGTACGCGCCGTGGGCCGGGCTGCTGATCTGCGTGGCCTGGGCGGCGGCAGCGCTCCTCGCGGGCACCGCGGTGTTGCGCCGTCGGGACGCCTGACTCCGAAGACCTGCTCAGGCCGGCCTGAGCAGGTCTTCGACCAGCGTGTCGACCAGTCCCTTGGGGACGCTCGACCCGGTCAGCGCGCCGTAGACGATCGGGCCGACGAGGGCGTCGAGGATTGCGTCCGGGCCGAGCTTGGGTGAAATCTCACCGGCTTCGGTCGCGCGCGTGAGCATCGCCCGTTCCCGCTCGCGGCGCGGGCCGAGGTAGCGCGTGCGGAAGCTTTCGGCGGTGCCGGGATCGTGCTGCGCCTGGCCGATCAGCGTGAGCAGGACCTTGCCGGCGGGGTCGCGGGTGAGGAACCGCGCGAACCCGCGCAGGTAGGCGCGGATGCCGTCCGCCGTGGGGTTTTCCACCGGCACGGGGAGGCGCTTCTCGCTGTCCTCGATGAGCGTGTCGAGCAGGATCTCGACCTTCGACGGCCACCAGCGGTAGATCGTCTGTTTCGCGACCCCGGCCCGGCGCGCGATCGCTTCGACGGTCAGCCCGCCGAAGCCGTGCTCGACGAGCAGGTCGTCCGCGGCGTGCAGGACGGCCAGCCGCGCGGCCTCGTCGCGCCGGTTCCCCGAGCGCGCGCGGGCGGGCTGGGAGTTCGCGGCGACCATGCCGGGCACCCTACCCGCCGCCGGGGCCGTGATCAGACCGTGGAGCCATGCTACCGTCTAGACGCAACGTCTCGTCTAGACAACCCTGAGGAGCACCAATGCAAGCTCTGGTCGTCGGAGCGTCCCGAGGGCTGGGTCTCGCCCTCACCACCGAGCTCGACCGCCGCGGCTGGCAGATCGTCGTCACGACCCGCGACGGCAAACCGCCGGAAAGCGTCCCGGAGGGACAGCGGGTCGAACCCCTGGAGATGACCAACCCCGATGAGATCGCCGCGCTGCGCGAACGCCTGACCGGCACCCGGCTCGACCTGCTGTTCGTCAACGCCGCGGTCAACCGCGGGAACGAGCCGATCGGCGAGGTGGCGACCGACGTCTTCACCGAGGTGATGGTCACCAACGCGCTCAGCCCGATGCGGGTCGTCGAGGCGCTGCACGACCTCGTCGTCCCCGGCGGGACCGTCGCGGTCATGTCGTCGGAGCAGGGCAGCTTGACACGGAACACCGAGCCCGGCTACGACCTCTACAAGGCCAGCAAGGCCGCGCTGAACCAGCTGATGCGCAGCTACGCCACCCGCCAGGCCGGTGACGGCCGGACCAAGCTGCTCGTCGACCCCGGCCACAACCGGACCGCGCTCGGCGGCCCCGACGCGCCCCTGGCGCCCGAGGAGAGCATCCCGGCCGTCGTCGACGTCCTCGAGGCGCAGGCCGGCACGCCGGGCCTGCGGTTCCTGGACCGCCGCGGCGAGGTGGTGCCCTGGTAGCCGTCAGACCCCGATGCCCGCGAGGATTTCCCGGGCGCTCTCGACCAGCGCCTCCCGCGTCGGCGCGGTGCCCGCCCCGGCGAGCGCGCTGAAGATGGTGCCGTCCATCCAGTCGACTACCAGCGTCGCGTGGCGCTCCGGCTGCGTCGAGCCGTACTGCGCCAGCACCTCGGCGGCGCGGCGGCGCAGCAGCAACCCGCCTTCGTCGTACGCCGCCCGCAGCTCCGGGCGCCGGGTCGCCTCCAGGGCGAACTCGTACCGCGCCAGCATCCGCGTCCGCCCCGAAGTGATCGCTTCGAACGCGTACTGCGCGATGTATTCGGCCAGCCCGCCCGGCGGCGGGTCCACTTCGACGCGGTCCAGCGTGATGATCCGGGTGATCGTCAGCTCCAGCAGCGCCGCCCGCGTGCGCGCGTAGTACGACGTCGAGCCGACCGGGAGCCCGGCCGCACGGTCGACCGCCCGGTGGGTCAACCCGCGCATGCCCGCCGCCGCGATCACCTCGATCGCCGCGTCGCCGATCACGTCCACCCGTTCCACCCGGCCACTCTACAGGCGTAGAGTGCTCTACAGATGTAGAGGAGGGGTCATGCACGCGGTCGTGGTCGGCGGGGGCATCGGCGGGCTGGGCGCGGCGATCGGGCTGCACCGGGCCGGCTGGGCGGTCACCGTGCTCGAGCAGGCGCCGGGGTTCGGCGACGTCGGCGCCGGGATCTCCCTCTGGCCGAACGCCCTGCGCTGCCTGGACGAGCTCGGCGTCGACCTCGGTGACCGCCTCGCCGTCCAGACGCGGGCCGGGCTCCGCGACCGCCGGGGCCGGTGGCTCGCGCGCTGGGACGCCGCCGCGTTCGAGCGCTACCACGGGCGGCCGCTGACCGGGATCCACCGGGCCGACCTCATCACCGGCCTGGCCGACGCCCTGCCCGCCGACCGCCTCCGCACCGGCGCCGAAGTCACCGAGGTGACCGAGGACGGCCTGGTCCGCTTCACCGGCGGAGAGCTGCGCGCCGACCTGGTCGTCGCCGCCGACGGCATCCGCAGCCCGGTCCGCCGCGCACTCTTCCCGAACCACCCGGAGCCGGTCCACTGCGGCAGCACGGCGTTCCGCGGCATCGCACGCCCGGCGCGGAAACCCGGGCTGAGCACCAGCTTCGACCGCGGCACCGAGATCGGCGTGCTCCCGCTGACCGGCGACGACGTCTACTGGTGGGTCTCGTACGTCACCGAGCCGGACGCCCGCCCGGCCGATCTCAAGGCGTACCTGAAGGAGCATTTCGGCGACTGGCCCGACCCGATCCCCGAGCTGATCGGCGCCACGCCGCCGGAAGCCCTGCTCCACCACGACCTCTACCACCTCGGCACGCCGCTGAAGACGTACGTCCGGGGCCGGGTCGCCCTGCTCGGCGACGCCGCGCACGCCATGCCGCCGTTCCTCGGCCAAGGTGGCTGCCAGGCCCTCGAAGACGCCGTGGTGCTCGCGCACGCCGTGTCCACAGTGGAGTCCGTTGAGGCCGCCCTGCGGCGCTACGACGCCGAGCGGCGGCCGCGCAGCCAGCACGTCGCGCGGGCGTCCGTCCGCGCGGGCAAGGTCGGGCCGCAGCTGACCAACCCCGTCGCGATCGCCCTGCGGACCACGCTGGCGCGGCTCGTCCCGTCGAAGCTGGTGGCCCGCTCCGGCGCCTCGATCAGCGGCTGGCGGCCTCCGCGTCTCCCCCGACCAGCCCCGCCTCGTACGCCGTGATCGCCGCCTGCACCCGGTTCTTCACCCCGAGCCGGGTCAGGATCGTGCTCACGTGCGCCTTCACCGTGCCCTCGACGACGAAGATCTTCGCCGCGATGTCCGCATTGGACAGTCCGGACCCCAGCAGCGTCAGCACTTCCCGCTCGCGCGGGGTCAGCACGGCGATCCGCTCGCGCGCCGCGGCGGCGCGCGAAAGCTGTCCGCCGGACAGCCGCGCGATCACCCGCTGAGCCACCTTCGGCGACAGGAACGCGGCGCCGTCGGCGACGGCGTGGACACCGGCCAGCAGCTCCCGCGGGTCCCCCGACTTGAGCAGGAACCCGCCCGCGCCGAGGCCGAGCGCCCGCTCGATGTACTCGTCTTCGCCGAACGTCGTCAGCATGATGACGCCGACCGCGGGCAGCAGCCGCCGGATCTCGGCCGCCGCGCCCAGGCCGTCCAGCCCGGGCATCCGGATGTCGAGCAGCACGACGTCCGGCTGCGTGCCGAGCACCTTCTCGACCGCCTCCCGGCCGTCGGCGGCCTCGGCGACCACCTCGATCCCGGTGTCCGCGCCGAGGATCGCCGCCACCCCCGCGCGCATCATCGCCTCGTCGTCGGCCAGCACGACCCTGATCACTTTGCCCCCTCGGCGAACCAGTCCTTGGACACGAGCTTCCCGTCGGCGAAGCACAGCCGGTACGCGGCGTAGTCGTCGTTGAGCCACGTGCGTCCGGCGCCGTAGTACTCACACGCGACCCCGGCCACCGGCGGCAGCGCCGGCTCGCCGCGGGTCGGCCGGGCGAGGCGCTGGTTCTCGGGCAGCCGCGGCACCAGGTCGGCGCGCGCCTGCCCGAGCCGCATCGCGTCGTAGGCCGGGCCGGGCAGCTCGGAGGAGTTCCACTGGTAGAGGAACACGATCCCGCCGATCGCGAGGACCAGCCCGAACAGCGCCAGCGGCACGGCGACTGCGAGGATCAGGCTCCGCCGGACGTCCCGCCGGGCCAGCTCCAGCGCGCGGGCCGACGTCGACTGCCCGACGGCGTCGTCGGCGGCCTCCCGCAGCTCCGCGCTCTCCTCGACCGGCGCGGCGTCGTGCGGCAGGGCCGCGGTGACGGCGAACCCGCCTTCGCGCGGCCCGGCCTGCAGCGTCCCGCCGACCAGCCGGACGCGTTCCCGCAGGCCGATCAGCCCGCGGTGCCCGGACGCGGCGCCCGGCAGGGGTCCGGCGGGCGGCGGCTCGTTGACCACGCTGACGTCGGTCCGCGCGCCGGTGCTGGTGACGCGCACGGTCACGGCGGCACCGGGCGCGTGCTTCGCGACGTTGGTCAGGCCTTCCTGCACCACGCGGTAAGCCGCGAGGGCGACCATCGGCGGGGCCGCGCCGATGTCCACTCCTGCCTCGATGAGCAGGCCGGACGCGCGGGCGCGCGAGATGAGCTCGCCGAGGTCACCCTGCACGGGTTCGGTGGGCGCAGCGTCCTCGCGCAGCACGCCGATGATCTCGCGCAGCCGCTCGGTCGCGGCGGCGGCACTGGTCCGCAGCTGCGTCGCGGCGTCACGCTGGACGTCGTCGAGACCGCCCGCGACCTCGAGCGCCGCGGCGCGGACGGCGATCAGGCTCAGCTCGTGGCCGAGCGAGTCGTGCATGTCGCTGGCGATCCGCGCGCGCTCGCGCAGCCGCGCCTGGTCGGCGACCAGCCGTTGCCGGCTCTCCATCTCCTCGGCCCGGCGCCAGCCGGTGCGGGCCAGCTCGCCGCGCAGCCGGACGTACCGGCCGAGCAGCCACGGCGACAGCCCGGCGAACACGAGGATGGCGACCATCGCGGCCCAGTCGCCGACGCCGTCCGGGCCGACGAGCAGCGCCAGCGGCAGCCCGGCCACCACCACGGCCGCGCCGACCAGCAGGCCGGGCCGCGCCCGGTCCATCCGCAACGCGGCGAGATAGCTCATCGCGACCAGGACGAACACCACCCACACGGGCACGCGGTCGCGGTACGGGAACGGCACGGCGAGCGCCCCGGCCAGCGCGATCCCGAGCGAGACGGCCGGGTACCGCCGCGCGGTCGCGACCGACCCGGCGACCACGGCGAGCCCGCCGGCCAGCTCCCACCAGGACTGCGTGCCCAGGGTGCCGGTGGCGACGATGAAGGCGAGGAACGTGCCCAGCAGCACGTCCAGCACCACGCGCCACCTGCGCTTCGTCACCTCTCGCACCGCACCGAAGCTACAACCCGTGACCGGCGCGGACCACTGCCGAAAGTCAAGGACGCCGCTTTCACGTGAAAGCTACGGTTCAGGTGAGCGTGTCGAGGAACACCAGGGTCTGCGGCCAAGACAACGCGAAGGCGTCGGCGTTGACGGCTGTCCCGTGCCGGGCGGAGTCGCTGAAGCCGTGCTCGGCGCCCGGGAAGTGCTGGGTGAACGTCGCGCCGCGCGGCCGGGACTGCAACGCCGTCTGCAGGCGGGCGAACGTCTCGTGCGAAACGACCGAGTCGGCCTCCGGGTAGGCGACGAGCACGGGCGCGGTGATCTCTGTCGACAAAGCGACCGCGTCCAGGTCGTGGTTCGGCGGCGCCGGGTCGCGGACCGTCGGGTGGTACGCCACCACCCCGGAAAGCCGCTGGTCACGCGCCCCGAGCAGGAGCGCGAACCGGCCGCCGAGACACCAGCCCATGACCCCGGCCGACGTGCAGCCGAGGTCGCCGAGGAGGTGGTCGAGCAGCACCGTCTGCTCGGCCAGGGCGGTCTCGTCGCGCAGCTCGCCGAGCTTCGCGCCGAGGTCCTCGCGCGAGGTGTTGTCGGTGCTCGCGCCGTGGAAGACGTCCCAGGTCAACGTCGTGATCCCGCGCTCCGCCAGCTCGCCGGCCCAGGCCCGGACCTGTGCGCCGATGCCGGTGATCATCGGCAGGAGCAGCATCCCGGCCGCCGAGCCGCCGTCCGGGCGGGCCAGGTACGCGGAGAGGTCGCCGACACGGACCGTGGACGTCTCGATGCTCATGCCCCGCATGATGCATCATGATCCACCATGGCCGAGCGCACACTCGCCGAGCAGTTGGGCGGTCCCCTCCCCGAAGGCATCGAGGCCCTCGAAGAGCACGAGCGGCAGGACCTCGCCGACGCCCTGCGTGACGCACGCAGGCGGCAGGCGAAAGCGCTCGCCGAGGCGGGCGAGGAAGGCCTCCGGTACGTCCCCGCGCTGCTGCGCGGCGCGGTCCGGAAGGCGGTCGGCCTGTGACGGACTACGAGGCCGAAGCCGAGATCCTCAAGCTGGCCCGCGTCCTGGGCGTCGAGCCGGAGCGGCTCGAGTACCTCGCCCGGGTCGACGCCGGCGACCTGCGGGCGTTCCGCGACCAGGTCACCGACACGCTGTTCGACGCGAACATCGCCGTGCTGCAGCGGATGGCGCTCGCGGCCCGGCTGCTGCCCGGCGGGGTGCTCGCGAAGATCGCCGAGAAGGTGTTCGGCCCGCTGCTGTGCGCCCGGATCGCCGGAGTGGTCGACGTCGCCCGCGGGGTGGACGTCGCGAAGCGCCTGAGCCCTCGATTCCTGGCGGAGGTCGCGGCGGACCTCGACCCGCGGCGGGCGAGCGCGATCATCTCGCGCATCCCGCTGGACACCGTGCTCGCGGTGGCGAACGAGCTGGCGGGCAAGGCGGACTGGATCACGCTCGGCCGGTTCGTCGGGCACCTGCCGGACCCGACCGTGCGCCGCGCGCTCGAGGAGATCGACGACCCCGGCCTGCTGCGGATCGCGTTCGTGCTCGACGACAAGAGCCGCATCGACCACGTCGTCGGCCTGCTGCCGGCCCACCGGCTCGGCCGGCTGATCACCACGGCCGGCGCCGACGAGGACCTCTGGGTCCCCGCCCTGGACCTGCTGGGCCACCTGGACGAAGCCCGCCGGGCGACGGTCAAGCCGTTGCTCGGCGGGCTTCCGGAAGGACTGCGCGAACGCGCTCAGGCGACGATCAAGTAGATCCCGTAGGCGACGATCGCCAGGCAGACGACGAAGCAGAGGACCGACCCGACCAGCGGGCCGGTGCCCGAGCCGCCCGCCTCGCGGGCCGACTCGCGCTGGGACAGGCCCACCACGCCGAAGGAGAAGAGGCTCGTCAGCACCACGACCGCGCCGAGCGCGACCACGAAGACGAGACCGAGGGAACCCCAATCGATGTTCACGGCGCTCCTCAGGCGTTGGCCGGCGCCTGCACGCCGGGCTCGGTGACGGAGTTGGCGTTGATCGGGTTCCGCCGCGACGCGAGGTAGATGCCCACCGCGATGACGACGCCGGCGATGCCGATCAGAACGGTGCCCCAGCTGCCGAGCGTCGAGACCTCGGCGGCGACCGCGCCGACGATCGCGGCGGCCGGCAGCGTCAGCGCCCACGCCACGACCATCTTGCCCGCGACGCCCCAGCGGACCTCGGCGAGCCGGCGGCCGAGGCCCGACCCGATGATGCCGCCCGAGCAGACGTGCGTGGTGGACAGCGCGAAGCCGAGGTGGGCCGAGGTCAGGATGACCGCCGCGGCACTGGTCTCGGCCGCGAAGCCCTGCGGCGTCTGGATTTCCGTGAGCTTCTTGCCCATCGTCTGGATGATCCGCCAGCCGCCGAGGTAGGTGCCGAGCGCGATCGCGGTGCCGGCGGTCAGGATCACCCAGATCGGCGGGCCCGAGCCGGCCGGGAGCGAGCCGGACGCGATCAGCGTCAGCGTGATGACACCCATGGTCTTCTGCGCGTCGTTCGTGCCGTGCGCGAGCGAGACCAGCGAGGCCGAGGCGATCTGGCCGGCCTTGAAGGTGCGGCCGACGGTGCCTTCCTTGGCCCGGGCGGTGATCCGGTAGACGAGGAAGGTGCCCAGCGTCGCGACGATGCCCGCGACGATCGGCGAGGCGAGCGCCGGGATGAGGACCTTCTCGACGACCTTCCCGAAGTGGACGGCGTCGGAGCCCGAGGCGATCCAGGTGGCGCCGATCAGCCCGCCGAAGAGGGCGTGCGACGAGCTCGAGGGCAGCCCGATCAGCCAGGTCACCAGGTTCCAGACGATGGCCCCGACCAGCCCGGCGAAGATGATCACCGGCGTCACCTTCGTGTCGTCCACGATCCCGCCGGAGATCGTCTTCGCCACCTCGATCGAGAGGAACGCGCCGACGAGGTTCAGGACCGCGGAGACCGCGACCGCGATTCTCGGCTTGAGCGCGCCCGTGGCGATCGAGGTGGCCATCGCGTTGGCTGTGTCGTGGAAACCGTTGGTGAAGTCGAAGGCCAGGGCGGCCACGATCACCACCAGCACGATCAGCGAGAAGTCCATCCAGGTCTCCCGTCCCGAAGTCGGTCATGACGCTACTTCCGGGATGCCCGCGGCCCGATCCCGAGCGCGTGACGGCTGACTGAACTCTCAATGAACCGGGAAGCGCTTCCCTGACAAGCCCGACATTCCGGACAGGGTAGGGCCGGCCCGACCTCGGAAACGGGGGTTCGTCCCAGTGTTCCGGCGCCCGCGGGCTGCGACCGTCGGACCCGGACGAGAGGGGGCCGCGATGGGCAAGCCGGTCTGGGCGGTGGTCGCGACGGCGGCGTCGGCGGTGTTGTTCTTCTTCGGAGCCGGGATGGATCCCGTGCCCGAGCTGGCGTGGCTGGCGCCGCTGCCGGTCCTCCTGCTCGCGCCCCGCGTGCCCGGCGCGGCCGCGATGGCCTGCGCGTTCGCCGCCTACCTCGCGGGCAGCTCCCGGGACTGGAGCTACTTCTGGCACTCGCTGTCGATCCCGCGCCCGGCCGCGGTCGCGATCCTCGGCGGCAGCGCGGTGCTGTTCGCGCTGGCGGTCGGGCTGTTCCGGCTGCTCGTCCGGCGGGGCCACGGTTTTCTCGCGGCGCCGGCCGCGCCCGCGTTGTGGACGGCCGCGCTCTACGTCGTCTCGCTGCTCAACCCGACCGGGCTGATGGACACCCTGATGACCACCCAGGCAGACCGGCCGTCCGTGCTGCGGATCGCGGCGGTCACCGGCGGCTGGGGCGTCGAGTTCCTCGTCCTGTTCGTCCCGGCCGTGGTCGCCGCCGCGCTGGCCCCGCGGGTGGGCGGCCTCACCCGGCTCGCCGGCCTGGTGTTCGTCGCCGCCGGGCTGGCCGCCCTCGCGGTCTGGACCACGCCGCCGCTCACCGGCAAGACAACCCGGGTCGCGCTCGTCGCGCCGGGGCAGAACCACTGGGCGGTCGACGTCACGACCGCCGAGGGCCGAGCGCTCGTCCAGTCCTATGTGGACCAGATCCGCATGCTGCCGGACGGCGTCCAGGCCGTCGTGCTGCCCGAAGCCGCCTTCGCCGTCGACACGGCGAGCCGGCCGGGCCTGGTCGAAGCCTTCGCCGAGGTGGCCCGCGCGAAGAACCTCGACGTGGTCACCGGCGTCTACGACACCACGCCCCAGGGCCGGTTCAACGCCGCCCTCGCCGTCCCGCCGACCGGCGCGCCCGTTGAATACCACAAGTGGCACAACGGGGACTCCAAGAACATCGTGTCCGGGACCGAAACCGCGCACCTCGCCGGAATCGGGCTGATGGTGTGCATGGACGTCAACTTCGCCGACCCCAGCGGCGACTACGGCGACGCCGGCACCGGCCTGGTGCTCATCCCGGCGTCCGACGAGGACACCGACGGCTGGGCCCACAGCCGCACGGCGCTGATCCGCGGGGTCGAGAACGGTTTCTCGGTCGCGTGGAGCGCGGCCCGCGGCACGCCGATGCTGGCCGACGCCCAGGGCCACGTCCTCGCCGACACCCACACCGGCGACCGGCCGTTCTCGGTGGTCGTCGCCGACGTCCCGCTCGGCTCGGGCCACACGCCGTACACCCGCTTCGGCGACTGGTTCGCGTGGCTCTGCGGCCTGATCGCGCTGACCGGGCTCGCCGTCAGCGCCCGCAAGACGTCAGACGTCGAGCGCGTGAGCGTTGCGTAGCACCTTCGACCACGCCGGATCCGCGCAGAGCGTGCACCCCGGTCCGAAGAAGACACCGCGCGCCTGCTGGTCACCCGCCAGCCAGTACCGGAACCACGCGGTGATCGCGCCGCGGAAGCCGCCGCCGTCGCCGGCCGGGGTGAAGTGGGTGGCCCCGGCGAGCTCGCCGTAGACCGCGGGGACCTGCGAAGCCGCGTAATAGCGCGGAATCACCAGCAGTCCCGGCAGCACGACGACGTCGAGCTGGCCGCCGAGGAAGAGCACCGGGCCGTGCAGCGCGGGCACCGACCCGAGCGGTCCGGGCTCGATCGGGACGGTGGTGGTGACGAGCGGGTCGGCGCCCGCGGCGATGGCCCCGCCGCCGCCCTGGGAGTGCCCGGTCGCGCCGATGTGCGCGGTGTCGATCCGGCCGAAGTACCGGCTGCCGGGCCGGGCGTTCTCGGCGACGAGCGTGCGGGCGCCGTCGAGCATTTCCCGGCCGGTACCGGAGTTCACCGTGTCGGCGGCCGCCACGACGAAGCCGTAGGACGCGAGGTGGCGCAGCAGTCCCGCGTAGACGGCGGGGACCGCGCCGGTGCCGTTGCCCCAGACGATCACCGGGTGCCGGCCGCCGCCGAGGTCGGCCGGGCGGAAGACGGTGTGGGTGGCGTCGAGGGCTTCGCTGACGACGGCGAACGGACCGGGCTGGTCCCAGCTCACCGGCGCCGCCTGCGCGGCTTGCGGAACCACCAGAGCGGCCATCATGAGCGCCACGAGCCACAGCCGTCGCATGTCTTCTCCCTGTCACGCCGTCGGAACAGTCAAGTCCATGATCGGTCGTGCGGCCGGACAGCCTGATTGTGACCCGACACAAAGAATCGTCACCATCTCTGAGCGTTGTCCCAGGTCGCTTCCCGCACCCTGTGACCGATCATGAGCTGCGTCACGTACTGACGGGTAACTGGAGGTTACGGAATGCGGGTCACCAACGGCGGTGTCAAGCGAACCCTGGCCGTTCTCGCCGCGGCGCTCACCTTCGGCGCGGTCGCGCCGGCAGTCGCCGAAGCGGCGCCGAGCAGCGGCTGGAACAACTGGTCGTGCCGGCCCACGACCCAGCACCCGGAGCCCGTCGTGCTGGTGCACGGCCTCGGCGCGAACGACACGGTCAACTGGTTCTTCCACGCGCCGAAGATCGCCGCGCAGGGGTACTGCGTCTTCTCGCTGACCTACGGCACCGGCATCCTCGGCCCCACCGTCGGCGGGCTCGCGTCCATGCGGGACAGCGCCGCGCAGCTGGGCCGGTTCGTCGACCGCGTCCGCACCAGCACCGGCGCGGCGAAGGTCGACATCGTCGGGCACTCCGAAGGCAGCACGATGCCCGCGTACTACCTCAAGTTCGGCGGCGGCGCGGCCAAGGTCGCGCACTTCGTCGGCTTCGGCGCGAACTACCGCGGCACCACGCTGCAGGGCCTCGACGCGCTGGCCAAGGCCCTGCTGACGACGGTCCCGGGCCTCCAGTGGGTCCTGAACACGGCGTGCGGCGCGTGCAGCGAATACCTGGCGCCCTCGGCGTTCCTGAACGACCTCGCCCGCGGCGGGGTGCACGTGGCCGGGCCGACGTACACGAGCATCGTCAGCAAGTACGACGAGGTCGTCACGCCCTACACCAGCGGCATCCTGAACGAACCCGGCACGACGGACATCGTCCTGCAGGACTTCTGCGCCGCGGACGCGTCCGGCCACCTCTCCCAGGCGATCGACCCGAACGTCACCGGTTTGATCCTGCACGCGCTCGACCCGGGCTACTCGCCGAAGTGCACGCCGTTCACGCTCCCGCTGTGAGCGGGTTCTGCCCGAGGTAACGGCGCCCGTTCTCGGCGGACTCCCGCACCGCGGCGAACCCGTAGTCCCGCATCGCGGATTCGTAGCCCGCCACGGCTTCGAGCAGCGGAGCCCCGGCCAGCGCGGACGCCAGCACCGCACCATCGCGCAACGCGGTGTTGGCGCCCGCCCCCGCGGCCGGGCTCATCGCGTGGATCGCGTCGCCGACCAGCGTCACCCGCGACGGCTCCCACGGCCCGATCGGCACGCTCGTGCGGATCGGCTGCGGGAACGTCGACGGGACGTCCCAGTGCTCGACCATCGCCCGCGCGAGCGGGTGCCAGCCGTCGACCAGCCGCAGCGCGATCTTCTGCAGATCACCGGGGGTCAGCTCCGCGAGCCCGGCCTCGTCGTGACCGACGGTTTCCCAGCGGGCCCCGACCGAGCAGGTCATGTACGGCTCGTCGTCACGCAGCCGGAGGCCGGGCACCAGCCGCCGGCACGCGTCGGCGACCGGCTCCGGGTAGTCGACCGGCGCGAACCCGGCCATCGTCCGGTCCGGCCCGACCATCATCGAGAACACGGCGAACATCTCGGGCTCGAACATCGCGCGGGTCTCGGTGGTGAGCGGGATCCGGCCGTAGAGGTGCACCAGCCCGGCGTCGACGACCTCCGCGTGCGGCAGGTACTGCCGCCGCACCGGGGAGTTGACGCCGTCCGCGCCCACCAGCAGGCTACCCCGGGCGGAAGTCCCGTCGGCGAAATGCGCTGTCACGCCGTCTTCGTCGGTTTCGTAGCGCGTGAATCGTTTGCCGTAGGAGACTTCCTGGCCGTGCAGCAGGATCTGCCGCAGGGTGAAGCGGTTGATGTTCAGGTGGACGCCGTCGTCCACCAGCCGCCTGACCAGCCGCAGGCGGTCGTCGTAGATGTTCGTGTGCGGCCGGGCCCGGCCCGCGGTGGCGCGGAAGAGCGCGTGCAGCTCCGGGCTCAGCACGTCGTGCAGTGCCGTGTCGCCGACCCCGCTGATGTGCAGCCGGTAGCCCTGCTTCCGGGTCTCCGGCGAGTCGTCGCGTTCGTAGACCTGGCACGAAATCCCGGCCCGGCGCAGGCCGTGCGCGAGGCTCAGGCCACCGAGACCGGCGCCGATGATGATCACAGACACAGCTGTCCCTTCGTCGCTTGCGAGGAAGGGACGCACAGGTAAGCCTGCTGATGCCGCCCGGACTAACCCATACCGGACTGTGTCTTCGCGCGTCCTCGCCTTCGACGTTAGCGCACGAGATCTCCCGCGCGCCACACCATTCTGGTGAGCGGCACGCCGGGGCGGTACGCCAGGTGCGTCACCGAAGGCGCGTCGAGCACGTGGACGTCCGCCCGCGCGCCCGGCCGCAGCACGCCGACGTCGGTGCGGCGCAACGCCTTCGCGCCGCCCGCCGTCGCCGCCCACACGGCCTCTTCGACCGTCATCCGCATCTGGAGCACCGCGGTCGTGACGCAGAAGGCCATCGACGTCGTGTACGAGCTGCCCGGGTTGGCGTTGCTGGCCAGCGCGACCGTCGCGCCCGCGTCCAGCAGCCGCCGCGCCGGGGCCAGGGACTGACGGGTCGACAGGTCGCACGCGGGCAGCAGCGTCGCCACGGTGTCCGACCCGGCCAGGGCCTCGACGTCGGCGTCCGAAAGGTACGTGCAGTGGTCGACGCTCGCCGCGCCCAGCTCCACCGCGAGCCGCACACCGGGGCCTTCGCCGAGCTGGTTGCCGTGCACCCGCAGGCCGAGCCCGCGCTCCGCCGCGGCTTTGAGGACCCGCGCCGACTGGGCTTCGTCGAACGCGCCGGTCTCGCAGAACACGTCCGCCCAGCGCACGCTTTCCGCGACAGCGTCGAGCATCTCGCCGCAGACAAGGTCCACATAGGACTCTGCGTCGGCGCCCGGCGGGACCAGGTGCGCGCCGAGGAACGTGACCTCGTCCGCCACCTCGCCCGCGATCCGGGCGCTCCGGGCCTCGTCCGCGACGGTGAGCCCGTAGCCCGTCTTCGTCTCCAGGCAGGTGGTCCCCTGCCGGGCCGCCTCGTCGACGTGGCGACGCAGGTTGGCCGCCAGCTGCTCGTCGGACGCCTCACGCGTCGCGCCGACCGTCGTCGCGATTCCGCCCGCGGTGTAAGGTTTTCCGGCCATCCGGGCTTCGAACTCGGCGGTGCGGTCCCCGGCGAAGACGAGGTGCGTGTGGCTGTCGACCCAGCCGGGCAGCACCGCGCGGCCTTCGACGTCGATGTGCTCGTCAGCGTCGGGCGCGCTCGCCGTCGGCCCCACCCAGGCGACCCGGGTGCCGTCGAGCACCAGGGCCGCGCCGGTCAGCCGGCCCAGCTCCGGGTCGTTGGTCGTCAGCTCGCCGATTCCCGTGATCAGGACTGCCACAGTGCCTCGATCTCCTTAGCCAGCAAGGTTTCCGGTCGTTCGATCAGCTGGTGCGCGCCGTCCCGCACGACCTCGCGGCCCGCGACGACGACGTGCCGGACGTCGGCCCCTGACGCGGCGTACACGATCCCGGACGGCTCGATCCCCGCGGTGCGCACCGAACCCAGCGAGACCGTGACGAGGTCCGCGCCCGCGCCCGCCTCGAGCCGCCCCACCCCGGCCCAGCCGACGGCCGCGTGGTCCGTCCCCGCCTCGAGCAGCTCCTCCGCGCTGAACCGGCCGCGTTCCTCGCTGGCGAGCCGGTCGTCCAGCTCCAGCGCGCGGGTCTCTTCGAAGGCGTCGACAACGGCGTTGCTGTCGCTGCCGACACCGAGCCGCACACCCGCGTCGAGCAGGGCGCGGGCCGGGCCGATGCCGTCACCGAGGTCGCGTTCGGTGGTCGGGCAGAAGCACGCGCGGGCCCGCGCGCCGCCCAGGTGCGTGATGTCCGACGGCGTCAGGTGCGTGGCGTGCACGGCGACCAGCCGGTCGGTCAGCACGCCGCGGTCGTGGAGCAGCTCGGTCGGCGTGCGGCCGTAGGCGGCCACGCACTGTTCGTTCTCCGCCCGCTGCTCGGAAAGGTGGATGTGCACAACCCGCGCACTGTCCACAAGCGACAGCTGGTCCGCCGGAACGGCCCGGACCGAATGGATCGCCGCGCCGGCCCGGAACAGGTCGTCTTCCTTCAGCGCCGAGACCCGGGCGGCCCAGTTTTCCGCGGAACCGTCGGAGAACCGCTGCTGGACTTCGTCGGGTTCAACACCGATGCCGCCCGCGAGGTAACACGTGTCGAGCAGGGTGAGCCGGATCCCGGCGTCCGCCGCGGCCTGCCGCAGCGCCTCCCCCATCACGTTCGGGTCGGCGTACGGCTTCCCACCGGGAGCGTGGTGCAGGTAGTGGAACTCCCCCACGCTCGTGTAACCGCCCAGGACCATCTCGGCGTAGACGCCGCGCGCCAGCCGGTGGTAGCTGTCCGGATCAAGACGCGACGCGAGCGAGTACATCCGCTCGCGCCACGTCCAGAACGTGCCGCGCTCGTGGTGCGTCCGGCCGCGCAGCGCCCGGTGGAACGCGTGCGAATGGCCGTTCGCGAACCCGGGCAGGGTCAGTCCGTTCAGGACAGTGCCGGTGCGCGGCGAGTCCGGCGTCACCGCCGTGATCTCCGGTCCCGACACCTCGATCCGCACCCCGGAAGCGATCCCGCCGGGCAGCCAGGCCTGTTCGCACCAGAAGGTCATCGCGCCAGCTCCTCCAGCGCCGTGGCCAGCGCCCGCGCCCCGGCCTCGACGTCCGCCGCCTCGGCGAACTCCTCCGGCGAGTGGCTGATGCCGGTCGGGTTGCGCACGTAGAGCATGCCCGCCGGGACGAACCCGGCGAGGATCGCCGCGTCGTGCCCGGCGCCGGTCGGCAGCTCCGGCACCCCGCCGAGCCAGCCGCCGAGGGCGTCGCGGAGGGTGTCGTCGAACACGACGTCGCCGGAGTACGACTCACGCGTCACCTCGACCCGGCAGCCCTCCTCCCGCGCCGCGTCCGACGCCGCCCGGCTGATCTCCGCGACCAGCGCCGGCGTGCCCTCACCGGGCACCCGCGCGTCGAGCCACAGGTCCACTGTGGACGCGATGACGTTCGTGCCGCCGGGTGTCGGGACCAGGCGGCCGACGGTCGCCCGCGCGTCCGGCACCTTCGCGGCCAGCCGGCGGACGGCGGTGACCGTCTCCGCGGCGGGCAGCATCGGGTCCACGCGGTCGGCCAGGAGCGTCGCCCCGGCGTGGTTTCCCTGCCCCGCGAACGAGAACCGCCACCGGCCGTGGGCGATCACGGTGCTTCCGACGGCGACCGGCGCGCCGAGGTCGATCAGCCCGCGTCCCTGCTCGACGTGCAGCTCGAGGAACTGCCCGATCCGGTCGAGCCGGTCGGTGTCCGGCCCGATCCGCGCCGGGTCGATCCCGGCCCTCTTCGCCGCTTCGGCGAACGTGACGCCGTCGGCGTCCCGCAGGCCGCGTGCCTTGTCGGGGTCGATCGTCCCGGTGAGCAGCCGCGAGCCGAGGCAGGGGACGCCGAAGCGGCCACCCTCCTCTTCGGCGAAGACCACCACGGCGAGCGGCCGGCGCGGCCGGAAGCCCTTTCCCTGCAAGGCTTCCACGGCCGCCAGCGCGCTGACGACCCCGAGCGGGCCGTCGAACGCGCCACCGCCGGGCACCGAGTCGAGGTGGCTGCCGGTCACCACGGCGTTGCGCCCGGGCGGCCCCCACCAGGCCCAGATGTTGCCGTTGCGGTCGGTCTCGACGTCCAGCCCGAGGCCCAACGCGCGGTCGACGAACCACTCGCGCAGGTCGTGCTCGGGTGCGTCGAAAGCGTGGCGGGAGTACCCGCCGCGCTTCGCGTCGCGCCCGACGTCATCGATCTCTCCCAGCAGCCCGGAGGCCGTCACGCGTCGTCCCGCATCGGGATGCGCACACCGCGTTCGTCGGCGACCTCGGCCGCGCGGTCGTACCCGGCGTCGACGTGCCGGATGACACCCATGCCCGGGTCGTTCGTGAGCACCCGCTCGAGCTTCTGCGCGGCCAGCGGCGTCCCGTCGGCGACGCTGACCTGGCCGGCGTGGATCGAGCGGCCCATGCCGACCCCGCCGCCGTGGTGGATCGACACCCAGCTGGCGCCCGAGGAGGTGTTGACGAGCGCGTTGAGCAGCGGCCAGTCGGCGATCGCGTCGGAGCCGTCGGCCATGCCCTCGGTCTCGCGGTACGGCGAGGCGACACTGCCGGAGTCGAGGTGGTCACGGCCGATCACGACCGGCGCCTTCAGCTCGCCGCTGGCGACCATCTCGTTGAACCGCAGGCCGGCCAGGTGCCGCTCGCCGTAACCCAGCCAGCAGATGCGGGCCGGAAGTCCTTGGAAGGCAACCCGTTCGCCGGCCAGCTTGATCCAGCGGGCGAGGGACTCGTTCTCCGGGAACAGTTCCAGCATCGCGCGGTCGGTCGCCGCGATGTCCTCGGGGTCACCGGAGAGCGCGGCCCAGCGGAACGGGCCGTTGCCCTCGCAGAACAGCGGGCGGATGTAGGCGGGCACGAATCCCGGGAAGTCGAACGCGCGCTCGCAGCCGCCGAGCTTGGCCTCACCGCGCAGGGAGTTCCCGTAGTCGAAGACCTCCGCGCCCTTGTCCATGAACCCGAGCATCGCCTCGACGTGGTCGGCCATCGACTCGCGCGAGCGGTCGGTGAACTCGTCGGGCTTCTTGGCCGCGTAGTCGTGCCAGTCTTCGACGCTGATGCCCTTGGGCAGGTAGGAAAGCGGGTCGTGCGCGGAGGTCTGGTCGGTGACGATGTCGACCTCGACCCCGCGGCGCAGCAGCTCCGGCAGCACCTCGGCGGCGTTGCCGACAACACCGACCGACAGCGGCCGCTTCTCCCGCTTCGCGCGGGTGACGCGCTCGATGGCGTGGTCGAGGTCGCCGGAGACCTCGTCCAGGTAGCGGTGCTCGACGCGGCGCTGCGCGCGCTGCGGGTCGCACTCGATGACGAGCGCGACGCCGTCGTTCATGGTCACCGCGAGCGGCTGCGCGCCGCCCATGCCGCCGAGCCCGGCGGTCACGGTCAAGGTCCCGCGCAGGGTGCCGCCGAACTTCTTCTTCGCGACGGCGGCGAACGTCTCGTAGGTGCCCTGGAGGATGCCCTGGGTGCCGATGTAGATCCACGAGCCGGCCGTCATCTGGCCGTACATCGTGAGGCCCTGCTGCTCGAGGCGGCGGAACTCGGGCCAGGTCGCCCAGTCGCCGACCAGGTTCGAGTTCGCGATGAGCACCCGCGGCGCCCACTCGTGCGTGCGGAACACGCCGACCGGCTTGCCGGACTGCACGAGCAGCGTCTCGTCGACCTCCAGCGCGGTCAGCTCACGCGTGATCGCGTCGAAGCTGGGCCAGTTGCGGGCGGCCTTGCCGGTGCCGCCGTAGACGACCAGGTCCTCGGGCCGCTCGGCGACCTCGGGGTCGAGGTTGTTGTGGAACATCCGCAGCGCGGCTTCGGTCTGCCACGACTTGGCGGTGAGCTGGGTGCCGCGGGCGGCACGGACTACGCGGGACATTCTCAGACCTCCAGACGGGCGGCGTCGAGGACGGCGCCGGAGCGGACGAGTTCTTCGGCGGCCGCGATCTCGGGCGCCAGGTGCCGGTCGGGGCCGGGGCCCGCGACCTGGGTGCGGAGCAGGCCCCGGACGCGTCCGGTGACCGGGGACGGTTCGAGCGGCGCCCGGAAGTCGAGCGCGCGGGCCGCCGTGAGCAGCTCGATGGCGAGGACCGTGGTCAGGCCGTCGACGGCCTTGCGCAGCTTGCGCGCGGCCGACCAGCCCATGGAGACGTGGTCCTCCTGCATCGCGCTGCTCGGGATGGAGTCGACGGACGCGGGCACGGCGAGCCGCTTGAGCTCGCTGACGATCGCGGCCTGCGTGTACTGCGCGATCATGTGGCCGGAGTCGACCCCGGGGTCGTGCGCGAGGAACGGCGGCAGGCCGTGCGAGCGCGCCTTGTCGAGCATCCGGTCGGTGCGGCGCTCGGCGATGCTGGCGACGTCGGCGACCGGGATGGCCAGGAAGTCCAGCACGTACGCGACGGGCGCGCCGTGGAAGTTGCCGTTGGACTCGACGCGGCCGTCGGCGAGGACCACGGGATTGTCCACAGCGGACATCAGCTCGCGCTCGCCGACGAGCTCGGCGTGCGCGAGGCTGTCCCGCGCGGCGCCGTGGACCTGCGGGGCGCAGCGCAGCGAGTAGGCGTCCTGGACACGGTTGCAGTCCGGGCCGCGGTGGCTCTCGACGATCTTCGACCCCTGCAGCGCCTGCCACATCCGCGCGGCGGACGTCGCCTGGCCGGGGTGCGGGCGCAGCGCCTGCAGGTCGGCGGCGAAGGCGCGGTCGGTGCCGAGCAGGGCTTCGACGCTCATCGCGGCGGTGAGGTCGGCGATGTCGAAGAGCCGGTGCAGGTCGGCGGCGGCGAGCAGGAGCATGCCGAGCATGCCGTCGGTGCCGTTGGTGAGGGCGAGGCCCTCCTTCTCGGCGAGGACGACCGGCTCGATGCCGGCCTCCTTCAGCGCGTCGCCCGCAGGCTTGGTTACGCCGTTGTGGACCACTTCGCCCTCGCCCATGAGCGCGAGCGCGACGGCGGCGAGCGGGGCGAGGTCACCGGAGCAGCCGAGCGAGCCGTACTCGTGGACGATCGGGGTGATACCGGCGTTGAGCAGGGCCGCAAGCGTTTGCGCGGTGCCCGGCCGGACGCCGGTGTACCCGCTGGCGAGGGTCCGCAGCCGCAGCAGCATGAGCCCGCGGACCACCTCGGTCTCGACGGCGGGCCCGGCCCCGGCGGCGTGCGAGCGGATCAGGCTGCGCTGCAGCGCGGTCCGGCTCTCGACGGCGATGTGTCGGGTGGCGAGCGCGCCGAAGCCGGTCGAGACGCCATAGGTGGGCGTGACGGCGTGGGCGAGGTTCTCGATGTGCTGGCGGGTCGCGGCGAGGTTCTTCTCGGCCGCGTCACCGAGCCCGACGGGCGCGTGGCCCCGGACGACGTCGACCACCTGGGCGGCGGTCAGGGGTTCCGAACCCAGGAGCACTTTTTCCGGCATGGGGTCATTGGACTACGTCCTTCCCGCTGGTGGGATGCCTCAACGGGTGGTTGTGTCTGGGATCCCAGACGTTAGGCTCGGGGGATGGGCGACAGCAGCGAGGTGCCGGCGCTGCGCCGTGGCCTGGCGGTGCTCCGCCTGCTGGCGACGCGCCCCGGCCCGGTCACGGCGGCGGCGATCGCACGCGAGGCGGGTCTCCCCCGCTCGACGACGTACCACCTGCTCAGCGAGCTGGAGGCGGCCGGCTTTGTTGTCCACCTGCCCGCGGAACGCCGTTACGGCCTGGGCATCGCGGCCTTCGAGCTGGGCTCGGCCTACCTGCGCCACGACCCGCTCGAACGCCTGGCGGGCCCGCTGCTGCGCAAGCTGGTCGACCGCGCCGGCCACACGGCACACCTGGGTGTCCTGCACGGCAACGAGTCGCTGTACCTGATCAAGGAACGCCCGGCCCGCCCGGAAACGCTGGTCACCGAGGTGGGCGTCCGCCTGCCCGGCCAGCTCACGGCGTCCGGCCGCGCGATCCTGCGGCACCTGCCGGCCCCGCACGTCCGGGCCCTGTTCCCCTCGGCGTCGGCCTTCGTCCTCCGCACCGACCGCGGCCCCCGGACGCTGGCCGAGCTGCGCCGCACCCTGACGGCCGAGCGGACCCTGGGGTGGTCGGTGGAAGACGGCCACGTGACCGAGGGTTTCGCCTCGGTGGCGTGCGCGGTCTTCGACCACGGGGCTCGCCCGATGGCGGCCATCAGCGTGACGCTGCGCCACCACTGCACCACGGAACCCTGCGAAGAAACCTGGCCCGAACTGGCAGCGGAAGTGTCGGCGACAGCCGCCGACCTGACGACGAGAATCGGCGGCCACCCGGGCTGACGTGCTGCGGCGAACGGCCCAACCCGCACCGGACGGCTCGATTCCGCTCCGTACGGTATCTACCGTTTCCAGGGGCGATGGACACCACGAGCACGCTCCGGCGCTGGGCACTGTGGGAGCAAGGTGCCCGCGTGGCCGGCTACTGCCTGGTGAGCGAGGCCGCGGCAGTGGTGCTGATGCTGCGGCCGTCCCCGGTGCCGGTCGACCGGCGGACGCTGGCCGCGCTCGGGACGCTGCTGGTCCTCGGGGTGGTCCAGGCCGAGATTGGGCGGCGGGTCGAGCGGAACCAGCGCCGGCTGGCGAAGGCGCCGCACATCAACATGACGTCGGTGTGGACGTTCGCGGGGGTGCTGCTGCTCCCGCCGGTGCTGCTCGCGGCCCTGGCCGCCGGGCTGTACCTGCACCTGGCGCTGCGCAGCTGGTACCGGCTGCTGCCGGTGTGGCGCACGACCAGCAACGCGGCGATCATCCTGCTCTCGTGCCACGCCGCCCAGGAGGTCCTGTACCTGACCGGCACCGCGGACATCCGCGCGGCGGTGACCCGCGGCTGGCCCGGAACGTTCGCGGTGGCGGCGTCCCTGGCGACGTTCTTCGTGGTCAACGCGCTGCTGGTGCTCCCCGCCCGCCGCGAGCCGGGCCGGACGCCGGTGGCGTTGTTCGGCACGTGGTCGGACAACGGACTGGAGATGGCCACGCTGTGCCTGGGCGCCCTGACCGCACTCGCGCCGGCGACGTTGCCGGGCCTGGTGGTCCTGGCGCTGCCCCAGGTGCTGCTCCTCCACCGGACGGTGCTGGTGAAGCAGTGGGAGACCGCCGCGCACCGCGACGACAAGACGGGTCTCCACAACGCGGGCGGCTGGCGCCGGCTGGCCGAACGAACCCTGCGCGACGCGAAACGCCACAACAGCACGTTCGGCCTGCTGATGCTGGACCTGGATCACTTCAAGGGGGTGAACGACACCCACGGCCACTTGGCGGGCGACGCGGTGTTACGGGCGGTAGCCCGCACGATCACCTCGGCGGTCCGCAGCCGCGAAGACGCCGTCGGACGCTTCGGCGGCGAAGAATTCGTGGTCCTGCTCCCGGTGATCGACAACCCGGGCGTGAGCTCGATCGCCGAGCGAATCCGTGCCGCGATCAGCACCCTGACCGTCCCATTGGGACAGTCCTCGATCACAGGCCTGTCGGTGTCGATAGGAGTCGCCACCTACCCACGAACCGCACCAAGCCTGCAGCGCCTCCTCGACGCGGCGGACACCGCGCTCTACGAAGCGAAGTCAGCCGGCCGAAACAGAGTGGTCCAGGCCCCGGACGTCTGACCGCAAAGAATCAGGCCGAGGTCCGCTGCCGCCGCCCGACATCAAGCCCGAGCATCGCGAGCAACTCAGCGCACTCCCTCGAATCCGAGGAGTGGCCGGCCACGGTGATCAGCGCCCGGTCATTCTGCTCGGCGAGCCGTTCCGCCTCCTCAGCGCGTATGACACCCATACGGCTGTCTTCGTCATTGGCGGTAGAGCTGCCATTTTGCCGGGCCCAGGTCATCTGGCCACCTACTTCCGGCCCCAGCGGGTGCGGAGCCATGGTCGGGTCTCCAGCATGACACTCACACAATCTTCACCCACAAGTGGCCCCCACCACACAGTCGACGGACGGCCCCCTCCCGTCGGTAACCGGCACACAAGCCGGAAGATCCCCCCTCACTCGCACCACCACGGGGGCAAGGGGCGGAGCCCCAGAAGAGGGCCCGGGGCGAAGCCCCGAGGGGTCCAGGGGGCGGAGCCCCTTGGCGGGGGCTTGGGGGTTCGACCCCCAAAAAAGCACCCGAGAACGAAGGAAAGGCCCAGCCCCGAAGGGGCGTGGGCCTTCCCGAAGTGGAGGTGCCGGGAATTGAACCCGGGTCCTCTGGCGTATCAACAGGACTTCTCCGTGCGCAGTCCGCTACGTCTCTGCTTGGCCCCCTCGGTCACGCGAACAAGCCGAGGTGACGAGCCCAGCCACTGTTTGCTTCACGGCAGTTCCCCGTGGCCGGGACTGCCGCTGAGCCTCCTAGCTGATGCCGGTACCCGGGCCGGAGGCGAACCCGGGCCGACAGAGACGCACTCGCTCAGGCGGCGAGGGCGTACTCGCGCTGACTGGAGTCGGCGCTTATTTGGTTGCGATGACGCTTACGGTGGTCTCTCGCCTGCACCGGCACGCTTCTCCTGAATCAACGTCCAAAGTCGAAACCGTTCACCCCCTTGGTGGGAACACAACCTGTCCATCATAACGCGTGCCGCCACTGCTTTGCTTCCCGCGGGTAGGGCTAGCCCTACCGGGAGGATGCCCGCGCGCACCATGTCGGGCGGGCCCTCGAACCGCGAGGCTGGGAGCCATCGTGGGATGAAGGGAGCCTGGTCATGGGTGACGAGAGGCGGGATCCGCCGTTCGGCGGTTCGGTGGTGTTCCTGCTGATGAACCTGCCGCTGGGGGTGGCGGCGTTCGCGTTGCTGACGTCGTTGACGGCGGCCGGGCTGGGGACCGCAGTGGTGTGGGTGGGCGTGGGCCTGCTCGCGCTCCTCGTGCTGGCGGTGCGGGGGGCCGCCCGGCTGGAGCGCGCGCGGGTCTACGCGCTGCTGGACCGGTACATCGACCTGCCGTACCTGCCCTTGCCGGCGCAGGGGCACAAGCTGCGGTGGAAGGGGCGGCTGAAGGACCTGTCGACGTGGCGGGACCTGGCCTACTTCTTCGTCCTGTTCCCGCTGGGCATCGTCGAGTTCGTGCTGGTCACGGCGTTCTGGTCGACGAGCCTGGCGCTGGCGGGGCTGCCGATCTACTTCCGGTGGCTGCCGGACGGCGCGTACTACTTCCCGTCGTACGACCTGCGGTGGCTGAGCGTGGATTCGACGGTGGAAGCGCTACCGTGGGCAGCGCTGGGGGTGCTGTTCATCGCGTTGTCCGTGGCGCTGACGAAGGCGCTGGCGGGGTTGCACGCCCGGCTGGCGAACGCGCTGCTGGGGCCGACCGTGGCGCAGCGCCGTCGGATGGAGCGCTGGTGGGAAGAAGCGGAAGAGAAGAACCTGGTGGCGGGATGACCGAGGCGCACCCGGTGGAGCACCCGCGGCCGAACCCGGCCCGCACGATCGTCTACATGATCGTGAGCTTCGTCTTCCGGATCCTGCAGTTCGTGCTGATCGTGACGGGGATCGCGGTCGGGGTGGGCACGGTCGTGGTGTGGGTCGGGTTCCCGATCCTGCTCGCGACGACGAGCTTCGTCCGCTGGTCGGGGGACCGCGAGCGGGGCTGGCTGGGGTCGATGCTGCAGGTGCCGCTGCCGCCGGTGGAGCGGCGCGCGGTCGAGGGGATGCCGCTGGTCCGCCGGTGGATGACGCGGCTGAGCGACCCGACGACGTGGCGTGACCTGGCGTACCTGATGGCGGCGTTCCCGCTGGCCTGCGTGGAGCTCGGGATCGCGCTGGCGTCGATCGTGCTGCTGCCGATGGCGATCTGGGTGACCCCGTGGCTGGGCTGGCTGCACGGCGAGCTGGGTGTCGCGCTGCTGGGCCCGAACCGCACGAAGCGGCTGGAGCAGAAGGCCGAACGGCTGCAGGCTTCACGGGCCCGCGGGGTCGACGCGGCGGAGGCCGAACGCCGCCGCATCGAGCGTGACCTGCACGACGGCGCGCAGCAGCGGCTGGTCGCGGTCGCGATGAGCCTGGGCCGCGCGAAGTCGAAGTTCGACCACGACCCGGAGGGCGTGCGCGACCTGATAGACGAGGCGCACGCGGACGCGAAGCTCGCGGTGTCGGAGCTGCGCGACCTGGCGCGCGGCATCTACCCGGCGGTCCTCGGCGACCGCGGGCTCGACGCGGCGCTTTCGGCGCAGGCGGCGAAGTCGCCGATCCCGGTGGACGTGACGGTGACCGTGGACCCGCGCCCGCCGGCCGCGGTGGAGACGACGGCGTACTTCATCGTCGGCGAGACCCTGACGAACATCGCGAAGCACTCCGGAGCGTCCGAAGCGGCGGTGAAGGTGTGGCGGACGGACGACCACGTCGTCGTCGAGATCACCGACAACGGCCACGGCGGCGCCGAGGTGCGGCCCGGCGGCGGGCTGGCCGGCCTGGCCGACCGCGCCGCGACGATCGACGGTGTGATCACCGTGGTCAGCCCGGTGGGCGGGCCGACCGTGATCCGGGCTGACCTGCCCTGCCAATGGTGAATAAGCTGGCTCCCGTTCATCCACGAGCTTGGGGGCCGGATGCGGGTAGTCATCGCCGAAGACGCCGTCCTGCTGCGGGCGGGGGTCACGCGCCTGCTCGCCGACGAGGGCATCGAGACGGCCGCGGCCGTCGACAACGGGGACGACCTGCTGGGCGCGGTCAAGGAACATCGCCCTGACCTGGCGATCGTGGACGTCCGGATGCCCCCGACGTTCACCGACGAAGGCCTGCGTGCCGCACTGGCGGCCCGCAAGGAGATCCCGGGGCTCCCGGTGCTGGTGCTCTCCCAGTACGTCGAGGAGTCGTACGCGGTGGAGCTGCTGTCGGGCGGCGCCGGCGGGGTCGGCTACCTGCTGAAGGAGCGCGTGGCGGACGTCGCGGACTTCCTCGACGCGGTCCGCCGCGTGGCGGCAGGCGGCACGGCGATCGACCCGGACGTCATCGCCCAGCTGATGGCCCGCGGCCGCCGCAACCCCCTCGACGCGCTGACCGCCCGCGAGTCGGAGGTCCTCGGCCTGATGGCCCAGGGCCTGTCCAACACGGCGATCGCGAACTCCCTCGTGGTTTCGCACGGCGCGGTGGAGAAGCACATCGGCAACATCTTCTCGAAGCTCGGCCTGGAGGCGAGCGCGGAGGAGCACCGTCGCGTTCGTGCGGTCCTCACTTATCTGGGCCGTTGAGCGCACATACGGTGACCAAAAGTCCCGTAGGGTGTTCGTAGGGTCACCCGTTCCGCGGGCGGCACCCCTCGCACCGCTCACCTACCATGGGCGGACCTGACGTCGAGAGGAGCGCGCAGATGTCCGACGAGATCCGCTGCGTCCGCTTCTTCGGCGGCCCGCTCGACGGCCGGGTCCAGGAGCTCGGGGACGCCGAGCCGGTGCCCGGCACCGTCATCAAGCACATCCACCTGCACACCGGCCCGAAGATCGAGACGCGGTACGAGCTCGGCCTCACCGAGCACGGCTGGGAGTACCGCGTCGCCGCGAGCCGGCACGAACCCGAGCCGGACAACCGGCGGTAGGGAGAACCCCCGGGTCCGCCGGGGGCTGACAGGACCTCGAAGACGCCGGTCAGCACCGCTGTTTCCCCAGGTCGAAGCGACCAAGCTCAACGGCATGCAAACAAGCCGGGACCGCTTCCTCGACGTCGTCCGGGCGGGGGCCATCCTCGCCGTCATCGCCCAGCACTGGGTCATGCCGGTGCTGTCCTACTCCGACGGCCACCTCGCCACCGGGAACGCCCTCGCGACGCCGGGGTGGTGGGTCGTCACCTGGCTGAGCCAAGTGATGCCCTTGGTCTTCTTCGCCGGCGGCGCCGCCAACCTGATCTCGCTGAGCCGCGCCGGCTCGCCCCGGCAGTGGCTCGCCGCGCGCATCCGGCGGCTGATGGTCCCGGTGCTGCCGCTGATGGCGGTCTGGCTGGTCATGCCGGACTTCCTGCGCGGCCTCGGCGTCCCGCCCCAGCCGTTGCAGGTCGCCAGCGCGATCGCCGCCCAGCTGCTGTGGTTCCTCGCGGTGTACGTCCTGGTCGTGCTCCTGACGCCGCTGATGGTCGCCGCACACCGGCGCTGGGGTCTGAAGGTGCCGCTGGTCATGGGCGCGGCCGGCATCCTCGTCGACGTCGCGCGCTTCAACGACCTCGGCTACCTCGGGTACGCCAACGCGATCTTCGTCTGGGTCGCCGTCCACCAGCTCGGTTTCCACTACGTCGAAGGCCGCCTCGGCTCGCTCACCCGCCGGGCCGC
The DNA here is from genome assembly GCF_055583645.1 of Amycolatopsis sp. NPDC104587. Lineage (NCBI taxonomy): Bacteria > Bacillati > Actinomycetota > Actinomycetes > Pseudonocardiales > Pseudonocardiaceae > Amycolatopsis > Amycolatopsis sp. NPDC104587. The sequence goes on from NZ_JBVJNO010000011.1 coordinate 378,789, forward strand.
GCTCGGCCTGTCCGCCGCCGGGTTCGGCGTCACCGCGCTGATGGTCGCGTTCGGCCCGTACCCGGCCAGCATGATCGGCATGCCGGGCGCGCCGGTGTCGAACATGAGCCCGCCCACCGTGCTGCTCGCGTTCCTCGCCGTCGGCCAGATCGGCCTGCTGCTCGCCTTCCGCCCGCAGCTCAACGCGCTCGCCGAACGCCCCGGCGTCGGCTCCGCGCTCAGCTGGCTCGGCGCGCGGTTCATGAGCGTCTACCTCTGGCACATGCCGGCGCTGATCGTCGTCTCGGGGATCACGGTGTACGGCCTCGGTTACCGGACCCCGGCGCCGGGCACGGTGTTCTGGCTGGTCATGGCGCCCGCGTGGTTCGCGGTCTGCGGGCTGGTGCTGCTCGGCCTGCTGCGGCTGTTCGCGCACTTCGAGACGCAGCGCGACACCGCGGTCGTGACGGCGAGGCTGCCGCAGCTGGTCGTCGCCGGGCTGATGATCTCGGGCGGCCTGCTCGGGCTGGCCGCGCACGGCTTCGCCCCGCTGTCCGACGGCATCGTGCACGGACCGGTGCCGTGGGTGGTCCTCGCGACGGCCGGGTTCCTCCTGGCCGGCAAGCAGATCCCGGTGACCGACCTGCTCGGCCGCGCGGTCGTGGTGAGCGAGCGCGCAGCCGTCAAGCGCTGAGCCGGTCGTGAGTGATAATTCGGGTTAGAACCCTAATTACCACTCACGAGGCGCAGCGGGGTGTCGTGCAGGACGGCCCGCAGGAACGGCTCCCCCAGGCGATCGTCGGCCGCCCAGCCGGCGATCGCCTGCAGCTGTGTGGCGTAGGAGTACGGGATGTTCGGGAAGTCCGTGCCGAGCACCACGCGGTCGGCGTACGCGGCCAGCCGCGCCGTCCAGTCCGGCGGCAGCGGCGACATCTTCAGCGCGAACGGCACCCCGACCATCGTGGTGTCCAGGTGCACCCGCGGGTACTTCTCGAGCAGCTCGAAAGCGGCGCCGAACTCCGGCATCGCCGCGTGCGCGAGCACCGCCGTCAGGTCCGGGTACCGCGCGAGGACCTCTTCGAAGACCGCCAACCCGGTGAAGTCGCCCCGCAACGGACCGTGTCCACAGTGGACGACGACGGGCACGCCCGCGTCGGCCAGCGAGCCCCACACCGGCTTCAGGAACTCGTCACGCGGGTCGTACGCGCCCACCTGCACGTGCGCCTTGAACACCCGGGCGCCGGCTCGCAGCGCACCGTCCACAGCGGACCCGGCGCCTTCCTCCGGGTAGAACGTGCCGGTCGGCACGGCGTCCGGGACCCGCGCGGCGAACTCCAGCGCCCAGTCCGTCAGCCACTCGGCCATCCCCGGCTTGTGCGGGTAGACCAGCGGCGCGAACCGCGTCACCCCGAGCGAGCGCAGGGTCGCCAGACGTTCCTCTTCGGACGTCCGGTAGTGCACCGGCCAGTCGGTGCCGTAGTGCGTCGAGGCCTGGTCGAAGTACGCCCAGACCTTGTCCATCACCGGCTTCGGCAGGAAGTGGACGTGCAGGTCGACCAGGCCCGGCAGGCCCAGCGACGCCGTCCAGCGCGCGACGTCGGCGTCGGAAGCCGGGCCCGCCGTCACTCCGTGAACCGGCCCTTCAGCGCGCGGCCCATGGCCTTCCTGATGTCCCGCTCCGCGTCGCGCTTGGCGAGCGTCTGCCGCTTGTCGTAGGCCTTCTTGCCCTGCGCCAGCGCGATCTCGACCTTGACCTTGCCGTCCTTGAAGTACATCGACAGCGGCACCAGCGAGAGCCCGCTCTCCTTGGTCTTGCCGATGAGCTTCTCGATCTCGCGCCGGTGCAGCAGCAGCTTCCGGGTGCGCCGCGGCATGTGGTTGGTCCACGTGCCCTGCGTGTACTCCGGGATGTGCACGTTGCGCAGCCACACTTCGCCGTCGTCGACGGTCGCGAACGCGTCCGCCAGGGACGCCTTGCCCTCGCGCAGGCTCTTCACCTCGGTGCCGACGAGCACGAGACCGCACTCGTAGGTGTCGAGAATGGAGTAATCGTGCCGCGCCTTGCGGTTCGACACGATCACCTTCTGGCCACGTTCCTTGGGCATACGACCACTCTACGTGATTCTCGAAGCGACGAGCAGCTGGTTAAACCTAGTGCCGGACGTACAGCCGCAGCGTGACGTAACCGGTGATGGCGGAGATCACCACAGAGACGCCCAGCAGGATGGGTGCGACCGGGAACAGCAGCTCCAGCATGGTGATCTTCGGGAAGACGTCGCCGGTGAACACCGAGTCGAGGAAGCTCGCCTTGGTCAGCACCAGCATGATGATCCCGAGGACCGCGCCGACCACGCCGGCGACCACCGCCTCCAGGAGGAACGGCAGCTGCGTGTACCACCGCGTCGCGCCGACAAGCCGCATGATGCCGACCTCGGTGCGCCGGGTGAACGCCGACACCTGGATCGTGTTGGCGATCAGCAGCAGCGCCGCGATGGCCATGATGAGCGCGGCGCCGAACGCCATGTTGCGGACACCGTTGAAGGCGTTGAAGACGCGGTCGAGGAACTTCTTCTGGTCGTCGACCTTCCGCACACCCGGCTTGGTCGAGTACTCCTGGACGATCGACTCGCTGCGGTCCGGGTCCTTCAGCTTCACGTGCAGTGACGCGGGCAGCGACTCCGGTCCGGTCAGCTGGACCAGCTCCGGCTGGCTTTCGAAGATCTTCTTGAAGCGCTCGAAAGCCTGGTCGCGGTTCTCGAACACGACCGACTCGACACCGTCGTTGCCCTGCAGGTCCGAGCGCAGCGACTGGCAGAGCGCCTGGGTGCAGTTCTTGTCCGTCGAGCTGATGTCGTCGGTGAGGTAGACCGAAACCTCGACGTCGGCGAGGAAGTTGGACTTCATCTTGTCGATCGTTCGCACGGCCAGGAGGCCGCCGCCGAGCATGGCGAGCGACACGGCCGTGGTCAGCATCATCGCGATGGTCATCGTGATGTTGCGGCGCAGGCCGGTGATGACCTCGCTGAAGACGAAACTGGCGCGCATGTCGGGGACTGGTCCTTGGGGTCGGGGGCTGGGCGGAGGTGGGCGGTCAGCGACCGATGCCGTAGACGCCGCGGGCGTCGTCGCGGATCACCCGGCCGAGCTGCAGCTCGACCACGCGGCGCCGCATGGAGTCCACGATGCCGTGGTCGTGGGTCGCCATCAGGACGGTGGTGCCGGTGCGGTTGATCCGCTCCAGCAGCAGCATGATGTCCTGGCTGGTGTCGGGGTCCAGGTTCCCGGTCGGCTCGTCGGCGAGCAGCACCAGCGGCCGGTTCACGAACGCGCGCGCGATCGCGACGCGCTGCTGCTCACCACCGGAGAGCTCGTTGGGGAGCCGGTCGGCCTTGCCGTCGAGGCCGACGAGCTCCAGCACCTCGGGCACGACCTTCTTGATGGTCGGGCCGGGCTTGCCGATGACCTCGAGGGCGAACGCCACGTTCTCCGCGACGGTCTTGTTGGCCAGCAGGCGGAAGTCCTGGAAGACGCAGCCGATGGTCTGCCGCAGGCGGGGGACCCGGCGGCGGGCCAGCTTGGCGACGTCGAAGTTGGACACCATCACGCGGCCCTTGCTCGGCGTCTCTTCGCGCAGCAGCAGCCGGAGGAAGGTCGACTTCCCCGATCCCGAGGGACCGATGAGGAAGACGAACTCACCCTTTTCGATGTCGACGGACACCCGCTCGAGCGCGGGCCGCGTCGAGGTCTTGTAGACCTTGGAAACCTCTTCGAGCCGGATCACGATTCGGCATACTACCCACCGGTCTCGTGAAGCCCCGGTTGCCCGGGCCACCCGGGTGGAGCAAGGGGCGTTTGCGCACGGTGAGCGGTCGCACGAACACCCCTTGCGCCGCTAAACGGCCGCGGACTGCTTGCGCCAGCGGATGCCGGCGTCCAGGAAACCGTCGATCTCGCCGTCGAGGACCGCGCTCGGGTTGCCGACCTCGAAGTCGGTCCGGAGGTCCTTGACCATCTGGTACGGGTGCAGGACGTAGGAACGCATCTGGTTGCCCCAGCTGGAGCCGCCGTCCTTGAGCGCGTCCATCTCGGCGCGCTCCTCTTCCTTCTTGCGCAGCATCAGCCGGGCCTGGAGGACCTTCAGCGCGGCGGCCTTGTTCTGCAGCTGCGACTTCTCGTTCTGGCAGGAGACGACGATGCCGGTCGGCAGGTGCGTGATGCGCACCGCGGAGTCGGTCGTGTTGACGCTCTGTCCACCCGGGCCGGACGAGCGGTAGACGTCGACGCGGATGTCCTTCTCCGCGATGTCGACGTGGTCGACCTCTTCGACCTCCGGCAGCACCTCGACGTGCGCGAACGACGTCTGGCGGCGGCTCTGGTTGTCGAACGGCGAGATCCGGACGAGCCGGTGGGTGCCCTGCTCGACCGAGAGGGTGCCGTAGACGTAGGGGGCGGTGACCTTGAACGTAGCCGACTTGATGCCCGCCTCTTCGGCGTAGGAGATGTCGTAGACGTCGGTCGGGTAGCCGTGGCGCTCGGCCCAGCGCAGGTACATGCGCAGGAGCATCTCGGCGAAGTCGGCCGCGTCGACCCCGCCGGCCTCGGACCGGATCGTGACGACGGCGTTGCGGTCGTCGTACTCCCCGGAGAGCAGGGTGCGGACCTCGAGGCCGTCGACGGCCTTGCCGAGGTCGGCGAGCTCGGTTTCGGCCTCGCCCATGCTGCCGGCGTCACCCTCGGCCTCGGCGAGTTCGTACAGCACGCCGAGGTCGTCGAGCCGCTGGCGCAGGTCGCTGACCCGCCGCAGCTCGCCCTGCCGGTGGGACAGCTGGCTGGTGACCTTCTGGGCCGCCTCCGGGTCGTCCCACAGGGTCGGGCTCGAAGCCTGCTGCTCCAAGTCGGCCACCTGGGCACGCAGCGCATCCAGGTCCATCACCGACTCGATCTGCGTCAGCTTGCCGGTCAGGTCCTTCAGTGCCGCGTCGAACTCATCACTCACGTTTGTCGAGGTTACGGCAAAACCCACGACCGGTTGCGAGGACCGGTCGTGGGAGTGCGAACCTCAGGCCGCGGGGATGGCGTCGAGCAGCTTCAGCGCGGCCTTCGCCTGCGCCTGGGCGAACTCGGCGACAGCCTTCTCGTACGGCCCGTCGGCGGCCTTGGTGGCCGTCTTCGCGTCGTCGAGCTGCTGGCTATAGCTCGTCCGCGCCGACTCGAGCAGCGTCTGACGCTGCTTCGCGGTCAGCGACCCCGCGTGCACGAGCCGCAGGATGAGCGGGCTGCGGAGGTGGTCGGGGCCGGCCTCGGAGGTCAGCCAGGCCTTGAAGGCCTTCTTCCCGGCCGCGGTGATCAGGTACTGCTGGCTGGAGCGCGGGCCCTGCTTGCCGAGCCGGACGAGGCCTTCCTTGGACAGCGCCGGGAGCTCCCGGTACACCTGGCTGCGGGTGACGCTGAAGAAGGCACCGAACCGCTCACCGGCCCCCGCGACGAGCTGCCCGCCGGTGGCGGGACCGTCGTGGAGCAGACCGAGCAGGGCGGCGGCTGTTGCATTCAATTCGGACACGTCCCCTAGATTCCCACTTATCGGCGGCTGTGTCCACAGTGGTCAGCGGATCTGTCCATTGTGGCTAGTGAGATCCCCTCGTTCGGCCCAATGCGAGCAGGTCCACAGTGGACCGCGGACACGCTGTGCAACCACCAGGGCCACGCATTGGTCCGACCAGCCGCATGCGAACGGCTCCGGCAACCACCAGGCAGGTGAGTTCGCCGGGCGGCCCTCCCCGGCTTGGCCGACTCCGGACACGCACCGCAACCGCACCGGCCCGGGGTCCACATCGTGGAATCCGCCGTCATTCGACAGTTTCACGGGAAAGTCGGCAGCAAAACTCGTGCGAACATGACAAAAGAGGCACGTTCCCGGATTTCCGAGAACGTGCCTCTTCGTGGTAGCGGGGACAGGATTTGAACCTGCGACCTCTGGGTTATGAGCCCAGCGAGCTACCGAGCTGCTCCACCCCGCGCCGTTGTGGTACTTGAATAGATTACACGGGGTCGCAACGCCGCTTACACCGGGGTCGCATAACGCTCTGACCAGGCATTACCCCACTCCGAGCCACTGGCGGGCTCCATTGAGGACCATCACCAGGCCGTCCTCGAACCGCGAACCGACGTCGGCGAGGAGGTCACCGGCCGCCTCCGTGCGGTAGCGCTCGTCCAGCTGCCCGGGCACCGGGTAGACGGCCTGCTCTTCGATCGTGAAGCCGACGACGTAGCTGTACACGGTGAACAGCGCCTGGGCCGCCCGGCGCGCGTCGAGGCCGGCGTCGATGCTCCGCCGCAGCGGGCTCTCCTCGACCAGGCCCGTGTCGCCGAGGAAGGTCCCGGCGAAGACCTTCCCGCCGTCCCGGTAGGCCAGCATCATGGCGCGCAGCGCCCGCGCCCGGTACGCGACGGCCTCCCACTCCCCCAGCTCGTCCGGCGGTCGCCGGTCCTCGAAGGAGTCGGCGTACATCTGCGTCGCCATTTCGTCGAGCAGCTCCTCCTTGTTCTTCAGGTGCCAGTAGAGCGCCGGCGCCTTGACCCCGAGGTCGGCGGCGATCAGCCGCAGCGTGAGCCCGTTGAGGCCGGCCTCGTTGAGCAGCTTCAGCCCCGAACGCGCGATGTCCTGCCTGGTCAGGGCCATGTTCCCGGATCTCCTCATGGTGCTCGCTTGACAGTTTAACGATGTTAAGGGCATCCTCGGAACAGGTCAATTTAACGTTGTTAAGGAGCTGGGGATGGACAACCTGAACGCCGGGGTGGTCGTCGCGGGGGCGGGGCCGACCGGGCTGATGCTGGCGAACGAGCTGGCGCTGGCCGGGGTGGACGTCGTGGTCCTGGAGCGGCTGCCCGGCCGCACCGGGCTGTCGAAGGCGTTGAACCTGCAGCCGCGGACGGCGGAGATGCTGGATCTGCGCGGTCTGCTCGGCCGGGCGGAGGAGCGCTCGTTCGCGACTGTCGCGGACGGACACTTCGCGGTGATCCCGGTGAGCTACGCCGGTTGGGACACGCGGCACCCGTACCAGGTGGGCATCCCGCAGGCGCAGGTCGAGGCGGCGCTGGAGGAGCGCCTGGCCGAGCAGGGGGTGAAGGTGCTGCGCGGCCACGAACTGACCGGCTTCGAGCCGGACGCCACCGGCGTGACGGTCACCGCGGGCGACCTCCGGATCCGAGCGGCGTACCTGGTGGGCTGCGACGGCGGCCGCAGCACGGTCCGCAAGGCCTTGAACCTGCCGTTCGAAGGAATCGACGGCCGAGGCCACGGTGTCTCGGCCGACGTCCTCTTCCACCGAACACCACCAGGAGCGCCCACGGAGTGGCGCTCGATGGGCAACATGGTGACGTCCCTGAGCCCGGGCAAGTTCATCGGCCTGATCCCCCTGGCCGAACCAAACCTCTACCGCCTGAGCTACGGCGACCGCCTGAACCGCCCAGCCAACCTCCGAGCCCCAGTCCCCGAAGAAGAAGTCCACGCAGCAATCGAAGAACGCTTCGGCCCAGAAGCAAAGATCAAGGAGATCCGCTGGATCTCCCGCTTCTCGGACGACAGCCGCCTGGCGGCGAAGTACCGAGTGGGCCGGGTCCTCCTGGCCGGCGACGCGGCCCACACGCACTTCCCAGCCGGCGGCCAGGGCCTGAACCTGGGCATCCAGGACGCAATGAACCTGGGCTGGAAACTGTCAGCAGAACTGAACGGCCACGCCCCACCAAGCCTGCTGGATTCGTACGAAGAGGAGCGCCGCGCAGTCGCATCGGACGTGCTCCAGAACGTAGCGGCCCAGAACGCCCTGATCCCCCTGACCCCAGACCAGCTGGCCCTACGAGCCCTGTTCCGCGACCTGACAACGCTCCCGGAGGTCCAGCACAAGCTGTCAGGCATGGTCTCCGGCCTCAACATCCGCTACAAGAGCAGCGAAAACCACCCAGCAGCAGGCGCCCGCCTCCCAGACTTCAAGCTGGGCAAAGGCTTCGCAAGCAACTTGTTCCACAGTGGAAAGTTCGTCCTACTGACAAAAACCCCAGCATTCCCACCCCACACAGAGGTAGTCGTAGCCGAGGTACCAACCCTCCCCTGGCGCGATTTAACGAGAGTCCTGGTCCGCCCAGACGGCTACATAGCAAGCACAACAGGATCCACAAAAAGCTGGCTCAAGTCCTGACGCAACCACACACCGGGGAGTCCAGGGGCGGCGAAGCCCCCCTGGCGGGGGTCCGGGGGTCCGACCCCCGGGACAAATGCGAAGGAGGCGCGGCTCGCGATTTCCGCGAGCACACGCCTCCTGCATCCGTAGCGGGGACAGGATTTGAACCTGCGACCTCTGGGTTATGAGCCCAGCGAGCTACCGAGCTGCTCCACCCCGCGTCGTGACACCCACCTTACGCCCTGGTTTCGCGGGGGTGCAAAGCAGGTGCCATGAGCGTTGCCGAGGTCACCTTCCCGGCTGGCTGCTGGGTGGTGGGTTGCCGGTCGTGGCCGATTGGGACTTGGCCGTCTGGTACTCCTGGACGGCTGCTTGCAACGCCGTCAGCGCCGCGCCCTGGTCGGTGAAGTTGCCCGACTGCTGCGCCGCCTTGAGCTTGGCGAGCGCCGCGTCGAGGTCCGTCACCGCCTTGTCGAGGGCGGTGTTGCCGCCGCCGGTGTTGGGCGGCGGGGTGGTGGTCGGCGTGGTCGTGGGTGTGGTGGTGGGCGGTGTGGTCGTCGGCTGCCCGGCTTGGGGCGGTGTGGTCGTGGCTTCGCCGGTGCCGGCGCCGAAGACCTGGTCGAGGGCTTCCTGGAGGGTGGCGCCGTAGCCGACCTTGGGTCCGTAGGAGACGAGGACGCGGGCAAGCTGCGGGTAGCTGTTCTGGTTGCGCTGCCGGATGTAGACGGGTTCGACGTAGAGGAACCCTTCGGCGACCGGCAGCGTGATCAGGTTGCCGTAGATGGGGATGACGTTGGGGTTGTTGAACAACGTCCGGTCCTGCGCGACGCGTGGATCACTCTGGAACCGGTTCTGGACCTGGACCGGGCCGTCGACCTGGGTGGCCCCGGTCGCCGCACTGGGTAGCTGGAGGACGCGGATCTTCCCGTAGTCGGCGGCGTCCGAGGACACCGACATCCAGGACGCGAGGTACTGGCGCTGGAGACCGGTGAGGGAGCTCGTCAGCTGGAACGTCGGTTTGCTCTGGCCCGGGGTGTCCGCGAGGACGTAGTAACCGGGCTGGTTGGCGGCGCCGGCCGCGGCCGGGTTGGCGCCGCCCTCGGCGGTCGGGTCCTGCGGGACGCTCCAGAACGCCTGCTGGGAGTAGAACTCCTGCGGGTTGCTGACGTGGTAGCGCGACAGCAGCTCCCGCTGGATCTTGAAGAGGTCCTCGGGGTAGCGGAAGTGCGCCCGCAGGTCCGGGGAGATCTCGGAGCTGGGCTTCACGAGCCCGGGGAAGACCTTCTCCCAGGCGTTGAGGACCGGTTCCTTGTCGTCGATCGAGTACAGGTTCACCGTGCCGTCGAAGGCGTCGACGGTGGCCTTGACCGAGTTCCGGATGTAGTTGATGGAGCTGTTGGCCTGCCGGGCGACACCGTTGAGGGAGTCGTTCGTGGCCGCGTTGAGCTGCGTCTGCTGCGAGTACGGGAAGTTGTTGATCGTCGTGTAGCCGTCGATGATCCACTGGATCTTGCCGTCGACGACCGCGGGGTACGGGTCGCCGTCGAGGGTCAGCCACGGCGCGATCTTGCTGACGCGGTCGCGCGGATCGCGGTTGTACATGATCTTCGAGTTGTCGCCGATGGCGTCGGAGAACAGGATGTTGCGTTCGCCGTACTCCGCGGCGAAGGCCAGGCGGTTGAACCAGTTGTCGACCGAGACGCCGCCGCTGCCGTTGTAGTTGTAGCGGTCGGTGGCGGTGTCGTACTCGCCGGGCGCGCCCTGGCCGCCGACGATGGCGTAGTCGGAGTCCGCGGCGGACAGCTCGCCGTAGTAGATGCGGGGCTGCTTGACCTCGATGCCGGGGGCGCCGCCGGTGGAGCCGGCGCCGGTCGGGTTCTGCGTGTCGCTGGTCGTCGCGATCGGGTAGCCGCCGTCGGAGTTGGCGTCCTTGACCGCGCGGTCGATCGTGTTCGCGGGCGCGGCCACGAAGCCGTTGCCGTGCGTGTAGACGAGGTGCTTGTTGATCCAGCTGGTCTGGTTGCCGGTGAGGCCCTCGGTCTTGATCTCCTTGGCGGCGACGATGTAGTCCTGCGTCACGCCGTTGACCGTGTAGCGGTCGATGTCCAGCTTGGCCGGGAAGCCGTAGAAGTTCTCACGGCCGACGCGCTGGGTGAAGGTGTCGGAGAGGATGTTCGGGTCGAGCAGCCGGATGTTCGACATCGTCCCGGTGTCGGCCTTGATCTGGGCCGGTGTCGCGTCGGTCTTGCCCGTGTACGGCTGGTACTGGACGTCGGTGAGGCCGAACGCCTTGCGCGTGGCGTCCATGTTGCGCTGGATGGACGTCGCTTCCTTCTCGTTCGCGTTGGGCTTGACCGAGAACTGGTCGAGGATGGCCGGCCACGCGACGCCGACCAGGATGCTCGACAGGATCAGCAGCACCAGCGCGATCGCCGGCAGCTGCAGGTTGCGCAGGAAGGCGCCGGCGAAGAACGCGATCGCGCAGATCACCGAGATGCACAACAGGATCAGCTTCGCGGGCAGGACCGCGTTCAGGTCGGTGTAGGTGGCGCCGACGAACAGCGGCATGTTCCGGTCGGACAGCAGCAGGTTGTACCGGTCGAAGAAGTACTCCGCGGCCTTCAGCAGCACGAAGACGCCGACGGTGATGGCGAGCTGCGCGCGGGTCGGGCCGGCGAGCTGGCCGCCCTTGCCGGCCAGCCGGATGCCGCCGAAGACGTAGTGCGAGATCAGCGCGCCGAAGAAGGAGATCACGACCGTGATGAACAGCCAGCCCAGCAGCCAGTTGTAGAACGGCAGGCTGAAGGCGTAGAAGCCGACGTCGTTGCCGAACTCGGGGTCGGTCTGGCCGAACGTGGTGCCGTTGAGGAACAGCTGCACGACCTGCCAGTCGCCCTGCGCGGACAGCCCGGCGATCAGGCCGGTCAGCACCGGGATGCCGATGCCGAAGAGGCGGATCCGGGCGACGATCGCGGACCGGTAGCGGGCCAGCGGGTCGTCGGCGCCGGAGATCGGCACGAACACCGGGCGGGTCCGGTAGGCGATCATCAGGCTGACCGCGAGCGCGCCGCCGACGAGCAGCCCGACGGCCAAGAAGAGGATGATCCGCGTCACCACCTGGGTGGTGAACACCGAACGCGCCCCGACCTCCCCGAACCACAACCAGTCGACGTACGTGTCGAGCAAGCGGGCTCCGAGCAGGAGCGCCAGCACGATCACCGCGGCGATGATGAGGAGGATCCGGCTCCGCCGGGACAGCTTCGGCAGGCTCACCGGGGGCCGAGTCGCCACGGCACACGCTCCTGTCTTAGTTCAACACTTGAGCAGGGGCGCGTGCGCCCCCTGGTTCCCTAACTCTACGGATGCCGGGTGAAGTTCCCGGGACCCGCCCAAACCGGACTCGCGGCGGTGTCGCGGAGACCGGCCTGACACGATGTGCGCATGGAACCGCAGCAGGCCGGCGTGGCCGCTCTCGCCCGCGAAATCGAGGAGTTCATGGCCGCGGGCGGCTGGAACCAGCCCCCGCAGCTGTTCGCGCTGGTGCCGACGGCGGCGCTGCTGGACGAGCAGCCGGAGCTGGCCGGGCAGTTGGACCGCGCGAACCCGCTGACGCCGGTGGCGCAGGAAGCGCTGCCCGAAGGCGACCTCGCCGAGGCGCTGGGCCGGATCGCGTGGCCCGACCTGGTGATCGGGTGCGCGCTGGCCCAGGAGATCATCGTGCTCCCGCCGGGCGCGGAGTCGGAGCTGCCGGACGTCGCCGAGGCGGACGCGGACAGCCTGCGCCGCGCGGCCGCGGACCACCCGCGGCGGACCGAGGCCCGGCTGGTGGCCGCGGTGCTGCGCGACGGCGAAGGCGGCTGCGTGATGCGGCTGCGCGGGATCGGCACCGCCGAGGGCACCGACGAAACCGTGGACGAGCTCGTGGAAAGCCCCGACCTGGCCCCGAACCTGCTCGAGGCGTTGAAGGCCACGCTGCTGCCCTAGCAGGACGCCGTCGGCCGGCCCGCCTTCAGGTTGCCCAGCTGGGCGAGCGCGTCGTCCAGTGTGGACACCTTGATCAGGTTCAGCCCGTCGGGCGCGGTCGTCTTGGCCTCGGCGCAGTTGTGCTCGGGCACCAGGAAGTCGGTGGCGCCGGCCTCGCGCGCGCCGACCACCTTGAACGAGATCCCGCCGATCGGGCCGACCTCACCCGTTTCGCTGATCTCGCCGGTGCCGGCGATGTGGCGGCCGCCCGCGATGTCCTCGCCCTTGAGCCGGTCGATGATGGCCAGGGTGAACATCAGCCCGGCCGACGGGCCGCCGACGTCCTGTAGCGAGATGTTCACGGTGAAGGGCGCCTCGGCGCGGTCGGCCGCGGTGAGGCCGATGAAGCCTTCCTTGCGGTCCGGCCGCGAGGCGAGCGTGAGCGGGACGGTCCGCTCGGGCTGGCCCTCGGACTGGAAGGTGATCTGCACGGTCTGGCCGGGCAGGGTGCCGGCCAGCGCGGCCCGGACGTCCGCGGCTTCGACGATCTTCTTGCCGTTCACCGTGATCAGCTTGTCGCCGGGGGCGAGCACGTGGTCGGCCGGGCTGCCGGAGACGATCTGCTTCGCCAGCACCTTGATCGGGTAGCCGAGCTTGCGCAGGGCGGCGACCTGGGCGTTGGACTGCGAGTCCTGCAGCTGCTGGATGTTCTCCTGCTTGACCTGCTCGTTCGTCTCGCCCGGCTTGAAGTACTCCTCGCGCGGCGCGAGCGCGAAGCGGCCGCTGGCCCAGAAGCCGAGGCCCTGGAAGAGCGTGACGCCGTCGTGCAGCGAGACGGTCGTCATCCGCAGCTCGCCGGTGGTCGGGAAGGTCTGGTGACCGGCCACCTGGATGACCGGGCTGCCCGCGGCGTCGCGACCCAGCGTGTCGTAGGTCGGGCCCGGGCTGATCGCCACGAACGGCACCGGCACGACCGAGCCGAGCACCACGAAGATCAGGAACAGCGAGCCGCTGACCACGAGCGTCCAGCCGCGGCGGGTCATCCGCCGGGCCTCCCCGGCGGGCTCGGCGCCGGGTTCCGGGCTGCTCTTCGCGGGCGCGGTCTGCTCGGAGGACTTGGTCACGCCCGACAGCGTACGGTGACCGTGTTCGCTTCTCGGTGAAGGCCACGCACATGACGCGCTGGAGGCTTCCCGACCCGCGTACGGTGGACACATGAGCAAACCCCCGTTCGGCTTCGGACCTTCCGATCCCGACAAACGAGGTGAGAACGACCCCTCGGAAGGTGGGCAGCAGCCCGGCGCCGAGGCCTTCAACCAGCTCGGGCAGATGCTGAGCCAGCTGGGCCAGATGCTCAGCCAGGCCGGTACTTCCAGCGGGCCGGTGAACTACGACCTCGCCAAGCAGATCGCCCTCCAGACCCTGGGCAGCGCCGGCAACACCGGCGAGAGCCGTCTCGGCTTCTCCGGCGGAGACGACTCGAACGCCGCCGTCCGCGACGCCGCCCACCTGGCCGAGCTGTGGCTCGACGCGGCCACCCAGTTCCCGGCCGGCGCGACGTCGGCGGTGGCCTGGTCGCCGCGCACCTGGGTGGAGAAGACCCTGCCGACCTGGCAGCGGCTGTGCGACCCGGTCGCCCGCCAGATTTCCGGCGCGTGGATGGAGGCGCTGCCGGCGGAGGCCAAAGAGGCGGCCGGTCCGCTGCTCCAGATGATGGGGCAGATGGGCGGGATGGCCTTCGGCTCCCAGCTCGGCAACGCGCTGGCCCAGCTCGCGTCGGAGATGCTGACGGCGTCCGAGATCGGCCTGCCGCTGGCCCCGGCCGGGACGTCGGCGCTGCTGCCGGCGAACATCGAGAAGTTCGCCGAGGGCCTGGAGCTGCCGAGCAGCGAGATCCTGGTCTTCCTGGCCGCGCGCGAGGCCGCGCACCAGCGCCTCTTCACGCACGTGCCGTGGCTGCGGCAGCGCCTGCTGGCGACGGTCGAAGAGTTCGCGCACGGCATCTCGGTGGACACGTCGGCACTGGAGTCCCTGGCCGGCCGCATCGATCCGGCCAACCCGGCGAGCATCGAAGAGGCGATGTCGTCCGGGCTCCTGGAGCCCCAGACGACGGAGGAGCAGAAGGGCGCGCTGAACCGCCTGGAGACACTGCTCGCCCTGGTCGAGGGCTGGGTGGACGTGGTGGTGGCCGAGGCGGTCGGCGACCGTCTGCCTGGAGCCGACGCCCTGCGCGAAACCCTGCGCCGCCGCCGCGCGACGGGCGGCCCGGCCGAGCAGACGTTCGCAACGTTGGTGGGCCTGGAGCTGCGCCCCCGCCGCATGCGAGCGGCGTCATCGCTGTGGAAGCTGCTGAGCGATCGCCACGGGGTGGAGAAGCGCGACGGCCTCTGGTCCCACCCGGACCTGATGCCGACGGCCGAGGACCTCGACGAGCCGATCGACTTCGTCCAGCGAGTGGGCGAGACGGACTCGCTCGAAGGCCTGGACCCGATCGCCGAGCTGGAGCGCACTGAGCGTTCGGAGCGCGAAGAGCGGGAGAAGTCTTCGTCCACGGAGGAGACGCCTGAGGACGGCGACAGCAAGAGTTGAGTTCGTGGTGAGCCGGGCGTCTCGCGATCCGCGAGGCGCCCGGTTCTGTTTGCGCGGCTGCCGAGGTCCAGCCCACGGCGACCGACGGTCCTCAACCGGGCTGACCTCGCCTTGCGAGTTGCCGCCGCAGCCGGCGAGCTCACCGATCAGCATGACCCGGCCCCTGGCCCACCCGCCACAGCCGAGCGGCGAACTCACAAGCCAACCCGACCGGACTCCGCCGGCCCACCCGCCGCGACCGTGATCAGCACGCAGGGCATCCACCGCCCGGCCGGCAAGCATCACCGGCCCGCGCACCAACCCGCCCCGAACGCAGCCGGGGTGATCCGCACCCGGCGAACCACCCCGGCCCCGTCCGGAACCCCGATCAGTCGTCCTCGGAGATCCCCCACCCGGCAGCGGCCGACAGGCCCTCCAGGTAGCCGATCGCCCGTTCCGCCTTCGGGTACTTCCGCACCAGCGCCCAGAACGCCGCGTCGTGGCCGGGCTCGCGCAGGTGCGCCAGCTCGTGCACCAGGACGTAGTCCAGCACCCACGGCGGGACCTTCCGCAGCCGGTCGCTGACGCGGATGGTCGCGTCGACCGGCGTGCAGGACGCCCACCGCGTGCGCATCGGCGGCACCCAGCGGACGCTCGCCGGCGTCGCGGTGCCGCCCAGGTACTTGCCCGACAGCAGCGCGCAGCGCGCCAGCAGGGCTTCGTCCGACGTCTTCGGGGACGCCGGGCGTCGTGGTTCCGAGCGCTGGAGCTTGCGCTCCATCTCAGCGACCCAGTGTTTCTCCTCCGCCCTGGTCATCCGCGCGGGGATGAGCACGACGAGCGTGTCGTCGTTCCAATACGCGGTGACCGTCCGGTGCCGGCGCTGGCTGCGCCGCACTTCGACCTTGTGTCCGGGTGTGTCCGACAGGGGGCTCGTGTCCCCCCGGCCTCTCAGTGAGGGCATCCGTGCTTCGACCACTCGACAACGGTAAGGCCAACCACCGACAACTCCGAGTCCGCCGAGGTCACGGACCCGAGTTGTCCACAGGCGGTTCCACTTGTGGACAACTCGGCCGATCCGGCGTCTTCCGGGGCGGTCCGGCGTCCACCGGGTGCCATCCTGCGGACATGATCCTCTCCACCGCGGACATGCCACCGGTGCTCCTGCCGGCCCACCCCGCCCTGCTCCCAGGCCTCACCGTGCTCGAACGCGGCTCGCGCGAGATCCAGATCGGGCTCGACCCGCGCCACGGCGTGATCGTCGAAGGCCTCCCACCCGACCTCGTCGCGCACCTGCGCACGCTCGACGGCAGCAGGCCCGTCGAGCGGATCCTGCTCGCGGAGAGCGAACACCGCGAGCAGCTCCGGACGCTCCTGCGGCAGCTGACCGCGCTCGGCCTGGTCACCGACGCCGGCCGCCCCGACGGGCCGGGTTTCCGCGGCGAAACCGGCCTCTGGTCACTGCGCGCGCATCATCACCACACAGCGCTGTCGGACCGGCGGCGGGCCGCCGCCGTCACGGTGCACGGTGACGGCCGGATCGCGGTCGCGGCCGCCGTGCTGCTGGCGAACGCCGGGATCGGGCACGTCGAGCTGCAGCTGTCCGGCACGGTCACCGAGCACGACCTCGGCTCCGGCTTCACCGACGCGGACCTGGGCCGTCCCCGGCGCCAGGCCCTGGGCGACCTGCTCCGCCGCGTCGATCCGGACGTCCGCGTCACCCGCCTGCACGACCGGTACCCGGACCTGGCGCTGCTCACCGACGCCGTCGTGCCGGCGCCCGAAACCGTCGCCGAGCTGATGGAGGACGGCGTCCCGCACCTGATGGCGCGCGTCCGCGACGGCACGGGCATCGTCGGGCCGCTGGTGCTGCCGGGCCGCAGCTCGTGCCTGCGCTGCGCCGACCTGCACCGGACCGACCTCGACCCGTGCTGGCCCCGCGTCGCCGGCCAGCTCGCCGGGCGGCACCAGCGGCCCGACCTCGGCGCCGTCCACGCCTGCGCGTCGCTGGCCGTGGCCCAGGCCATGCGGCTGCTGTCACCGGCCGAACCGGCGCCACCGGCGTGGAACACCACCCTCGAAATCGACGCCTTCGACGGCCGCATCCGCCACCGCGGCTGGCCACCGCATCCACGCTGCGGGTGCGGTCCGCGGGCCGTACTCCAGGAGACGTAGGCCACTAAGACGTCGCAAGCAGGCTGCGCGGCTCCGGCGAGGCAAGGCAGAATCGCCGGTGTGACCGACTTCCGCGACCCAGCCGATCGTGACACCGCGATGCCGCGCAAGGGTGCCGCCCGTACCGCCAAGCTCGCCAGTCTCCCGCTCGGGATCGCCGGGCGGGCGGTCGGCGGGTGGGGCAAGCGGCTGGCGGGCCAGAGCGCGGAGCAGGTGAGCGCGACGCTCTCGGCGAAGGCCGCCGAGCAGCTGTTCGAGGTGCTCGGCACGCTCAAGGGCGGGGCGATGAAGTTCGGCCAGGCGCTGAGCGTCTTCGAGGCGGCGGTGCCTGACGACATGGCGAAGCCGTACCGGGAGGCGCTGACGAAGCTGCAGGCGGCCGCGCCGCCGATGTCGGCCCGGCAGACCCACCGGGTGCTCGCCGAGCAGCTGGGCCGCACCTGGGCCGGCCGGTTCACCTCGTTCGACGACGAGCCGGCGGCGGCCGCGAGCATCGGTCAGGTGCACCACGCGGTCTGGCACGACGGCCGCGAGGTCGCGGTCAAGGTGCAGTACCCGGGCGCCGACGAAGCGCTGCGCAGCGACCTGCGGCAGCTGCAGCGGTTCAGCCGGCTGTTCCAGGCGTTCGTGCCCGGCACCGAGGTCAAGCCGCTGCTGGCGGAGCTCGCCGAGCGGATGAACGAGGAGCTCGACTACCAGGCCGAGGCCCAGCACCAGCGGGCGTTCGCGAAGGCGTTCGACGGCGATCCCGGCATCCTGGTGCCGCGGGTGGTGGCCAGCGCGCCGAAGGTCGTCGTGACGGAGTGGGTGACCGGCACCCCGTTGTCGAAGGTGATCGCGGACGGCGACCGCGAGACCCGGAACCTGGCGGGCCGGCTGCTGACGGAGTTCCACTACTCCTCCCCCGAGCGCGTCCACCTGCTGCATTCGGATCCGCACCCGGGCAACTTCATGATCACGGCCGACGACAGGCTGTGCGTCATCGACTTCGGCGGCGTCGCGCGGCTGCCCGAAGGCATCCCCCGCCACCTGGGCGAGATGACCCGGCTGGCCCTCGACGGCGAGTCCGCCGACCTGATGCGCCTGCTGCGGGAGAACCGGTTCATCCGACCGGACAGCGACCTGACCGCGGACGAGGTGCTCGCGTACCTGGCGCCGTTCACCGAGCCGCTGGCCGAGCCGACGTTCCACTTCACGCGCAAGTGGATGCAGCGGCAGGCGGGGCGCGTCGGCGACAGCCGCGGCAACGACTTCCGGGTCGGCCGCTCGCTGAACCTGCCGCCCGAGTACCTGATGATCCACCGGGTGACGGCGGGGTCGACGGGCATCCTTTGCCAGCTCGACGCGGAGATCCCCGCCCGCGGCATCGTGGAGCGCTGGCAGCCCGGTTTCGCCGCCTGAGTTGTCCACAGGACGGCCCGCGAACGGTGTGATCCGGGCGAGTTGTCCACAGCTGCGGGGAACGGGGTTCCACCCGGTTGGCCGAGCCGTCATGCTCGAGGCATGACTGCTACTCAGTGCACCGATCCGCTGTCCCTCAGTAATCCCGGCAGCTGCGAGGTGATGAACCTCGAACAGTTACGCAGGGCCGGGGTGTCCGACCGAAGAACCCGGCGGCTCTGCGGCCCCGGCGGGCCGTGGCGCCGCCTGCACCCCGGTGTCGTCCTGCTGCGCAACGCGGCCCCGACGCGGTCGCAGCTGATGCACGCCGCGCTGGTGCGGTATGGGCCCCGGGTGGTGATCACGGGCGCCGACGCGCTGCGGGCCCACGGCGTGAAGTGCCCGGCGACCGACGAGATCCAGCTGCTGGTGCCGGACTACTGCCGGGTGACGGCGTGCGAAGGCGTCCGCGCGGCACGCACGGCCCGGATGCCGGCACCGGCGATGATCGACGGACTGCCGTTCGCCCCGCCGGCCCGCGCAACGCTCGACCTGGCCCGCACCGAACCCGACCCGGCGCGCATCCGGCACCTGCTGACGCTGCCGCTCTACTGGGGCCTGTGCGATCGGCAGGAGCTGCTGACGGAGCTGGACGCCGGACCCCAGCGCGGCACATCGGCGGTCCGGAAGGTGCTCCGCGAACTGGACGAAGGCCCGATCCAGGCCCACGGCCTGGCCACCCGAATCCTCGACACGGCGCACCTCTCACCCCCCAACTGGGACGTGACGATCTGCGACCGCCGAGGCCGCAGAATCGGCGAGGCCGACGCATGGTGGGACGAGCTGGGCTTGGCATGGCAGTACCGCTGCGGCCCAAGCCAACCAGGCGGCTTCACCCACCTAGCCCTGGCGGCAACGGGCATAGTCCTGGTCCGCTGCACGGTCCGCCAGCTACGCCAGGTCCCCAACGAGGTGGCCCAAGAGCTGGCCCTGGCGTTCGGCGACGCATCCCGCACACCCCGCCCCCGGGTCCGAGCGGTCCCGATGACCCCGATCGGAGACGCGGCATGACAGCCACCAACCCCAAGGGCCCGCCAGGCCTGAACAGAGACGCATGACCGACCACCGGCGGCCGGCCTGAGGCGACCCCCCTCAGGCCAGGCCGAGCCGGCGGGCCAGGTCCGGCCTGGCCCGGGGCGGCCCGTTCGGACAAGTGCTGCGCTTGGTCAAGGCGGAGCCGACCTGGGCCGGATGAGGTCGAGCCAGGTCAGGCCTCGGCACGCCGGGGCCGGCTTCGCAAGGTCCAGCCCACAACCCTCGGCAGATCGGCCAGGGCCGAGCATTGCCAAATCAGCAGGTCAAACCGGGGCTAACCCCGACCGCCACCCCTTCCCCCAGGAGCGCCGATTGATCACCAGTACTCGTCCGGCAGCTTGCCTTCGATGTCCCGCACGTGCTGCCGCGCGCAGGACGGGCACAACCACCGCACCCGACCCCGCTCGCGGCTCGACACCCAGGCGAGCGCCGCAACAGGGTCGTCGTCAGCACTCCGAGTGCCCCCGCAGCGGGAGCACACCACCGGCTCCGGCGCGCTCACCGTGACCATCCACAGTGGATCGCCTTGGCGCCGAACAGGTACAGGTCGTCGCGTTTGCCGAGGTAGGCCGGCCCGTCCGGATCGATCAACGCCGCGACGGTCTCGCGGTCGGAGGCGCCGAGCCACTCCCCGACCGACTCCGCGAGCCAGCCGACCCGGTGCACCGCGTACTCACGGAGGAGGTCCGAGCCCGGCATCGGGTGGTCGATGAGCGCGCCGAACGACTCGACCTCCGAGAGCCCCGCCTTGCGAAGCGCGTTCGGCCAGCCGTACGGCATGGCGACGCTGCCCGGGATGCCGGCCCGCATCCGGGTGAACCACTCGCCCCGTGCGGCGAGCAGCCGTTGCTCCAACCCGGGTCGTCCTACTCCAAGATCCCAAGGGAGGCACCGCATCTCGAGCCCACCTTCACCGATGGCCAGCACCCCGCCCGGCCGCAGCAACCCGGCCAACGTGCGCAGCGCGGCCTGCTGATCACCGACGTGGTGAACGACGCCCGACGCCCACACCAGGTCGGCGGCAGGCACCGCGCCGCCCAGTGACGGGTCGGCGAGGTCGCCGGCCTGGCTCACCACTTCGACCGTCTCGGAGGCGGCCTCGGAAACCGCCCGCCGCGCTTCGGCGAGCAGGTTCGGCGTTGCGTCGACGAGCACGATCGTGCCCCCGCCACGGCGGGCGAGCTCGCGCGCGAAAAGCACGCTCATCCCGCCGGCGCCGCACCCGACGTCGACCACCACCGGCCGCTCCGGCAGCCGGGCGGCCAAGCGCGCCGCGACGGGCGTCAGGGCTTCGGCGTCGAGGGTGTCGGCCATGCGGAGCTGGGCCAGGCGGTCCGCCCAGTCGATGTCGTCGTGGGTGTGTCCGGGCATCACCCCATTCAACACCAGCCGGCGGCGCACAACAGGCCAAGCACAAAGGCCCCTGCCGCCCCGAATCGGGGTGGCAGGGGCCCTGCGCTCAGCTCTGGTCCTGGTACCGCGCCGCCCGGCGGGTCGCCCATCGGGCTACTCGCGTCCAGCGGCGCTCGGCACGCGCGCTACCTCGGGCCCGCTGGGTGCGGACCCCTTCCTCCAGGTCCCGTATTCGAGCCCTGGACAGTTCTTCGTAAAGCAACATCTCGCTGATCTCCTCGATCTCGGTCTTCGTCAACTGCAGTTGCGGACGGCACATCCGCGCTTCGTAGTCCTGTGCGGTAACCGGTTCGACGCTCATGCGGCGGCGCTCCGGTGATCGCCGGCGGCCTTGGCCGGCTCGACGGCGGCGTTCTTGCGCGGACGGCCACGGGGCCGCTTGCGTGCGATGACCACACCGCGCTCGAAGATCTCGCCACCCCAGACGCCCCACGGCTCGCGCCGGGCCAGCGCGCCGGCCAGGCAGGCCTCGCGCACCGGGCAGTCGGCGCACTGCGCCTTGGCGCGCTCGAGCTCGGCCGGGGACTCCGCGAACCAGAGGTCCGCGTCGCCCGAACGGCAGGGCAGCGCCACGTCCGGTACCGCGACGGGGTCGAGCAGGTCGGCGAATATTGCCTCACCCGAGGTGTAGGCGACGGCCGAAGACATGGTGGTTCCTCCTTGTGTCGTACGGGTTTTCGGTTGGGAGATAGAGCTGGGCAACGCTGTTCCTCGTGGGTTGTGCAGCCAAAAACACGAAGGCCGCGGATCCGGGTTACCGGTTCCGCGGCCTTCGTGAGCCTCGTGTCCTGACTAGGTCAGGAACTTCGCTCCCGTATCGACAACGGAACACGGAACTGCTTGATGGTCGGCAGATCGGCCTGCGGGACGGCGTTGAGAACACCCTCGGTCCCGAAGACGACAGCACCAGTGGCACGACGCTCGACGCGCCGCATGCCACGGATCCCGTGCGCGCTCACGGACACACCGGTGCCCGGGCGCTGAGCAGCCGCAACTTCCGCGGCGCAGGACAGACGGGTGCCCGGGTTCGTGAGCGTCAGGTAGATGGTCATTTCACCGGCACCTCCTCGTCTGTACTCTGCACACGTGGCCGCGTTGCGCGGCGCATCTCGTGGATCCCCAGCCGAGCCGTTCCGGCTCGGTACTGGCAGGTTATTGCCCCCCACCACACCGGGGCAACTTAATTACGGGAAAATCCTCGAAGTTACGAAGATCGCCCCTGAGCAGCGGGTTCGCCGCGTGGATCATGGTCCCGACGCGGTCAAGGCCACATCAAGATCGTCCGGCGTCAGGACTCCGCCGACGCGCGGACGACGCCGAGGATCTCCGTGCCGAACCGCTCGAGCTTGGTCGCGCCGATCCCGGAGATCGACACCAGCGCCGCTTCGTCGACCGGGCGCTGCTCCGCGATGGCCATCAGCGTCGCGTCGGTGAACACGACGAACGCCGGCACCTTCAGCTCCCGCGCCCGGTCGCCGCGCCACGTCTTCAGCCGCTCGAGCAGGCCCTCATCCACTGTGGACGGGCATCGCCCGCACCGGCCCAGCTTGACGTCGATGGTCTCCAGCAGCGGGCCGCCGCAGACGCGGCAGCGCGTCTTGACCGGCATCGACGGCTTCTGCGTCCGCGCCGCCCGGGCGGCCGGGTGGTCCTCCGGGACCAGGCCGTAGAGGAACCGGCTGCGACGGCGGTTGCGCCGCGCGCCCGGCGTGCGGGCCAGCGCCCACGACAGCCACAGGTGCTCGCGAGCCCGGGTGACGCCCACGTAGAACAGCCGGCGCTCCTCTTCGATCGCCGCTTCGTCGTCGCCGGCGTGCAGGATCGGCATCGTCCCCTCGGCCAGGCCGACGAGGAACACCGCGTCCCACTCCAGGCCCTTCGCCGCGTGCAACGACGCGAGTGTCACGCCCTCGACGGTCGGCGGGTGCTGGGCCGACGCGCGCTGGTCGAGCTCGGTGTTGAAGCGCGGCAGGTCCGCGTCCGCGACCGTCGACGCGAGCTCTTCGGCGAGCTCGACGATCGCCAGGAGCGCGTCCCACCGCTCCTTGGCCGCGCCGCCGGCGGGCGGCGACTCGGTGAGGCCGACCCGGGCGAGCACCGAACGGACCGTCGTGACCAGGTCAGAGCTGACGTCGTCGCTCGCGGCCCGCAGCGCGGACATCGCCTGCCGGACCTCCGTCCGGTTGAAGAACCGCTCGCCGCCGCGGACCAGGTACGGGATGCCGGCCTCGGCCAGCGCCGACTCGTAGGCCTCGGACTGGGCGTTGACGCGGTAGAGCACCGCGATCTCGCTCGCCGCGACCCCGCCGTCGAGCAGCTCACGCACGCGCCGCGCGACAGCGCCGGCCTCGACCGCTTCGTCGTCGAACTCGGCGAAGCGCGGCTCCGGGCCGGGCGGCCGCTGGCCGATCAGCTTCAGCCGTGAGCCCGCCGGCCGGCCCCGCGCGGCGCCGATGACCCGGTTCGCCAGCGAGACGACCTCGGGGGTGGACCGGTAGTCGCGCTCGAGCCGGACGACGGTGGCCTCCGGGTAGCGCCGGGTGAACTCCAGCAGCGGCCGCGGCGACGCGCCGCCGAAGGAGTAGATGGTCTGGTTCGCGTCGCCGACGACGGTCAGGTCGTCACGGCCGCCGAGCCACGCGCCGAGCAGGCGCTGCTGCAGCGGCGTGACGTCCTGGTACTCGTCGACGACGAAGCAGCGGTAGCGGTCGCGGAACTCCTCGGCGACGACACCGTGTTCCTCGAGCACTGCCGTCGTGTGCAGGAGGAGGTCGTCGAAGTCGAGCACCTGCGCGGCGTTCTTCAGCTCTTCGTAGGTGCGGTAGACGTCGGCGATCTGCGCGGCCGGCGCCGGGATGTCCCGCTGGGCGCGCGCGGTGACGGCCGGGTAGTCGTCCGGGCTGATCAGCGACGCCTTCGCCCACTCGATCTCGCTCGCCAGGTCACGCAGCACCTCGAGCTCGGTGCCCAGCTTGTTCCGGTTCGCGGCCTGGCCGACGTAGCGCAGCTTGTTCTCCAGCAGGTCCCACGGCCGGTCGCCGACCACACGGGGCCAGAAGTACCGCAGCTGACGGCGGGCCGCGGCGTGGAACGTCAGAGCCTGCGCGGCCTCGACGCCGAGGCCGCGCAGCCGCGTCCGCATCTCGCCCGCGGCGCGCGTCGTGAACGTGACAGCAAGCACCTGACCAGCGGAAACGTGCCCGGACATGACCAGGTGGGCGATGCGGTGGGTGATCGTGCGGGTCTTGCCCGTGCCGGCGCCGGCGAGGACGCAGACCGGCCCCCGCGGGGCACTGGCGGCGGCGCGCTGCTCGGGGTCGAGACCATCGAGCAGACGGGTGCGGCTCTTCGGGGAAAGTACGCCAGTCACGTCCCGCATCCTCGCAGAGGGGGACGGGGAATCGGGGCAGGGGCACGCGGCCGTATCCTGGTCATATGGCGGGACAGCAGGACAAGGAAGCGGCCAAGCAGGCCAAGAAGGAGAAGCGCGCGGCGAGCAAGGCCCGCCGTGGCCAGCTCTTCGAAGCCTTCAAGATGCAGCGCAAGGAAGACCCCTGGCTCATCCCGTGGATGGCCGGCTCGGTCATCGTCGTCGCCGGTGTGGCGTTCGGGATCGGGTTCTTCTTCGACGCGCAGTGGGCACTGCTGCCGCTCGGGATCGTCCTCGGCGCGCTCCTCGCCATGATCATCTTCGGCCGGCGCGTCCAGAAGACCGTCTACTCGAAGGCCGACGGCCAGCCCGGCGCCGCGGCGTGGGCGCTGGAGAACCTGCGCGGCAAGTGGAAGGTGACCCCGACCGTCGCCGCGACGACGCAGCTCGACGCGGTGCACCGGGTGCTCGGCGGCCCGGGCGTGGTGCTGGTCGCCGAAGGCGCGCCGCACCGCGTCAAGACGCTGCTCGCCCAGGAGAAGAAGCGTGTCTCCCGCCTGATCGGCGACACCCCGATCTACGACGTGACGATCGGCCACGAAGAGGGCCAGATCCCGCTGAAGAAGCTCCAGGGCTTCCTGATGAAGCTGCCGCGCAACCTCAAGCCGGCCCAGGTCGACGCGCTCGAGGCGAAGCTGGCCGCGCTCGGCAACCGCGGCGCGGCGATGCCGAAGGGCCCGATGCCCGCCGGCGCGAAGATGCGCAACGTCCAGCGCACGATCCGCCGCCGCTGACGCTCGCACGGAAAAAGGCCCCGTCCGGGTGGACGGGGCCTTTCTCGTACGCGGGGACGCTCAGCGCAGCCGGACGACGACGGTGCCGGTCAGCCGGTCGAGCCAGCTGCGGCCGTCGGCGTTGCGGACCGCGGCCGGGATGATGACGAACGTCAGCACCGCCCGGACCAGCGCGCGCAGCGGGCCGACGAGCGCGGCGCCGTCGAGCCGGGCGACGCGGATGCCCACGGCACCCATGCCCGGGGTGAAGCCGAAGAAGCCGGCCGAGACGACGGAGATGACCGCCCACACCCCGCCGGACCACAGGTTGAAGTTCTGCATCG
Source organism: Amycolatopsis sp. NPDC104587 (assembly GCF_055583645.1). Taxonomy (NCBI): domain Bacteria; kingdom Bacillati; phylum Actinomycetota; class Actinomycetes; order Pseudonocardiales; family Pseudonocardiaceae; genus Amycolatopsis; species Amycolatopsis sp. NPDC104587. The sequence goes on from NZ_JBVJNO010000011.1 coordinate 404,026, forward strand.
CGACCGGGTCCTGCAGGCTCGGGTGCAGGAAGATGGCCGTGACCAGGGCCGCGACCACGAGGTCGACGACCAGTCCGAGCAGCCGGGCCCCGCCGGACGCCGCCGAGCCGACGCCCGATTCGGGCAGACCGAACTTTTCGCCCGGCCAGCGCGGGGCCTCCTGGTCGGTACCCTGACCACCGTCACCGGTGCCGGGCAGCCATTCGCCGGTCCATCTCGCCACCCGTCCAGGGTATGCCGGTGGCGCGGACCACATCCCACCTGGTCGGATACCGGTCATCCGGCCACCCGTTAACACCGGCGAAACATACGGGTGACGGTCGGGCAACACCGCGCTTTTAGCGTGAGCCGAAGAGAGCACTGCCGCACGAGCCCGAACGAGAAGGAGTCACCGAGGGTGCCCACTACTCCAGACGACATCCAGCGCCTCATCGCCGACGAAAACGTCGAGGTCGTCGACGTCAGGTTCTGCGACCTTCCGGGCGTCATGCAGCACTTCACGGTCCCCGCGAAGGCCTTCACGGAAGAGGCCTACGAAGAGGGACTCGCGTTCGACGGCTCCTCGGTGCGCGGCTTCCAGTCGATCCACGAATCGGACATGCTGCTGCTCCCGGACCCCGAGACGGCGCGCATCGACCCGTTCCGCAAGGCGAAGACGCTCTCGCTGAACTTCTTCGTGCACGACCCGTTCACCCGTGAGGCGTACAGCCGTGACCCGCGCAACATCGCGCGCAAGGCTGAGCAGTACATCGCGGAGTACGGCGTCGCCGACAACGTGTTCTTCGGCCCCGAAGCCGAGTTCTACATCTTCGACTCGGTCCGCTTCGACTCCGCCGAGCACGCCTCGTTCCACGAGATCGACTCCGTCGAGGGCTGGTGGAACACCGGCGCCGACGAGGTCGGCGGCAACCAGGGCTACAAGACGAAGTTCAAGGGCGGCTACTTCCCCGTCCCGCCGGTCGACCACTTCGCCGACCTGCGCGACGAGATCGTCCGCAACCTGACGGGCTCCGGTTTCGAGATCGAGCGCGCGCACCACGAGGTGGGCACCGCCGGCCAGACCGAGATCAACTACAAGTTCAACACGCTGCTGCACGCGGCCGACGACCTGCAGCTGTTCAAGTACATCGTGAAGAACACGGTGTTCGCGGCGGGCAAGACGGCGACGTTCATGCCGAAGCCGCTGGCGGGCGACAACGGCTCGGGCATGCACTGCCACCAGTCGCTGTGGAAGGACGGCACGCCGCTGTTCCACGACGAGTCCGGCTACGCGGGCCTGTCCGACACGGCGCGCCACTACATCGGCGGCCTGCTCAAGCACGCCCCGAGCCTGCTGGCCTTCACGAACCCGACGGTGAACTCCTACCACCGCCTGGTCCCGGGCTTCGAGGCCCCGGTTTCGCTGGTGTACTCGCAGCGCAACCGCTCGGCGTGCGTCCGCATCCCGATCACGGGCAACAACCCGAAGGCCAAGCGCGCCGAGTTCCGCTGCCCGGACTCCTCGGGCAACCCGTACCTGGCGTTCTCGGCGATGATGATGGCCGGCCTCGACGGCATCAAGAACAAGATCGAGCCGGCCGACCCGATCGACAAGGACCTGTACGAGCTTCCCCCGGAAGAGGCGAAGAACGTCAAGCTGGTCCCGGGCGACCTGGGCACGGTGCTGGACACACTGGAAGCCGACCACGACTACCTGCTCGAGGGTGGCGTGTTCACGCCGGACGTGATCGACACGTGGATCTCGTACAAGCGAGAGAACGAGATCGACCCGCTGCGCCTGCGCCCGCACCCGTACGAGTTCGCCCTGTACTACGACGTGTGATCGCGTAACCCCGGACACGCCGGTGGCGAGGAGCGAAAAGCCCTCGCCACCGGCGTTTCGCTATTCCGACGTCGACAGCATCTTCAGGTCCGCGCCCGCGGCTTCGAAGACACCACGGGGATCCGCCACGAGTTTGCGGCGCTCCAGGTCCATCATCCCCAGCGTGCAGGTGATCTCCGCGGCGAGTGTGCCGTCCAGCTTGATGATGGTCGAGTCCATCTTGAACGTCTTGCCGCTGCCGAACTTGACGTCGCACGTCACGTCGACCTCGTCGCCCGCGCGCAGCTCGCGGCGGAACACCACGTGAGTCTCCAGCAGCACCGACGCCACGTTGCCCAGGCCCTTCAGCGCGCCCGCCGCTTCCAGCAGTTCCAGCCTCGAGACCTCGCCGTACGAGTGGTACACGGCGTGGTTGAGGTGGCCCAGGGTGTCCAGCTCGTAGTGCCGGACCTTGATCCGGGTCCGGAACGGCTCTCGTGCAGTCACCCGCCCACTGTAATCAGGCCTCGTAGAACAGGTGCTCCACCACCGTGTGCGCCCGCCTGGTGATGCGGCGGTACGTGTCGAGGAACTCGCCCGGGTCGTCTGCGGCGGACTGGCCGAGGACCCGGGCCACCGCGACCAGGTCACGGCCCGAGCCGGGCACCTCGTCGACGGCCTTGCCGCGCACCAGCATCCCCGCGTTGCGCACCCGCGTCGCCAGCAGCCACGCCTCCCGCAGCGACTCTGCCTCGGACTCCGTGGCCAGCCCCGCTTCCGGCAGGCACGCCAAAGCGTCGAGCGTCGACGTCGTCCGCAGGCCCGGCACCGAACACGCGTGCTGGAGCTGCAGCAGCTGCACCGTCCACTCGACGTCGGCGAGGCCGCCGCGGCCGAGCTTCGTGTGGCGGGTCGGGTCCGCGCCGCGGGGCATCCGCTCGGTTTCGACGCGGGCCTTGATGCGGCGGATCTCCCGCGCCTTGGTCGCGTCCAGACCGCCTTCGGGGTAGCGGATCGGGTTGACCATCGTGATGAACCGCTCGCCGAGCTCGTCGTCGCCCGCGATGAACCGGGCCCGCAGCAGCGCCTGCGCCTCCCACACCTCACCCCACCGCGCGTAGTAGGCGCGGTACGACTCGAGCGTCCGCACGAGCGGCCCGCTCCGGCCCTCCGGCCGCAGGTCGGCGTCGACGACCAGGGCCGGGTCCGAGCTCGGCGCGCCCAGCATCTTCCGGACGGTCTCCGCGACCGACGAAGCGAACTTCACCGCGTCGGCGTCCGAAACGCCTTCAGCGGGCTCGCACACGAAGAGCACGTCGGCGTCCGAGCCGTAACCCAGTTCGGCGCCGCCGAGCCGGCCCATCCCGATGACGGCGATGCGCGCCGGCGTGCGGCCCAGCTCCGCCTGCCGCTGGCGGAAGGCGGAGGCCAGCGCGCCCTGGAGCACGGCCACCCACACACTCGACAGCGCCGCGCACACGGCGGGGACGTCGAGCAGCCCGAGCAGATCCGCGCACGCGATCCGCAGCATCTCGTGCCGCCGCAGCGAACGCGCGGCCGTGACCGCGGCGTTCAACCCGGGCTGACGCCGGACAGCGGCCCGCAGCGACGTCGCCACGTCGGCGGGCGTGCGGCCCAGCAGCCGGGCCGGATCACCGAGCAGCTGCAACACTTCCGGCGCGCGGACCAGCAGGTCGGGGACCAGCCGGGACGTCCCGAGCAGCACCGCCAGGTTCTCGACGACCGTGCCTTCGTCGCGCAGCACCCGCAGGTACCACGGAGTGTCTTCGAGCGCCTCGGACACCTTCCGGTACGACAGCAGCCCGCCGTCGGGGTCGGGGGTGTCGGCGAGCAGGTCGAGCAGCACCGGCAGCAGCGCCTGCTGGATCGCCGCGCGCCGTGAGACGCCCGCGGTGAGGGCCTTGATGTGCTGCAACGCGCCGTCGGGGGCGGTGTACCCGAGCGCGGCCAGCCGGCTGGCGGCCTGTTTGGTCGTCAGGCGCAGCGCTTCGGTCGGCACGTTCGCGACGGACTGCAGCAGCGGCCGGTAGAAGATCTTCTCGTGCAGCCGCCGGATGCCCTTGGCGTGCTTGCGGAACTCGGCCAGCAGCGCGTCACCCTGGCTCTTGCCGCCGGCCGCCTTGACGCCGCTCGCCCGGGCGAGGATCCGCAGCTCGGCGGTCTCCGACGTCGCCGGGAACAGGTGGGTGCGGCGCAGCCGGCGCAGCTGCAGCCGGTGCTCGATCATCCGCAGGAACTCGTACGACGCCCCGAGCTCGGCGGCGTCCTGACGGCCGACGTAACCACCCTCGCCGAGCGCCGCGAGCGCGTCCATCGTGGACGGTGACCGCAGCTTGTCGTCGACCCGGCCGTGGACGAGCTGCAGCAGCTGCACCGCGAACTCGACGTCACGCAGGCCGCCGCGGCCGAGCTTGAGCTCGCGCTCGGCGTGCTCGGACGGCACGTGCCCCTCGACCCGGCGGCGCATCTGCTGCACCTCGTCGACGAAGTTGTCCCGGTCGGCCGCCGACCACACCAGCGGCGCGACCATCTCGGCGTACTGCCGGCCCAGCTCGGCGTCACCGGCGACCGGACGCGCCTTGAGCAGCGCCTGGAACTCCCACGTCTTGGCCCACTTCCGGTAGTAACCCTCGTGGCTTTCCAGCGTGCGGACCAGCGCGCCTGCCTTGCCCTCCGGGCGCAGCGCCGCGTCGACGTCGAAACACGCCTTGCCGGTCACCCGCATCATCGTGCTCGCGAGCCGCGTGGCGACCCCGAGTTCTTCGGCGCCGACGAAGATCACGTCGACGTCGCTGACGTAGTTGAGCTCCCGGCCACCGCACTTGCCCATGGCGATGATCGAGAGGGTGCCCTCGGCGGACGCGCCGACCTCGGCTTCGGCGACGACGAGCCCGGCGGCGAGCGCGGCCTCGGCCAGCTCGGTCAGCTGCGCCGCGACCTCGGCGTAGTGCGGGTGCTCCAGGCCGGCCTCGACGAGGTGTCCCAGGTCCGCGGCGGCGATGCCGAGCAACTGGCCGCGGTAGGCGATCTTGAGCGCCTGCTCGGCTTCGAGCCCGGTGAGCACCGAACCGTCGTCCCCCACGAGGGAACTGCTCAGGTTTTCCCGGTAGCAGGCGGCGTCGGTGCACTTGTCGCCGGTGAGCGACCGCCACTGTGCGGGGTTCGCGGCGACGAAGTCGGCCAGCGCGCTCGACGTCCCCAACACGCCGAGGAAGCGCCCTCGAAAGGTCCGGTTTTCGCGCAGTTGTGCTTCGAGCGCCGTCCACTCGGAGTCGTCGGCTTCGCGGATCCGGTCGAGCCCGCGCAGTGCGAGATCCGGGTCGGCGGCGCGGGACAACGCCGTCAGGACATCGGTGGCGGCGGCGACCGGACCCGCGTCGTCCCACCAGCCGGCCGCGCGCAGCTGACCCTCGGCACGGGAATCGGTGAAGCCGTACCTCGCCGCCGAAGCGGTCGTTCGCGCGCGGTCTGCCATCCCGAACAACTTAACCCGGCGGGCTCCGGTCAGGCGGCGAGCCGGCCCGGTTCGCTGTCGGCGGGCGTCGGCTCGGGCACCTGGAAGCTGTGTGCGGTGACGGGGTGGCGCCGCGAGAGGAGGTAGATGCCGAGGCCGACCCCGATGCCGACCACGCCGACGGTGACGGTGCCCGCGGTGCCGAGCGAGGCGATCTTGCCGGAGACGGCGCCGACGATCGCGGCCGCGGGCAGCGTGAACAGCCACGCGACGACCATCCGGCCCGCCATCCGCCAGCGGACCGGCGCCTCCCGCCGTCCGACACCGGAGCCGACGATCCCGCCGGAGCAGACGTGCGTCGTCGACAGCGGGAAGCCCAGGCGCGACGAGACCAGGATGACCAGCGCCGAGCTCGTCTGGGCGGCGAAGCCCTGCGGGCCTTCGATGTCGGTCAGGCCCTTGCCGAGGGTGTGCGTGATGCGCCAGCCGCCGAGGTAGGTGCCCGCGGCGAGGGCGCAGGCGGCGCTGATGATCACCCAGACGGGCGGGGCGGCGCCCGGCGGAAGGCTACCGGCGGTGACCAACGTGAGCGTGATCACGCCCATCGTCTTCTGCGCGTCGTTCGTGCCGTGGGCCAGTGAGACCAGGGACGCCGAGACGATCTGTCCGACCTTGAACCCGCGCGTGGCCGGACGTTCGCGGACGAGGAAGCGGTAGACCAGGTACGTCGCGACCATCGCGACGAGCCCGGCGATGACCGGGGACGCGGCCGCCGGCACCAGCACCTTCTCGACGATCTTTCCGAAGTGGACCGAGTCGGCGCCTGCCGACACCCAGGTGGCGCCGATCAGGCCGCCGAACAGCGCGTGCGACGAGCTCGACGGCAGCCCGATGAACCACGTCACGAGGTTCCAGACGATCGCGCCGATCAGCCCGCCGAAGACGATCGACGGGCCGATCTTCGTGTCGTCCACCAGGCCGCTGGAGATCGTCTTGGCGACCTCCACCGACAGGAACGCGCCGATCAGGTTCAAGATCGCGGAGATCGCGACGGCCACCCGGGGCTTGAGGGCCCCGGTCGCGATCGATGTCGCCATCGAGTTCGCGGTGTCGTGGAACCCGTTCGTGAAGTCGAACACCAGGGCGGTGACGACGACGAGCACGACCAGCAACGAGGGATCCACCCCGACCTCCGAACACCCTTGTGGGGGACTTCTCCCGCAAGGTACCTGAAGATCGATCCTTGTCGTTAAGAGCCCGTAGCTGTTTGTGACATCCGGCGTTAAGCCAGCGGTAACGTCCGTTGACCGTCGGCAGCGGGTGTGAGCTCACCGGCGGCCAACCGGACGAACCGCTGCGCGAACGGACGCCAGATTTCCTCGATGTCGGCGTGCACGGTGACCAGCGCGTCGTGCTCGAGTGAGCCCGGACGGGCGAATTCCGCCATCTCGGGCTCGTCGGCCGCCCAGCTCGCGACGACGGCGGGCGTCGTCTCGATGTGGAACTGGACACCGTAGACACAACGGCTGGTCCGGAAGGCCTGGTTCGGGTAGCGCGGCGCGGACGCGAGCAGCTCGGCGCCGGGCGGGAGCCGGGTGATCACGTCCTTGTGGAACTGGAGGACGTCCTGCATGAGCGGCAGGTCGGCGAAGAGCGGATCGGTCCAGGCGGCGTCCTTCTTCGAGACGAGCTGAGGGCCGGCCTCGGGCCCGTCCTGGCCCACCTCGACGCGGCCGCCGGTCGCGACGGCCAGCAGCTGCGCGCCGAGGCAGACCCCGAGGGTGGGGAGCCGCTTCGCCGCGGCCTTCGACAGCAGCCGCCGGACGTCGGCGAGCCACGGGTGTTTCGCGTCGTCCTCCGCCGACATGCCGCCGCCGAGGCAGACGACGCCGTGGTAGCCGTCGAGGTCCGCGGGCAGGCCGGCGCCGGGGAGCAGCCGGACGTCGAGCTCCGCGCCGGCGTCGGTCAGCCAGTCGCCGAGGGTGCCGAGCGGGTCCGAGGCGTCCGGCTGGATGATGAGCAGTCGTGTCACGTCTTCCAGGGTAGGTGCGTCAGCAGGCGCAGCGGATTCCGGCTGGTCCGCTTGCTGTTTCCCTTGCTGTTTCGCTTTCCGTCTCGCCTTCGACCGGGTAGCCGGCCGCGGCCCAGCTCGTGATGCCGCCGGAAAGCCGTTTCACGCGGAAGCCGAGCCCGGCGAGCTTGAGCGCGCCCTTGGTGGCGGCGTTGCAGTTGGCGCTCTCGCAGTAGCAGACGTAGACGAGGTTCCGGTCGAGGTGAGCAGTGCTCTCGGCCGTCATGTCGCGGTACGGGAGGTTGATCGCACCGGGGATGCGGGCGAGCTGGAAGGCTTCGGGCGCGCGCGTCTCGACTACGACGTAACCGTCTGTGAGGCCGGCTTCGAGGTCCCGGACGAGATCGTCGGGATCGACCTCGAAGGCGAGTTCGGCGCCGAAGTACTCCAGGGCGGCGTCCGGCATCGGGGCGGGGACGGTGAGGATGCGGGTCATGAGGTAAATCCTGCTAGCGGCGGGCCCGGGGACACAGGGCACAATCGGCGTGAAGGCCCGGCCCGGCCGGGGGTTTCCCGGTGTTGACCCTGCTCACCTTGGAGAACCGCGGTGGACGCTCTCGACGACGTCGACTGGCACCTGCTGGAGCTCCTCCAGGCCGACGGCCGCCTGAGCTTCACCGAGCTCGGCCGCCGGGTGTCGCTGTCCGGCTCGGCGGTGACGGAGCGCGTCCGCCGCCTCGAGGAGCGCGGCGTGATCACCGGTTACGCGGCGAGCGTCGACACGACGAAGCTGGGGCTGCCGATCGAGGCGCTGGTACGGGCCCGGGTGCGGAGCCTGGACACCCCGAGGTTCAGGACGGCAGTGCTCCCGCTCCCCCAGGTCGTCGCGGCGGACCACGTCACCGGGGACGAGTGCTGGATCCTACGGGTGCTGTGCCGCGATACGGCGGAGCTGGAGGGGTTGGTCGAGAAGGTGCAGCGGTACGGGGAGACGACAACGTCGTTGGTGTTGTCATCGCCGTTGCGTCGGCGGCCGCCGGCTCGGCCGGGGTCGGTTTGAGGCTTCAGGCGTGATCCGAGGGGCATCGGGTGTGTCTGGAGGGGCATCACGCGTGATTGGGCGGGTATCGGGCTGGGCCGCGGGTCGGTGCGGGCGTGATCCGAGCCGTCACTCGCGTGATCAGGGACGGAACTCGCGTGACTGGAGCCGGAACTCGTGTGATTGACCGCGGACCTAGAAAGGCCGACACGCGTACCCGGACGGCCGACTCCCATACCTGAGCGGACGACACGGGTTTTGGGCATGCAGAAAGGCCCCGGGAGAACCATCACTGGTCCTCAACCGGGGC
>NZ_JBVJNO010000012.1:0-156917 GCF_055583645.1 Amycolatopsis sp. NPDC104587
GACACCGGGACAACCTCGATCCTGGCCATGCGCGTCGGCGAAGACGACGCCGGCGTCATCGGCCTACGCCCCCAAAACTTGCCCGACGAATACCAACCCGGGCTCAACGTCCGCTTCATGGGCATCAACGACCGCGCAGGACCTCCTACCTCGTCAGCGCGTACCACTCCGCAGCCGTGCTGGTCCCCGACGCGCTCGGCGTGCTCAACGACGTCGAAATCGGCCGCTAACCCTTGCGCCCCAGAAGGTGGAACACGCGGCTGAGCGCACGGTAAGGGTCGCGGCGGCCGGCTTCGAACTCGACCGCCGCCACCCGCTCCGCGTCGGCGGGATCCGGTTCGGCGCCGCCGAACCCGAGCCAGTCGACGAACAGCCAGACTCCGTACCAGTCCAACGGTTCCACACCCCGGCTTCGCAAGAGCTCGCTCAGTTCCTCGACCGTGTCGGCGCGGGTCGGCACCCCCAGCACGCCGATCTCGGTGGTGCGGTCGAACGCCGCCAGGGCGTCGTCCCACCGCTGTTCCAGCGCCGGCCGCACGGCCATCGTATGGGCGTTGCCCGTCATGATCGAGACCAGGCCGCCGGGAGCAGCACACCGGCACAGCTGCTCGACGAGCGGCTCCGGACTGTCGAGGTAACCGAGCACCCCGTGGCACAACACCGCGTCGAAGTGCCTCCCCTGCACCGCATCTTCGGCGTCCTCGCCCGAAGCGTGCACGAACGTCACTCTCGGACGGATGGTGTCGGTCAGCCGCTCGCGGGCCTTGTCCAGCATGGCCTCGGACGGGTCCAGCAGCGTCACGTCGTATCCGGCACCGGCCAGCGGGAACGACTGGTGACCGGCGCCGCCGCCGACGTCGAGCACCGTCGCCGGTGGTGGGGGCAGGTGCTCCAGCAGCTGGCGGTGCAGCACGTACGTGCGCACGCGCCCCTTCACCGTCGCGTAGGCGCCGTCGGCGAACTGGCCGGCCAGGGCGGCCCAGGTGTCCTCGCTCACCGCGCCAACCTACCGTTACTGCACTCCGATTTGCGTCCGGCGCAATCGTCCATTGCCAAACTTGCGTGGCATGAATACCGTCGCGGCTCCTAACTTCGGACTTGTACCGAATTCCCCGAAGAAGGAGCAAGACATGCACGTGTTCGTCACCGGAGCGACGGGGTGGATCGGCACGGCCGTCGTCGACGAGCTGCTCGGCGCCGGGCACGAGGTCACCGGCCTCGCCCGCTCGGACGACGCCGCACTGGCTCTCGGCAAGAAGGGCGCGCGGGTCCGCCGCGGCGACCTCGACGACCTCGACGGCCTCCGCGACGGCGCGCTCGACGCCCACGCCGTGGTCCACCTGGGCAACAAGCACGACTGGGCCAACCCCGCGGAGAACAACCGCACTGAGCGGGCCGCGATCGAGACGATGGCCGGCGCGCTCGCCGGCACCGACCGGCCGTTCCTGTTCGCCGGCGCGCTCGCGGGGCTGGTCCAGGGCCGGCCCGCGCTCGAGTCCGACGTCTCCCCCGCCGTCGGCCCGGACTCGATGCGCGGCGGTGGCGAGAACCTCGCGCTCGAGTACGTGGCCAAGGGTGTCCGGGTGGTCAGCGTGCGGTTCGCGCCGTCGGTGCACGGGGCCGGCGACCACGGGTTCCTGGCGGCCATCACCGCGGCGGCCCGCAAGCACGGCGTGTCCGCCTACCCCGGTGACGGCGCCACGGCGTGGTCCGCGGTCCACCGCCCGGCCGCGGCACGGCTCGTCCGGCTCGGCCTGGAGAGCGCGCCGGCGGGGTCGCGGCTGCACGCCGTCGCCGAGGAAGCCGTGACGACGCGCGAGATCGCCGAGGCGCTCGGGCACACGCTCGACCTGCCGGTGGTGTCCGTCGAGCCGGAGCGGGCCGCGGAGCACTTCGGGTTTGTCGGCCGGTTCTTCGCGACCGACATGGCCGCGTCGAGCGCGGTCACCCGGGAGCTGCTCGGCTGGACACCGACCGGGCCGACGCTGGTCGAGGACATCAAAGCGGGTGCGTACGCGTGAAGGCGACCGTGACGGCGTTCATGCTGGTCAAGACGACACCCGAGTGGCTGGCCCTGACCGTCGAACAGCGGATCGAGGCCTTCCGCACCGAGGTCGTCCCGGTGGTCGAGGAGAAGACGGAGGGCGTCCGGTCCCGCTTCTACGACACCGAGTTCTACTCGGCGCGCGTGACCGACGTCTGGGTCTGGGAGGCCGTCGACCACGACGCCTACCAGCGCCTGGTCGACGCCCTGCGTGAAACCCCCTTCTGGGACCGGTACTTCGAGGTCGCCGAAATCCTCGTCGGGGTCGAGAACGGCTACGCCCGCACCTACGGGACGGACGCCGTCACGACCATCACCACCTAGAGGACAAAACCGGCGGGGAACGGGTCATCGGGATCGAGCAGGTAGGTGGCGGTCCCGGTGATCCAGGCCCGGCCGGAGAACTCCGGGACCACCGCCGGGACCCCGCCGACCGTCGTTTCGCCGACCAGCTCGCCGGTGAACGTCGTCCCGATGAAGGAGCTGTTCTCGAACGGCGTGTGCAGCGGCAGCTCGCCGCGCGCGTGCAGCTGGGCCATCCGGGCGGACGTGCCGGTGCCGCAGGTTGACCGGTCGAACCAGCCGGGGTGGATGGCCATGGCGTTGCGCGACACGCGCGCGTCCGAGCCCGGGGCGAGGAACTGGACGTGCTTGCAGCCGCCGATGAGCGGGTCGGCCGGGTGCTTCGGCGGCCGCTGCTCGTTGATCGCGCCCATGACCGCCAGGCCGGCGGTCAGGATCCGGTCCTTTTCGGACCGTTCGAACGGGATGTCCACTTGGGACAGGTCGAGGATGGCGTAGAAGTTGCCGCCGTAGGCGAGGTCGTAACGCACCTCGCCGAGGCCGGGCACGTCCACCACGGCGTCACGCTCGGCGAGGAAGGACGCGACGTTGCGGAGCTTGACCCGCTCGGCGCGTCCGTCGCGGACGGTGACCTCGGCGTGGACGAGCCCGGCCGGGGTGTCCAGGCGCACGACGGTCGTCGGCTCGGTCACCTCGACCATGCCGGTCTCGACCAGCACGGTGGCCACGCCGATCGTGCCGTGGCCGCACATCGGCAGGCAGCCGGAGACCTCGATGTAGACGACACCCCAGTCGGCGTCGTCGCGGCACGGCGGCTGCAGGATCGCGCCGCTCATCGCCGAATGCCCGCGCGGCTCGTGCATGAGGAACTGCCGGATGTGGTCCAGGTGCGCCATGAAGTACCGGCGGCGCTCGGCCATCGTGTCCCCCGGGATCGGGGCGACCCCGCCGGTCACCACCCGGGTCGGCATGCCTTCGGTGTGCGAGTCGACCGCCGTGATCGCGCGTGAGGACCGCACTACGCCACCCCCAGCGCGTCGAGCGCGCGGCCCATGTCGGCGCGGACCTGCTCGCGCTGGACGTCCGACAGCGGTCCCCGCGGCGGGCGGCACGGGCCGCCGTAGCGGCCGACCATGTCCATGCCGAGCTTGATGGCCTGGACGAACTCGGTGCGCGAGTCCCACCGGAACGCGGCCACCAGCGGTTCGTACAGCGCCCGGGCCTCGTCGAGCTTGCCGGCGGTGGCGAGCTCGAACAGGCGCGCCGACTCGGCCGGGAAGACGTTGGGGAAACCGGCGAACCAGCCGGTCGCGCCCATCAGCAGGCTCTCCAGGACGACGTCGTCGGCACCGCTGATCACGGCCAGCCGCGGCGCGCGTTCGCGGATCTCCAGCACCCGCCGGACGTCGCCGGAGAACTCCTTGACGGCCACGACGTTGTCGATCTGCGCGATCTCTTCGAGAAGGTCCGGCGTGAGGTCGACCTTGGTGTCGAAGGGGTTGTTGTAGACCATCACCGGCAGGCCCACCGACGCCACGGCTTCGAAGTGGGCGACGACTTCGCGGCGGTTGGCGCGGTAAAGCGTCGGCGGGAGGCAGAGGACCCCGTGCGCGCCGTCTTCGGCCGCCGCTTCGGCCCAGTGCCGGGCCTGGTGCGCGCCGGGTCCGTGGACACCGACGACCACGATCCCGTCGGCGCCGACGGCCTCGATCGCGGTGCGGGCGACCCGGCGGCGTTCGTCGTCGGTGAGCGAGGAGTACTCGCCGAGGGAACCGTTCGGGCCGACGCCGCGGCAGCCGTTGGCGACGAGCCAGCGGCAGTGCTCGGCGTAGGCGTCGTAGTCGACGGCCAGGCCGGCCGGGGCGGTGTCGTCGACCCGGTAGGGCAGCGCGGCCGCGACGACCACACCCCCGAGGTCGCGGGTGCTCATGGGTGGGTCTCCTTCGGGTCGGCGAGCTCGCCCAGGCGGATCGGCTGGGCGATCGGACGGTGGTGGCGCTCGGCGCCGCCGCGGAGCTCGGCGACGGCGGGGCCGCAGATCCGGCCCTGGCAGGGGCCGAGCCCGGCGCGGGTGCCGAGCTTGAGCGCGTGCGGGCCGGCGTCGGCCGCGTCTTTCAGGGTGCGGTAGGTGGTTTCCTCGCAGCGGCAGACGATCGTGTCGTCCCGCAGCCAGCCGGGCCAGGCCGCGCCGATGGGATGGGCCTTCGCGAGCCGGCTCGCGAAGGCCCGGGCGCGGTCGCGTGTGTGGCGGAGTTCCGGGCTCGGCGTGCCCCCGGCGGCGGCGCACCCGGCGACCGCGCCTTCGGCCGCGGCTTTCAACGCGCCGCCGATCCCGGTGATCTCCCCGGCGGCGAAGACGGTGCCGACGGTGGTCCGCTGGTCGTCGCGGACACGGACAAAACCGCCGTCGAGCTCGCACCCGGCGGCGACGGCCAGCTCGGGTTGAGGTGTGAAGCCGTGCCCGACGCAGACGGCGTCGACCTGGAAGGTCTTTTCGGTGCCGGGCACCACGGACCAGTCCGCGCGGACGCGGGCGGTGACGGCTTCGCGGACCTGGTCGTCTCCGCGAGCCTCGACGACAACGCGGCCGAAGCGCAACGGGACGCGGCGGCGGGCGAGGGTCGCCAGGTAGTGGGCCAGTTCGCCGGCTTTGTCGGTGTGGAGACCCCATCCTTTGAGGACGGTCGTGGCGCGGTTGGCCTCGAGAACGGCCGCGACCTCGGCCCCGACGTCCAGGAGCGATTCGGCGACGGGCAGCAGGAAGGGCCCGGCCCCGGCGACGAGCACCCGCCGTCCGACGGCGACTCCGTCACCCTTGGCCAGCGCCTGGGCGGCGCCCGCGGTGAAGACTCCGGGGAGCTGCCAGCCGGGGAAGGGCAGGGTGCGGTCGTGGGCGCCGGTCGCGAGGACGAGTGCGTCGGGCTCGAGGACGAGTTTTTCGCGGCCGGTTCCGTCGGGTTCGCCGCGCAGGACGTGGACTTTCCGGTTTTCGAGGGCCCAGACGGTGGTTTCGGGGAGCCAGGTGCAGCGCTCGGGCACCGGGCGGCGTTGCGTCCGGCCGGCTGGCTGCCGGACGGCGGGCAGGGTCCGGTGGAACTGGCCGCCGGGGGCGTCGGCCTGGTCGAGAAGGGTGACTTCGGCCCCGGCGGCGAGCGCGTGTTCGGCGGCGGCGAGCCCGGCGGGCCCGGCGCCGATGACGAGGACGTGGGTCATGCGTCCTGCCTCGACTGGGTGCGGATGTCGTCCCCGTCGGCGGCCCGGCGACGGCAGGCCCGGACGTCGGGAACGCCGTTGACGGTGAGGAGGCAGTCGAAACAGGCCCCGATGCCGCAGAAGACCCCGCGCGGCGCGCCGGAACGGGTGGTGCGCCAGGAGGTCCGGCCCGCGGCGAGGAGGATCCCGGCGACGGTTTGGCCCGCGATGCCGGGGACGGGCACGCCGTCGACGGTGATGTGGATCGGGATGTCGATGCGGGGGATGGTCATGCCGCCGCCTCCGTCAGCACCGCCGGGCGGTTCACCCTGAACTCCCCCACCGGCATCGAAGGCTCCACCCCCGTCAGCATCTCCCGCAGCAACCTCGCTGTCCCCACGCTCAAGCCGATTCCCGCGCCTTCATGCCCCGTCGCGTGCCAAAGTCCTGCCAGCCGCGGATCCTCGCCGAGCACCGGCAGATGATCGTCGACGTACGGCCGGAACCCCCCGTACACCCGCATCACCGCCGCATCCGCCAGCGCCGGGAACAGCCGCAGCGCCTTCGCCGCGATCGCGCTCAGGGCCTCCGGGTGCAGGCTCTCGTCGAAGCCCACGCGGCGGCGGGACGAGCCGATCAGCACCGTGCCGCCCCGGGTCGACTCCACCACCGCCGACGTCTGCAGCTCGCCCGCGTCCGAGCCGACCGCGCCGACGTAGTCCGCGTCGTACACCTTGTGGCGGACCACTCCCGGCATCGGCGTCGTCACCAGCACCTCGCCGCGCCGGGGCCGGACCGCGATGGGCACGCCCAGCCGCTCCGAGACCGGCCCTGCCCACGGGCCCGCCGCGTTCACCACCACGTCCGCCGGGATCACTTTGCCCGGCACGCGGACTCCGGTGATCCGGCCGCCGGTCACCACCGCGCCCGTCACCTCGGTCTCCGTGCGCAGCCGCACCCCCGGGGCCGCGCGCAGCAGGGCCAGCGTCGCGCCGGCCGGCTGGACCTGGGCGTCCTCCGGGTACCGGACGGCCGCCGTCACCTCGCGGGTCAGCGCCGGTTCGGCCGCCGCCAGCTCCGCCGCCGACAACGGCTCGGTCCGCACCCCCGCCGCCGCTTGTGCCGCGGCGAACGCGGTCAGCGCGGCCGCCCCGGCTTCGGTGGTCGCGACGACGATGCCGCCCTTCGGGTCGAACTCGCACTCCTCGCCGAGCGACGCCGCCAGCTCCGGCCACAACCGCGCCGACAGCTGCGCCAGGGCGAGCTCCGCGCCTGGCCCCTTGTCCGAGACGAGGAGGTTCCCTTCACCGTGCGAAGTGGTGCCGCCCGCGGGCCGGCCACGGTCGACGACGACCACGTCGAACCCGGCCAGGCCGAGCTCCCGGGCGCAGGCCGCGCCGACGATGCCGGCCCCGATCACCACCACCCGCGTTCGGTTCATCGACCCTCCAGCGTTCGGTATAGCGAACGATCGGAGGGTAGATCTCCGGCGAGAAGCGTGTCAATCCTGCAGGACGGGGTGCGGGCGGCCGTCGAGCCGCTCGTCCGCGCGGTACTGCAGCAGCAGGACCGAGTGCACCGGCGCCTCGAGCGCGGTGTAGCTGTGCGGCTCGCGGGCGTCGAACGCGACGTAGTCCCCGGGCCCGAGCTCGACGGTCCGCCCGGCCACCTCGACCCGCAGCCCGCCGGTCTGCACGACCGTGTGCTCGATCCCGACGTGCCCCTGCGAGCGCTGCGGCGCGTCCCCGCGGACGAGCTGGTCGTACACCTCGAACACGCTGTTGTCGGTCTCGATCCGGCGCAGCGGCCGCAGGTCGACACCCTCGCCGCGGAGCACCTCGACGTCGGCGGCGCGCACCACGGTCAGGCCACCGCGCGGCCGGTGGTCGAGCAGGTCGGAGATCGCCACCTCGAGGACCCGCGACAGGCTGAACACGGTCTCGATCGTCGGGTTCCCGGTGCCGGCCTCCAGCTGCGACAGCGTCGCCTTGCCGATGCCCGACTGCCGCGACAGCTCCGAAAGCGACAGCCCGCGCGTGGCCCGCGCCGCGCGCAGGTTCACCGCCAGCATGTCCCGGATGGACGGCTCGCCGTCTTCTGCCACCTTCTGCCCGCCGTTCGGTAAAGCGTACATTTTGCTGGTCCTCCGTTCGGCTTACCGATCGAAGCCAGCGTCATGATGCCACGTCGGGGCCACGCCCGGTCGTTTCGATCAGCTCGTGCTCGCACGTCGTGAGCTCATACGGCGGTCAGGGGCGCCGGACCACGCCCAGCAGGTCCAAAGTGGACGAATCGACGTCCGGCGGCGGACCACCGCAGGATCGCGTCCGGAGGAATGATCTCCCCCGGCTACATCGCCTCCGAGGGCGCGCGCCACATCACCGGCCAAACCCTGCACGTCAACGGCGGGGCGCACACCACCCGCTGACCCTCAACCGGCCCGGCGGGCGAAGACCATCCCGATGTCGGCCGCCTCCTGGACGGTGTCCTGCTGCGCCTCGACGGTGAAGCCGCGCGCGGTGAACACTTCGCGGACGAGGTCACGGTTGCGCGCCCAGCCTTCGACCTCGACGACGGCCTGGCGCACCAGCGGCCAGTGGCGGTCTTCGATGCCCCGCAGCACGTCGAGCTCCGCGCCTTCGACGTCGACCTTGAGCAGGTCGATCGCGGTGATGGCGTGCTCGTCGAGGACCGCCGACAGCGGGCGGACGCGGACCCGGTGCGTCTCGAGCTCGCGCATCACCCGCAGCTTGCGGCCGACGAGCCCGCGCAGCACCGGGCCCGGGACCCGGCGCGCGGCCGGGCTGCCCTGGCGGATCATCTCGACGATGCTGGCCGTGACGCGCTTGCGTTCGGCTTCGACGTTGCCCGCGTCCCGCAGCGACGACGAGAAGATCGTCGCCGCCGGGAAGTAGCTGAACGAGAGCTCGTCCTCGGCCGCGGCGAGCCCGAACGGCAGCGCGGTCAGCCGGCCGCCGAAGAAGTCGCGGGCGTTGCGCGCCAAGGTCTCGTGGAGCGGCGGAAGCGGCTCGAAGGCGAAGATCCGCACGTCGCCGTCGAGCCGCTCGTAGACGGCGGCGGAGAAGACCCCGACGTTGGCCCCGACGTCCAGGACGGTCGCCCCGGGCGCGAGCTCGACGCCGTGGGCGAAGTAACCGCCGACCTCCTCACGGAGGAAGGAGACTTCCCACGGGTTGATGCTGTGGAGGGCGATCGTGTCCATGGTCACGCGCAGAGGACTACCAGCACCGGCGGCCGAGGTCCAGCCTCCGGGCGGCCGACGGAACTCAAGTCGGGGTCGGCGCGCCGCCGCGGGTCCGCCTAGATTGGCGGCATGACCTCCACCGCCGAGAAGGCCACCCTCCTGCAGGAACTGCACGCCGCGCCGGAGCTGCTGCTCGTTGTCAACGTCTGGGACGCGATCACCGCCAAGGTCGTCGCCGAAACCCCGGGCACGAAGGCCCTCGCGACCCCCAGCCACGGCATCGCCGCCTCGCGCGGCTACCCCGACGGCGAGAAGATCCCGCGCGACGAGATGATCGCCGAGGTCGCGCTGATCGTCCGGACGGCGGGCGACCTGCCGGTGTCGGCCGACCTCGAAGCCGGGTACGGCGACCCGGCCGGCACCATCGCCCGCGCGATCGAGGCGGGCGCGGTCGGCGCCAACCTGGAAGACCAGATGAAGCCGCTGGCCGACGCGGTGAAGGCGGTCGAAGCCGCCGTCGCGGCCGCGCAGTCGGCGGGCGTCGACTTCGTGCTCAACGCCCGCACCGACGCGTTCCTCAAGGTCGCCGACCCCGAAGAGGCGCTGGCCGAAGCCCTCACCCGCGGCCGCGCGTACCTCGACGCGGGCGCGTCCAACTTCTTCGTCCCGGGCAAGCTCGACGAGAGCCAGGTCGCGCGGCTCGTCGAGGCGCTGGGCGAGCGCAAGGTCAACCTGATCGGCATCCCCGGCTCGATCCCGCTGGCCCGCGCGCAGGAGCTCGGTGTCTCCCGCGTGTCGTACGGCCCGTGGAGCCAGAACGTCGCCCTGACCGCCCTGGCCAAACTGGCCGAAGACGTCTACGCCGGCGGCGGCCTGCCGGCGGACACCCGCAAGCTCAACTGAGGCGGGCCGGCCGTGGTGGGCGGCGGCGATCGAGTGCACTGTGGACAGTCCGGCGCCGGGGTCGGGCTCAGCTGGGTCCGCTCCCCCGGCGGCTCTTGACAGGCGCGCTCGCGCCGTCTATAAAACCATCTGGTTACAAAACCGGAAGGTTATGAATGAGCAGCACACTGGACGCGACGTTCGCGGCCCTCGCGGACCCCACCCGGCGGGCGATCCTCGCGCGGCTGGCGACCGGCGACGCCACCGTCACCGAGCTGGCCGAGCCGTTCGCGATGAGCCAGCCCGCGGTGTCGAAGCACCTGCGAGTGCTCGAACGCGCGGGGCTGGTGAAACGCGGCCGGGACGCCCAGCGGCGGCCGTGCCACCTGGTGGCGGAACCGCTCAAGGCGGCCACGGCCTGGCTGGCCGACTACCGCGACTACTGGGAG
Source organism: Amycolatopsis sp. NPDC104587 (assembly GCF_055583645.1). Taxonomy (NCBI): domain Bacteria; kingdom Bacillati; phylum Actinomycetota; class Actinomycetes; order Pseudonocardiales; family Pseudonocardiaceae; genus Amycolatopsis; species Amycolatopsis sp. NPDC104587. The sequence goes on from NZ_JBVJNO010000012.1 coordinate 10,076, forward strand.
GCCGGCTACCAGCAGCTCGACGAGCTGCTGAAGGACCTGCAGTCGTGACCGCCCCGCGCCGGGGGCTGGAGGTCACCGAGGCCGGCGCGACCGGCCTGGTGCTCACCCGGGCCTTCGCCGCTCCCGCCGACCTCGTCTTCGCGGCCCTCACCCGGCCGGAGCTGCTGCGCCGCTGGCACGGCGCCCGCGGCTGGCGGCTGACCGGCTGCGAGGTCGACCTGCGGCCCGGGGGCGCCTGGCGGTTCGTCTCCCACGGGCCCGACGGCGCGGAGATGGAGATGTACGGCGTTTTCCGCGAGGTCGTGCCGCCCGTCCGGCTCGTGCAGACCGAGATCCACCGCGGCTGGCCCGAAGGCGCCGCGGAGGTCACGACCGTGCTGGCCGAAGCCGGCGGCCGCACGACCATGACCGTCACCGTGCAGTACCCGTCGCCGGAAATCCGCGACCAGGTGGTGCTCAGCCCGATGCGCCGCGGCGCCGGTGAGTCCTACGACCGTCTTGCCACCCTCCTCGACCACGAGAAACGAGACCCGTCATGAACGAACCCGTCACCGAAGTCCCCGCCGACCCGAGCGCGCTCGCCAAGGATCCCGGCAACCCGCCGGTGCTCCCTGGTGCGTTCCTCCTGGAGCTCGTCCCCGTGCCGGTCACCGACATCGACCGCGCCATCACGTTTTACCGGGACAGCCTCGGTTTCACCCTGGACGTCGACGTCCGCCCGGCGGACGGCGTGCGCATCGTCCAGCTGACCCCGAGCGGCTCGGCGTGCTCGATCTCCCTCACCGAAGGGGTGCAGCCCCTGGCCCTGCCGCCGGGTTCGATGCGCGGCCTGCACCTGGTGGTCGCCGACATCGAGAAGGCCCGCGCCGAGCTGGTCGAGCGCGGCGTCGAGGCCGGCCCGGTCGAGGACATGGGCGGCGTGTTCTACGTCTACTTCGCCGACCCCGACGGCAACACGTGGTGCCTGCAGCACATGCCGTGGCGGTGACGGAGCCGCTCAGCCGCCGACGTGGATGCCCGGCCTGCGGGCCGGGTCCGTCTCACTCGTGCGCAGGATCTCCCGGACCACCGGGGCCGTGTCACCGCGGCCCAGAATCAAATACCGGAACAAGTGCCCCAGCGGGTTTCCCTCCGACCACTCGAAGTGGCACTGCGGCAGCACTCCCGTCGCGTCACGCAGGGCGAGCAGCACCGCCGCGATGGCGTTCGGCGCCGCCGGGCTCTGGGCGCGCAGGATGCGGTAGCCGTCGACCTCGACGCCGCGGACCTGGAGCACGTTGCTGAACTCCGAGGGGTCGACCACGTCGATCTCGAGGAACAGCACGTCCGCCGTGCCGGGCAACGGGTTCATCGCGCGCTGCTCGGCTTCCTTCGCCGAATACTCCGCGAGGTCGCCGCCCTGTCGCCGGTTCGCGATGATGTGCAGGGCGCCGTCGTTGGCCAGCGAATCGGTGACGAACCGGCGCGCCGTCTCGTCGAACTCGATGCGCTCCGCGCGCAGCTCGGTCGTGCGGGACACCCGGGAAACCAGGGACACCACGATGATGCCGAGGATGAACAGCGCCGAGATGGCCAGGCCGTCCGGCTTCTCGATGACGTTCTCGACCAGCGCGTAGAGCAGCACCAGCGTCAGCACGGCGAACCCGATCGCCGCGCCGCGCTGCTTGTGGCGGATCCCGGAGATCGTCACCGCGACCGCGCCGGAGACCATCATCGCGAGGATCCCGGTCGCGTACGCGCCGGCCTGGGCGTTGACGTCCGCGCCGAACGCGATGGTGATCAGGACGCTGATCACCGTGTAGACCAGCACCACCGGGCGGACCGCGCGGCCCCACTCCGGCGCCATCCCGTACGAGGGCAGGTAGCGCGGCACGATGTTGATCAGCCCGGCCATCGCCGACGCGCCCGCGAACCACAGGATCAGCACACTGCTGACGTCGTAGACCGTGCCGAACGCCTCGCCCAGCTCCTGGTGCGCGAGGTAGGCCATCGCGCGCCCGTTCGCCTCGCCGCCTTCCTTGAACTTCTCGGCCGGGATCAGCACGGTGGTGATGAAGCTCGTCGCGATCAGGTACACCGACATGATCAGCGCCGCGAGCGTCAGCAGCTTGCGGGTGTTGCGGATCCGCGACTCGAGCCGCTCCTCGTCCGTCTTCCCCTCGGCCGCTACCAGCGGCATCATGCTGACCCCGGTCTCGAAGCCCGACATCCCCAGCACGAGCGCCGGGAACGCGAGCACGGCCGGGCCGATGATCCCGGTGAAGCCGCCGCCGTTCGAGGTGAGCGCGTCGGTCCAGCGGGACAGCGCCGCGCCGTCGGAGAAGAGGTCGATGCCGCTCACGATCACCACGGCCGCGTTGAGCAGCAGGAAGATCGCGACGAGCGGGATCGCGACGCCGACGGCCTCGCTGAAGCCCAGCAGGAAGACCCCGCCGAGGATCAGCAGCAGCACGACCGTGATCAGCACGGCGTGCCCGTGGAGGAAGCCCGGCAGGTACGGGTTCTCCAGCAGGTGCACCGACGCGTCCGCCGAGGACAGCGTGATCGTGATGATCCACGACGTCGCGACGAACCCGAGCAGGACCAGAACGAAGATCTTGCCGCGCCAGAACGGCAGCAGGTCCTCCAGCATCGCCACCGACCCCTGGCCGCGCGGGCTCTCCCGGGCGACCCGCCGGTACATCGGCAGCATGCCCAGCAGGGTCAGCGCGACGATCAGCAGCGTGGCCAGCGGGGACAGGGCGCCGGCCGCGAGCGCGGCGATGCCCGGCAGGTAGGACAGGGTCGAGAAGTAGTCGACGCCGGTCAGGCACATGACCTTCCACCAGGCCTGCGGCTTCCCGTGGTCCTCGGCGGCCTCCGGCCCGGCGGGCGCCACCCGCTGCGCCAGCAGCCACCGCATCGCCGGGCCGGACGGCGGCCTCGGGGTCACCGGGCTGTCGACGACGTCCGGAACCGCGAACTCAGGTGTGGTGCTCAAGCTTCGACTCCCCGATCGACGGCGTGCTGCACTCCCGGCCGCCCACAATGCCCGATCCACATCGGACCGGCACACCCGGCCCTGGCGCGTCAGCCCCAGGAAGTCGCCGCGACGAAGTCCTCGAACGTCCGGGCCGGCCGGCCGAGGGCGCGCTCGACGCCGTCCCCGACCTCGGCGCCCCGGCCGGCGCGCAGGTCCGCCAGCAGCCCGGTGAGCAGGCGCGCCACCGTTTCCGGGACGCCGTGGGCGATCTGACGCTCGACGAACACCTCCGGGTCGACGTCCGCATACTCGATCTTCCGCCCGGCCGCCCGCGCGATCAGCGCGACCGCTTCGCCGAAACCGACCGCCTGCGGGCCGGTCAGCTCGTAGACCTCACCGTGGTGGCGGTCGGTCGTCAACGCCGCCGCGGCGACCTCCGCGATGTCTTCGGCGTCGACGAACGGCGCGCGCCCGGCGCCGGTCGGCAGGGTCAGGACGCCGTCGCGGATTCCGGGCGCCCACGGGCCTTCGCTGAAGTTCTGCGCGAACCAGCTGGGGCGCAGGATGGTCCAGCCGGCCCCCGAGTCCCGGACGGCCCGCTCGGCGGCGTGCAGCGGACGCCCCTCCTCGCCGGCGCGCGGGGCGGACAGCAGCACGAGCCGCCGCGCGCCCGCCGCCACCGCCTCGGTGACGAACCGCGGGAGGCGCGGCCCGGCCCGCAGGTCGGGTTCCACGAGGTAGACGGCCGTGACGCCGGTCAGCACCGGCGCCCAGCCGGCGGGGTCGCCGAGGTCGAACCCGTGGGCGCGCGACGCGATCCGGGCGTGGTCGACGCGACGGGCGAGACGGCGGCCGGTCTTGCCGGTGCCGCCGAGGATCAGGATGGTCATGCCGTCAGCCAACCGTGGCCGCGCAAGACGATCCATGGGAGAAAGTCGATGGTTCCTTTGTCATCGTCTATCGTCGCGCTATGGACGTCCTGAGCGACCTGCTCCACCGGGCCCACGCCACGGACGCGCTGGTCCGGCAGCTGGTGCAGCGGCCGCCGTGGTCGCTCACCTTCACCGACGCCCCGCCGCTCACGCTGGTCGCCACCCTCGACGGGGACGCGTCGGTGCGCGTCGGCGACACCACGCCCGTCCGCCTGGCCGCCGGGGACATCGCGCTGGTCAGCGTGCGTGGTTACACGATCGCCGATGACCCGGCCACGCCGGCGCAACACGTGATCCGGGGTGCGAAGAAGCACCTCGTCGCCGGAGCGAAGGCGCTGGAACGCCAGGCGCCGCGCACCTACGGCGACGGTTCGCCCGGCGCCACGGCCCTGGTGCGGGCCGCCTACGAGCTCCGTGGTGTGGTCGCCGGGCGGCTCCTGGAGATGCTGCCGCCGCTGGCCGTCGTCCCCGCCGGGCCGCGGACGCGCGCGGCCCTCTCCCTGCTCTCCGCGGAGGTCGCCCGAGACGAACCGGGCCAGGACGCGGTGGTGCGCCGCCTGCTGGATCTCCTGCTCGTCCTGGCTCTCCGGGCCTGGTGCGCTTCGGCGGAGACGCCGCCGGCCTGGTACCGCGCGCTGGACGACGCCGCGGTCGGGGAAGCCCTGCGCCTGCTGCACGCCGAGCCCGGCCACCGGTGGACGGTCGCGGCGCTGGCCGCCCGCGCGGGGTTGTCCCGTGCCGCGTTCGCCGCGCGCTTCGCGCACCTCGTCGGCGAGCCGCCGCTGACCTACCTCACCGGCTGGCGGATGACGCTGGCCGCGGATCTGCTGCGCGACACCGAAGACACCGTCGCCGCCGTGGCGAAGGCCGTCGGCTACGAGGACCCGTTCGCCTTCAGCGTGGCGTTCAAACGCGTCCGCGGCGCCAGCCCGTCGGACTGGCGCCGCGGCCGGGAAGCCGTCAGTTCGTGAGCGTCGCCGGGTCGCTGGTGCTCGGCCGGCCCGTCTCGACGTGCCCGGCGAGCCGGCGCAGGAACTTCGGGTCGTGGTCCGACACCACCGTGACGTCGTACCAGTGGTTGCTGCGCCGGGTGCCCACGGTCTCGACGACCCGCGCGCCCGGCCGCAGCAGCCGGGTCGCCGACCGCCGGCCGTACGCGTCCTTCACCGTCAGCCGCACCGGGGTGGTGCCGCCGTTGGTCAGGACCAGCGTGAGGTCGTTGTCGTCGCAGCGGACGCTCACCTCGGGCCCGGCGGTCGTGCCGCGGAACTGCCGCAGGAAGCCGTTCGGGCCGTGCGCGGTGAAGTCGTACCCACCGGCCGCGGGCAGCTTGGCCGCCAGCGACCGCCCGGCGCCGGCGGTGTAGGTCCGCGGGCCGGCCGCGGGCGAGGTGACGTTGAAGGTCGCGCCCGCGCGGCCGTGGTTGGCGAAGGTCACCGTCAGGTTCCCGCCGTCGACGCGGCCGTCGGCCGCCAGGTCGTACGGCAGCGCCCGCGCCGGCCGCAGCCCGCGCTCTTGCTTCGGCAGCACGCTCTTGGCCGGGACCGCGGGCACGTAGTCCGGGTGCCGCTCGCGGTCCGGCGGCTCGTAGGCCGCGGTGTCCGGCAGGGCCGGCACCCTCGTGTCGGTGCGCTCGAAGTCGAACGCCGAGGTCAGGTCGCCGCACACCGAGCGCCGCCACGCCGAGATGTTCGGCTCGTGCACCCCGAAGCGCCGCTCGACGAACCGGATGATCGAGGTGTGGTCGAACGTCTCCGAGCAGACGAAGCCGCCCTTGCTCCACGGCGACACCACGAGCATCGGGACGCGCTGGCCGAGCCCGTACGGGCCGGCCTGCTGCGCCGTCCCGGTGTAGATCTCCCCCGTGGTGTCCACGGTGGACTGACCGGCCGACGCGTAGGGCGGCAGCACGTGGTCGAAGAAGCCGTCGTTCTCGTCGTAGGTGATGAAGACCGCGGTCTTGCCCCAGACCTCGGGGTTCGACGTCAGCGCGTCGAGCACCTGCGCGATGTACCAGGCGCCGTAGTTCACCGGCCAGTTCGGGTGCTCGCAGAACGCCTCCGGCGCCGCGATCCACGACACCTGCGGCAGCTTGCCGGCCTTGACGTCGGCGCGGAGGTGGTCGAAGTACCCGTCGCCCGCCTTCGCGTTCGTGCCGGTGCGGGCCTTGTCGTAGAGCGGGTCGCCGGGCTTGGCGTTGCGGTAGGAGTTGAAGTACAGCAACGAGTTGTCGCCGTAGTTGCCCCGGTAGGCGTCGTCGATCCAGCCCCAGCCGCCGGCGGCGTCGAGGCCGTCGCCGACGTCCTGGTAGATCTTCCACGACACCCCGGCCTTCTCCAGGCGCTCGGGGTAGGTCGTCCAGGAGTAGCCCTTCTCGTCGTTGCCGAGGACCGGGCCGCCACCGGAGCCGTCGTTGCCCGTGTACCCGGTCCACATGTAGTAGCGGTTCGGGTCGGTCGAGCCCATGAACGAGCAGTGGTAGGCGTCGCAGACGGTGAACGCGTCGGCCAGCGCGTAGTGGAACGGGATGTCCTCGCGCGTCAGGTACGCCATGGTGGTCGAGCCCTTCGCGGGCACCCACTTGTCGTACCGGCCCTGGTTCCACGCCGCGTGCGTGTCGTTCCAGCCGTGCGGGAGGTCCTGGATGAACTGCAGGCCCAGGTTGTCCGCTTCGGGGCGGAACGGCAGGATGTCGCGCGTGCCGTCCGACTGCGCCCACACCGGCTTGCCCGACGCCAGCGTGGCCGGGCGCGGGTCGCCGAAGCCGCGCACCCCGCGCAGCGTGCCGAAGTAGTGGTCGAACGACCGGTTCTCCTGCATGAGCACCACGACGTGCTCGATGTCCCGCAGCGTCCCGGTGCGGCGGAGCGCGGGGAGCTCCGCCGCCCGGGCGATGCTGGTGGACAGCGCGGAAAGGGCAGCGGTGCCGCCGGCCAGCTGCAGGAAACGTCGGCGGTTGACGTCCGTCATGGGGACTCCGGGGTTGTCGTGGTGGGAAGCCGGGCCAGTATGGGTCGCTGATCGAGAACCATTGCCGGGCCCGAGGCTAACGCCGGGCGAAACCCTGGTAAACGGCTGAAGGTCGGGCCCGCTACGGCCGGTGGCTGGTGTGGGTGAACTCGACGCTCCCGAGCATCGAGTCCCCGGAAGTCCCGTTCGTCCGCTTCCGGCCGAACACCAGCACTTTCGCGGGCTCGACGGCGAACACGGCGGAGCCGTGGCCGGACTGGCTGAACCCCTCGTCGGTCACGTCGTAGCGCCAGCTGCCGTCCCATTTGGACAGCCACGCCGCGGCGAGCCGCTCCAGCTTCGGCCGACCGGTGACCCGCCGGGCCTCCCCCTCGACCACGACGTCGAGGGCGTCGTCCCAGGCGTCGCGGCCGGTGGTCAGCACGACGTGGGGGTTCGCGGTCAGGTTGAGGTACTTCTGCTCGGTCGCCCCCGTGCTGAAGTGGACGGCGCCGTCGAGCCACACCGCGACCAGCGGCGTGACGTGCGGCCGGCCGTCGGCGCGCACCGTCGTCAGCCAGCTGATCTGCGCCGCTTCCAGCGCGTTCACCGTTTCGGCCCAGCCGATGGCCTCGGTGCCGGGGTCGCTGAACCGTTCGTCGAGCCGGGTCTGCATGGTCACTCCGATCGTCGGTTGCCCACGAATGCGGCGTAGGCGGCTTCCAGGCGCGCCGCGACGGTGGGCCCGTCCGGCGCCGTCGCGCGGCGCGCCTGCGGTCCGAGGTGGGTTTCGCGCAGTTCGTCCATGAAGGCCTCCCACAACGGCGGACCGCCGTCGGTGAGGACCGCGGCGCGCGCCGCGTAGGCATCGGCGACCGGCAGGTGCCGGACGCCCCACGCGCTGAGCTGCACCAGCACCGGCACCAGCTCGATGGCCCGCTCGGTCAGGCTGTAGGTGACCTTCTGCTTGTGCGAAGGATCGCCCGCCCGGGTGAGCAGCCCGGTTTCGACGAGCACGGCCAGCCGGTCGGCCAGCACGTTCGACGAGATCCGCTCCTCGCCGCCGAGCAGCTCGCGGAAGTGCCGGGCCCCGCCGAACACGATGTCGCGCAGCACGAGCAGGGTCCACCGGTCGCCGAAGATCTCGAGCGACAGGTTGATCGGGCACGCCGACCGGGAGTCCTTCCGCACCGCTTCCACCTCACAACTGGTTGCATTGCCGCACCAGTATGGAGCCGTGCCGGACCGCTCGCAAACCGAGAGTGGTCTCAGCCGGGCACGCTCCCGGCGTCGAGGCTGAGCAGCGAGAGCCGGGCGAGCCCGCGGACGTACCGGCTCGCCCGCAGGTCACCGGGCATGACCAGGGTGGGCCGCGGCAGGTCCTCGCCGTTGTAGCGGGTCGCCAGCAGGGCCGCGCAGTGGCCGAACTCGGGGTCGATCTCCGCCAGGGACAACACCACCTGGAAGCCGTCTTCGGACACTGCCAGGACCACCACGGTCAGCCCGGACATCTTGTGCTTCGGGTCCAGCGGGAGCGGGCCCTCGCTGAGCACGTCATAGAGGTGCACGCCCTGCACCTCGTGCCGTTCGCGCCGGCGGCGGGTCACGTACTCGACGTCGAGCCGGACCCGCGACCGCTCGCGCAGCTCGCCGACGTCGATCAGCCGTGACGCGCACCCGGTGCCTGTGACGAGCAGCCGGCCCGACGGCGGGGTGCGCCGCTTCGGGGCGGGAACGGGCGTTTCCATCGTTCCACGCTAGGTCGGCCCCGGAGCCGCGCACATCCTCCGATCAGGCACAGCTTGGTCGCGAATGCGGCACGATAAGCCCAGAAACGCCGCAGAAGCGGCGGTTTGGCGCGGGATCAGCGCGTGACGGAGTAGGACTGCGCGCCGGTGCCGGCCAGCTTCCCGCCGTCGACGATGAGGTACTCGTCCCGGATCGGGGTGCCGGCCGGCCACGCCTCGAGGATTTCCCGGGTCCCGGCGGCGTACCGCGCCTGGGCGGGGAGCGAGCTGCCGGAGATGTGCGGGGTCATGCCGTGGTGCGGCATCGTCCGCCACGGGTGGTCCGCCGGCGCGGGCTGCGGGAACCAGACGTCGCCGGCGTGCCCGGCCAGCTGCCCGCTCTCCAGGGCCCGCACGATCGCGTCGCGGTCGGCGATGCGCGCCCGCGCGGTGTTGATCAGGTACGCGCCCCGCTTCATCGTCGCGAGCAGCTCGTCCCCGAAGAGCCCTTCGGTCTCCGGGTGCAGCGGCGCGTTGATCGTCACGACGTCGCAGACCGGCACCAGCTCCGCCGCGCTGGGGTGGAAGGTCAGGCCGAGCTCACGCTCGGGTGAGCAGGCACAGCGGCAGCGCCGCGACCTCCCCCCAGCCCACCGACGCCCGCCCGGCCAGCACGCCGTCCTCGGGGGTCAGCAGCAGGTAGCGCTCCTCGTACAGCGGCCGCACCCGGACGTTCCCGAGCTCGTCGTCGTCCACATAGGTCATCGCGATGTCCAGTTCGAACTCCGCGAGCCGGCGCGTGATCTCCCGTGAGGACAACGACTCCAGCGAAACGCGCGTGCGCGGGTGCCGTTCGCAGAACGGCGTCGTCAGCAGCGACGCGGCGGTCAGCGCGGTCGGGATCGCGCCGATGCGCAGCACGCCGGAGAGGCTCTCGCGCATGATCGAGAGGTCCTGCCGCAGCGCGTCGCACTCGGCGAGGATGCGGTGCGCCCACGCCAGCACCCGCTCCCCCTCCGGCGTGAACCCGGCGAAGCGGCGGCTCCGCAGCACGCGGCGGCCGCCCGGGCGAAGTGCCGTTCCTTGGCCAGCGCGACCAGATACTCCAGCTGACGCGACAACATGCTTCAGTATGGCCGGGTTCCCGGCCGGTTCAGCCGGTGGCGAGCGAGATCTCCGTCGACTTGACCAGCGCGACCACCGGGGAGCCGTCCTCGAGGCCCAGGTCCGTGACGGCCTCCCGGGTGATCGAGGCGGTCAGCTCGCCGCCGTCGACGGCCACCTTCACCGTGGCCATCGCCCCGCCGGTGGTGACGCCGGTGACCCGGCCGGGCAGCTGGTTGCGGATGCTGATGCCCTCGACCGGCCCGGTGGCCAGCGACACCTCGGTCGCCTTGACCAGCACGCGCACGGCCGATCCTTCGGCGAGACCGAGGTCCTCGACGGCCTCCCGAGTGACGGCGGCCGTCACTTCCTGCCCGCCGGACAGGCGTGTCTTGACCGTCGCCATCACCTCGCCCGTCGTGACGGCGGAAACCGTCCCGGCGAGCTGGTTGCGGATGCTCAGACCCATGGCCGGGACTGTAGCCGGGCGCGGGCATCGGCGCAGCTCAGAGCCGGGAGACCTGGTAGTGCCCGACGAGCCGGCCGGCGGGCCGGCCGGTGAAGCCGAAGACGACCCGCGCGTAGTACTCGGCGACTCCCTCGCGGCCGACGCCGTAGGGGTGCAGGCCTTGGAAGATCGCGTCTTCGGTGAAGAGCCCGGCGACGCGTTCGGGCTCGTGGGCCTCGACCGCCGACTTCCAGCCGTCCAGCACGATGGTGAGGATTCCGGTTCGGTGCTCATGCCGTTCCTTTGCCGCGGTGGTTCGTTCCGAGCCGAGGGTGCGCCTAGCGTGCGGCCAGCACCACCAGGTCGCGGCCGGCTTTCTTGCCCGCGTACAAAGCGTTGTCCGCCGCGCGGATCAGATCGTCCAAACCGGACTCCGCCGGGCCCGGGCACAGCGCCGCGCCGATCGTCGCCGACAGTTCCACCAGCTCGCCCGAAGGCGCGGTGATGCGCAAGGCCCGGATGCGGCCGCGGATGCGCTCGGCGATCGTGCGGGCCTCGTCCTGGTCGACGCCCGGGAGGAGGACCGCGAACTCCTCGCCGCCGTAGCGGCCGACCGCGTCGCCGCGGCGGACCGTCTTCGTGAGGACCGTCGCCACCTCCGCGAGGACGTCGTCGCCGACCAGGTGGCCGTGGGTGTCGTTGATGCGCTTGAACCAGTCGAGGTCGATCATCAGCACCCCGACCCGGCCGGCCGTGGCGCGGGCGCGCTCGAGCGCCTGCTCGGCCTCGTCGTGCCACGCGATCGCGTTCAGCAGCCCGGTGCGCTGGTCGGTGCGGGCCGCCGTCTTGAACTGGTCGAGCTGGACGCACTGGTGCAGCGCGAACGTCGGCACGATCATCAGCAGCGCCGCCGGCGGCCACCACAGCAGCGCGAGCGCCACGAACACCCCGAGCGCCAGCTGGCTGACCTCCAGCAGGTTGTCCGAGGCGCTGCCCAGCACCTGCCGCCGGTGCTCGATGGGCACGGTCCACGCGATGACCGTGCCGACGAGCGCGGTGTTCACCGTCCACTGCACCGCCGCCGCGGCGACCACGGCCGTCAGCGCCGCCCAGCCTGGCCGCGCGCCGGCGCTCAGGTGCGCGCCGGTCGGCTCCAGCACCGCGAAGGCCGCCGACGCGGCCAGGGCGAGCGTCGCCGCGGTGAACACCGTGCGGTGCGGCGGCCGGAACGGGTCGAACCGGTTGACCAGCACCCAGCGGTGACCGTAGATCACCGCCACCAGCGCCAGTTCGAGCACCAGCGGCAGCACGAGCACCCCGGCGAAGATCCAGACGCTGCACAGGTCGACGTACGGCGAACCCGCCCGGTCGCGACGGCGGCGCTCGATGACGTGGGACGCCTGCAGGTGCAGCACCGCGGCCGCGGCGAGCCAGCCGGCCGCCGCCCAGTCGTGGGCGGCCGGTAGCGTGCGTGCCGCGAGCACCAGCACGACGAACGCGGCCAGGTCCACCCCGAGGACGAAGGCCCGCACGCGTCCCGGCAGCTCCCAGAGCTTCCACCGCGAGGGCGCCCAGCCCCCGCCGGTGGTCTCGCGTCCGTCCATCGCAGTGCCCCCCGCTCTGCGCCCGTGACCACGTGCTCGCCAACGGTAGTCGCGGGGCGCCCCGATGTCAGCTGTTTCCCCGCGCTGCCACTCATCGCCGGCGGCTGGGACCATTTCCGGTATCTGCCACTGGAGGAACCGCACGGAAAGGAGCCCACGATGGGTGACAAGGGCTGGTGAAAACTCACGCTTCGGCGGGAAGAGCGGCGGTGATCGCGTCCGGACGGCGACGCGACCAGACCACGGCCGCGGCGAGCGCGACGAGCGCTCCCGCGGTCCCCGCCCACGCGATCGCCGTCGCCGGGCCGACGAGCTGCGCGAGCACCCCACCGACCACGATCCCGACTCCCTGGCCGGCGATCATCCCGGTCCGCGCGAACCCGAGCGCCCGCCCGCGCACCCGGGGCGGGGACAGCTGGACGAACGTCGCCCCGGCGGTGACCTGGTACGCCGAGCACACGCCGGAGAGGAACAGCAGCACCAGCGCCGTGCCCAGGGCGGGCCGGCCCCAGTACGCCATCAGCGGCGCCGACGTCCCGACCGCGAGCACACCCAGCGCGCGCACCCGCACCGGCCGGGCGACCAGCCGCAGCAGCAACGCCCCGGCGACCGCGCCGGCCGGTTCGGCCGCCAGCAGCACGCCGATCCACGCGCCGCCGACGCCGACCTGCCGCGCGAACGGCACCGCGAGGCCTTCGGGGACCACGGTGAACAACGCCAGCCAGCCCAGCCACACCAGCGTCCAGAGGGTGCGGTCGCGGCGCACGACCACCGCGCCCGCCGCGACCTGCCGCCAGGTGCGCCGCCACCACGACGCCGCGACGACGTCGCCCCGCAGCGGCGGACAAGCGCTCAGGCCGGCGCGGATCAGCACCGCGGAGACGGCGAACGTGGCCGCGTCGATCGCCAGCGCCGTGTGCGCGCCGACGCCGGCGACCACCACGGCCGCCGCCGCGAACCCCAGCACGAGGCACAGCTGCCCGGTGACCTGCTGGACCGCCTGGCCCGCTTCGTACCGGACGCCCAGCAGGTCCGGCAGCACCGCGCCCTGCGCCGCCGAGAACGGCGCTTCGACCAGCTGCACCACCACGAGCAGCGCGGCCATCAGCGGTAACGGCGTCGCGGGCAGCGCCATCACCGCGACCAGCACCGCGCGCGCCGCGTCGCACACCACCATCACGCGCCGGCGCGGGAAGCGGTCGGCGAGCCACGACAGCAGCGCCCCGGAGACGAGCGCGGGCAGCATCGACAACGCGTACGTCGCCGCGCTCAGCGCCGCCGAACCCGTGCGCAGGTAGACCAGGATCGCCAGCGCGACGCGCGCCAGCTGGTCCCCGGCCACCGACAGCAGGCCCGCCAGCCACAGCACGCGGAACTCGCGCACCCCGAAGGCGGACCACGTCCGTTCCGCCATCCCACCCCACCCAGGCTGTCACGGAGAGCGTTGCCCAAGCTGCTCACCGTAGCGCCCGGACGCGCCACCCCGCCAGGGGTTGCCACTCCGGCCAGAAGCAGGCCGCCCCTCACGCGGCACCCGATCCTTGATCCGAAGCCATGCGGCCGTGGCTGTGGTCGGATCGGCAACGATCGGCTCAGTACGGCGCCGCGTTGACCAGATCGAGCGCGCTCTGCTGCCGGGCGGCGTCGATCTTGTCCAGTGGCCCGGACCAGCGCAGGCCGTACTGGTCGAGAGCGTTGCGGTCGGCCGAATACGCGCGGTCGGCCTGGCGGCGCAGGTAGGCCGTGTACGGGTGGTCGGCCAGCACCGCGTTGAGCGCGGCCAGCCCGCGGACGCCGGCGCCCTTGAACGACGGGCCGTCGGCGCCGCAGTCCCCGCCCTCGCACGGGTCGCGCAGGATGCCGTCCGCGGTGTTGAGCGACGGCGACGTGACGTTGGCGTCGCCGAGGCGGCGCGCGGTCGTCAGCAGCCCGGCGTCGCCGGTCGCCCGGTTCAGCTCGGTCAGCGCGTTGACCAGGACCCCCTGGTTGTACGACCAGACGGTGTCCCCGTTGTTCTTGCAGGTGCCGAGATTGACGCCGTCGTTGACGAGCGCCGAGCCGTTGACCATGCCGGTGCCCTGGAACCAGCTCCAGCCGCTCTTCGCGCGGTTCAGGTAAGCGCTGTCCTCGCCGATCCGGTTGTGCAGCGCGGCGTTGAGCTGGATGTAGAGGGAGTTGGCGATGGCGTTCTTGTACGTCCGCGCGGTGCTCCACCAGATCCCGCCGCCGCAGGTGCCGTCCCAGTAGGCCGCCATGTGGTCCGCGTCGGCGCGGGCGGTGTCGAGGTACCGGCCGTCCCCGGTGACGTCGTAGGCCAGCACCCAGGCGAGGCCCCACCAGCCGGTGTCGTCGAGGTAGTCGTTGCGGAACTGCCCGAGCGCGGCGGTGATGTTCTTGTCGTAGGTGCGGGCGATGGCGTAGCGGTAGCTGCCCATGCCCGTCACCTGGACGTTGCGGATCAGCGCGGTGAGCGCGTTGGCCGAGTTCCACCAGCCGGTGGTGTCGAAGAGCCCGGTTCCGTTGTTGTAGAACATCATCTGAGCGGTGGCCGCGGCCGTCCGCCGCTCCCCCGCGTTCCACGTCGTGCGCGCCCACGCCGTGCACGCGACGTCCGGGCGGTCACCGGCCTTCCCGCACGCCCGCAGCGCGCCGACGCCGGTGTTGTTCCAGTCGTCGACGTTGTACATCAGGGTGCGCCGGCCGCGGTTGCCCGCGGGGATCGCGGTGGCGCCGAGCCGGCTGCCCGAGGCCCACGACCGGCCGCCGTCGAAGGAGCGGTCGAGCCACACCTCGTCGCCGGGGCTGCCGTTCTCGATCGACGCCCAGCCCATGGCGTCGCTGTCGTCGAAGTGCAGCACGAGCGAACGGCCGAACACCGTCGCCGAAACCGGGTGGCGGTCCCCGGGCGAGTTCGCCGGATCGGCGCTGTCGCAGTACTTGTTGCAGATGGCCGCCGACACGGTCGACGGCTGGGCAGCGGGCGTCGCGGTGCCGGCCAGGCCGAGCAGGGACGCGAAAACGAGCGCAAAACCGGGTGTGGGCATGGCAGATCCTCGGGGGCGGGAGAGGACCGCCCGGGCCCGGCGGGGGACGGTTTTCAGGGTGCCGCCGGATGTCGCCGGAAGTCAACAGCTGTCCGGTTTTTGGTCCAGACAACTATGCGCCGGCGCCGGAAAGCCTTTCCGGCGGCCGAGGAGCGCCACGGCGAGGATCCCGGCCGGCACCACGGCGGCGAGCGCGAACATGCCGTCGGTGAAGGCGGCACGCGCGGCCGCGGCCAGCGGCGCGTCGGCCGGGCCCGAACCGGCGGCGACGGCGAGCGCGCCCGCGAGCGAACCGTCGGCCGCCTCCCGCGCGGCCGGCGCCGGCGAGCACGAGCCTGCCCAGCCTGCCGACCCCGGCCGCCCGGATGCCGATGGCCCGGCCGCGCCGCTCCGGCGGGAAGCTCGCGTTGATGATCGACAACGTGGCGATCACCAGGCCGACGGCGGTGCACATCACGCCGACCGTCCACGCCCGGGGGCCGGTGGACACCGCCTCCTCCGTGCGCATGCCCCGACGCTGCGTCGGGGTTCCGAGACTCGGGCCGGAGCCGGGTCTCGGGTCCGAACGAAGGTCACCCGATCGTGGCTGCCCGGTAAGGGTGACACTGGAGGGACCGACCGCTTCGCTCGAAAGGACCCCGATGACCGCGTCGTCGACCGACCTGCCGCTCACCCGCCAGCTGAGCGTGCACGAGCTCCTCCTCGCGCGCGGCTGGCAGCTCGACGGGGACGCCGACCCGGCGCGGGTCTGGTTCGCCAACGACCCGCGGGCCGGCTGGCACTACCCCGCGAGCTTCGGCGGGCAGCGCATCAACGACGTCTCCGACACGACGCCGGTCGCGCTGCAGGGCTACTTCACGTTCGGCAACGACGGTGACGAGGTGTTCTGCCTGGTGGCGGCGGGGAACCTGCGCGGCAGCGGCTGCCCGGCGCACGACACGGGTGAGCAGTTCTTCCCGCTCACCGCGGCCGGCACGGTCGACCTCGGCCCGATCGCGGCCCTGCTCGACACGCTCGAGCCGCGGGCGCGCGAGCTCGACGCGCGGGCGCTGATCGAGTGCCGGTACTTCGGGCCCTGCGCGCGATAGCCGTGGCCCAGCTCGGAGTCGCACCCCGCCCGGCGGAGGTCACCACCGCCGCACCTGGCGACGACCTCGTCCCCCGGCCCGACGTGGTCATGGACCGCGGGTTCACCCTCGCCGCGCTGCCGGAGCGGGTGTGGCCGTGGTTCGCCCAGCTCGGCAAGAACCGCGCCGGCTGGTACCTGCCGACCTGGGTCGAAGCGCTGCTCCCCCGGCGCCGGCGCGCCCTCCGCCGCCTCGACCCGGCACTGCAGAACCTCCGGCCGGGCGACGTGATCGACGACTGGGGCGGCCGCGACGCGACGTTCGAGATCGTCGTCCACGACGCCCCGCACACGCTGGTCCACCGCTCGACCCGGGGACGGCTGGAGCTCAGCTGGGCGATCCACCTGACCGAGGAGAACGGCGCGACGCGTGTCCACCTGCGTTTCCGGTTGAGTGGCGTACGCCGCCGACGCCTCGCCGAGTACGGCGGTGGGTTGCTGGACCTGCTGACCGTCGCGGGTCTCGCCGCGGGGCTGCGGGAGCGGGTGTCCTAGCCGCCGCGTGGCACAGTTGGTGCGATGGATGAGCAGTTCCGCGCCATCACGGTGACCCGGCTGGTCTAGGCGCCCCGGCCGAGCCGGGACGGCCGCCCGCCGGGCACACCTGGACCTGGCACCTCGAGCCGGCCGGTCCGGCCGTCACCACTGTCGGCCAGACCTACGACTGGTCGGCGTTCACCCACACCGACATGCTGTCGCACCTGCCGGTCGTCAACCGCGAGCAGCTCCAGGAGTCCCTCGTGAAGCTCGCGGCGGAAGTTCAGGCCGCGGGCCGCTCCCGCAGGTAAGCGGCGATCCGCACCCGCAGGGCGCGGACATCGGCCAGGTCGAGCGTGAACGAGCCGGACCGCGGCTCGCCGGGCTCGCGGCACGGGCCGCCGACGAACACGAAGCCGTCCGCGGGATCGTGGCGCGGCGGCGCCCACACCGGCTCGCCGCTGAGGCCGCGGCGGGCGCTGCGGGTCCACGCCGTCCAGTACGCCGGCAGCTTCATCACCTCGCCGAGCGCCTTCGCGAACGCGGGGAGGTCGGCCTCGCTCAGCGCCAGCCCGCGGCCGGACCACACCCTCGGCTCGGGGTGGCCGGCGCGCGCGGTGAACGTCACTTCGTCGCCGGACGCGCTGATCGTCCATCGGGGCAGTTCGGTCAAAGTCGGCACGGGTCGCTCCCAAGATCAGCGGCCCCCAGGTGTCCGCACACTTTAGACGATCTTCGCGCGGCCGCAGAACGACGCTAGCGCGCGTCCCACGCGCGCCCGGCCAGCAGGTTGGTCACCCACCGCAGCGCGATCGCGCACTGCGCCGCTTCGGTGCCGCGCCGGTGCGCGACGACCACGTCGTCACGCCACAGGACCAGCGCCGTCGCGCCGCCCACGGTCGGGGTGAGCCCGACGACCCAGCGCCGGCCGCCGAGGGTGAGGACCCGCTCGGCCGTCGTCCAGTGTCCGCGCGAGCGGGTGACCGTCCACGCCGACATCCGCGCGAGGTCGGCGACCGAGGTCACCGCGCCGGGGCCGTCGGCCGGGCCGGCCATCCGGACGTTCATCCCGCCACTTTCGCACACCGCCACGGCGGTGGCCGGGAGATCCGGCCGATCCTCAGCCGCGTCGGCGGGCCGCCCGGGCGCGGCCGCGGGCCTTGGGCTCGAACGGGACGTCCGCGAACCGCAGGGTGCCGTGCAGGCCGCGGACCGCGCGGTCCAGCCGCAGCAACGCGACCGTACGACAGCTGGCTGGTGCACGTTCCGGCCGACGAACGGCCCGGCGGTGCAGGCGTGTGACCCGCGAACGCTGCTCGCGGTGGGCACGAGCTCGGCGCTGCCCGGACCGACGACCTGCCCGCCGGGCTCGCCCAGGCCCGGCACGCGGCGGTCGAGCTGACCAGGTTCGGCTCGCTGGTGCCCGGCCGGACCCGGCCCTGCGCGCGGCGTTCCGCGACGGCGTGCTCGGCCGCGACCTGTCCCGGCTCGACGACCGCCTCGACCTCCGTGCGGCGCTGCTCTGCTGATCCCTGCTTCAGTAGATGTCGCGCAGGTACCGCTTTTCGGTGCTGAGCTTCTTGACGTACGCGTCAGCCGCGTCGGGGGTGAGGCGGCCGTGCTGGACGACGATGTCGCGCAGGGTGCGGTCGACGTCCTTGGCCATCCGGCCCGCGTCACCGCAGACGTAGAAGTGGGCGCCGTCCTGGAGCCAGGACCAGAGCTTGGCGCCGTGCTCGCGCATCCGGTCCTGCACGTACACCTTCGCGCGCTGGTCGCGGGAGAACGCCAGGTCCAGCTCGGTCAGCACACCGTCGCGGTGCAGGCCGGTCAGCTCGTCGCGGTAGTAGAAGTCGGTTTCCCGGTGCTGCTCGCCGAAGAACAGCCAGTTCGGCGCGCGGTCGCCACGGGCCCGGCGGTGGTCGAGGAAACCGAGGAAGGGCGCGACCCCCGTGCCCGGCCCGATCATGACCATCGGCGTCGCCGGGTCGGCGGGCGGGCGGAAGTGCGGTGACGGCTGGACCGTGACCGGGACGGCCTGCCCGGCCGGGGCATCGGCCAGATACGTCGAGCAGACGCCCTTGCGCGGCCGCCCGCCGGGTGTGTCGTACCGGACGACCGACACGGTGAGGCTGACGCGTGCCGGGTCGGTCAGCGGGCTCGACGAAATCGAGTACAGCCGCGGCTGCAGCTTCTTGAACACGTCCGCCCACTCCTGCGCGGTCGCTCGCACGGAGAACCCGGCGGCGACGTCGACGGCTTGCCTGCCCCACGTCCACTTGGCCAGCTCACCCTGGTTGTCCTTGCGCAGCAACTTCTTCAGGTCCCGGTCGCCGGTCCGGTCGACCACGAACCGCAGCAGGCCGGGAGTGATCCGCGTGATGTCGAGGCAGCGGCCGAGCGCCTCGCCGAACGGGACCGCGCCCTCGCCCGCGAGCGCGACCTCGGTGTCCGGATCCAGCCCCGTGACGGCCAGCCACTCCTCGACCAGGGCCGGGCAGTTGCGCGGCAGCACGCCGAGCGCGTCCCCGGCTTCGTAGGTCAGGCCGGTGCCGGTGAGGTCGAAGGTGAACCGGCGGACCTCCTTCCCGGCGCCGGGCAGGCTGAGCAACCGGTTCCCGACCAGCGGCGCCGGTTCACCGTAAGTCTTGCGCACCAACGGTTCCGACGGCAGCGCCGGAGCAGCGGCGAGGAGCCCGGCCACCGTCTCGAGCCACTGCGTGGCGGCCTCGTCGAAGTCCGGCTCGCAGTCGACCCGCTCGGTGAGCGGCTCGGCGCCCAGCTCGCCCAGCCGGGCGTCCACCCGCCGTCCGTGGCCGCAGAAGTCGTCGTAGCTGGAGTCGCCGAAGGCCAGCACCGCATAGCGGGTGCCGGTGAGGCGGCCCGCCTCGGCCGCGGCCAGCGACTCCCAGAAGGCTCCCCCGTTGTCGGGCGCGTCGCCGTCGCCGAACGTGCTGGTGATCACGAGCAGGTCGGCGTCGCGCGGCAGGGTGTCGAGCGTGACGTCGTCCATGCACAGCACCGCGACGTCACGGTCGAGCTGCGCGATCCGGGCGGCGGTGGCGCCGGTCGCGAAGTCCTCGGCGTTGCCGGTCTGGGACGCCCACAGCACCACGACCTGCCGGGTGGCGCGGGAAGGAGCGGGGGCGGCCGTCCGCGAGAACATGCCGGCGAGCACCCCGTTGACCCACAACGTGTTCTCGGCGCCGAAGGGCGCGTCGGCGGGCAGGACCGGGACGGCGCCGTCCGGCGGCGCCGCTTCGACCCCGGTGACGAACCCGGCCAGGTACCGCCGCTCGTCCTCGGTCAGCACCGGCGCGGGACTGCCGGCCAGCCCGAACACCCCGGCCGGCGCGCTCGCCGGCCGCGGCGGCTCGGCCGCGGCGACCTTCACGAGCGTCACAGCGCACACCTTGAACTCGGGCTGGAACGACAGCGGATCGACGGCGTTGTTGGTGACGGCGTTGACACTCAGGTACTCCCCGTACCGGTCGTTCCAGTGGAACGGCGCGAACGTGGTGCCGGGCCGGACCCGGTCGGTCACCACGGCGGGCAGGACGGCCCGCCCGCGTCGCGACGCCACCTCGACCAGGTCGCCCTCGGCGACGTCCAGCCCGGCGGCGTCCTGCGGGTGGATCTCGACGAACGGGCCGGGGTCGAGCTTGGTGAGCTTGGCGACGGTCCCGGTCTTGGTCAGGGTGTGCCACTGGTGCGGCACGCGGCCGGTGTTCAGCACGAACGGGTAGTCGTCGTCGGGCAGCTCGGCGGCGGGCAGGTGCGGCCGGGCGAAGAACACGGCTCGGCCGCTCGGGGTGGGGAACACGAGCCGCGGGCGGGTGCCGTCGGCGCGTTCGGCGAGCGGCTGGCTGACGCCGTTGTTGAGGTACCGGACGGGGTTGCGGTCGTCACCGTCCACTGTGGAGCTGGGCCACTGCACCGGGGTCTCGCGCAGCCGGTCGTAGGTGACACCCCGCAGGTCGTACCCGGTCTTGGGGTTCCCGCACCGCCGGATCTCCTCGAAGACCTCCTCGGCGCTGTCGTAGCCGAAGCCGTCGGCGAACCCCATCTCGCACGCGACCCGCGCGATGAGCTGCCAGTCCGGCAGCGCCTCCCCCGGCGGCGGCACGACCTGGGGCACGAGGGTGAGGTTCCGCTCGGAGTTCACCATCACGCCGTCGCCCTCCACCCACATCGCGGCGGGGAGCACGATGTCGGCGTAGGAGTTGGTTTCGGTCTCGGTGAACACGTCCTGGGTGATCACCAGCTCCGCGGCCTCCAGGCCGGCGAGCACGGTCCGGCGGTTCGCGACCGAGGCGACCGGGTTGGTGCAGAGGATCCAGCAGGCCCGGATCTTGCCGTCGGCGAGCTGCTCGAACATCTCGACGGTCCCGCGGCCGACGTCGGTGCGCACCGTGCCCGGCGGCAGGCCCCAGAGGTCCTCGACGAACGCCCGGTCCTCCGGCACCAGCACCGAGCGCTGGCCGGGCAGGCCGGGGCCCATGTAGCCCATCTCCCGGCCGCCCATCGCGTTGGGCTGGCCGGTCAGGGAGAACGGGCCGCTGCCGGGGCGGCAGATCGTGCCGGTGGCCAGGTGCAGGTTGACCAGCGCGTTGGTGTTCCAGGTGCCGTGCGTGCTCTGGTTGAGCCCCATCGTCCAGCAGCTCATCCAGTTCCCCGCCTCGCCGAGCCACCGCGCGGCCAGCCGGAGATCGGCTTCCGGGACGCCGGTGAGCTCCGCGACGACGGCGGGCGGGTAGTCCGCGAGGAAGGCGGGCAGGTCGTCCCAGCCCTCGGTGTGCTCGGTGATGAACTCCCGGTCGAGGTGCCCGTTTTCGGCCAGCAGGTGCAGCAACCCGTTCAGCAGCGCCAGATCCGTGCCCGGCTTGAGCTGCAGGAAGAGGTCGGCCTTGTCGGCGGTGGCGGTGCGGCGCGGGTCGGCCACGATCAGCTTGGCGCCGGTCTTGAGCCGGTCGAGCAGCCGCAGGAACAGGATCGGGTGGCAGTCGGCCATGTTGGCGCCGATCACGAAGAACGCGTCGGCGTGGTCGAAGTCCTGATAGGACCCCGGCGGGCCGTCGGCGCCGAGCGAGAGCTTGTACCCGGTGCCGGCGCTGGCCATGCACAGCCGTGAGTTCGACTCGATCTGGTTGGTGCGCACGAACCCCTTGGCCAGCTTGGTCGCGAGGTACTGCGCTTCGATCGTCAGCTGGCCGGAGACGTAGAAGGACAGCGCGTCCGGGCCGTGTTCCTCGAGGATGGCGCGCAGCCGCCGTGCCGTCTCGGTGATCGCCTCGTCGACCGGCCGGGCGACGGGTTCGGCGCCGCGCTCGGGCCGGACCCACGCCGTGTCCAGCCGTCCGGGCGCGGAAAACAGCTCCGCGCTGGTCGCGCCCTTGGTGCAGAGCCGCCCGGCGTTGGCGGGGTGCGCCTTGTCCCCGGCGGCCTTGAGCACCTTCGGCCGTCCGTCGGCGCCCACGCCGACGTCCAGCACGATGCCGCACCCGACACCGCAATACGTGCACACCGTCCGCGCGGCACCGGTCACACCGCACCCCTCTCGTCCTGGCTGGACGCTAGGAACCGGGTGTTACGCCGGGATGACGCGGGCTCCACCGCGGCGTTACGTCCGCCCCGACGACGGCGGCCTCCCGGTGTGCGCGACTGTGACGCCGGGCTCAGTCCTGCGGCATGCCCACGTCGTGGAACCGGGCGACCGCGCGGTTGTACCGGGCGAACGACTCCCCGATCACCTGCAGCTCGTCCTCCGGCACGCCGGTGAACATCGTCGCCAGGTTCCGGCGACGGCGGTCGTGGACCCGCTGGGCCCGCCCGCGCCCCTCCTCGGTGGCCGTGACGATGCTCCGGCGGCGGTCCTCCGCGGCCGGGGTGCGGTCCACCAGGCCGGCCGTCGTCATCACCGACACCTGACGGCCCACCGTCGACGGGTCGAGACCGAGCTTCGCGGCGAGGGTGGTGATGTCCGCCGGGCCGGTCGCCTCGAGCGTGCGCAGCAGCAGGTAACCCGCGCGGTCGAGCTCGTCGTAGATGTCGGTGCGGCGGCTGAGCAGCTCGAAGTTGCGCACCATGACCGCGGTGTGGGCCTCGATGAGGTCGAGCGCGTCCATGGTCAGAACCTACCTTCCGGCCGATTGCCCGGCGCCGGACGTTATCGGTACCATACCGGTAATTGTCGACATGATACCGACATTCGGTTCGGCGGGAGGAAACCTCACTCGGATGGGACACGCGGTTCACCGGATCAGGGACAAGGTGCTCGGCTCGGACCCGGGCCTGACCCGCCTGCGCAGCGCCGTTTCCGCGGCCGTCGCGATGACCACCGGGCTGGCGGTCGAGTACGTCTTCGCCGAGCTGACCGGGGCCGGGGCCCAGGCCACCCTGGTCACCGTCCTGCTCGGCGCCATCACCGCGATGATGGGCTCGATGGCCCTGAGCGGCACGGCGGTGTGGCCGAAGGTGCGCACCGCGGCGCTGTTCCCCGTCGCGATGGGGCTCGGGATGGCGGCCGGCATCGCCGTCGCGCCGCACACCGACCTGATGCTCGCGGTGTTCGTCGTGGTGATGTTCGCCGCGGTGTTCGTCCGGCGGTTCGGGATCCCGTTCTTCTTCTACGGCTTCATGGTCTGGATGGGCTACTTCTTCGCGGCGTTCCTGCACGCGACGCTCGACGGGCTGCCCGCGATGCTCGTCGCCGTCGTCATCGCGAGTGCCTGGGTCCTGCTGCTGTCGCTGACCCTCCTGCGCGACAACCCCGCCCGCACGCTCTCCCGCACCCGCCGCGCGTTCGGCGCCCGGGCCCGCGCGGTCGCCCGGCTCTGCGCGAGCCTGCTGGACGGCGGCCCGGACGAGCGGCTCGTGCGCCGCGTCCACGCCGCGCAGACGCGGCTCGCCGAGTCGGCGCTGATGATCGAGGCCTGGTCGGCCGAGGTGCCGGTGCTGCCCGGCGACGTCTCCGCGGCCTCGGTCCGGCGGACGACGATGGACGCACAGCTCGCGATCGACCTGATCGTCACCGCGTGCACGCAGCCGGAGACCCGGCCGGACCTGGCCGCCGAAGCGGCGCGGGTGCTGGACCTGTTCGCCCGCAACGACTACCCGGCCGCCGGACGGGCCGCCGAAGCACTCCTCGGGCGGGCCGGGACCGCGCCGGTGCGGCTGGTCGCCGTGGCGGTCACCGACTACCTCGCCGTGGTCCGCCGCGCCGACCGGGACGGCCTCGCCGACACCGGCGACTTCGAACCCGCGGTGACGATCGCGATGGGCGCGCTGCCCGGTTCGGCCGCCGCGGCGGGCGACGTCGAACCGCGCGGCGGCGCGTGGAACCCGTTGCGCCGCTTGGATCTCACGACGCGGCAGGCGGTCCAGGTGGCGGTCGCGGGCGGGCTGGCGATCGTGCTCGGGCGGCTGCTGTCGGAGCAGCGGTACTACTGGGCCGTGATCGCCGCGTTCGTCGCCTTCACCGGCACGGCGACGCGCTCGGAGGTGTTCCTCAAGTCGGTCAACCGCGTGGCGGGCACGCTGGTCGGGCTCGGCGCCGGGATCGCGCTCGCGCACCTGACGGCCGGGCACACCGCGGCCGTGCTCGCGGTGATCGTCGGCAGCATGTTCTGCGGGTTCTACCTGCAGCGGCTGTCGTACGCGTACATGATCTTCTTCGTCACGATCATGGTGAGCCAGCTCTACAGCGTGCTCAACGAGTTCTCCCCCGGCCTGCTCGTGCTGAGGCTGGAGGAGACGGCCATCGGCGCGGCCGTCGGCGTCGCGGTCGGCCTGGTGCTGACGCCGCTGAGCACCCGCGACACCGTCCGCACCGCCCACCGCGCCCTCGCGCGCACGCTGGCGGAGCTGCTGGAGACCGTCGCGGATCGCATCGAAGGGCACGCGGGCACCCCGGACCTGGACGCCCGCGCCCGCGTCCTGGACAACGACCTGCGCCAGCTGCGGCTGGTCGCCGCGCCGCTGGTGGCCGCGGTGCCCTGGGGCGGCGGGTCCCGCACCACGCGGCACCGGCTGACGCTGGCCGCCACGCTGGTCCAGCACACCCGGCGGCTGGTCACCGCCCTGCGCCGCGGCCGGGTGACCGACCGGTCGCTGGCCGGGCCCGCCCGGGCGCTGGCGGCGGTCGCGGCGGAGGTCGCCGACCCCGGCGAGTCGGACCTGCCGACGCTGCTCGACCTGGGTGAGGCCGCCCTCTCCCGGCACTGCTCCTCTCACGACGAGCCGGTGCTGCTCGAGCTGCTGCACCTGCGCCGCCTGCTGCACGAGATCGCCACCGGCGACGAACCCGGCCAGCTCGCCGAGCCCGCCGCGCCGTGCGTCACCCGGATCTCCGGCCGGGTCCACGGCGCGACCGGCTCGACACTCCCGGGCGCGACCCTGACGCTGGTCGACGCCCGCGGCCGTCAAGCCGCCCGGGCGACGTCCGCCGCCGACGGCGCCTTCACGCTGGAAGCGCCCCAGGCGGGCTCGTACGTCCTGATCACGGCGGCGGACCAGCACGGCCCGGCCGCCTCGACGGTGCTCGCCGGCCAGGGCCGCGGCGTGGTCCAGGACGTCTGGCTGACGGCGGCCCGCACCCCGGGCCCGCCGCACCCGGCACGCTGCGCGAAGCCGGGCCAGCTCAGGAAACCGGCTCAGCGAAGAACTCCCGCAGCACGGCACCCACGCGCCGTGGATCACCGTCCTCCTCCGGGCCCTCATGGGTCAGCTCCGGGAACGTGACCCGGCGGGAGTGCGGCAGGGTGGCGGCCAGCTCGGCAAGCGCCTGCCCCAGGTAGGCCGGGCTCCGGCCGCCGCCGAGCAGCAGCACCTGCGCGTCCAGTGCCGCGTAGTCCGGTGCGGTGTCGGCCATTTCGCGCACCACCCGCATGTCGTGGCCGATCGTGGGGACGAGCTCCGGGATCGGGACGCCGTCCCCGGCCGCGTCACCCAGGAACCGCGCGCCGGCCGAAAGGAACGGCACGAGCACCGGACGCGGCACCCGGCCGAACCACGGTTCGGTCCCCAGCCCCTTCAACGCCGTGACCATCGCCGACGTCGTCCGACAGCGGCGGCTCGTACAGCGCGATCCGGTCGATCGACGGCGTCTCGAGAGCGGTCCGCAGGGTGACGAGCCCGCCGGAGCTCAGGCCGAAGACGCGGGTCGCCCCGGTCGCCGCGGCCACGGCCTGGAGGTCTTCGACCTCACGCCGGACGCCGAAGTCCGCGCCGTACGGACCGCTGAGCCCGCGGCCGCGCCGGTCGAGCACGTGGACGGTGAACGCGTCCGCCAGCACCGCGGCGAGGTCCATCAGGTGCTGGGCCGCCTTCATCCCCCCGTGCACCAGCAGCACCGCGGGCCCGCGGCCCAGGGTCCGGTAGCCGATGACCGTGCCGTCGGCCGAAGCGGCCGTCTCCGTGCGGTAGTCCCGCATGGGTCCCCCAATCTGGAGCCGCCGATGCCCGAAGCCGCCGTGCGGCCCCCGATCTGGCTGCGTCCCGAACGCGGCACGCGCGGGCCGCGTCCCGCGCACAGCCGGGCCGACCTGGCCGACGCCGCGATCCGGCTGGCCGACGCCGAAGGGATCGAAGCGGTGTCCCTGCGCCGGGTCGCCGGCGAGCTGGGCACCGGCCCGACCGCGCTGTACCGGTACGTGGACACCAAGGACGAGCTGTTCGAGCTGATGGCCGACCGCGCGATGGGCGAGCGCGAACCCCCGGCCCGCACCGGCGACCGGCAGGCCGACCTGCGGGCCGTCGCCGAAGCGCACCGCGCGCTCGTGCTGGCGCACCCGTGGCTGGCCGCCCTCCCGAGGTCCCGGCCGGTGCTGGGCCCGAACGGCCTGGCCTGGCTGGAGGCGACCTACGCGGCGGCGGCCGCGCCGGACCTCGGGCCCGACGAGGTGCTGGCCCAGGTCGGCACGCTGCTGACGTTCGTCCGCGGGCACGTCGGCACCGAACTGGCCGAGCGGGAAGCGAGCCGGCGCTCCAGCCAGGACATGCCGGCCTGGCTGGCGGCGCAGGCCCGGTACGGCGAAACGATCATCGGCAGCGGGGACTACCCGCACCTGAGCCGGATCATGCTCGAAGCCGAGACACCGCACGCCGAGGACCGCTCCGAACGGACGTTCCGGCGGGGGCTGGAGCACGTGCTCGCCGGGCTGCGCGCGGACCGGGCTTAGCGGACGCCGCTCGTCAGAACACCAGGTCGGGGTCCTCGGCCACCGAACGCAGAGCGGTGACCGTCGAGTGGCCCGCGGCCAGCAACGCGGCGTCGCTGCCGGGCGGCAAGTCGCCTTCGACCAGCACCGCGGTCAGGGCGACCGTGCCGTCCCCGGGATCCTCGACGCGGCTTCGGACCGCGCCGAACTCCGCGAGGGTCGCGCGTTCGGGCTCGCCGGCGTCGGCGCGGTCCGGGACGTTGAGGTTCAGCACCGTCCCGGCCGGCGCCTTCGCGAGCCGGTCGAACAGCCCGGACGCGACGGCGACCGCCGTGTCCCAGTGGGTGCCGGCGCCGTCGTCCAGGCCGACGTCGAGGGAGACCGCCAGCGCGCGGGCCCCGTTGATCGACGCCGTGAGCGCCGCCCCGACCGTGCCGGAGTGCAGCACCGCGCGGCCGACGTTCGCGCCGCGGTTCACCCCGGAGAGCACCACGGCCGGCGGTTCCCCGAAGGCGCCCTGCGCGGCCAGCAGCGCGATGAGCCCGGGGTGCGCGGCGACGGCGTGCGCCGGGACGGCCCCGAGATCCGGCAGCTCCCGCCGGTCCACCGCGATCCGCCGGAAGCTGCCGGCGGCGGTCAGGCCCGCACTGGTCCCGCTCGCCTCCTCGGCCGGCGCCGCGACAATGACCTCCCAGCCGTGCGCCAGCGCGCCTCGGGCCAGGGCGTGCAGCCCCGGCGAGTCGATCCCGTCGTCGTTGGTGACCAGCACTCTCACAGTTCCTCCGGACTCTGTCGGCGCACCGGCGTCACGGCTCACTCTGCGCCGCGACGAGGATCTGGGCCAGTTCCCACTTCCTGGACGCGCGGGCCAGGACACGTTGCCACGCCTGACGTCCCGCAACCATGACGCCCGAACCCGACCCTAGGCCGTCGCCTCGCATCAGCGCGGCAGGCTGACCGCGATCCCCGTCCTGCGGTACGTACCCGGGCTCCTGCTGCTCGTCGGCGTCGGCATCGTGCTGCTCGGCGCCCGGTTCGTGCTGGGCGACCTGGCCAAGCTCGGCGGCCTGGACTTCGACCTCCGCCAGATGGCCCGCAGCGGCGTGCTCACTCGGCCTGGTGCTGCTGCCGTCCCAGTGGATCAGCTTCCCGGGCCCGGTACCCGAGCCGGCCCCGGGTCGCGGCGAGCAGGATCGCCGCGGCGACGGTGGAGGAGACCAGCAGGACGTGGCTCGCGTTGGCCTCCCGCGCCGCCGGGAAGATCTCGGTCCACGCGACGGAGAAGAAGTTGTTCACGCTCGTGTGCAGGATCATCGCCAGCGGCAGGCTCTGGCCCGTGCGGTTGAAGACCCACGTCATCACGATGCTGAAGGCCACGGCGGACGCGACGAACTCGATCGGGGTGTACCAGCCGACGTCCGCGCCCGCCCAGTCCGTCAGGAACAGCGGCAGGTGCCAGGCGCCCCACAGCACCCCGAGGATCAGGGTGCCGCGCAGCGGGCCGAACCGCGGCTGCATGTGAGGCAGGGCGAAGTCACGCCAGCCGGGTTCTTCGGCCAGCCCGGTGGTGATCAGCTGGAACACGAGCGCGGGCAGGTAGGCCAGCAGCACCGCCCCGGAGGGGAAGTGGATGTCGGTGCCGTACAACGGGATGCTCGTGATGACCAGAGCCGCCGGGACCCCCAGGATGATCACCGCGTACCAGCGCCGGTTCACCCGCCACTTCAGCAGCCGCCCGGCCCAGCGCCGGAGCCCGGGCCGGCCTTCGGCGACGGCCGTGACGACGAACGCCGACAGGATGGGGCCGAGGTAGGCGCCGGGGAGCACACCCAGCACCTGGGTGGTGCCCAGCAGCACCGGGAAGTCGAACGGCGCGAGGCCCAGGCCGCTTTCCGAGAGGATGTACGGGATCCAGGCGAGCCAGCTCAGCGCGAACGCCAAGGTGAAGAAGCTGCGCAACGGGTGCCGGGCGATGACGCCTCGCGCGGCGGAGTGGACCTTCTCGTCGGGGAGTACCACGGGGTTTTCCTTTCGCTTCAAGGGTTCGGTCAGCGGCAAAGGGCGTCGTCGACGACCTTCGCGACGTGCTCGGCCTGGTCGATCCGCTGGGGCAGGGCGGTGACCGCCACGGTGGCCGCGCGGCCGTCTTCGGTGACGCCGTCGAAGACCTCGAAGCCGAAGATGGTGCCGCCGTGGCCCGAGCCGGGCGGCAAGCCCGGCGCCTCGACCGTCGTGCGCATCTGGGCGAGCTGCGCGGGCGGGAGGAGCCGGCCGCCGAGCACCGCGCGGTAGAAGGCGTTGAGGTCACTGGGTGTCGACACCATCTGACCGGCGGCTCCGGCCCACGACCCGTCGAGGTCGGTGACGTCGAGCGGCCGGCCGGAGACCTTCTCGAGAAGCAGGCCCGCGACGATGTAGGTGGTGTTGCTGTAGGACCAGCCGGTGCCGGGCGCAAAGGTCGCGGGCTTGGTCAGGGCCAGGTCGAGCAGGGTGCGCGCACTCGTGTACACGTGCTGGAACGGCCGCCGCGGTCCCGCACGGCGGCGAGCGCGCCGGGGAAACCGTCGGCGCGCACCAGGGTGTCGAGGTCGTTCTGGACGCCGCGGCGGTGGTGGTCGCTCCCGCCGCCAGTGCGCACAGGGCGACGAGCGTGCCGGCCGTCTTGACGGCCCGGCCGGCGGCCGATGGGGACTGGGTGGTGGGCGGACGGCTCATCGGTGCTCTCCTGGGGTTCGGGCCCGGCCGGTGCTCCGGCGAGCGGTGACCGAATCCTGCGAGAACCGGGCCGGCACGGACATCCCGCCAGTGACCGGCTCGGGGGGGGACCCGCCCCCACCCCCGCAGGCCCCTCCGTGGGATGGTTCGCGCCCACGGGCGCCCCCTAACCTGGGCGGCGACCCGGCCCGTCCACCAGGAGAGCGCTCACCGTGACCGAACCCGCGACCCCGCGGCCGAAGCTGCGCGCGTGGCGGTTCCTCGCCGTCACCGCGGGCACCGGCCTGCTGGCCCTGCTCCTCTTCCTCGGCCTGTT
Source organism: Amycolatopsis sp. NPDC104587 (assembly GCF_055583645.1). Classification (NCBI taxonomy): domain Bacteria; kingdom Bacillati; phylum Actinomycetota; class Actinomycetes; order Pseudonocardiales; family Pseudonocardiaceae; genus Amycolatopsis; species Amycolatopsis sp. NPDC104587. The sequence continues at coordinate 39,637 of NZ_JBVJNO010000012.1, forward strand.
CGTGACGGTCGCGCTGGTCGTCACGCTGCCGCTGTTCCCGTCCGTGGTGCACGGCGCCGGGCGGCTCGCGGACGCCGAACGCCGCCGGGTCGGCCGGTTCCTCCGCGCGCCCGTCCCCGCGCCACCCGCCGTCGAGGGCGGCTTCGTCGCGGTGGCCGGGAGCCCGCAGACGCGCCGGAACCTGCGGTGGCTCGCCCTGCAGGCCACCGCCGGGCTGCTGGCGGGCATGGTGGCGATAGGAGCGGTCACCGGGACGCTCGAAAACCTCGTCGTCGCCGCCGTCTGGCCACTCTTCCCCGGCGTCTCGACCACGCTCGGTCTCGCGGTGGACTCCTGGGGCGGCGCGGGCTGGGCGGTGCTCACCGCGGCCGGGTACGCGGCCCTGTTGCTGCTTGTGCCGTCGCTGGCCCGGTGGTACGCGCGGTTCAGCGCGGACAAGCTCGCGCCGCCCCGGGCTTCCCTGGTCGAACGCCTCGCCGAGGTCACCGCGACCCGGGCGGCCGCGCTCGAAGCGCACGGCACCGAGCTGCGGCGCATCGAGCGCAGCCTCCACGACGGTACGCAGAACCGGCTTGTCGCGGTCGTGATGCACCTGGGCATGGTCGAGCGGGCGCTGCACCGCAACCCGGCCACGGCACTGCCGCTGGTGCTCACCGCCCAGACCGCCGCCACCGACGCGCTCGCCGAGCTGCGGGAGGTCGTCCGCGCCATCTACCCGCCGGTGCTCGCCGCGCGCGGGCTGTCCGGCGCGGTGGCTTCGCTGGTGTCGCACTGCGCCATCCCGTGCGAGCTCGACGAGCGGCCGCTGCCGCGCCTGCCCGCCGCGGTCGAAGCGGCCGCCTACTTCGTCGTGGCCGAAACCCTGACCAACGCCGTCAAGCACAGCGGGGCACGGCAGATCACCGTGAGCCTGCGCGCGGAGGACGACCGGGTCGTCCTCGAAATCATCGACGACGGCCACGGCGGCGCGGACGAGGCGGGCGGCAGCGGCCTGGCCGGGATCCGCCACCGCGTCGCCGCGTTCGACGGGGTGACCCGGCTGGACAGCCCGCCCGGCGGACCCACCGCGGTGCACGTGGAGATCCCTGCGGGACCATGACCCGGTGCGCATCGTGATCGCCGAGGACGACGCCCTCCTGCGGGAGGGCCTGACCCACCTGCTGCGGGCCGAAGGCATCGAGGTCGTCGCGGCCGTCGACAACGCCGAAGACCTGCTGGAAGCCCTGGCCGGCGACCTGCCGGACGTCGCCGTGGTCGACGTCCGGATGCCGCCGACGTTCCGCGACGAAGGCCTGCGTGCCGCCGTCGAGGCCCGGCGGCGCTGGCCCGGCCTGGCCGTGCTCGTGCTGTCCGCGCACGTCGAAGAGGGGTTCGCCACCGAACTGCTCGCCGACGGCACCGGCGGGGTCGGTTACCTGCTGAAGGAGCGCGTCGGGAAGGTCACCGACTTCCTCGACGCCCTCGAGCGGGTCGCCGCCGGCGGCACCGCCATGGACCCCGAAGTCGTCGCCCGGCTGCTGGTGCGCCGCCGCGCCGACGACCCGTTGCAGGCGTTGACCCCCCGCGAGCGCGAGGTGCTGGAGCTGATGGCCGAGGGCCACGCGAACAGCACCATCGGCAAGCTCCTGGTGGTCAGCGACGGCGCGGTGCACAAGCACGTCGGCAACATCTTCGCGAAGCTGGGCCTGCCGGCCTCCGACGCCGGCCACCGGCGGGTGCTGGCCGTCCTGGCCTACCTCAAGGCTTGATCCGCAGCAGCGCGTGCGCTGAGCAGGAGGAACATCTCCAGGGCCCGTCCCGCCCGGCGGCCCGATCGGCATGACCGGCCGCGCGGCCCACGCCGCCGCCGTGCTCGATCTCCGTAGCCGGTGTTGTCGAAACCGCCGCTGACCGAAGCGCTACCGGGCGCGGCCGGGCTCACCCGCGCGTAACGTGGCGCCGTTTTCTTCTTCACCACCGAAATCCCGGCGACGAACCGCTGGACACCGAGCGACCTGGCCCGGTCACCGCACCGGTTCTCCTTGCGCAGGGCGGGGAAAGCCCGGCGGTGAACCCACCCCGCCGAACTCGCGGCCCTCGTCCCGGCCCGGGATCGGGCCGGGCACCGCTGACCGGCCGCGGTCAGCCGACGGCCTGCGGTCCGATCATCGCGTTCACGTCGATCGGGCGCGGGATGGCGCCGAGCTGCAGCAGCAGGTCCGGAACCCGCTGCAGGCGCCGCGAATCCAGGCTCGAGCCGTAGCCCGGCAGGGTGAGCAGCTTGGCGGTGTCCTCGTCGATCTTGGCGAACCGCACGAGCAGCGGTTCGACCTTGGCGCGGTCGTTCGTGGCCGCGTGGGTGGCTTTCTGCATCGCGCGCTGGAACGCGGCGAGGGTCTTCGGGTGCTCCCGCACCCACGTCTTCGTCGCGCCGTAGCCGGTGAGCGGGAAGTCCTGCGTGGCACCGGTGTTGATGTCGATCACCGGGATCGCGCCGGCCGTCTTGGCGGCCTGCGTGATGTAGGGCTCGGGCAGGTAGGCCGCGTCGGCCTCACCCTGCTGCAGGGCCGCGGCGATGTTCGGCAGCGGGATCAGGACCCATTTCACCTTGCCGAAGTCCACGCCGTGGTCCTGCATCACCGACCGGGTCAGCAGATCCGAAGCGGTGTTCTTGGCCGTGATCGCGATCTTCTTCCCGGCCAGGTCCTGAATCGTTTTCACCGGCGAATTCGGCACCGTGACGATCGCATTGGACTTCGCGTTGACCGACGTCGCGTCGGCGACCAGCTGCATGTCGGCGGCGCCGGTGCTGCGGGCGATGAAGAACGGCGGGTAGGTCGAGAACGCGATATCGGCCTCTCCCGAGATCGCCTTCGTCAGCGAGGCCTGGCCGCTCGCCGCGACCACGGAGTCGACGCTGAGACCTTCGGCTTTGAAGTAGCCTTCGTCCTGGGCCAGCCAGAACGGCGCGAGGTCCGTGGTCGGCAGGATCGAGACCTTCAGCGTCGGCTTTTCCAAGCCGCTGCCGCTCGCCGCCGCGTTCGAGGCGTTCATGCCGAGCGCGCCGCAGCCGGTGGCGGCCATGACGGCGGCGACGGCGAGCCCGATGGCGGCGCGGCGAGGCAGAACCCGATCACTGTTACTGGCGATTCCCGGCAAGGCCTGCTCCTTAGGCGAAAAGTGCCGATGGGTGGACCGAATCAAGCTGGCCACTGTAGGCACCGTCACAGCGGCTGACAATGCGATCATGTTCCACGAAACCGGGAGTTCACCAAGATGACAGCGCGAATCCTTGATCCACGATCTCCATTCGGGCGTTCGGGAGCGAGATCTTTTTACGAATCTGCGTGTCGAAAGAACTGCCGCCGACGATTTCCCGGAAAGCGGCCACCGGGATCGTGGGATCGAGCGGAACAGGGCCCGGCACACCGGCTTCGGTGCTCCGGCGCCCCGGGGGCTACCGTGAAAGCCCTTACAACCGAAGGGTGGTCGAGGAGTGGGCCGAGTCCGGACGACGCCGGCATCCGGCCGCGCCGAAGACCTGGCCGCGCTCGTCCGGCTGTCCACCGGTCCCGACGCGGTGCGCGCGATCCTCGGCCGGCTCGCCGAGCGGACCGGCGGCTCGGTGGCCCTGCTCGGCGCCGGCGGCCGGGTGCTGGCCGCGCCGGCCGACCGGCCGCGTCCCCCGGTCCCCGCCGCGGCCGTCACCGCGTTGGCCGGCATGCGCCGCCGGGGAACGCTTTCCGCGGTCCTCGACGACGAAGCGGGCACCCTCGACCTCGTCCGCGTCGGCACGGCGGACGATCCGCCGCACCTGATGGTCGCGGGCCCCTCGGCGCGCCCGCACGGTGTCCTGCTCACCGACGCCGCCCGGGTGCTGGACCTCTGCCTGCGGCTGGAAGAGGCCGAGCACACCCGCGGGCGGGTCGCCGTGGCGATGGCGCACAGCCGCGAAGCCGTGCTGCACCTGCTCATCGTCGGCAGTGTCGCGGCCGCGCAACGGATCGCCGGGACCCTCGGGCCGCGGCTGGCCGAGCTTTCCCGTGTCTACGTCGTGGAGTGCCCGGGCGGGCGCCGCCACCGGGTCGCCGACCGGATCGAGCGTTTCGCGCGGGGGCGGGCGTGGATCGTGCCGTGCCCGGTCCAGCCCCACCACCTGATCGCGCTCGTGCCGGCCGAGGGCGACCGCCGCGCGGGCCGGTCCCTGGGCCGGTTGATCGCCGAACACGCCCCGGAGGCCCGGATCGGCGCGAGTGAGGAAATGCCGCTGCGCGAGACCGCGATCGGCTACGAGCAAGCGTTCCACGCCTTGGCGGTGGCCCGCGGGGTGCCCGGCGGGTTCGCCCGGTTCGACCGGCAGACCGACCTCACGCCGTTCCTCGGCGGCGCCGGATACGCCTGGGCGGCGGGGTTTCTGACGCCGTGCCTGTCCTACACCCCCGCGCGGCGCGCCGATCCCGGCGCCGAGGAGCTCCTGGCGACGTTGACCTCCTGGCTCACCTTCGGCAGCGGCGCGAGCCGGCACCTCAAAATCCACCGCAACACCCTCGCGGCCCGCGTCCGCCTGCTCGACGAGCTGCTCGGCGTCGACCTCACCCGGGTTCCCGACCAGTCGGCCGCGTGGCTCGCGCTGCGGTTGCACGCCCGGCAGCCCACCGCGGCCGGGGCGGACCGGCCGAGCACCCTCGACGCGCTGCTGGCGACCCCGGCGGCGGCGGTCTGGGCCCGGTCCCAAGTCCGTCCCCTGGAACCCGCCGGCCTCGAGACGGTGCGGGCCTGGCTGCGCGCCGACACCCGGCTCCCGGCCACCGCGACGGCCCTCGCCATCTCCGCGCCGGCCGCGCGCAAGCGGCTGGCCCGGATCGAGCAGGCGCTCGGGCGGTCCCTGCTGCACCTGCCCAGCGCCAAACACGAGCTGTGGCTGGCTTTGCGGGCGCTCGGCTCGCCCTAGCCCGCGTCACTGGTCACCGGGAAACCGCGGCGGCGCCTCACTGTGCACTCTGCGACTCGCCGCGAAACGCGGCCGGCGGTTAGGTTCGCTCCGGGAAGCACCGTGACGGTGCCTGGGGGATCGTCACGGTGCTTCTCCCGATGCCTGTGGTGGCCCGGAGTTCAGCCCACGGGCTCGCCGAACCAGCGGGCGAGGTGCTCGTTCAGCTCCTGCCGGTCTTCGCCGATCCACGCGACATGCCCGTCGGGGCGCAGCAGGACGGCCGGGACGTCCAGTGCCGCAGCAGGATCCGCGATGAGGTCGACGCGGTCCGCCCAGCCTTCGACCGTCAGCCGTTCGGTGCGGTCGAGCACCAGGCCGCGGCCCCGGCGCAGCCGGTCGTAGAGGCGGCCCTGCTTCAGCTCGACGTCGGGCAGGCGGCGGCCGAGCAGGTCCGGACCCGCGCCGAAGTCGTAGCGGACGCCGATCGCGGTGATCTTCTCGATCAGGTGCCGGTTCACCACGTCGAAGTCCATCAGCTCGGTGAGCAGCCGGCGCACGGCCCGCGGGCCCGGTTCCGCCGACGCCAGCTCGACCTGGGCGCGAGTGTTCTCCAAGACGGCTTCGGCGACCGGATGACGCTCGGCGTGGTAAGTGTCCAGCAGGCCTTCCGGCGCCCAGCCGCGGATCCGCCCGGCCAGCTTCCAGCCGAGGTTGACCGCGTCCTGCACCCCCAGGTTCAGGCCCTGCCCGCCGGCGGGCGGGTGGATGTGCGCCGCGTCGCCGGCCAGCAGCACCCGCCCGACCCGGTACCGCTCGGCCAGCCGGGTGGCGTCACCGAAGCGGGACAGCCAGCGCGGCGAGTGCACCCCGAAATCCGTGCCGGCGATGGCGCGCAGCGCTTCCTTGAAGTCCTCGAGAGTGGGCGGCTCCGCCCGATCCTCCGCGACTCCCACGGCGGGGACCACGACGCGGTGGACGTCGCCGCCGAAGGGCCCGAGGCTGAACGTCCGGTGCCGCTCCCGGATTTCGGCCACCTTCGCGGTGATCTCCTCCGGCGGCACCCCCACTTCCAGCTCGCCCATCAGCGTGTCGTTCCGCGAGGGCTCGCCGGGAAAGCCGACGCCGAGCAGCTTGCGCACCGTGCTGCGCGCGCCGTCGCAGCCGACGAGATAGCGTGACCGCAGCCGCTCCCCGCCGGCCAGTTCGACGGTCACCCCCTCGTCGTCCTGCTCGAGCCCGGCCACGGCACAGCCGCGCCGGAGCTGGGCGCCCAGTTCGGTCGCGTGCTCCTCCAGCAGCCGGTCGACAACCGGTTGCGGAATGCCCAGCAGATAGGCGGAACCGAGGTCCGCGGGCGCGGGTTTGGCGATGGCGGCGAAAACCCCGCCGACCGGCCGCTGCCGGCCGCGTTCGAGGAACCGGTCCAGCAGCCCGCGCATCGCCATCAGCTCGAGACTTCGCATGTGCAGGCTGACCACACGCACGAACGACGACGCGGGCTCGGGTTCCTTCTCCAGCACCAGCACCCGCACGTCGTGCAGCCGCAGCTCGGCCGCCAGCATGGCGCCGGCCGGCCCGCACCCGGCAATGATCACATCGACCATGAACCACCCGTTTCCGCAGGTCCTGCCATCGGCGGCCCACTGTCCGGCACCCCGGGTCCGGCCGCAAGCGATATACGGTCCGGCTCGGGCTCAGCCGGCGGGCAAAACGCGGCCGCGGACCTCACCGAAACCGATGCGGCCGCCGTTCGCGCCCGGGGCCGTGCCCGTGATCACGACCTCGTCGCCGTCCAGGAGGAAGCTGCGCTCCTCCCCCTTCACCGTGAGCGGTTCCTTGCCGCCCCAGCTCAGCTCCAGGAACGCGCCGCGCTGGTGCTTCTCCGGGCCGGAGATCGTGCCCGAGCCGTACAGGTCGCCGGTGCGGGACGACGCGCCGTTGACCGTCAGGTGGGCCAGCATCTGCGCCGGCGACCAGTACATCTCGCGGTACGGCGGGCGGCTGACCTCCTCGCCGTTCCACTCGACGACCAGCTCGACGTCGAGCCCCCACGGCGAACTCTCCCGTAGGTACGGCAGCGGTTCCGGGTCCTGGCCGGGCAGCGGGATCCGCGCCGCCTCCAGCGCCAGGACCGGGACCACCCACGCGGAGATCGACGTCGCGAAGCTCTTGCCCAGGTTCGGGCCCAGCGGCACGTACTCCCACGCCTGGATGTCGCGCGCCGACCAGTCGTTGAGCAGCACCGCGCCGAACACGTGCCGGGCGAAGTCGTCCGGGGCGATCGGGGTGTTCAGCGGGGTGCCGGTGCCGACGACAAAACCCAGCTCCGCCTCGATGTCCAGGCGGGTGCTCGGGCCGAACACCGGCGCCGGGTCCCCCTTGCGCTGGCCGCTCGGGCGCACGATGTCCGTGCCGGAGACGAGCACCGTCCCGGCGCGGCCGTGGTAGCCGACCGGGAGGTGCTTCCAGTTGGGCAGCAACGGTTCCGCGTCCGGGCGGAACAGCCGTCCGACGTTGGACGCGTGGTGTTCGGACGCGTAGAAGTCGACGTAGTCCGCGACCTCGATCGGCAGGTGCGTCGCGACTGCGTCGATCGGGTGCACGGCGGCGTCCGGGACGTCTCCGGTGACGAGCGCGGTGATCCGCTCCCGGACGGCGACCCAGCGGCCGTGTCCCTGCGCCATGAACGGGTTCAGCGACGGCGCGGCGAAGACGTCGTCGCCCAGCGCGAGGGCGAGATCGACCACGGAGTCGCCGACGCGGACGCCGACCCGCGGGGTGTCACCGCCGACGGTGAACACGCCGTAGGGCAGGTTGTCGGTCCCGAACGGCGAGCCGGCGGGGATGTCGATCGTGGTCATGCCTCTCCTCGGGGCAGCAGGCCGAGCTCGGCCAGCTCGGTCAGGGGGTCGCTGACGCTGCAGGTGCCGAACGACGTGAAGCGCGCCCGGGCGGCGGCCACGTCCAGATCGCGAACCCGTTGGGCGACAACGGATCCGTCGCGCTCGGCGAGCAGGGCTTCGGCGTCTTCGGGCGCGCCGGCGGCCAGCAGCAGGTTGAGGAACCCGTGCTGCTCGAACCCGGTCTCGGGATCGGTGTTGCGCAGCGCGTGGTGCAGGCCGGCGGTGGCCTTGAACGGGACGCCGGCCTCGACGGCGGCCCGGATCGCGGCGGCCAGCTCGGCCTCGTCGGGGTACAGCTCGGCGCGGACACCGCCGGTCCGGAACTTGGCCCGGTGGGGCGTCCCGGCCAGCGCCGCCAGCAGGGGGACGCGCCGGTCGTCACGCGGGATCTCGACGTACACCGGGGCGGTGGCGGGCGCGATCGCGGTGAGCACCTCGCCGGGGCCCATCCCGTCCGGCACGGCGATTTCCAGCGCCCGCAGGTCGACCGGCAGCGCCGGGACGGCGTCGAGCACCCCGGCCAGCTGAGCGGGCCCGCCGGGCAGCGTCACCGCGAGCGGCAACGGCGTCTCCCGCGACCTGAGCACGTCCTTCAGCGCCGCGAGCGCCGGAGCGGCGACGACCAGCGGGCCGACGAGGTCGGTGTACCAGGCCGTCCGGTGCCGATCGTGCGCGGCGACGGCGTCCGGCAGCGGCGCGAGCCCGGGCGGGAAGACCGCGGCGTCGTCGCACAGCCCGGCGAAGACGGCGGGGATCATGCCGCCGGCCCGGTGGTCTTCGGGACGGTCTGCGCCATGGTCGTCTCCTCCTCTTCGGCCAAACTAGTTCACCCTTTTACTATCTGGTGGGCAGCGTAGTCCCCGTCCCGCGGCGCGGGAAGAGGTCACCGGCGGCTGCGGGGATCGAACTCGGCGCGGCTGGTGATCAGCTTGCCCAGCAGCATGACGAGGATGCGCTGCTCGGTCTCGGTGAGGGCGTCGGTCCAGCCGAACTCGCGCTCGTTGTGGTCCCGGAACACCGAAACCATCTCCTCGCGCCCGGCCGCGGTGAGCGAGAGCTGCACCGAGCGGCCGTCGTGCTCGTCCGGCACGCGGTCGAGCAGGCCGTCGGCCACGAGCGGTTTCATCAGGTTCGACACGGCGGCCCGGCTCATCCCGGTGAGCCGCGCGGCGCTCTTCGGCTCCAGGGGCCCGGCCAGCCAGACGACGAACAGCAGCCGAAACGCCGACCACGACCGGCCGCGCGGCCGGTGCACCGCGGCCTCGAGGTCGTAGGTGACCAGGTCGGAGGCCCGGTTGAGGGTCAGCAGCACCTCGGTGGCCAGCTGGTGCCGGAAGCCGTACTCGGTAGCGAGCCGGCGGTTGGCCAGCTCGACGAAGGACCAGAAGTCCAGCTCCGCTTCCATCGGGGCACTTTAGCAAGTAGTCAAACTCGAAACTGGTTTGCTCGGGGCTGCGGGCACACTCGACGCCGAGCCAGGCGAGCGCCCGGCATCCGACCTCGCTGAGCCCGCAGCCTTGCCGCCTTAGTGCAGGTGGGTCTGCCAGTCGGCGGGCACGCGCCCCGCCGGGCCCGGGGCCGGCTGCTCGGCCGGGCGGTGCTGCGGGGGCGCCAAGGCCGGGCCGTCGTAGGCCTCGCCCGTCTCGTAGCTGTAGAACCAGTCCTCGCCCGGCTCGAAGCTGCGGATCAGGCTGTGCCCGCTCTCCTTGGCGTGCGCGGTCGCGTGCTGCGCCGGTGAGCTGTCGCAGCAGCCGATGTGGCCGCACTGGGCGCAACGCCGCAGGTGGAACCACCAGCCCTCGGCGGCCAGGCATTCCGCGCACCCGGTGCCGCTCGGTGGCGCCGCGACGTCGATTCCCTCGATTTCGGCCATGCCGACAGTCTCCCCCGAATCCCGTCGGCGCGCATCCACCGGTGGCCGGCACGGGAGGCGCACCTCTCAGGCCACCTTGACGACCACCTTGCCCGCGGCGTGCCCGTTCTCGACGGTGGCGAGGGCGGCCGGGGCGTCGGAAAGCGGATGGACCGCGGTGACCACCGGGGCAAGAACGCCGTCCAGGGCCAGCCGGGCAGCGCGCTCCAGGCTCTCGCGGTCGAGGCGGCGCTCGACGAACCGTCCACCCAGCTCGGCCACGGACATGTCCCCCACGGAAATGACGTCCCGGGACAGCGGCGCGACCGCCCGCAGCGAGGCACCCCCGGCCAGGTCGACGATCCCGTCGAAGCCGTCCGGAACCAGCGCGCGGGCCGCGGCGACGACGTCCCCGGCGGTGTAGTCGAGGAACCGCACCCCGACGGCCTCGGCGTGCTCACGCTTGGCGGTGCTTCCGGTGCCGATCACCCGCAGCCCGCGCGCGACGGCCAGCCGGGCGACGGCGAGGCCGACCCCGCCCCCGACCCCGTTCACGAGGATCGTGGCCCCGGCCGGCAGGCCGAGCTGGTCGAGCGCGTCCACGGCGGTCGTTCCGGCGACCGGCAGCGTCGCGGCCACGGTCGCGGACAGGCCCGCCGGGATGCGTGCGGTGTTCGGCGCGGAGAGCACCGTCGTCTCGGCGTAGGCGCCGCCGCCGGTGAGGGCGAAGCCGAAGACCGCGTCACCCACCTCGAGCCCGTCGACGTCCTCACCGCGGGCGAGCACCGTTCCCGCCGCCTCCATGCCCAGCACGCGGGGAAACGGACGTCCGCCGTCGAGCCCGGGGACCAGACCCGAACGCACGAGGTGATCCAGGGGGTTCACGCCGGCGACGCCGACCCGGATCAGCACCTCGCCGCGACCGGGCGCGGGATCGGGACGGTCGAAGAACTCCTGGACTTCGGGCCCGCCATGGTTGCGGAAACCCCACGCCTGTCCCATTTCCTGCCGCCTCTCGCCGGACCGGCCCGGCGGTTCCGGGCGCTGCCGCCATCCTCACCGCTGACATCGATGTGAGGGGCAACCGGCTGAGGCGCGAGTCACAGCGTCAAGGCGGCCCGGTGCCTGCGGTTGGCGCTGATCACGACGTCGAGCGCGTCCCGGGTCTCGACCAGGTGCGCGATGTCGGCGTTGATCCGGTCGCGCTCGCGCATCATCGCCGCGAACGTCTCTTCGGCGACGCCCAGGTCGTCGGGGACGTCCACGCACGGCAGCACGGTCGCGATCACCCGGCTGGACATCCCCGCGTCGAACAGCTGCCGGATGAGCGCCACGCGCTGGACGGCGGTTTCGGGATAGTGACGCTGCCCGGCGTCGGAGCGTGAACTGGTCAGCAGGCCCTGGTCTTCGTAGTAGCGCAGTGAGCGCGGGCTCACGCCTGTGCGCTGGGACAGCTCGCCGATCCGCATCCCGCACAGGCTACGCCCGTGCGTGGTCGACATCGACGTGAATGAAGGTGAAAACATGGACACCGTCCGGATGGCGGCGAGTTTCCTGCGTCCGGTTCTCGCCGACGACTTCGGTCGTCACCTGCCTCCAGAAACGTGCTGCCGGGGCATTCTCCTCCAGGAAGGCGATGGCCCACCGTCCCCGACGTGTCCGCATCAGGTCGGTGGCGGCAGCCAGGCCGACACCTTGACGCCGTAAAGCCCGAACGATGAAAACGCGTGGATGAATGTGGCGGTGTCCTCGAACGGGCGAAGCAGGCAGAAGCCCGCGAGCTGTCCGTCCGAGTAGATCACATAGGCATCGTGGTCGGCATCGGTGAAGAACCGTGACAGTCGCGGGAACTCGAACAGACCGGCAGGTCCCGGCAGATCTCCCGTCCACGGCGACAAGTCGTGCCGCTCCAGCTGTCCCAGCTGTTCGATCACCGGGCGCAGGCTTGTGTTGGCCAACCGGAAGGTCACGTTGCCGGGCTGAGGCCCATCGCTTTTCTGCATGCTGCAACATTGTCAGGTCTGCGGTCGTGCCGGGCCGCGGCGGCCGGCTCAGTGCGTTTCAGTCGCGTAGCCGCCGTCGATGGCCACAGTCGCCCCGGTGATGTTGCCCGCCACCAGATCGCTCGCCAGGAAAGCCGCCAGGTTCGCGACTTCCGCGGGCCGGGTGAAGCGTCCCGTGACCGCATGCGTTGCGGCTTCGGCAGCGACGGCCTCAGGATCCGCGCCCGTCGTGGCAGCGATCGTTTCCGCAACACCGCCGCTGCCAAGCCACAAGTCCGTCGCGACCGGGCCCGGGTTGATCGCGTTGGCGCGGATGCCCCGCGGGCCGAACTCCTTCGACACCGACTTCGTGAAGTTGACCAAGGCCGCCTTCGCGGCGCTGTAGTCGATCACGCCGGGGTCGGGCAGGATCGCGTTCACCGAGGCGATCGTGACGATGCTGCCCCGGCCGGCAGTCACCATCGTCGGCAGCACCGCGCGTGTGGCCCGGACCGCGCTGAGCAGGTTCAGCGTCACCGACCGCGTCCACTCGTCGTCGGTGACCAGCAGGAAGCCGTTCGGCCGCGGGGTGACCGCGCCGACGTTGTTGACCAGGATGTCGATCCGCCCGAACTCGCTCAGGGCCAGCTCCGCCAGCTTGCCCGGCCCGTCGGCGGTGCCGAGGTCCACGGCCAGGGTGTGCACCTTCCCCGCCCGGGCGAGGACGTCCAGGTCCGGGCCCGGGTGGCGGGCCCCGGCCACGACGTGGACACCCTCGCCGGCGAGGACTTCGGTGACGGCGAGGCCGATGCCGCGGCCGGCGCCGGTGACCACGGCGACCGCGCCGTCCAGTCCGAGGTCCACCGGCTCAGAGCCCGTGCTCGCGCAGCCAGGCGAGCACGGCGTCGGCGACGTCGCGCCAGCCGCTGTCGACCGTGAGCGAGTGGCCCCGGCCCACGAACTGCTTCAGCTCGGTGACGGCGGTGGAGTCGCGGTACTGCTTGAGCGTCGACCGGGTCACCACGTCCGGCACGGTGTGGTCCGCGGTGCCGGAGATCAGCAGGAGCGGGCCGCGGTCCGCGCGGTGGGTGTCGACCTGGGCCTGCGAGTGCAGCACGAAGTTCGCCGCCGCGGCCTGGAACAGCGGCCGGGCCGGGGACGGGATCGTCCAGCGCTGGTGCAGCTCCGCCGACTCCTCGTCGGTCAGGGTGTTGCCGAAGCCGAAGCGGAACTCCTTCTCCGTCAACGAAACCGACCGGTGGAGGTTCGCGGGGTTGCCCAGCGCCGGCAGGCCGGCGCGCAGCTGCGCCAGCGGCAGCGGCAGGACGCCCTTGATCTGGGCGGGGTCGATGGCGACGCCGGCCAGCCCGATGCCCTGGCCCAGCAGCTTCTCGGTGATCAGGCCGCCGAAGGAGTGCCCGATGATCACGGGGGGCCGGTCGAGGCCGGCGATGATCTCGGCGAAGTGCGCGGTGGCGTCGTCGATCGAGGTGTCGGCGACGGCGTCCGGGTTTTCCCGGGCCAGCTCGACCGTGGCGGGCTCGTGCGGCCAGCCGGGGGCGACCGGCGCGTACCCCGCCGCCCGGAAGTGGTCGATCCAGGGGTTCCACGAGGTGGCGTGCAGCCACAGACCGTGGATGAACACGACGGGGGTGCCCGGGTCGGCCATCGGATCCTCCAGTTCGGGGGGTTTCCCGAAGCCAACACGACCCGCGGCCCCGGCGTCCAAGACCTGTCGGGTCCACATCGATAGCCGCAGTGGCATCGTTGACGCACTGCTTCACCCTTCGTGCGCGGGAAGGCCCGGATGGACCTCGATCTCAGGCTGGTGCGGTACTTCGTCACCGTCGCCGACGAACTGCACTTCGGCCGGGCCGCCACCCGGCTGTTCATCAGCCAGCCGACGCTGTCCAAGCAGATCCGCAAGCTCGAGGCCGACGTCGGCGCGCCGCTGCTGGTGCGCGACAGCCGGCACGTCGCGCTGACCCCGCGCGGCGAGCGGTTCCTGCACCTCGCCCGGCAGCTGCTGGCCACCGCCGACCACATGCTGAACGAGCCCGCCCCGGACCACCTGCGGATCGCCCACATCTTCGAGCTCGACACGAGCCGGGTGGTCGCCGACGCGTTCCTCGCCGCCCATCCCGGCGTCCGGCTCGTCCAAAGCCAGATGGACAGCGCCCGCCAGCTCGCCGCGCTGCTGGAGGGCCACCTCGACGTCGCGGTCCTGCGCGTCACCACCACCCTCAAGGCCGATCACCCGGCCGGGTGGCGGCACACGCTGCTCCGGCTCGAGCCGTTCTGGCTGGTCGGCCGGCCCGGCGACCCGAGGCGGGAAACCGCGTCGGTGCACGAGCGGCCCCTCGAAGTCTTCGCGGACGCGCCCGGCACGACGTTGTACAACGTGCACGGGCGCTACCTGAGCTCGTGGGAGCAGCACACCGGCCTCGCCCTGCGCTGGCTGGGCAACCCCGGCACGTTCGACAACTGCCACGCGGCCCTGAGCCGCGCCCGCGACAGCGCGTACCTGCTCGAGTTCGACAGTTATGCCCGCCGTTACGCCGACCGCGGCATTCCCCTCCACCGGCCGCGGGAGCTCCAGCCGGTCTACGCGTGGTCACTGGCCTGGCGGGAGGGTGAGCAGCCGGAAGCCGTCCAGGCCTACCTGCGGGTCGCGCGGGAAACCGCGGACCAGCGGCGGTGGCTGCACCCCGACCACGCGGACACCGCGCCGCTGTGGGTCCCGCCCGAAGACCTGACGTCCGCGTGATCAGCGGCCGGCCGGGCCGGTCGGCGAGCTGGGCGACATCGTCGGCGTGCGCTCCCCGAGCGCTGACCGTGGTCCCGTCGCGGTAGCGGATCAGCAGGTCCGGCGGAGCGGTCGGCCGCCGGTCCGCCGGCGACGGTCACCACGGCCGGGCGCCAGCCGGTGCGGTGGGCCGCGGCCGCCGAAGTCCCCGCTCGCCGGACGCCTGGCCCCCACCGGTCATGGCGCCGTCGCAGGCCGGAACGCCGTCCGGACCGCCTAGTACTTTCGGCCGATGTCTGCAGGGCGAGAACCCTTCGAACGGCGTGGGCCATTCCGGGGTTCTTGTCCCGGCGCCGGTTCGGCCGCCAACCACCGCCCTACTGTGGCGATGCTTCGTGATCTTGAACCGGAACCGAAGAGGGGACCCATTTTGCCCAACCGGACCAGATTCCTCGGCAAGACACTCGCGGCGGCGGGCACCGTGGCGGCGCTCGCGCTCGCGACCGCCGTTCCGGCCGCGGCCGCGCCGGCCACCGTCGAGCAGGACGTCGCGCAGCTGTACCAGAACGTCATCGACCTCTACAACGGCCTGCCCGCGGACGCGCTGCGCGGCGTCGACCGGCTCATCGAGTCACCGATCCCGCAGCACGGCCCCCAGAGCCGCGCCGCGGCGGGCCCGATCCCCGGCTGCACCGAGGGTTCGCTGCTGACCTACGCGAACAAGCTCGCCTCCCAGCTGACCCCGCTCGAAGGCCAGGCGCTCGACGCGCTGTCGGGGCTCAGCCAGCTCTACGTCCAGGGTGTCGCGTCCGACAAGACCCCGCAGGTCTTCGGCACCGACGGCCAGTACACCCCGCGCGCCACCACCACGATCGACAAGCTGCGCGGCTTCTGGGACATCGAGAGCTGGAACATCCAGCTCGTCGCCTGGAAGGGCACCGATCTCGGCAGCCAGGCGAAGATGGCGCAGACCTTCGCCCTGGGCCTCGCGCCGGCGAAGGTGAAGGCCGCCGCCGCGCTCGCCACCAAGGTGCTCTACGAAGTGCCGGCGCTGCAGGGCGGCCGCAACCCGCTGATCACGCTGAACGCGTTCTCCGCCCCGGCCGACAGCCTCGGCGGCAAGCGCGTGGCGCTGGGTGACGGCCTGCTCGACACCGTCAACCTCCTCGGCTTCGACGACGTCTCGGTGGAGTCCGTGGTCGGCCACGAGTACGGCCACCAGGTCGACTTCGCCCACAAGAACTACCCGCGCAACGAGTCCGCCGAGATGGGCCCGGACGCCTACGGCGGCTACTTCGTCGCGCACGCCAAGGGTTTCGCGTGGGACGCCCGCACCCAGCAGGAGGTCACCTACCTGGACGCCTCCATCGGCGACTGCTTCCACAGCCACGGCACCCCCGACCAGCGCAAGGCCGCGGGCGCCTGGGGTGAGAAGCAGGCGACGAGCCAGGGCAACCCGAACCGGATCGTCCCGACCGCGACGATGATCGAGAAGTTCCAGAAGGAGTACCCGAAGCTGATGCCGCCGGCCACCGGCCAGCCGGCCGCGGCCGCGGTGGCCGCCGCTCGCGGCTGAGCACGGGAGGGTCGTCTCCCCCGGACCGAGGGGAGGCGGCCCGCTTTCCGGTCAGCCCGGCGGCTGGGTCGGCGAGCCCGGGTACGGCTGGCCAGGCTGGGCATAGCCGGGCTGGACGTAGCCGGGTTGCGCGGCCATCGGGTAGCCGGCCGGTCCCGGGTATGGCGCGGCGGCTTGCCGGGTCAGGCGGCCGCTCTTGACCACCGCGAGCGCGACCAGGAGCCAGGCGAGCACGGTGGCGACGTCGAGCGGGACGGCGACCCCCATGAAGATCAAGCTGAGGTCGCCGGCCGTCAGGTTCCCGGACCTGATCCAGGACGCCGCGTCCAGCGACACGAACCGCCACACGATGCCCGCCGCCGTCGTGACGAGCAGGACGACGAAGGCGCCGACCAGCAGTCCGGAGCCGCCCCGGGCGCGGCCCTTGATCGAAAAGACCAGGCCGAGCAGACCCACGACGAGCAGCAGCACCCGCGGGGCGGTCTCGATGGTCGTCACGGCAAAGGGGGTCATGCCTGCCCTCCACGGCGTTCCGCCGGCACCTCCGGCCCGAGCCGTGCCGATCCTAGGCGGCGGCCGCCGCCGGTGCGGCGCTTTCCGCGAAGTGCGCGCCCCTCAGCCCTGGAGCGAGGGGATGTCCCCGGACTCGGCGAACTCGAGCCGCTTGGCCACCGAGACGGCCTGGTCGGCGAACCGCTCGTAGAACCTCGCCAGCAGAGCCAGGCTGGTCGCGGTCTGCACGCCGTGCGGCCACTCGTTCTCGGTGATCCGGTGCAGGACGTCGGCGTGCAGCGCGTCGACGACCTGGTCGGTCTCGTCCAGTTCGGTGAACGCGCCCGCCGACTCGCCGGAGATCTTCTCGGCCAGCCGGTCGGCCATCCCCGCCGCGGTGTCGCTCATTTTCGAGAACACGGATTCCAGCTCGGCCGGAACGGCCCGCTCGGGATGGGTGAAACGGGTGGTGTCGGCGATGTGCGCGGCGAGATCACCCATTCGCTCGAACTTCTCGGCGCAATAGATCACCGCCAGGACGGTGCGAAGGTCTCCGGCGACCGGCGCCTGCAGCGCCAGCAGCGACTGGGCGTGCGACTCGCATTCGACGCGGGCCCGGTCGAGATCGTCGTCGGCGCCGAGAACCCGCTCGGCCAACGGCAAGTCGGCCGTCAGCAACGCCGCGCTGGCGCGGCGCATCGATTCCGCCGCCAGGCGGCACAGGAACTTCAGCTCTTCACCCAGCTCGGCCAATTCGCCGTGGAACTTTTCGCGCATCGAGAGAGTATAAGTCCGTTCTGCGGAGTCGGCGGCCGCGCTTTTCGACCGATTTTCAGACGATTCATCGGCGTGGGACGCCGTATTCCGTCGATTCCTCCGGTCTCGCCGGAGGCCCGTCGGGACGGCCGGCCACGCGGCGCCCTCGGGCGGGGCCGCGGCGGCGGGAGCCGGGTGTGACCTTGGCCACCGCGCCCGCCGGGGACCCCGGACTTCCTCGGCAAACCCGGTCAGCGCAGGCGGGAGCCCCGAAATCTGCGTACGTTGGCACCGGAAAACCAGGTCGAAGCCGTAGGCTGGGTGACCGACCGCTAAGTCTGCGTTTTGCGCGACCCATCACCACCGAAACGGCGTTTCGGCTCCACCCCGCAGCTGCCTGATCGCTGACGGTCAGGCGCTTGACCTCGGTCGACGGCGGTGGGTCCGTGTCTGAGCGCCTCGTTGCCGCCCTAGTACCCGCCGACGTTCCCCCTCGGGCCGAACGTCGCCGCGGAGGGACCACAGCCGCCCCTCCCCCGCTCGCCCAAGTGCCGTCGACCCCGGATGAGGCGGCGTGGACCTACGCGATCGCGCGCGTCGATCGCTCCGGCCGCGTCTGCGAGCATTCGATCGTTGACGCGCTCGGCTGGACCGTCGACGACACCCTCGTCCTCACCACCGTCGGCGCCGGCGTCGGGATGTACCGCCGCGCGGCAACCGGCTGGTACCGCCTCACGCCCCGGCGCGAGATCCGTATTCCCGCACCGATGCGCGCAAGGTGCGGAATCACCAAGGGCGACCGCCTCTTGCTCGCCGCCAGCACCGACAACGACACGCTCGTCGTCTACACGATGCCTGAGCTCGATCACCTGCTCGCGCCCCATCACGACGCCAACCTGCTGGGAGGCTGCCGATGAGCGCGGCACCCATCGACGAGCAAGCCGTCGCCGCGGCTGCCGAGATTGTGCTCGCCAAGCTCGGTCTCTCCCTCGACAGCGTCGTCGACCTGGCCAAACCCAAGGTGCTGCCGACGTTCGCCGAGTACGCTCCCGAGGTCGAGAAGACGACGCCGGACACCTCGAGCGTGACCTGGAAGTTCTACTGGAAGGTGCTGGTCGAGGAGTGGGGCGACCGGCGGATCGACGAACCTCGCGCCTCGGAGATCAACCAGCTGGCCAACCTGGTTCAGCAGCGTGCAGCAGCAAAACCCCAGGGCTCCACCGGCCTGGGGGCCAGGGCTCTCTTCATCGACGCTGTGAAGTGCTTCTACCGGTGCGCTGCCGACGACAAGCTGATCACCTTCATGGACAGCCCGGTCGCCACCATCAAGAACAGCAAGCACCGAAACACGAGCCGAAGGGCTCTCACTCCACGCGAACTCACCGAAATCAACGGAACCGCCGCCAGCTTTGGCCCCGACCCGCTCCTCGACAGCCTCGTGCTGCGGCTGCACAGCGAGACCGCCTGCCGCGCCGGCGGCGCGCTCAACCTGCGTCGTCGCGACCTCAACCCGATGGACCTCACCGTTCTGCTGCGGGAGAAAGGCGGCAAAAGCCGCCGACAACCCGTCTCACCGACTCTGCTCAACGCGCTGCTGGAGCACATCGGCTCCCGTGTTCCAGGCCGCGCGCCGGATGACCAGGTACTGCGACTGCGCAACGGCACCCCGCTCCGCTACCACCACTACCAAACGTTCTGGAACCGGATCTGGCGGATTCTGCCGTGGGCCGAAACACTCCACGTCACGGCGCATTGGCTGCGGTACACGACGCTGACCTGGGTGGAGCGCTCTTTCGGCTACGCGGTCGCGGCCGCCTACGCCGGGCACGCGGGCCCAGGGGCCTCGAGCGACCGCGGCGGAGTGACATTGACCTACACGTCGGCAACCATCCACGAAGTCGCGGCCGCGTTGTCCGCACTCACCGGAGAGCCGCACCCATTGGCCGAGTTCGCAACCCTGGAAGCAGAGGCGATCGACCTCGGCGCGCGCGCAACCCGGTCGCCTCTCGCAGGCTGGGTCGCCACGAGCGAGGGCGATGGCGACTTCGCCCGGCTCGGAGGTGCTGGGTGACTACCCCCGCGGACCTCGACCCCGTCGAGCAGGTCCTGGCTCAGTACGAGCTCGCACGAGAGCAAGGCGAACGCAAGCCTGGTCGAGGCAAGCTGTCAGACGCCACCGGGCTCAGCCCGCACTACATCCGCCAAGCCATCGACAGGATCAACGCCACCGGCGCCGCGAACGCGCCCGAAACAGCTCCGCAACGACCGATCGCCAGCTCCGCTGGTCCCATGGTCGAAGCTGGCGAACCCGCCCACGGGTCGGCAACCAGATCGGGCCCGCCAAATGGACTGGCTTCGGTGACGGCACCGCCGGTCAACGTCACCAGCCGGACGACCGGCGCTCACCGTGGGCGCCAGACCCAAGCCGGAGCTGGCGATGGTCAGCCCGCGCTAGGTCGATCCGTTGGCGAAACTGGTGCACCAGGTCGTCCGCCAATAGTTCCTGCGACCAGCCGCCCCGAGCAGACACAGGGCCGTACGTCAGTCTTGCCAGCTGGCGAACTGGGGCTCCAGCTGGAGTCCTGCGCGCCGCAGCACCAGCCGCGCGAGCCGGAATCCTCGTTACCAGATGGAGGACGCACTGGTGGGATCGTGGTCAGTTGGCTCGGGTTCGTGTTCGGCTCGCTCACCTCGATCGCCGCCAACGTCCTCCACACCTGGCTGCCCGCCAATTCGGAGCCGACAGGGTGGGCACCGGGCCTGGGTCCCCAGATCGGCGCCAGCGTGTGGCCGATCGCCTTGATCCTCACGGTCGAGGTGCTCACCAGGGCGTTCTGGCGACGGACGTGGTTCTGGAGCGCAGTGCGCTACGGCATCGGGTCGATCGTGGCGTTCGGATCTTTCGCGATCTCGTACGGCCACATCCACGCGGTCCTCATCGCATGGCACTACGACCCAATCGCCGCAGCCATTGGTCCGCTCGTCCTCGACGGGCTGATGACAATCAGCGGGCTCGCCCTCATCGCCGGCGAACTCCGCGGCGCAGGAGCGAAGCACTGACCCTGTAGTCGTGGGTGCGGCGACCACCTCAGCCGCATCCACGACTACAGCGATCAAGGTACGAACGTGCATTGCGACGCAATCGCCTTCACCGGGTCGCTGCGGTGATCAATTACCCGACGTCGGGATCGGCCTCCCGACCGGCGTGCCGACTACGTCCCGTCGAGGCCGTGAAGCTACGAACCGAGCCAGGTCGTAGCCGCCGATCTCCCAAGCAAGATCGCTGTTGCCCACTCACCAAGCGCAACCGGTGGCTCGCTCGACAACAACTACGCCACAGCTCTCCCTAGGTTCACCGGCCAATTCTCGACATCAGCGCAGTCGCACTAGAACGCACGTTCGATTTGCGCCGCACGCTCGAGTATATAAATCGTTATACATTCACTGGGCTCTGGCTCCTCGATTTCAAAGAAAACCGGCGCGCACGTGCCCCATCCTTCGAGCAGCAATCACGGCCGGGGATATACAATTCCCCGCCGAAGCTTCCCCGCACTGAAGTCTCCCTGACCTGTAGCTTGGACGAATCGGCTGCGAGCAAGAAATGTCCCACGTATTTGTGTCCGAGGACCAAGTTGATCTATAACCCCAACCTGAAGTTCGCCACCGACCTGCAGCTTGAGTGAATGCCGTAGATTGGCGACCTACTTAACGCGACGACGGCACCCTCGACTGGTCGCTTCCCCAGCCAGCCACCTTGGCGACCGCCGAGCACGGGCGGTGCGCCAAGCCGACACTGAGATACGCGACCACTGGCCACCGGTCGATCTTGAAATGCTTGTAGGGCTGTCCGCCGCATCGACCAGTGTGAGCTGGTAAGCGCCGCTCTCAGCCAACTCATCAGCGTTCTCTGCGGCGGCCTCGTTCATCAGTTTGCGCGCCTCGAGCCAGCTGCCGGGGTACCCGAGGGCGCATCGATCATCATCCGGGCGAAGAGGCTGCTGGACCAGCTGCGCCGCCAACGAGGACGACATCCAGGGGTTCATCACATACTCGGCTGACCTGCACCGGTAAGCTCCTCATGGTGTAAGTATGGGGCCAGTCATGCGGCGATGGGCCGTGGATTAAGACAGTCGACGGGCAAGACACCGCATTCGTCCATCCCCGGCGGAGACGACGTTACGGGCGCCGACGGGTGACGTGCACCGCGATCCGCGGCCCCCGCTATTGTGGAGCCGATCGGCCGGGGGATCCGAGAGAGGTTGCGCAGGCATGACGGATTTTTTGGATGGCTACCCGCTCGACTGGACCGATCCGCGGCTGCGCGAGCTGCGCGAGGTGCTGGGCTCGGCGTTCTATCGCCCAGAGGAAATCGAGCCCCTGGCCGTCGAATCAGGTGTTCCGCCCACGGCCGTCGCCTGGGGGCAGCCCGCCCACCGCATGTGGTTCGACGTCCTGAACGAAGCCGCCGCGCAACTCGTCATACGACAGCTCATTTCGCTAGCAGTGGAGCGCCGTGCCGCGCTCGGTCGACGAATCGGCGAATTGCTCGGGGACGCTCCGGTACTCGGCGCGGACCTCCTCGCCGACCGGCCGTCGACGCTCGCGGCGACCGATACCCGCTGGCGGAACTTCACCGGCGACAACACCGAACGGCAGATATTCGCCGACGAAGAAACCTTGCTCGACATTTCCTTTCTCGAACGCGGCCTTCGCTGTTCGCAGGCCGTTTGCCGACTGACCGTCGCCCACGGATCCCGGCTTTTCCACGGCACCGGGTTCCGGATCGGCGTCTCAACGATCCTGACGAACCATCACGTGCTGTTCGATGCGGACAAGGAGTCGCCGGCAACCCGGGTGCTGGCCGAGTTCCGTTACGAGCTTGGCACCGACGGCACGCTGCTCGAGCCATTGGCCGTGGAGTGCACTCCGGCCTCGATCAAGGGCGAATCCGCACATGATTTCGCCGTCGTCTCGGTCTCTGCGCCCTTGCCCGACGATGTGCCGATCCTCTCCCTGACCGCGATCCCGCCGGTCACGGTCGGTGACCGCGTTTCGATCGTCCAGCATCCGCATGGCTTACCCAAAAAGCTCGCGCTGCACCACAACTTGGTCCGGCACGTCGACGACGACGTCATCCAGTACTGGACAGACACCGAAGCCGGATCGTCGGGATCGCCGGTGTTCGACCGCGACTGGCGGGTGATCGCACTGCACCACCAATGGGTCCGTACGAACGGCGAGGACGGGGTGGCCTTCCGCAACCAAGGTCGTCGGGCGAGCCGGGTGACCGAACGGCTCGTCGAACTCGGCGTGGATCTCGCGCAGGCGTAGCATGACCCGCTGGATCGACGACCCCAAGTGGCACGACGCGACTGCGCGCTTGCTGCACAAGACGCTCGGCGACGCCTACTACCGCGTCGACGACCTCATCGAGATCTATACCACGGTGGGCCTGCCGCCGCAGGAGATCCACTGGGATCAGAAGGCCGGTGCGTTGTGGCCGGTGATCACGCGCGACTGCGCCGATGCCGGGAAGCTCGATGAGCTGATCGATCTGGTGAAGTGCCGCAAGCCCGCCACTGCGGGGGCGCTTGACACCGTCCTCGCCGCCCGCGTTTCCGGCGCGAACTGGTACTCTTCCGCGGATCGACACCTGTCGCACCTGCTGGGCCCCGGCTGCGCCCGGGCCCTGCTCGACAGGCGCGAGCTTCGCGCCCATCTCCGAGATCTGGCTGAGTACGACTATCCCGTGCTTTCGATCACCGGTGAGCCAGGCAGCGGGAAGTCCTACAGCCGGCACCTCATCGGCCACATCGCCAACGATCCCGCTCTCGTCTGCGATTTCTTAGTTATCGACATGGAAGACGAGTTCTACGACCGGGTGGAGCTGGCAGGCTTCATGACGATCCTGGCCACCAGGCTCGGCTTGGCCGCGAACTTTGAGGTGGATCCGCACACTGAAGAGTCCCGACAGGCGCGCGAGCTCGTCAACATTTTCGTCGGCCGGTACGCCCAGCTCCCCCGTCGCTTGCGCTGGATCTTCGTCGATGGCTTGGACCGTCCGACGGTGCAGCCCGCCGTCCGTATTGCTGTAGCGCAGCTTGCCAAGGAGGTCGAGGCTGGGCAGTTGCCGAAGACGCGGCTGATCGTGACCGGCCATCCAGGTGACTTCTCCCCTGCTGTGCTCGAGGTACTCCGACACGAGGAGCTCGCGGACCTCACGTGGGCTCACGTTCACGGCTTTTTCAGAGGCATCGCCCAGCACATCGGCCGGGAGCTGCCCGAACAGCACCTGGCTGAGCTCGTCGACCGGGTCGTCGCCGAAGCGGACCTGACCGATCTGCGGCTGCTGGGCGCGGCCGCCAGCCGCACGGCCCACGCCCACTTCGGGCCCGGGACCGGATCATGACAGCGAAAATCGAGGAGCTCCGGCTACGCGCGGCCCTGTTGTCGCACTACGAGCTGCCATGGCTAGGAACCAGCGAGGAGCTGGCCCACGCCGACGGCGCAGAGCTATTTTCGGAGTCGGCGCGCGTGCGCACCGGCGACGGGCACCGACACTGGGCACTCCACGATGCCGTGCGCCGATCTGCTGTTCGAAGGGCCAACGCCGACCGGGTGCGCGCGGCCTGGAAGGCGATCGCCCAGCGGCCGGAAGACGATCGCCAATGGGCGATCGACCACCACGTCGGCGGCGGCTCGCCCGTCGACCTCGACACCCTGCCGATGTCCCGGCTCCGGGCGGTGGCCTGGCTCGCGAGATGGCTGGGCGACTCCGGTGTGCCGACCCCAGACACGAACGAGCTGGTCCGGGAGCTTGGCCGGGGTGAGCTCCTGGAGCCCCTGCGGGCGTTGGCCGGAGAGCACTTCGTCGGACGTCAGGACGTGCTCTGGCAAATGGCGGACCAGTTCCGCGGCGGGCTCGGTCCACTGCTTCTGCACGGCGCTGGCGGGATCGGCAAGTCCGCGCTGGCCGCGCGGTACCTCCTCGCCGGGGCCGACCGCGACGGCACGCTGATTGGCTACCTCAACTTCGACAACAGCGTGCTGGAACCGGCTGAGCCTGTGAGCCTGGTGGCCGCCATCGCCCGGCAGCTCACCACACAGCTTGCCGAGCCGACCGTAGGCCAAGACGCCGCGGCGGCGCTCGCCACGCGGTGTCACGAGCTGATGAGGATCAGCGGACGCGGAGCCGGCCGTCCGGGCCCAGACGGCGATTTGGGGTCGACGCTGCCGAGCTTGGTGGCCGAGCTGGCCGACCTCGCCGGGAATCGGCGGACGATCGTCGTGTTCGACACCTTCGAAGAGGTCCAGCGACGTGACCTACCCATTCAGCAGCTCGTCGGCGACCTCCTCGCAGAGTTGCAGATCCAGCTGCGACGACCGGAGTTAATCATCGCGGGCCGGGCCCCGGTTCCGTGGCTCGGCGGCCGGCAGATCCATTTGATCGGACTGCCGGCGAACGAGGCGGTCGAACTCCTTTCCCAGCTGCTGCCGGGCGAGTTCGGCCGAGACGAGGCGCTGCGAGTCGTCGACATGGTCGGTGGCAGCCCGCTGGCGCTGCACCTCGCGGCCGCGGTGCTGCGCTCCGCGCCGCGGGACAGCGCGCTGCAGGACATCGCCCTCCATCGCGGGACGATCGAAGGTGAGCTGTACCGGCGGCTTCTGGGCCATATCGCTGACCCCGACGTCCGGCGGATCGCCCATCCAGGGCTCACGCTGCGCAGGGTCACGCCCGAGCTGATCCGTGACGTGTTGGCGCGACCGTGCGGGTTATCCGTACGGGACGACGCTCACGCCGAAGCGCTGTTCCAAGCGCTCGCCCGAGAGGCGATGCTTGTCACCCGGGTGCCCGGGCAGCAGGCGGTGATCCACCGCGCCGACGTCCGATCGACCATGCTGCGCCGGCTGGCCGCCGACGAGGCGGATGTCATCAACCAGATCCACCGAGCGGCGATTAGATTCTACCGGAGCCGAACCGGTGTGGTGGCGCGCGCCGAAGAGCTCTACCACCGGCTTATGCTCGGCCAAAGCCGGGTGACCTTGGACCAGCACTGGGACGATTCAGTGCTGAGCCGCCTCACCCAGTCCGTCCAGGAGCTTCCGCCCGCGTCGAAGGCCTACCTGGCATCGAAGTCGGCCACTCTGGGCGTCTCCGACGAGGACCTGCTGCAGGCCGACGCCGAAGTTCGGCGCAAGCTCGTGATCCGCCGGGCCTCCCAGCTCATCGAGGCAGGCAACGGAGACGAGGCCCTGCACGAACTCAACGGCCACGACTACTACCACCGAGACGAGTCCGCGCTCGTGGGGCAACTCCGGATCCAGGCTTTGAAGCTGACCGCACGACCGGTCGAAGCGCTGGACGTCGCGGTCGCCGGTCGTCGCCGGGCAGCCCGCGACGGCGCCGTGGCCGATTTCGTCACCTTCACTCTGGACGCCGCAGGACTACTCGAACAGGTCGGACGAGCAGCCGAAGCGAAGTCCTTCGTCACCGAGACGCTGACGGAGATCCGACGGTTGCCGCAGACTCAGCCGCACCGGCTGCATCGTCTGGAGCTTGTCGTCGCCCTCCTGCGGTTGCGGCGCTACGGCCTGGATCTGGGCGGACGGCTGGCAGATGAGCTAGCCGCAGAAGCGATCGGCATCGCCGAAGAACTGCCAATCCGGGAAATCACCAAACGACGGACGTTGCTCCGGGACCTTGCCGCGGAAGTGGGCGAACGCTCTCCGTGGCTCCTGGACACGGCACTGCGCACGCTGGGTCTCGAAGGCTTCGACGCCGACCTCGTCGCCGGCTGGTCGACCGGCCAGTCGCGCCTAGGACGCTTTCACTCAGGAATTCGTGCCCTCGACGCACTGAACACCGATGCCTCGGTCGCCCGCACAGTCTCGGAAGCATACCAATCCGAAGCCGAATCGCTTCGCTACCGGGAGTTCGAACGGTCCGACGGCCGCGCACCCGATGGGCCCCGTGCCACTCTCCCTGTCGACGACTTCAGCCGGCTGTTCGATTCCGTCGACTTACCGAGAACTGAGCTCGATCGGATCGATCAGATGCAACGCCTGGTCACCGTCAACCCAGCTCATACCTACCGAATGCTCGCCAGCACGCTGGACGAGCTGCAAGAAGCCGCCTCCCCAGCGACAGCCGGCCAGCGCATGCGCTTGCGCGTTGCTTTGGGCAACGCCGCGGGTCACGGCCGCAGCCCGGCAGCGGGGCTCACGCACCTCGAGATCGCGGCGGCCCTTCTGAGCGAGCTTCCACCGGCCGACCAACAAGATCTGAGGCCAAGCCTGGAGACCGAGCTGGCTGTGCTGCTCCACCGCCTCGGCCGGCCCGCCGAAGCCCTTACCCACTACGACACCGCGATCAGGCTCCGGGAACGACTCGGGAGAACTGGCGGCCCACTGATCAGCTTGCTGCTCAATCGCGGCATGGCCCGAATGACGACGCGAGACTTTCGTGCTGCCCGTCAAGATCTAGCAAAGTGCGCCCGGCTCGCCCGACAGGCCAGCCTGTCGGCCGTGGAGGCCCGCGCGCAGCACATGCTCGGCGACTTGGCGCTCCTGGAGGCCGATATCCCGCAAGCTCTGCAATGCTACGAACGTGCCGAGCGCGGGTATCGAGAGGCTGAGCCGGACCGGCTCGCCCGGCTACTGATCGACCAGGCACGGGGGTTGCTCGCCGCGGGCCTCGCCGAAGAAGCCGACAACGTGCTCGACGAACTGCTGCCGCAGCTCCGAGCGAGCAAAGCCGGGCACGACCTCGCGGAAGCCGAGCTCACGAACGCGGCCGCGAAGCTCCTGCTGGGGTCGCCAGAAGAGGCGCGGCACCTCGCTGAATCGGCACAACGCCGACTTGCCCGCCGCAAGAGCGACGCGTGGGCGGAGGTCGCAGCCTTGACCCGGCTGCGCGCAGCGACCGCGCTCGTTCGTTCCGGCGACCGGGTGAAGAGAGCATCAGTCCACGACGCGGTCAGCCTGGCCGAGCGCCTGGAATTAGCCGGTCTGCCCGACGAGGCGTCGGTGGCCCGGATGCTCGGTGTCCAGCTCGCGCTGGCCGGTCAGCACGCCCCGATTGAGGCCTCTGACCTGCTTCGAACCGTCCGTGCACCCGGTACCACGGCCCAGATCGACCGCAAGATGCTGTGGCGACTCTGTCACGCCGAACTCGCGGTCGCTCGCGGGGATCACCGGCGCGCTTTCGCTCAGGCTCGCCAGGGGCTGGCGGAGCTCGGCCGAGCCCGTGATCGCCTGGGCGGCCTCGACCTGATGACCGGTGTGGCCGTGCACGGGTACGAGCTGGGGCAGCTGGCCGTCGACCTCGCGCTAGCCGACGGACGACCGCGGTCAGTGTTCGGCTGGCTGGAACGGACAAGGGCTCAGGCCTATCGCTACCGGCCGTTGTCTACTGTCGACGCGGCCAGCGGCTCCGTCGAGGCACACCGATTACGCTCGCTGGCCCGGGAACTCGCTAACGCTGAGAGCGAAAATCGCGCGACTCCTGAACTGCGATCCGCCTACTTTCGGGCTCAGCAAGAAGCGATCACGCCGGCTAGAGCCGTCGATCCCTTCGGTCTCCCGCGAGCCGTGGCGACCCTCGACGAGGTCAAGGCCCGACTGGGCGAGCGCGCCCTGGTGATCCTGGGCCACAGCAGAAACAAGCTCTCGGCCGTCGTCGTGACGCGGTCCCGGACCAGGCTCGTCCAGCTGGACACCTTGTCCAAGGCCGAACAGCTGATACGGGAGCTCTCCGCCGACGTGGACGCGCTCGCCCCGGACAACCTGCCCCAGCCCCTGACCGAAGTAGTGCGGCGGTCGGCGGCCCAGCGGGCGGCGCTGCTCGACAACATCCTCGGAACGCCCATCACGGACGTGATCGGCGACCGCGAGCTGGTCATTGTGCCGACCGGACTTCTGAACGCTCTGCCCTGGAGCACCCTGCCCTCCTGCACCGGACGACCGATCGTCATCGCCCCTTCCGCAACCGCTTGGCTACTCGCCGAAGAAACACCCGTGACCAGTCAGTCGGTTACCTTGGTGAGCGGCCCGGCAATCGAGGGATCCCGAGCAGACCTCTCAGCGTTGTCCGGGTTCCATCCGGTCGCGCGGATCTTGGACGGCCCCCAGGCAACCGTCGACCAGGTGTTGGAACACATGGAGGGCGCCGGCCTGGCTCATCTGGCCGCCCATGGCACCAACGAGACGGGCAACACCATGTTCTCCCGCCTCGAACTGGCCGACGGCTCCCTGTTCGCCTACGAACTCGCCCGGCTTCGCCGATGTCCGCAGCAGGCCATTCTGGTGGCTTGCGATGTGGGTGCAACGCGCTCACGCCTCGGTGATGAATTTTTCGGCTTCGCCGGCGCTCTGCTGCTGCGTGGGTCGGCGCGCGTGGTCGCCCCGCTGCACCGGGTCGGTGATCAACCGGCTTCGGAGACCATGGTAAGCCTCCACCGCGAGATCTCCAGGGGCCGCCCGATGGCTCAAGCCTTGGCGCAGGTGGTAGCCCAGGATCCGTTCCGCCGCCCGTATGTCTGCTTGGGCAGCGGCTGAGACAGTACGCCCGCTGCACGCAGCAGCACCGGACGGCCGCCCGAGGTCTGGCCGATGGTCGACGGGGTCGGCGGCGGCGAGCACCCCTGCCGGCCGAGCTCGTCAAGCACCTGCAGTCGCCGACGATGCAGTCGAAGCTCCTGCGTCTCGACGACCGTCCCACGAGCGGCATCAACGCCACGCTGCCGGTATTGATCATCTCTCGACCTCAGACATCCCCACGTCGCCGCATTTCCGGCGCCTCCAAACCCGCCGCCGGGCATATCGGCGGCCGGCTGCGGGAAGTCAATTGTCCTCGCCTGCTTCGGCCCGCCAACTCGATAAGACGTCCGGCCGGAACGGCGATGGTCCCTTCATCTGCACCGTCCGCCCATCGTCGATCTTGCCGGCCAGCTCACGGAGCCGTTCAGCGCCCCGCGCCGGCCAATCGTTCGCCAGCGCCCAGGCGTACACGGCTTCGCGCGGCAGCCGATAGCCTCCCTTGTGCAGGATGCGGAGCACCGCGACCGCATCCCGATGGTCGAGCGCGCCCGCCAATTGGTTCGCATGGTTAACCATCGCTGACAGGTGCTCCAAGGCGACCTTGACCACGGGATCCAGCGCAGCGTCGTCAGCGTTCAGCACGGGCTCGGCCCCGGACAACCTTTCCGGATCAGCGGCAATCTGCCACGCATCGGTCTCACCATCCGCCCAGGGGATGACGCACAACGCGCGTACGCGTGGATCGTCTGCGATCTCGGCCAACTTATTGCGACTGGGCCACGCTGCGAGCACAGGGCCGCCGGACCACCCGCCCATACTTTGCCAGGAACCCACTACGACGCCAGGCACCTTCGAGAGTTTCTCAATGTGGTGGTCTGCTCTCTTGATGTCACTCTTTTTGGGGACGTAGAGCAGAATCTGACCACCGACCGCGTCCAGTTGCTCCACGACCCAGCGGATCCCTGCCACTTGAGCACGCTCTGGGTACTTGGAGCCACTACAGGTGACCGCCGACGGGTAATCGTGGAGCCGCAGGTTCACTTTCCTACTCCTCACGGACAGGTCCGTCGATTGTGCACCAGCGTCGGCTAGATTGAAGCGATGCCACTCACACCGGCGCGTCAACGCAACGCTGTATCGGAGGGGACCGCACTCGGCCTGCTCACCTCGGGCCGTGATTCCCTGCCATACGACAAAGTCAGGATAGACCTGGCATTCGCCGACGCGTGGCGGTCATGGTCGTACCGAACTCAATTCCCGCAAGTCAACACCGACATGGCCAAGGGCCTAGACGGCGTGCACGTCATGACACGAGCTGATATCGACAAGCAGGCATTTGCCCTGTACTGGCCCCAAGAAGGAGCCGTCTGGCACATTCGTCCGCGACAGCCCGACTGGACACCGGCGAGCACCGACGACCTCGACTATGCGCTGGAGATGATCGGCAGCGACGTGCCCCTGATCGGCTGGCAGGAACCTGCAGGTCAGTTCCTGGAGCGTTTCGAACGAGAATCTTAGCTCGTCGGCCGCTGCGGCGACCCATCCGGACGAGGGATTCACCGGCGCCAAGTCCCGGCGAGTGGTTCCGGTGTGGCTCAGCCGAGCGAGCCAATCGCAGCCAACGGACCGGGTACCGGGCGGCGTTACGCCGTTGCGGAAACCGACTTGCGGCGTACTCGTATCCTGACCTGTTCGGCTCCGCTCAGGCTGAAGCAGGAAAGGAATCCCCTCATGAGTACAGGCGCCAGCCGTCACACCGCCGTCTCGCGAGCCGTCACGCCGTCACACGTGCTGTGACAGCGTCGAAGTTGATCGACCTGCGGAAACATTGCCTGTGACGGCTGTGACTGGCCTGTTCAAATCCGTCACAGCCGTCACTAGAGTGCCGCCCTGCAGGGCTCTGGGCGTCGGCGAAGCGGCCGTCACAGCTTGCCGGCGAACGTAGTGCTCGGCGCGACGCGGTGACGAGTTCGGCTGCCGTGGCCGTGGGGACAAGACCCTCGGCTGGGTCTTGGACAAACTCGGCGCCAACAAGATGTACAGCGACCCGAGCATCCGCAACAAGCTGGTACAGGTGTTCTCCTTCGCCTACAACGGCTACAACGGCTACAACAGCCTCACCGGTGGACACGGGTTCGCCAACACCAGCCGCGACTTCGCCGTCGCCTTGTTCAACTGCCTCGACTACGAAGGCATCTACCAGCTCATCGAGACCTGGATGCGCAACCATCTGGCCACCGGCGCACTGGACGGCGCCGGAGCGGTGCGCATCAACAAAGGCCTGGAGAACCTGCGCGAGATGTTCAAGTGGCTGGAGTTCGGACAGGTGGTCATCGACGTCAGCGACGCGCTGATCTGGGGATCACTTCCCGACTCTCCCATCATGATCGAGCACTACGCCGCGAGGCCAGCAGCCGACGACCTTGGCCGGACACTCAAACCGGCATGTGTCCGCCCAACCGGCTACGTCTGGGAGATCGACATGATCTGCCAGAATGCCGCCTACGCCCGTCAGCAGCAGCCGACCGGGGGCGGCGGCGACACCGGTCTCTCGCTGGGCAAGATGATCCGCGACACCGACGGGCACGCCTGGCTGGTCACCAATCCTGACCAGAAGATGCACTCGATTCCCGACGGTGGAACCTACATCTGCCTCAGCAAGCACTACGCGATCGATTGGGGCCTGGACACCGACGACCTGCGCGCCTACCAGCAGGCATCCGGCGCTCTCGGCGAGGATGCGACCTGCGACGGCTCACGGCCACCGACCCACAAGGTCACCAAACAGGACAACCCGGATCTGGCCGCGGTCCTGCGGATCGACGGTGGCCCGGAATCGTGGGTGGTCCTGGGCGGCTACCGCTACGCCATTCCGTCTGGAACCGAGTTCACCTGCTGGGTGAACCCGCAGTACCGAGCGAACATCGAGTTCGACGTGTACGACTTCGTCACCCCAGCCGAACTCCAAACCTGGCCGATCGGCAACGGTTCGATAAGCAACTGCGGTGACCCGGAACATCCGACGTTCTGAACACACGCGACCAGCGGCCCCGGACACTTCAGTGCACCGGGGCCGCAAGCGTGCCCGCACATCTGCGTGGCTCATCGCGGTGGACGCAAAGCCAGGGCCAGCAGCCTTGGAGCACGCAACTGAAACACAACGGCCACGAACTGCGACAGTAAGATCATGTTCACGCACCATCGATTCGGGCTAATGCCGTGACTGCGATGATGTCGGCCGAGGTCGTCGGCCCGGTCTGGTGCGAGCCAGGCCTGGATCTGAAGGCGGGGCGGTACCCGCTCTCAGTCGAGTCGTCGGTCATGGGCATGGTGGACACGCTGGTACCGGGCGTGTCCACCCTGACCACGCTGGCTCGGTACTACTCCCTCTACTGGGCGCTCGCCGACGTCGCAGGGCGACGGGACTGGGATACCCGCACGTGCCAGACGGTTCTCCGACGGTCGGAAGTCGCTCTTGCCCTGGTTTCCCGCGGCAAGACGATCGCCGCGCACGGCGCCGGCTGTGTCGAAGCCATGGTCAGCCGAGGACAGATCGACGAACTCGCCGAAATCGGCCGCGCCTCCTACTCACCCCGTCCGTGGGGTTTCTGGTCGCAGTACAACGGGCCCAGCGCCGTCTTGGGCACGGTCACCGTGGACAGCAGCGCCCTGCGGCCCGGCCCCCGCGAGTGTCCCCCCGCCGTCAGGGAGATGTTCCGGCCCCTGCTGGAGCTGGCACACGACCGTCCAGTCCACCCCGACGACGTCGCTCACCTCTCTGGGCTGGCCATGGACGCGAACGAAGCCGCGGACCTCGAGCCGCTCCGTGACCTCATCACCGCCTCCCGCGACGGCCGGCACGACCCGCAGGAATGGACAGGCAACGACCGAACCCGACGATCCACGCTACGGATCCTGGCTCGCTCAGCCATGCTCCAACCAGACGCTTCCAGC
The DNA here is from genome assembly GCF_055583645.1 of Amycolatopsis sp. NPDC104587. Classification (NCBI taxonomy): domain Bacteria; kingdom Bacillati; phylum Actinomycetota; class Actinomycetes; order Pseudonocardiales; family Pseudonocardiaceae; genus Amycolatopsis; species Amycolatopsis sp. NPDC104587. The sequence continues at coordinate 72,348 of NZ_JBVJNO010000012.1, forward strand.
TGGTCGGAGGCCCTTCACGACTGCGTCGCCTACGGTAACCGGATCCGAACCGACCCCGTCCTGTCGGCCGAAGACCGCGCCCAAGCGTGGCGCGGCACCCTCCTGCGGCGACTGTCCGTCGGAGCCTGGCGGCGGTTGTGGGCAGCACTGGTCGAGCAGGTCACCACGCGCGGCTCGGCGACCAAGGACGACCTCTACCAGTGGATCTCCGCCGAAGTGCCGGCCACGACAGTGCGAGCCTTCCTGGCAGGGTGCCCGAGCCTCGTCGATGCAGAAGGAGAGCCGAACCCAGCCGAACGGCAAGTGCGCGACGGCCACACCGCCGTCACGGCCGACCTGGCCGCGCTGCTCTTCGGGGGTCAGCGCAAGAACCAGCTCTCCGGCCGTAGCCAAGCCGCCTTCCTCGGCCGTTACCCCGAACGGAAGCAGTTCCTCGATCCGCACTGGGTGGCCTACCGTCACCGTGAGCACGAAGGTCAGCCGATGGCCGAGCTTGCGCGGGCCTTCGTCGACGACATGCTCGCGCAGTCCCGACGAGTCGCGCTACGCAAACTCCGGCTCGACGCCCAGGGGCGGATGAAGCTGTTCACCAAACTGCACGAACGCAACGGCCAGTACTACGCGGCCGGCACCGAAGGCGCCGGCAACGTCGGGCTGCGCGTCGATCAGTTCGAGTTCATCGCCCGCCAGCTGGATCTTGCCGAGCGCAGCGACACCGGTCTCGTGATCACACCACTGGCAGCGCAGGTACTGGAGCTGGCGGCATGAACCAGATCGCCTACCAGTTCCATTCCCCGCTGTCGTTGCTGCAGGAGTGGGACGGTCGAGCCGACGGAGCGCCACTGCGCGAGTGTCTCGTCACCGGCTACACCCTCGACCTGGTCTTCTTCGAGCGGCACTGCGTGCCGACCGCTCGCGCGCTGGGTGCTCGCGTCACCGTTCTAGGCGATGCGGGCAACGCCGTGCACGAGGCGGTTGACGTCCGGCAGGCGGGCCGGGCCTATCAGCACGCCCAGGTCAGCTGCGGCGGGGCGTTTCATCCGAAGGTCGTGATCTTGGCCGGTGACGACGACGTCTGGGCGGCGATCGGCTCCGGGAACCCAACCATGTCCGGCTGGGGCCACAACCACGAGCTGTGGCTCGTCCTGCGAGCTTCCCGGCACCAAGGGCCGGCGGCCATGCGCGACGTCGGTGAATGGCTCGCCGAGCTGCCCCAAGTAGTCAAGATGCCGTCCTGGATTGCCGACACCGTGACCCACGTCGGACACTGGATCACCCCGGGCGAGCTCGACAGCTCCCTACCTGACCTGCAAATCTTCGGGAACCTGCGGCATTCCTTGCTCGGGCAGCTGCCAGCCGGGCCGGTGCGCTCGCTGCGAATGACGGCGCCGTTCTTCGACGCACGCGCCCGCGGCGTCCAGTCGTTGATCGACAGGCTGCAGCCGCGCGAGGTCGACCTGGCACTCCAGGAACAAGTCTCCCAGTACTCGGGGGAAGCCCTCGCCGCCGCCACCGCATCCGTCGCTCTCACCCGGTTCCGCTACCTGGACGAGGGACGTACCCGGCACGGCAAGCTCGTCGAATGGACCGTCGACGACACGACGATCGCCATGACCGGCAGCGCCAACCTCAGCGCCGCCGCGCTCCTCGCCACCACCGCGGACGGTGGCAACTGCGAACTCGTCACCACGATGCCGGTGCCCGCATCCCTACTGCCAGAAGGCACAGCTGCCGACCGCGCGACCATCATGCGAAACAACACGATCCCTGTTAACGCAAACGCGCGTCAGCAGTACGCGCTCGTCGTGCTCGGCGCGCGGCGAATACAGCACACGATCTCGGTCGAGCTCGTCACCACCACAAGCGTGCCGATCACCATCGAATCCTCCCCCGACGGCACCCCCGGAACCTGGACAGCCCTGCACGTCTTCACCGCCACCAGCAGAGCCACCCAAGTCGTCGCGCTCGCAGCGCCGGAAGCGCTCGGCGGAGCGGTCCGCGCCCGAGCCGAACTACCGGGCGAGCGTCTCGTCTCCCCCGTCGTCTTCCTCACCGACACAGCCCGATGCCGGCCCCGCGACGACACCACCAATCAGCCGCGGATGACACTCATCGCCGAGGACGACACCGTCTTGACCGACGAGGTTCTCGCGCGCCGGTTCAACGCCGACCTGCTCCGAATGCTCAGTCACGTCCAGGAGCACAAGCCGGCCACCGGGGCTTCGGCCTTGCGCGCAGGCACCGGTGCCACCACAGCCGCCATGCCGCCCGACGAACGGTGGGGCATATGGCTGGAGTCCGTGGAACGCAGCCTCGGCCCGCACCTCACCGGACTGCTATTTCCGGGCGTACTTGCCACTCCCGGCCTGGCGGCCACCGGCTGGTCCGTCGATACTGACGTCAACGACACCGAGCTGGCGGACGGCGAGAGCGACGACGCGGTCGAAGACTTGACCGAAGCCGCCTCAGCCCGCTCTGCGCGGCTCGCCCCAGATATTCCCGCTTCACAGCGGGCTCAGTATCGGTCTTGGGCCCGCCGGTGGACACGCGCCGCGACCGCCACACCGCGCCCACCGCTCGAGCTGCGGATGCTTGTCACCCGCACCTACCTGGTGCTGCTCGCCGCCGCGGTATGGGGCACCGACGAGGCGTGGCGCTCCGACCTCAGCGACCTGACGCGCACCCTGGTGCCGGATACAGCAGAGCAGGAGGACGTGCCCGGTCAAGCGCTCGACTTCGTTAGCTCCCTGATCGCGGTCTGCCTCGCTCTGCTGCTGCAGGAGGCCAGCCTCCACGGCGGCGCGGAACACGACATCGTCGCCAAAGCAGCTTGGACCGACGCCGCCGACCTAGCCGCCTACGCCGACCCGAAACTCGCCGAGGAATACCTCCACGTTCCCGACAGGCCATACGCACGTGTGCCGTCCTGGAGCGAGGTCGAAACGGTCATCGACCTCGCCGCCGCCGCAGCCGACGACCCCCACGCCGTGGACCGCGCCACACTCGAGAGCGAGGGCCTGCCAGCGCGCATGATGGACGGCGCGTGGGTCATCGACGGAGAATTCCGCAACCCGCGCCGCATGGCAGCCCGCGTCGCGACTCTCGTCACATCCCCATCCGCGGTCGTCGCACGAAACGCATCGAAAACAACCATCGTCCTGCGCGACGGGCGAACCCTCGCGATCGCCGAATCGACCGCACCACGCTGGCGTGTCTACACCCTATCTCCGATGAGCACCCCTTTCTCTCTACTTACCGGCGATGAGGGGCTGCCCTCGGGCGCGAGGACATATCCACTCAACCCGATCCCGGTTGCGGTCCGCGCACTCACCGAGGCAGCCCGAATCAACGAACAGCTGCTCGAGGCCGCACTTCGCATGTAGACCGCAATTCAATGTGCCGCTGAGCTCCCGCAACGTAGACGTTCCCGGCGCCGAGGTCATCCGCCTTCCTCCCCCGCGCTCCTTCCATCCGGACGCGGCGGCGTCGGCGGCCGACGAAGTCGAACTCGTCCCCGGACACGCTGTGGGCAGCGGCCAACAGGCCGGCAGGGTCGGCATGCAGCCGGTGTGCGGGTGTCAGCCAGCGACTGCCGCAGTACCAGGACATCCTGCCTCCAGACTCACCTGGAGGAGGATGCTTGCCCTAGGCGCAACTCCAACGTCATGACCAGCAGAACCTAGTGGCAGGGGAGCCGTCAACTCCAGACGGTCGCTGCCACGTTCAAAGCCTTACCCGGCCCCTTGATGCGCAGATACCCGATCCTCGTCCCGGCCTCGGTCGACTGATCGGTCTTGAAGCAGACGAACGTCATGTCGTCGAACGCGTCATCAGCCAGGCGGTTGGATAGCGGACTCTGGTTCAGTGCGGTCTCGCACTGATCCCTCCGAGGAGGCGTTCTACCTGCGTACTCCGCGACCGTGTGGCGTTCAGTGACCTCCCAGTGGGCCGATGGCCCGAACGGTGGGCCGCAGTCGCCGAAGCGCAGAATCTCCGCCGTCCCGGCGACCTTCTTGTTGTCGTCGGCAGTGCTGCCGTGGAAGAACGACGACACCTTGCGCTCGTCGAAGTCGATCCCCACACCCTCGCAGTTGGGCACGGCAGGAACCACGTAGTCCTGCTCGCGGTAAAGAACCGGCGACGAGTCAGCCGATGTGGCGGGAGAGTTCGACGTCGATGCCGACGAAGCACTGGAGGACCCGGCGTTCGAGGACGACACGACGGGCGGTGGCGAAGAGCTGGTTCTCGACGCACTCGATGTCGGCTGCGACTCGGTTCCAGACGTCGTCGATGACGTCACGACCACGACGACGATGACGGTCAAGACGGCCGTGACCAATGCGGTGATGGCAATGGTCTTCCCTTGCTGACGACGGGCCAACGAACTACCAGACGCAGGCGCATTCGCGTTTCGACTCCCAGCAACCTCGCCCTTCTCGTCGTGCAGGCTGTCGACCTCTTTCTGCTGCGAAGAAGGACTTGTCTCCACCTCAGTGCGATCAAGTCTTCTCGCCGGCACATGGATCGTGCGCAGGGCGAAGTCAGGTCCAGCGGGCTGGTCAAGCTCGGGTTCGGCGTCGTCCTGGGAGTGCGTGTTCCGATTCACGGGCGCATGCTAGCTACACGTCCTTGATCGTTTGGTGGTTTCCTCAAATCCACCCTTACATCACGCAGCCGCCGCGGCGGAGCCCTGGGGCCACGAACTACTCGGCAAACTGGCCACCGACGCGCTGAACGGCATGTGCGCAACCACCGGCGACGGCTGGATCCACGGCCGCGCCGCCGACCCCTACCAAGCGGTACGGCTGGAAGCCCACGACAGCCGCCGCAGCGACGAGGACGGCAACTGGACTCGGATGATGTCGACACAACGAACCGGTGCGAAGTTCGTCATCCCGATCGTGGTCGTGGTCGCGGTCAGGCTCGTGCCTCACGACGCCCCTGCCGCCCGTCCTGCCGAACAGCAGGGGCTGCAGGCGACCGGGTGCCTCAAGCAGCTTTGCGGCCCGAACAGCAACATCGCACAGTCCCCGCCGGGGTTCGACCAGCCGCAATCTCGCTTACTGGCGGTACCCTCCATCCAGCCTAGTGCCTCATCAAGGAACGTTGACGTCGTAATCGTGTCGCGTGGACCTCCGGGCCGGTGATCGCGAGGCTGACTCCTGGAGGTGAGTCAGGGCGCGTCAGCCGGAGGTGTTCGCGCGGCCGTTGAGCCGGAGGAGGCCCAGCGGTTGGTCAAGATCACGAGAACGCAGCGGAGCGGACAACTCAAAGAACAGCGTTCAACGCCGCGATCAGGGTGTCTTCGACGCCGTCACCTTGGGCGTTGCGCAGGTAGTGCGCGATGATGCCGTACGCGCACATCGCGCCGCCGCCCATGCCGAGGAAGTCATCGGACCAGCCACAGGTGTAGCGCCAGGCACCACCGGTGATCAGCAGCTCGTCGGTGGGCAGGTAGGTGGGCACCTCGCCGGCGTATCCGGAGAACCAGATGCCGTTGGTGCCGCCGTAGCGGCTGCGGCAGTAGGCGGCGTAGCCGGACACTGGTTCCCCGCCCAGGAAGGCCAGCCGCAGCGGGGTTCCGCCGGCGAAGCGCCAGGTTCGCACCGTAAACGGGGGCGTGAACGCAAAGCTGTGCGCGTCGATCTGGTCGATCATGACTTCGGCGTGGCGACTGACCCACTCTGCCGCAATGGCCCGCCGGGCGACGAAGTTCGCGCAGACCGCCGCGAGATTGCCGGGGTGTCGGTGATGTCGAGCCGGACGTCGACCTCACGGTAAGTAGCCAGGATCGGGCCGGTGACCGGCCGGTCGGGTGCGGCGATCGCGTTGATGACCTTTGGCCGAGGTCTACCGCCGAACGGTGGATGGATTAGCCGGGGTACTCACGCACTCTTTCCATCCGCCTGCACGAAGACGAGACTGTCCGGCATGGCCAGCATCCGACATCCGGCTCAGCGGAGGTCGAGGGTGCCGGCGTTCGTCGGGATCCTGCTCGTGGCCGTCCGGTGTGCCATCCGGTTGACCGCATCGTCGACCAGAGGGAAACCTGCTCCCGGAGAAGGAAAAATATACTATGCGTGCGAATACTATTCCCAATGCCGGGACTATTTCATTCCGGAGTCGGAGTATCACCCGGACCGGCCCAGCAACTGCCGGACGCACCGACGGCCGATGACCACTCCGGTGATGCTGGTCCGAGGACACTGGGTGCTGGCCGGCCCGCCTCCAGGAGGGCGGTGACGATGAGCGATCTCACCGCCCTCTCGAAGGAGAGTGTCAAGAGCCTCGGCGCCGGCGCGTATCTGGTCAACGCCCTGCCCGGCGCAGTGCTCGTCCTGTCGCTCGCCGCGTTGGTCGAAGCACGCATCCTGCCCTGGTCCCAACCGCTGATCCGCGACGGCCGACCCGTGGCACCGGGACTGCCGTCGGTGGTGGAGGCGGTGCGGGTGAACAGTGTTGCCGGCGGCGTCGTCCTGCTGCTCGGCATCATCGTTGTGGCGGTGCTGCTTCGACCGTTCCAAATACGGATCGTTCAGCTGCTGGAGGGCTACTGGCGCCGGGGCGGCCTGCTGAAGGCGATGGCCGTCGAACGGCACGTCAGGCAGGCGCGCATGATCGAGGCCCGCAAAGACCTCCGCTTTCCTCAACGCCCGGCCTGTGCAGACTTCCGCCAGGTGGCCGACCACGCTCGGGACATGCACCGCGCGAGCCGGATCAAGGACCGGGCCAAGGAAGACAGCCGGCTCTACCCCCGCAAGGCAGAGTGGATCCTGGCCACCAGGCTGGGCAACATCCTGCGGCGGGCCGAGACCACAGCCGGCGAACGGTACGGCCTGAAGACCGTCGAGGTCTACCCCCGGCTCTACCCCCATCTCTCACCGCGCCTGGACGCACAGATCAATGAACAGCTCAACGCGATCGACGTAATGGCGACGTTCGTCCTGGTATTCGGGGTCGAGACGGTGGCGTGTGCAGCGTTGCTGCAGCGGCTCGACTGGTGGAGCACGATCCCCCTCGTGTTCGCGGGCCTCGCCGGGCTTTCCTACCGTGGCGCCACCACGGCGGCGGCCCATTACGGCGGATTGCTGATCACAGCATTCGACTTGCACCGGTTCGACATGCTCAAGGCCATGCGGTTGCCGTTGCCCGAAAACGGTCAGGACGAGTACGAGTCCAACGAGCGGCTGGTCGATCTTCTCCTGGCACCCAGCCGTGAGATTTCACCCGAAGAACGTGAACGGTTCGTCTACGAGCACCCGGAAAAATCCGAAGAGCCATCGGCGGAAGCCGAAAAAAAGGATCAGTCCGGATGACAGGCCAGCCGAACCGGATCACCGGTCTAGGACGATGCGACCGAATACTCCGGTCACATGGATCACCACTCTGACAATCTCGCCACCAGCACTCTCGTCAGCCATCTTCACTTGATCGACAAGCGCGTCCAGCTGTTCGGAAAATTCCCGGAGTTCAGGGTGGGCAAACAGGGTGGTCGAATTCAATTCACCGGAAAAGCCGACACACTTGGTGGCTTCCACCCGACCTGCAACCACCACCCAGTTGTACGGCAGCACGATCTTGACACGAGAAAACCAGCAGGAGACGAACACTTCCAGCAAAGCGGTGTCATAGTTGGCTTCGGCGTCTTTGAGATCTAGTTCCGTCTGCGCAAACACACTCAGCAACCGTATTTGTTTAGGAAGTATGTTCCCGGCGCTGGCCGCGATTCTTCGACCGTATCCCACGCGCCGGTAGGTGTGCACCGGATCGATGAGATCGCCGCTGAAGGCGGAGCGCGACTGCATCGCCGAGACCAGCGCCCCCAAGACCACCAGGCCACCTCCGGCGATGAGAGCGGGGTCAACGTTCTGTTGGAGCAACAGCAGGGCCAGCCCGGCACCGGCCGGCAGCGCAGGCCACTTCCGCTTCCCGACCGGCACGGCGACCCTCAGCATAACCACCGCGGCAAGCCCCAGCAGCAGAACGCCACTGTGCCGAATCGTCCAGTGCGCCAATTCGAGCAATGCCCGCGGCCCGGCTACGGCCAGGACAGTTCCGACGACCGCCAGAAGCGTTCCCGCGACAGCCCTGCCATTCACCCGGCACTCACCGCGACCACCTCAGCACGTGATCGCAGCCGGAACACGGAGCCACGCCGCTGATCGACGATTATTGTTTCAGCCTTTCCGAGTACGGCCAGGAGGCGGAACACCGGCTCGCCCGGGCGGAGCAAGGGGCCGGAGGACCGCGAGCACCACGTCCCAAGCGGCCGATCAGACCGGCGGCAGAGCAGAGACCACGGCCGATCCCTTGTGTGATCCAACTCGCATCTCTGGCCTAGGGTGGGCCCACCACCGAGCAACAGCCCCGAGGAAGTGCTGCGGTGTCGTGGTCACCGAACCACCCGGACTCCGTCGGCGCCCCTCTTCGAGCGCCGCAGGGCCTCGGTGCTCGCCCTGGCCGACGATGCCGCGACGGTGGGCGAGGTGTGCCACGGCATGGCCCGGCGCTTCCACCGCGGCGGCAAGCTCGTCGTCTTCGGCAACGGCGGCCCCAGCACCGACGCCCAGCACGTGGCGGTCGAGTTCGTCCACCCCGTGATCGTCGGCAAGCGCGCGCTGCCCGCGCACTCGCTCACCGCCGACGTCGCGACGGTCACCGGCGTCGCCAGCCGAGCTAGCCTCGAAGACGTCTTCGCCCACCAGCTGCGGATCATCGGCGACCCGGCCGACAACGCGCTCGGCATCTCCACCGACGGCGACTGCGCGAACGTCCGCCGCGCCCTCGAATCCGCCCGCGACGTCGGCATGCTCACTGTCGCGCTGACCGGCGACGGCGGCGCGATCGCGCGGACACCCGGCCTCGACCACCTCCTGATCGCCAGCTCGACCGATCCACGCGTCGTCAAGGAGCTCCACGTGACCACGTACCACTTGCTGTGAGAACTGGTGCACGTCTTCTTCGAACACCCGGGTGTGCTGACCCCGGAGGTGGAGTCGTGAGTGCGTCCGCTGCGTACGGCCGGGCGAGGCCCCCGTCGACGTCCCCCCGCACCGCACCAACGTTGTCGACACTACCGGTGCCGGCGACATGTTCAACGGGGGTGTTCGCCGCACGCCTCGCGACCGGCGACCCGCTGGAAAAGGCGGTCCGGACGGCGCACGTCGCGGCCGCGCTCTCGGTGACCGCACCGGGAGCCCGCGCGGTCCAGCTTCAAGATCGCGTTCCGCGATCCGTGGGATAATACTGCGTCCGAGACCGAGTTGATCTATAACCACACCCTGAAATTTGCCACGGATCTGCAGGTTGACTGACGCCCAGAGTCACCTTCGGTGATCAGGTCCTCACTCCGCGAGCTGCCTGAACAGCAATCGGTGCCGCCCTCAGGTTGCGACATGCCGTTGAGCCTGACAGCCCCAGTCTCACAGAAGATCTACAGTCTCACCAGTAAGCGGTGATGTCGCTGTACTGAATCGGCATCCTTGTCCGATAGGCAACAACGTGAACAAGTCGGCAAAGCAGACTCAGCCAGCACTGGGCGACGAGGTCCGGACGGGCGTATCACCCGAAGCGACAGGTGGCGCCGGCACCATCGACGAGTACCGACTGGCAGTCGTCGCGCTTGTGGCCCTGCTTCGAGGCGATGCGCTAGCCGGACTGTCGCGACCCGTGGCCGCTGTCGGCCTGCAGCGACGAGAGGCTGACAACCTACTCGACGACATCGTTCTCCAGACTTCCGTCGAGCACAGCGCAGTTCGGGTCGAGTACCAGGTCAAGCGGGCGATGTCGCCGACAAAGTCGAACGGAGCCTTCTGCGATTCGGTCAGGCAATGCCTGGAAGCCATAGAAGCAGACCCAGAAGCGATCGTTGAAGGACGGCTACGGCTCGGCCTTGCCACCGATCCCTCTGGTCCGATCGACCAATTGGCCAAGCTGTCCGATCTGGCGCGTGGCCATGCAACGCTCGAGTCGTTCACGTCCATCTTGAAGCCCGGCGTTGTCGACAAGAAAGTTCGCGAGCGGCGCGATGCCGTCGAGCAAACCGTCGTGAAAGTCCAGCGAGAGAGAGGCCGACTGCTCCTGACCAGTGACTACCAGTCACTGACGTTCCTCCTGCTCAAGGCGCTCCACATCTGGCAGTTCGAGGTGGGCGCCGGAGGGCGCGACACGATTAACGCGACCAACCGCCTCGCCGACATCCTTCCCGACGGCCAGCCGCCAGCCGACGCCTGCGCCGCTATCGCCGAGCTGGCACAGGTTTGGGGACCACAAGCTGGCCTGATCAGCCCGGGCATGCTCAGGTCGGCGCTGGAGCAGCGCGGCGTCGCTTTGACTGTGGAGCCGAAGCAGCAAGCAGCTTGGAGCAAGCTACTGGCAGCAACCGCAGCTGAGCTTGACGCCACGTCTTGGGAGATCGGCCACCGCCTTGCACTGCCTCGAACAGCGGCGCTCGAGCTCGTCACGGACGCGATCCGGGACAACAGCTTGGTCCTGATCGAGGGCCCCGCCGGTGGCGGCAAATCGGTCCTGGCTCGCCACGCCGTCAAAGACCTCGGGCAGACGGCGACGGTTGTCGTAGTTGACTTCACTGGACGCGGCCAGGAGACGCTGGCCGGCCTGACGGCAGAGCTCGGCGCAGACCTCGCGACGGTGCTGCCGGCGGCGGCCACAACCGGCCCTCGAATTTTGCTGATCGACGGCGCGGAGCACGCACTCGTCGACGGCGGACGTCTGCTACGAGCCGTGATTCGTACCGTCCCGCTTGCTCCTGGTCCGGCACCTCAGTGGACCGTGGTGTTGACGGCCCGCTCGGATGCCGCGGCAGCAGTCCGCGGCCAGCTCCCCGCTGCCCCAGTGACGGTCGAGATCGGTGATCTTGAGGAGGCCGAAGTTGCTGAGGTCGTTCGTGAGTTCCCCGAGCTGATTCCGCTGACACGTAACAACCGCAGCGGCCGACTGCTGCGCAGGCCATATCTCGTCGATTTGCTTGTCCGCTCCGGCGTCCGTCTCGAAGATCGACCGCTAGGCGAAGAAGACGTCCTCGATCTCGTCTGGGAGCAGGTGGTCCGGCGGCAGGAAGGCGGTCGCCCCGGCACCGGCAGCCCACATGCGCGGGCCGTCGCCTGCCTGGAGGTCGCTGAGGAGTCCGCTCGCACTGGAAAGAGCTCGTTGCTTCAGCAGTTCGACGGCGACGCAGTCCGCGGGCTCGAAAGCGACGAAATCCTTGTGCGCGATCGCACAAGGTATCGGTTCGCGCACGACATTCTCCTCGACTACGCACTCGCCATGCGACTGTTGGATGGCGATCCGGCCGAGCTGCTATCTCAGGCCGAGGAAGCTCGTCGACTGATCCGAGCTGTCCGTCTCATGCTGCAACGACAACTCAGTGACACGATCAACAGGCCGAACGCACCGCAGACGTGGGCAGATCTCGTCCAATTTTCTCACGAGATCGCGGCTGAGAACGGATCCCGGTGGCAAGACCTGCCTTTTGAGGCTCTTCTCGCCATGGGCAATCCTCGGCTACTGCTCGACAGGCTGCAGTCAGCCCTCTTGGCGGACGATGGTGAGCAGCTCTTCCAGCTGCTAGTCGTTCTCCGCCGTTTTGGTACGATATCTGCCCTGGAACCCGGCAGCGAACGTTTGCAGCTCGATCTGTTGCTGGCAGCACCGCTCGTCGACTTTCTCAGCGTGCTCGGGCAGCAAGTACCCCAACGGGTTACCGCCATGGCAGCTGAGGTCGTGCACCGGTGGCTTCTCGCTGCAGCGAGGTCTGGAGTACGGGTAGAGAACTATGTACAAGATGCCGAAGCGCTCGCCCGCGCAGTAGCATGGTGGTCTGGGTCAGATCTGTACGGAGACAGACTCGAATCCGTAGTTCCCGCCCTTGCACTGCTTGGACGGCACATCACCGCCGAAGGCCAGGCCGTATTTGATCGCTTGTCCGAACGCAACCACGAGCTACAAGGCGTCGTCGAAGACCCTGACACAGCGGCTGCGGCCGCGGCCGCGAATCCGGACTTGCTGCTCCTACTCGCTGGGCGCTATTACATTAATCAAAGCCTCACACTCGCCTCGGGTGACACTACACCAGTAGAACAGGGATCTCGCCGTCGTCGAGGCTTCTCCCTGAGCAGTCTTCACCGTCACCACGATGACGTCCGCGATCACGCGCCGCGGTTCCGGCGCACCGACAACGTCGGGCTCGCAGCACCTCACTACGGTCCTTTCTCATCCTTACTTGAGCTGTCTCCTCCACACGGCCTACGCCTCATCGGAGCTGTCGTCGACGCCGCTTCCCGGTCGCGGACGGCCGTGGAGCAGAGCTTCGAGGGAGGCGACTCCACATTCACGCTCGAGCTCAGGCGCACAAATTGGCAAGAGCCCGTGGTGTACACCGGCACAACCACAACGTGGGGTTGGTTCCAACGCTCCGGCAATGGCGCCCACCCGGGCATGTCGGCGTTGATGGCCCTGGCCGAGTGGTCTGTAGCCGAAGCCAGCAAACGCCCGCTTGACGAAGTCGTCGATCAGGTCCTTCACACGACCTCGTGCCCCGGTGTTATCCCGATCGCGATCTCCCTCTTCGTCGAACGGCTAGAAGAGATCACGGACCAACTCGATGTGTTCCTTGAACAGCCAGCCGTCTGGGATTTGGATAACGCCCGCCGTGCTCAAGGAGTGCTCAGCTATCAGTTGCGGGGCTTCCGGCGACTCGATTGGGACCTTCCTCGAGTCGTTCTCGCTCTCGTCGGCACGAGCGATGGCACCGGTCAGGTGCGCCTACGGGCGGTCGGCGACAGACTGGTGCAGCGAACACGCGACGAGCTGGCGGAGTTTCTTGGCGCTCCGCCGCCAGAGGATCATCAGCTACTACTCGTTGCCGAAGGTCGCGCGCGCCGGCTTGATCGCGACTCGTACACCGTCTCAACCACGGACGGCGGCAGGATTGCAGAAATAGCCGTCGAACTACCCGAGCACGTCGAGCGCGGACTCCGACAGGACGGTCGGCGCGCGGTTCTCAACCTAACCGTGGCGTCCCTGACGCTTAAAGCTGTTCGCATCCGCGACGAGGAGAACAGTGAAGGTGCGCACGTCGTGTGGGAGCAGATGCGCGAGGCACTCTCGGAACTCGAGCAACTCGATGAGGACAGGATCGGGGCAGTCTACTCACCAACCGAGGCCAGAGCAGCTGCCGCAGCAGCTCTCATAATGACCAACGAGCATGGCAATCTGCTCGCCGATGCGGTCACCACGCTTTTAGACGTTATGGAGAACCCAACCGCACCTGCCGCAGGCTCTCTGCCCGACGACCGAGACAGCGTGTCGCCAGTGGGACCTGACCGATCAGCGGCCACAGCACTGCCCCACGTCCTCTCCACAGCAAGTCTCCTTGCGGAGGCAGAAGAATTTGTCCCTCGCATCGAGGCAGTGATCCGGCAGCTGGCAGGCTCCGAACTCGCCGACGTGCGGCGGCGACTTGCCCGAGGTGTCGACGCAGCACTTACCGCGCCCTGCGGCGATGCCGCAAGCACACACCTTCACGACGTCGCCATCAACACTCTTAACGAATTGCTTCTGCAGTCTGGCATGGGACCATGGGAAGATTCCAGGCGCCAGCGGGTCAGACTGCCGGATCCGCTGAAGGTCGCACTGGCCCCAGGGGCCGACGTTCTCATGATTGATAGCGCTTCCGATACTCTCCCAAGTCTGACAAAAGCCGCTCGCCTCCCGTGTCAGCATGGCGTCGCAGCCAAAGATATTTTCCGGACACTTATAAATTATGACCTCATGATTTGGCCTGAGCATTACGCGCGCAGACACTATGCGGGGATCGACAAGTGGCGGAGCGGAATAGACCAGCACGTTGCAGAACTGGTGATAAGCGGCGACCACGGTCTTCTCGTCGAGTACCTCGATCGCTTTGCCCCGGCCGCAGAGCAGTTGTCCGGCCTTCTTAACAAATTGACAGAACTTGCCGTGACAGCCGAACGAGCTTCGCTACTATTCGGGACATACTGGCCGCAGCTACTCGATCGGCTTTTGCCTGGGAACCGGAACCTCGACAACAATTCCGCCGGACGTCGCGATCGCCCCAGAAGCGATGACGTCCACGCGCTTGACCGCGCATTACTGCCGATCCCGGGGCCCAATTCACCGTGGCCAACCCAACCACTCGGACTTGTCTTGGTCCGCTGGACTCATGCGCTATCCGCCCGACCCCAAGTCGCCGACCACGCCATCAAGGCGGTCGGCGCCTATGGGCTTATCAGATCAACTGAGGGCACGTCTTTGATTTTGAACGTCCTCGGCACCAACGTTGAACTGATCAGGAGATACTCGCAGACTGTGACAACATGGCTAAACTTCGCGCTAATCCACGAGAGGGATGCTACAAGCGACGTGCAAAGAGGTCGCATGCTGGAAATGGTCGATCGGCTATCTGAAGTCGGCGACGCTACCGCCGTCGAGCTTCAACGCCAACTCGAACTTCAATAGCCCAGGTGCTTCCGCCGCACTTAGCGCTGCACACCCCGCTGCCCGAGCCCCACGTCGTCTACGACCACCAACTGCCCTGGCCGCCGACAAGCCGGCCGCACACGTCAGCGAGTCAGGATCCGACACGCCGCCGACAACCGCGCTCCCTGCCTCCGTCGAAGCGCCAATGGCACACTGGTGATGTCGGTGGTGACCCCGCGAACGGGAGTGGACGGTTGGACGAGGCAGAGTTCGCCAGGTATTCCGAGCTGGGTCACGAGAACGCGCGAATTATGGGGCTGGCCGCGGATCACTGTCAGCACATGCGGTTCGTAGAGTTCGGCGGCCGCGGGATGCTAGAGGAAATGACCGGGTTGCCATTGAACTCACGGCGGGTGGAGTGTCCAGTCGCCATCGGGAACGCATCCGGAATGCGGCTGGATCACATAACGTTCGAGTTCTACTCCGAGCACTGCGTGGGCTGCGACACACGAAACCCGACCGGGCGACTCCCAAACCTAGAGACCGAGGTTCTCACTCGCCAGCAGAAGGCCCAGGCCGAGGAAGCCGAGCGTGCTGAGAAGCTGCGGATTCGCGGTGTTGCACGAGCGGGGCGGGTGGAGCGTCGACGGAGTCTGCGGGCGACCGCGGACCCAGCGACCGCCGGCATCCTGGACGATCTCGACGTCCTCGATCCAGACCCGGCGGCTGACGTCGACGTCAACGCGACGGCCGCGGCGCGGCGCCGATTGACGACAGTTGCCGGTCGTGCGGCGGACCGGTTCGATGAACGCATCATCGACGAGCTGTTCGACGCGGTGGAAAGCGTCAGGCTGAGTGAGCTGCTGGAGCCGTTGCGGCACCTGACGTCACGGCGACCGGAGCTCGCGGAGCGCCTGGTGGCGACCGCGCTGGCGGCGTTGCGGACAATCCCGGCGCTCGAGGCGGGCCGCTGCCTGACCGACCACCCAGACTTGGTGGACGCGGCGGCGGTCGATGATGCGGTCATCTGGGCGGTCGTGGTAATAGCGGGCTCGAAAACACCGGGTGACCATCATTTCTCTGGCCCGGTGCCGATGGTGCAGGCGAACGACCCTGGCCCGCTGCGGGTCCTCGCAGACGTGTGTCCGGAAAAGCTGGTCGCACGCCTGGGCGGGATGCTGCCGCGCCCCGCGGTGACGGGCATCATCATGAATCCAGCTCACCGGCCGCAGCCGGTCTCCGACTTCGACCGGCGAGCCGCCGCCGGCGCCATCGAGCACCTCGCGAGCACCCATCTCGAGCTGGCTATCCAGCTGTTGCCGAACTTAGCCGTTTCTCTCAGCGTTTCACCGGAGGACAGCTACGACCCGGGAACGGTCGGGACCGCCGAGAGAGCAATCGCCCGGATGTTCATCGCCACGCCCGCCCGGATTGCCAGGCTACTGGAGGAAGCGGGCCGGCACGCGGCCGAAAAGACTCGAGACGGCCTCGTCGGCTCAGTCCGACATGCCCTGGACATGGTCGACACCGAATACGTCCACCGTCGCGCGCACGACCCGGTGACGCCCCCTGAGGAGGCCGCGGCGATCACCGACGCGGCGTTCGCGTTTCTCCTCGCCCGCACCGATGAGGCGTGGGGACACCAGGTGACGTTCTCCGCAGCCGAAGCCATCGAGAGGATTGGCCGCAGGAATAGCGACGCCCTCGCCGGACGCCTGGACGCGACCCTCGGTGCGTTCGTGACGCTGACCAGGCACCGGCTCACCGAGCGGAAGAGCTTTCTCACCTCTACCGCTGCGCCAGACCCACTCGCGGGGCTGGAGGCGTACGCGCGCAAAAACAGCCTGTACCAGGCCGCACGACGCCTGCTGAGCGCGGTGGAGTCCGCATCATCGACAGACCCGCTGGCTGTATGCGAAACCATCACGGCGCTCATCACGAGTGAGCGCGACAACGACCTGGGTACCGAGGTGGTCTACCCGCTCCTGGTCACCCTCGGCGAAGTCGGCCGCCAACACGGGAATCAACCCGGAGCGCTCCAGGCCATCCTGCCGACCCTTCACACCTACCTGGTCGATACCGAACCCGGACTGCGCGCTGCGGCGCTCAAGGCGTGGACGACCGTCGGCGGAGCCCACGCCCTTCCGTCGACGGTCGCAGACCTGCTCCCGGCACTCGTCTCGGACACTTACGTCGTGGTGATCAAGGCCGTCCTTGAGGCGGCGTGCCGGCTTCCGTGGCCGGACGAGAGATCTCGGATTCAGTTGAGCTGGAGGGCGGCCGCTAGGTCACGCAGCCGTTGCGCGCGCGTATTGAACTGTTCGGCCGGGTCAGTCGGCTCGGCGGAGTAGGCTGCCGCTTGGTCGGCCGGGATGTCGGCAAGCCCGGCGGTGATCTCAACTGGGATCGGCATGTCGAGCAACGTGCAGGTGATCGCTGCTCGGACCGCGGCGGCCTTCGCGAGCGGTCGCAGCCACTGAAGATCCTCCTCTGAGTGACCCAGGCACACGCCGATCGTGGCTCCGACCTCGTCGACCGCTTCACGCACGTTCGCGTCGTCGGGCAAGTCCGGCTTTAGCGTCACCTGCAGGCGTTCGACCGCGCCCGCGAGTGCGACCTGGGCACGTTGTGAGCTGCGCGCCGGCTCATTGGGAATACGAGTCAGCGCGCCCTCAAGCAGCGCGAGGGCCTCGGTCCGGCGCTCTGTTCGGGCGAGGACCTCGGCGTACTCCATCGATCCGTAGGGTGACTCCGGAGAGTGCGCCGTGCCGACGTCGATGATGCCGGCCGCTGGGAGACCAAGGAGGCCAGCGCCGCAGTCAAGAAGCCCGTTCAGTGCCTCCTCTGCCTCGTCGCGCTGTCGAAGCCCGTAAGTCTTCTGCAGTGCCAGCGCCAACCACAACGCTGCGAGCTGCGGCGCAACTCGTGCATCCGGCTGCCACGGCTGGTCGGTCACCTCCGTCGCCTGGTGCCACTCGAGTTCCGGAACCCGCGCCAGCGCTTTCTTCTCGAGCTCAGCGAGCACAGCTGGGTCCGGCACGTGGTGCCGCAGCCGACCTCAATCAGGCTCAAGCGCACCGGACCGCAGCAGCGCGCCGCGCCGCCGCCATCGACCTGGACACCTACCGAGACGACGACCCGCTCCTCCCGCGCGCACGAGCCCTCCGCGCCGCCCTCGCGGCAGATCCCGATCCGGCCGCACCCATCGACCTGGACACGGTTCTCACCGCGACGGCCGGTCTCCCGGCGCCGATGCTGTTCATCCGCTCACACGAACACCAACACGGCTTTAGGCCGTGGACGCCACCCGCCGAGCCTGAGCCGGACAGCGCGACGGTCGCGGTTGCCCTGGTGTTGATCGACGAACGGCTCCTCACCGGGCCCGCCATCGTCGACCCGGCCCTCACCCACACCTTGACCCTGCAAGTGCAGACCGATCCGTGGCCAGAGTGGGTTGAGCGGCTGGACGCCGAGCTGGTCAGCACCCTGAACGAGACTGAACTGCAGCGGCCCGCCCTCACCTGGCAGCGCCATCAGCACACCAGTGACCCGGACACCTACGAAGGGACCGGCAGCCTCCACGTGCGATATGCCGTCCCGACCACCCAGCACGCACCCCCAGTTTTGGTAAGCCTCACTTGGCGCGGCGCCGACGAGGACGGCAACCCGAAGAGCCAACCCCTCGACGTCGCCGGACACCGCGAGTTCCGTGTCCGTCCCTACGACCCAGCCCGCGACGCCACCACCCAATACGAGGTGTTCGACGAGCACCTCCTCGGCATCTACGAGAACCTCGCCGCCGCCGGCTATCCGCACAACCAGCTCCAGCCGTTCGCCCGGCTCCTCAACGCCATCTCCCGAGCCGGGCTCGCCATGACCTGGAACAAGAAATACCGCCGCGGCCAATACGTGAAAGAACGCCAATTCCACGACGATCTCCACGCCGCCCTCCTCGCCGACCCCACCCTCGAAGGCCGAGTCGAACGCGGCACCGCCCTTGCACACGGGTACCTCGACACCCGACACGACGGCATCACCGCCGAACTCAAGGTCGCGCGCGACCAGCCCGTCACCCCCCAGTCCGCCACCAAGTACATCGGCCAGCCCACCCAGTACGCCGCCGCCGACGGCGCCCGCCTCTCAATCCTCGCCGTCCTCGACATGAGCCGAAAGGTGTTGCCCATCGGCACCCCCGAGAACTACCTATTCGTCCTCGGCCCCAGGCAACACGGGATGACCGACCCGCACTCCCCCAGCGTCGTCGTCACCCTCGTCATCAACGGCAACCTTCCCGTGCCCAGCAGCTGGTCCCGCCGCAAGACCCCGACCACCGACAACCTCTGAGGCGACGCGCCACAGGCTTTCACCGAAACACAACGGCGTCGAACGGCGACGAAAGGATCATGTTCAGGAAACGTCGATCCGGGCGGATGCCGTGACTCCGATGATGGCGGCCGAGGTCCTTGGCCCAGTTTGGTGCGAGCCAGGGCTGGACCTGAAGGCGGGGCGGTACCCGCTCTCGGTCGACTCGTCGGTCGTGGGCATGATGGACACGCTGGTACCGGGCGTGTCGGCACTGACCACGCCGGTCCGGTACTATTCCCTCTACTGGGCACTCGCCGACGTCACAGGGCGACGGGAGTGGGATGCCAGCACGTGGCAGACGGTTCTCCGACGGTCGGAAGTTGCTCTCGCCCTGGTTTCCCGCGGCAGGACAATCGCCGCGCAAGGCGCCGGCTGTGTCGAAGCCGTGCTCGGTCGAGGCCAGATCGATGAACTCGCCAAAATCGGGCACGCCTCCTACTCTCCCCGTCCGTGGGGTTTCTGGTCGCAGTACAACGGGCCCAGCGCCGTCTTGGGCACGGTCACCGTGGACAGCGGCGCCCTGCGGCCCGGCTCCCGCGAGTGTCCCCCTCCATCAGCGAGATGTTCCGGCCCTTGCTAGAGCTGACCCACGACCGCCCGATCCGTCCCGACGACGTGGCCGACTTCTCCGGGCTGGCGACGGACGCGGGCGAAGCCGCAGACCTCGAACCGCTTCGTGACCTCATGACCGCCTCACAACAAAAGGCACAACCCGCAGGAATGGACGGGCAACGAGTGTTCCAGTCGGCTGTCCAGGTCCGGACGTCTTTCTCGAGTGCCTAATCGCTCTTGTGAGCACCGCGGCGGATCATCTGGTCGGTGAGGAACCCGAACCACCGTTCGCCCTGATTGATCAACGACCATCGTGCTGATGCCGCCCGGCGCGCACGAGTCGCGAGTACGACTGGGCACGGATCCGGATCGGGGTCGACTGGCTGCCCGGTCGCAGGCACTAGCTGCTCGCGCGGTGCTCGAGCAGCGACCTGTAATCACCCACGTCGAGCGTTTTTCGTCGGCG
Organism: Amycolatopsis sp. NPDC104587; assembly: GCF_055583645.1. NCBI lineage: Bacteria > Bacillati > Actinomycetota > Actinomycetes > Pseudonocardiales > Pseudonocardiaceae > Amycolatopsis > Amycolatopsis sp. NPDC104587. The sequence continues at coordinate 92,191 of NZ_JBVJNO010000012.1, forward strand.
TCGTGGCGATCCGTCTGGGTTCTTCCCCGCGACCGAAGAGGGCCGCGGTCCGGCACATCGCGGCCAGCAGGAGCCCGCCGCGCCGACCGGCTGAAAACCTGCAGCTGCGCGCCAGGGCGCTGCACTCCCCTGACCTTCGCGGACTTACCTGACGTCGCAGCCGCCTCACGTGCATCAGGCACAGTCACTAGCTCGGCTTCCGAGGTTCTCGACGAATTGCAGTTCAGGGGCACCGATCGCGGACCACTTGAACTCGCGTACTGCGTCGGTGATCGCCCTATGAGTCGCGGCTTGCCATGCCTGAGCAGTAGTCGCGAAGATCAAGAGGTCAGCCTGGAGCATCGACGCGGCCTGGCATTTCTTTGCGACCTCTGCGGTCATCTGCTTCTTCGTGCCGTCGAGGTGGTCCGCGCTCTTGCACTCCGCGACGATCAACGTGTCACCGCGATACGCGATCAAGTCGATCTCCGCGCGGGGCTTGCTGCCTTCGACAAACGTCATCTCGACGAGGTCGCGGTACGGCTCCCCTCTGCCAACGATGGCAAGCTGCGCAGCCAGTAACGCCGGAATTTCGCCGTGTTCCTTGAGTAGGCGCCGCGCGATGGGATGAAGGTCGTAGAACCACGTCGGTTCCTCCACTGGGTACTTCCAACTGGTGTGGTCCAGGTCATTGACCGCGTTGCAACGTGCGCAAACCCACCGCTGCCGGAGCTTGTCGACTGCCTGAAATTGGACCTCATCACACGTCGCGCATCCCAGCACGAGACCTCGGATCAGCACTCCCGCACGCACAGCGGGATCCAGCTTCTCGCGTACCTCTCTGGTCGTGAGCGCGCCGCTGCGCGCGCAGATGCCAGCGAAGTTGAGCACTCCTTCGCCGGCTTGGATGCGCACTCCGTCACTGTCGGGATATGACTCGCGTGTGCTTCCACCTTCCGCGTGAAAGCCACGCAGCGCGGAAAGGAGCGGGCCGGCGAACAGATCAAGGAAGGCCTCACGCCCACCGAGCATTCGCGCGAGTTGAGCAGCGTGACCGCCTGCACCTTTGACGACGGAAGAGAAACCGTGCTGGGTCGCCTTCGCTCCTACCCAATCGGCGAGGCTCAAGTCCTTGAACGCCGGACAGGGAATCCGGTTGACCCGAGGAATACCACCTTGAACGAAGTCAAATCGGCGGGATCGATGGCTGATGCCCTGCCGGCTGCTGCGGGCCAACGTGAGCCACGGACTAGTGACATCTGAGAACAAGTAGCGGCCCGGAAGATCTCGCCCTAACACGCTTATGCTCTGGTGCCACGTGAAGTCGATGTGCCATGTCAAATCGGCGTGTGCTGCGAGAGCCGGGTCGAGAAGGGTGGCCGGTGGAGTTGGAGCCACCATGGACCTCGTCCCGTTGTCGCCTATCACGATGGGAACGGGCAAGGCATCGTCGAACTGCTCGCCGATTGCCAAGTGCGAGGTGCTCGTACGGCGCCAGGGCAGATCGCCCACGGGAAGAGGGCGGCTCAGCGGTTCGACGTCAGAGGCAACGTCTTCTGCGTCGGCTCCCATGACCATTCGATGGTGTACCGATCGGACGTCGTCGGCGGTCCGTGACACTGATGAGATGAGCATCGACCCTAGTTGGTGAGACACCTCGTCAAGCAGCTCTGCCAAGCCGACGCTCAATCCCCACGGAGGTCTGTCGTTTTCGGTGCCGAGCGCACTCGGGAGCCACACGCCCCGTCCGTAGGTCAGCTTCCAGAGCTGAGCCAACGCGAAGTCGTCGACACTATCGCCGACGACGATCAGCCCTGGCTCGCCGGCGGGAAATCCGGAGTACACCCGTTCGAGACCCGCCATCGTCCGCCGGTGCGCGAGAGGAGCTTCGTGCGGAAAGATACTGGTGGCGACCGTCGGGAACCACACTAGCTCCATCGGCAGCTCCGTCGGCGACCCGCCGATCAGCCACTGCGTCAGCCGAGCAATCGTTGTGGAGTCCAGAATCGGCTCGGCAGCGGCAGGATTCGGTGGTTCGACTACTCCGGCGTGCGCGGCGACTGCGGCGCCGACCAGTCCACCCCAGTCTGGAGGACACGCTAGAACATGGCCGGTCTCAGCTCCCGGTACGTCCGCAGCGAGAGGAAAATCTTTGGACGGTCCACTGAACCACTTGATGGCCTCATAGTGAGTTTCTGCGGTGGACTGGAAGTAGGGCGAACACACGCTGGCCACGGTGTCGCGGGCTTGTCGGTCGCCGGGCCGCAGCATCCGGGAATTGAGCGTCTGGGCGAGCAGCTGAGCAAGCTGCCGGCTTCCGCTCGGTGCGGAGCTGGTGTCAAGACCGTCGAGATAGGCGATGTCCTCAAGGCTTCGGGGAAGGGCCGCCACGAAGTCGGGGTCGTAGGCTCTGACGGCTTTCAAGATCGTCGGATTTACGACACCGTTATGGTGCGGGACCAGCGCGTAACCGGCTCCGCCCCAGACCTGGTTGGCAAGATGCAGCGCGCGGCGAGCGTAGTAAGACCAAAACTCGCCGCCGTCGAACACCATGGCAACCCGCGAGGGCCGCAGGCCTCGTTGTAGCACCGAATACGCCATGGGCGGTGTGTCCGTCATTCGGCTACACAACCACAACGAGTCGCCGCGGCGTATCACGACCGCCAATCGTGAGGACGCATCCGCCGCGACAGGCCCTCGCATGAAGGTCTCACATCCCGCACCCACCGCTGACGCCAACTTCAGGTTGTCAGCTGATCAGGCGACCCAATGTCCCGGACCGATCGCGCCGTATTCGTGCCGCACCCGGCGTGCTCCGAGGCCCTTCCGGCGCCGGCAAGACCACGGTCGCCACCGCCGTGCGCGCCCGGCTCGGGCGCGGCGTCGCGCTGGTCCAGCAGGACGTCCTGCGCCGGGTGGTACTGCGCGAACACGACGTCCCGGGCGGGCTGAACATCGCGCTCATCGCGACGGTCTGCCGATTCAGCCTCGACGCCGGCTACCACGTCATCCTCGAAGGCATCCTCACCGCAGCCCGGTACGGGCCGATGCTGCGGCAGCTGGCCGCCGACCACCGGGGCCGCACCACCTTCTTCTACTTCGACGTGCCCTTCGCCGAAACAGTGCGCCGCCACGGCACTCGCCCCCAGGCCAGCGAATTCACGCCCGAAGACATGCACGGCTGGTACGCGGCGAGCGGGCGACTCGACGTGCCCGGCGAGCAGATCATCCCCGCCACCTCAACAGCGGACAGCTCGGTGAACCGGATTGTGGCGTATGCGTCCGGGCCGATACAGGACGCGCCCTCGGTGTGACCGCGGCATCAGCGCGGGTGACGTGCCCGCGGCGGCTCATCCGGACGACCGAGCGGATCCGGAAGACGGGGGACTCGCTCGATCGGGTGGCTGCTTTCGCAGGGTCACATCAGCCAACGCGACGATGGCGGTCATAAACTCGATCGCGCACCGTGAGGTGGGAGTCCAGCGAATTGTCCTCTGCTAGCGCCTTCTGCTGGCTGTGGGACGTCCCGCGGTGTCCGGCGAGCGCCTTCCCGGCCGGCGGCACCGAATACGCCTGCTATGCCTCAAGCACGACCAAGCGGCGTTCAACCCGCTCTCTGCTCCTCACTGACCCGAGACCGGTGCCCCTGCGGGGCTGGCGATCTTGCCTTCCTGACCCGTCCGCGCGACGATCACAGCTCGCGTGTCCCTGGTGGTGATCCAGCTCGTCATTCGCGGGGGCGAGCAGATCAGCCGCGTGTCATGGAGGCGGGCCCGGTCATCGAGGGGGGAGGTAACGACCGGGCCCGCGCGCAGAACATACCCAGGTCCACGGCCAAAAATGCGTCATCGTCGGAACTTTCCTCCACCTGGATGCAGAACAGGCGTCACGGTTCTGCGGGCGGGTCGAGATCGGCCACGCTCTGGGCGACGGCGTGGCTGAGGACCCCGAGGAACCCGCGGCGAGGACACAGCGGATGCCGTAGGTCGCGCCAGGTCGCGCAGAAGACTTCGATCACCCGGCGCTCGACCTCGAACGGGTCGACGATGCGAGAGTTGATCATGTAGGTCACCGCGGCGCAGTACCGCTGCACGAGCTCCCCGAACGCCTCGACGTCCCCCGCCCGAGCATGCCTCGCCAGGTCCTCGTCGCTGCGGTCGCCAAGCTTGGTGGGAGGCCGCAGGACTGTTTTGTGCTCTACGCGCACGGCCTCGTCACCCCACCGGGCCGCGAAGCGGCAGGCTCAGGAGGCGAAGGCGAGCAAGAGCGCGACCCACCCGCACACGCCGATCCCGCCGAGGATCGCAAACACCCGCAGCACGGTCCCGGCCACACGCCGCCCTGTCGACCAGGGATCTCCGTTGTCGACTGTCATGATTGCTTCCTCTCACCACGGTCACTGTCGGCCGGTTTCCGAGCCCCTGCAACATGTTGTGCCCGGCGGAGCGACGCTCATCCAGGGGACCCGACGTCCGCGCGCTGCGGCGTTCGGCGGTCACGGTCGCGCACCCCGCTCGGCGAGCAGCGCGCGCACGGCGTCGGCGGTGAGGGTCTCGGGGTCCTGGTAGAGGTCGAAGCCGCGCTGCGGCGGGTGTGTGGCAGGGGTGTCGGTGAGGGCTTGCGCGCCGAATGCGCGGATCGTGGTGAGCGCGGCGACCAGGGGGGTGGTGCCGGCTGGGGTGGTGGTCAGTGCGGTGACGGTGGCGGCGGTCAGGCCGATCGAGGCCCACGGGACGGTGGTGAATGCCTGGATCGGGACGTGATCGTCGAGCACGTCGGTCAGCGCCAGCCGGATCCCGGCGGGCCCGGTGGGTAGTTCGCGCAGCCGGCGCAGGACTGCGGGGGTGCCGGTGAGGGCGCGGGCGGGGATGGCCAGCTGCAGCCGCCCGGCCGGCAGGCCGGTCTCGGCGGCGTGGGTGACGAGGGTGTCGAGCAGGACGTCGTCGTGGACGGTGGCGCCGGGAAGCCCGAGCAGGACTGCCGGCGTCGGGCGGCCACCGGCAGTCCAGGTGGTGGTGTCGCGGGCGGCGATGGTGAGTACGTGCGGCAGGGCGGCGGCGAGCAGGCCGGTGTGCTCGGCGAGCTCGGCGATGTCGGCCAGCTCCCGTCGCGCGCCGGTGGCACTGAGCCAGTACGGGCGGGGGCAGACCGCGGCCAGCCAGCCCACCGGCGTCCGGACGGGCTGGTAGTCCACGCCTAGGGTGCCGGCATCCAGGACGCCGGTGAGCTCGGCCAGCAGTTCCACCCGGTGCTGGTCGTCGCCGGCGGCGGGCTGGGTGACGGGGTCGGCGTGGCCCCAGGGAGCGCGGGCGTGGGCGGTGTCGTGCAGCGCGCGGCGGGTGCGGCGCAGCAGATCGTCCAGGGTGTCGGCCGGGCGGGCCTGGGCGATGCCGGTGCGCGGGCGCAGCCGGATCTGGTGGGCATCGAGGTGCACGGGATCGCGCAGCCAGTCCGATAGTTGCGTTACCAGGCGGATCACGGTGGACCAATCGGTGAAGTCGTAGAGCAGGACCAGGACCTCGTCGCCGCTGCGGCCGACGAGCTGGCGGTGGCGGGCAGGATCGTGGGCGGCGCGGATGCGGGTGTGCAGCTGGCCCAGCAGCCCAGCGCGCAGGTTATGGGGCAGGACGTGGTCGAGGTGGGCCCAGCCGGACAGCCGGATCGTCAGCAGCGCGGCCCGCTCGGGGGTCTCGGCGAGGATCCGGATGGTCTGGGCGCGGAATGCTTGTTCGGTGAGCAGGCCGGTGGCGGGTTCGATGTCGATGCCGTGCTCGAGACCGCGCAGCAACGTGACGTCCTCCAGCACGACGGAAAAGCCGCGCTGGGTGCCGCCGGCGCGGCCGAGGGTTGCGGTGAGCCAGCGGGTGCCGGCGTGGGTGTCGCTGGTGATGCGGAACTCCACGTGCGCCTGTGCGGCGGCGGGCAGGTGCAGCCCGGCGCCGCGCAGAGCCTCGGCGGCGCGGGTGATCTGCTCGGCGTCGTCGGCACAGACCGCGAGCTCTGCCAGGGTGCGGCCGCGCAGCTCGGCCAGGGTGGCGCCGAGCAGGTTCTGCGCGGTGGCGTTGGCCTCCACGATCCCGCCGTGCTCGTCCAGGGCCAGCACGGCGGTGACGGTGTCGGCGACCGCGGCGCGGAACCGCCGTGCCGCCGGCGCGTCGCCGCGGCCGGTGGCCGGGTTGAGGTGCAGGAACGCGGAAGTGAGCGCGGTCTGCTCGTCCCGGACGCGTTCCTGCAGCCCTTCGCCGAAGCCGCTGGCGAATGCGCCGACGACTGCGGTGCGGGCAGCGCGGGTCGCGCCGGGGGTGTACTCGGCGGCCAGGTCCGACAGCAGTGCCACGCAGGTGCCCAAGGCGGCGGCGGGCAGCTTGTGCACGTAGGCCAGTTCGTAGCCGATCCGCGGCGGGGCCGGCAGCTCGCCGGGCGGGCCGAGTCGGCGGTGCGGATCGAGGAGCGGGGCGCCGAACGCGGCGAGCATCGCCGCGGTCCACCGGCCGAACTGCTGTTCGGCGAATCTGCGGTGGATCTGCAGGTAGGCGTCGCTGGTCAGCGCCGTGTACCAGCGGTGGCCGAAATCGATCGCGTCGTCGACCGTCAGCACCAGCCCCGGCAGTACCGGGGTCCGTGCTTCCCGCACCGCCGCCTCGACGCCGGCGGCGGCCACTGGGTCGCTGATCCGGTCGTCGGCGGCGATCGTGACGGCGCTGATGCGGGTGAGGAGCGCGGTGGCCCGGTCGTGGAATGTGGCCGGGACCGGAACGTCGGCGTCGCGGCGTCCGGGTTGGGGGCTGGTGGGCATGGGTGCCGACGGAGTCATCGGTCCCTCCTTTCCGATCGGGGAGCTGGTCTGGACTCGTCGGTGGCGGTGAGCAGGCGGTTGAGGTAGTTCTTCGCCCTCGACAGGTAGATGCCGACGGTGGTGGCGGGCAGGCCCATGTACTCGGCGATGTCCTCGACCCGCCAGCCTTTCTCCAGCAGCGTCAGCGGCAGGCCCAAGCGGCGCGGCAGCGCGCCGATCGCCTCCACGAACAGCAGCCGCTCCCCCGGGTGGGGCGGGGTCCACACGCCGATCGGTGCGGCCTTGTCGGTGACCCCGGCCGCTTCGTCGATCTCGGCGTGCCCGGCCTCCTTGTGCCGGGTCGCGTCCATCGCCTTGTTGCGGGCGACCCGGTACAGCCAGGCCAGTTTGTCGCCGTCGATGCGGTCCCACCGCTGATACAACGCCAGCAGCGCTTCGCCGACGACGTTGTCGTGATCCACGTCTGGGGCCAGCCGGCGGACGTAGGAGGTCAAGGCCTTCCGCCTCTCGGTGACGATCGTCGAGCACTCGAGGTAGTCCTGCTCCGTCCACGGTCTGCGGGCCGGAGGTTGAGCCGAATCGGTCACTACGTGCCCTGCACCGGCGGCGGTCCCAGCACGACCGTCAGCGCCCGACCGGGTGTCCACCAGCGCAGCACCATCGCGGGCGCCGACGGAGCGGCCGGGCCAGCGAACAGGCGCAGCGACCACCAGGCCAGGCACGTCGCCGCGGCACACCGCAGGACACGGAGCAGGGCGGGGCGGGAGCGGTGGTAGGCCAGCGCGGCGGTCATCGCCATCATCAGCACAGGCGGCCAGTTCGAGGACATCTCGGGGTAGTCCTTTCCAGTTTCTGCGGGGACGGGAGTAGCGCGCCCGGGGGAAAGCAACGCTCACACCTGTTACTCGGCTACAGAGCCAGTTTTTGACGCGGTGTCCCTCGAAAAAACACGGACTCGCCCGTAAGCGTGACGACCGTCGCGGACGGTCAGAAATCAGGCCGTTCTTTGTCACCCGGATCAGTTATGTGGGCGGCCATCACAGTGACTGTGGCGTAGCGGGCTACCACGTTGCCCAAGTGGTGGATGCTTTCTGCACCTTGCGGTTGCTAGCCTGAATTCTCGACGAGGGGAGAATATGTGTCGAACGAGGAAAACCCGTCCGATACCTTTCCCGTCGATCCGGAGAAACCCAGCGTTGCCCGTGCCTACGACTGGTTCCTGGGCGGCTCGACCAACACCCCCATTGACCGGTCCTTCGCCGAACGCATCCTGACGGTCCTGCCGCCGGCGAAAACCATGGCGGTGGACAACCGCACCTTCCTCCGCCGTGCCGTGACCTACCTTGTCGACGCCGGGGTCCGGCAGTTCATCGATATCGGCTCCGGCATTCCCACCGTCGGCAACGTCCACCAGGTCGCTCGCGACCTCGCCCCCGACGTCACCGTCGTCTACGTCGACAACGACCCTGTCGCCGTCACCCAGAGCCGGCTTCTTCTACGCGAGGATCCCGCCACCACGGTCATCGACGCCGACCTGCGCCACCCGGACGCCGTCCTGGATCACCGCGATACCCGCGCGCTGCTCGACTTCGACCAGCCGATCGCGCTGCTCATGATCGCGGTCCTGCACTTCATCCCCGACCGCGACGACCCCGCCGGCATCATCACCGCCTACCGCGACGCCCTCCCGCCCGGCAGCTACCTCGCCCTGTCCCATCTCACCGACGAGTCCGCCCCGCCCGAGCTCCGTGACCAGGTCCGCACCTGCATCGACCTCTACCAGCACAGCGCCAGCCCGCTGGTCGCCCGCACCCGTGCCACGTTGTCACGCTGGCTCGACGGGCTCGCCCTGGTTCCTCCAGGTATCACCATCGCGAATCAGTGGAACCCCGACGCCACTCCGCGCTCCGGGCCCGAGCACGACCTCGTCATCGCCGGCCTTGCCCAGCTCCCGAGATGATCTTCACTGGCCAGATCCGGTCGTGGTTCCATCCGTCGCCAGCGCAGGCGCCGATGGGGTCCGTTTGGGCGACAAGGTAGCTGTCTCTGCCAGGCTCGATGGCGAACGGCTCGGACCGGGCACGCCAGATCGCCGTGAATCTGAGGCACAGACGAAGTAGGTATCGGCGACGCCTTCGAAGAAGCGCGGCGACAGCGCGGTCGCGACGCGGAGCGCTGGCTGTGCTCCCATTAGTCGCCGATGACCGTATCGAGCAGCTCGGCATGCAGGGCGTCGACGGCTTCTTCAGCGTCGCGCAGGGTCCCGGCTGATCCACGTCCCCGATCCGGTGCGCGTTCGTTTGTCCGAAGCGGGTGGGGGTACGCCGCGGGGAACCGGGTGATCAACCACAGCCGATCACACCCGGCTTCGGAGGTGCTTTTGTCCACCGCTCGCCTCATCCCCACCCGGGTTCCGCGGTCTCCCGAGGCGGCGGTCGTCGTGCTGCACGGTGGAGGCAGCCGCGGTGGTGCCATGCCGGTGAGCCCGGCGCAGCTGTCGGTGGTCCGCATGATCCCGATCGCCCGCCGCGTCGCCCACGCCGGGCGCGGCCGCCTCGCGGTGTGGCGCCTGCTGAACTCGGTACGCGGGTGGGACAACGCCCACACCCCGGTCGACGACGTCCGCTGGGCTCTGCACCGAATCCGGGAGCAGGTGCCCCCGGGACGCCGGTCGGACTGATTGGGCATTCCCTCGGCGGCCGGGCGGCGATCCTGAGCGCGGGCGACGACGGCGTGCGCAGCGTCGTCGCGCTGGCGCCGTGGGTCCACCCGCAGGACGGCAACGTCGACGCGTCCGGTCGCCGGGTGTTGTTCGTGCACGGCACCGCGGATCGTGTCGCCCGCCCGGAGCGGGCCTTCGCCGCCGCGGAGCGCCTCGCCCGCACCGCGCGGGTCGGCGTCATCCGGGTCCGGGACGGCCGGCACGCGATGCTGCGCCACCACCGGACCTTCGACGGGCTGGCCGCCGGTTTCGCCGTCGCGACCCTGCTCGGCGAACCTCCGGCCGATCCCCGCAGTCCCCTGGGCCAGATCCTGGCCGGCGCCGCGTCCGCGGTCGCCTGAACTCCATCGAGGAGCCGACATCAAAGCACTCACCTGGCAAGGCAACGAAAAAGTCGAGATCACCGACGTCCCGGACCCGCGCGTCGAAGAGCCGACCGACGCGATCATCAAGGTCACCTCGACTGTGCACCGGCTCGTGCCCGCCCACGAATGAGAGCACGGGCACTGGCCCGAGCCGCCACCACGACAGGAGACACCGATGTCGCACGCCAGGATCAGCTCGTGACCGCGCCCGGACCGGAACCGAAGGAGGTGCCGGGCCTGGAAGCGGGTGGCTCGGTCAGCCCGGGGGATACCCCGCCCGACGCCGGTCAGACGTCCGGGTTGTCCCACCCGCAGCCGTGGCCGTCGAAGACGATCCCGGTGATCGCGCTCGTGATCGTCGGTGTCCTCGTCGTCGGGATGGCCGCGTTCTTCATCCTGCGGGCGTTCGACCTGTTCGGCTGAACGGCAGCAACCGATCGGCGGCGTCTTCCACGATGGCGCGGAGACCACCTCGGGCGAGCCGAATCTGGCGCTCGGCGCCGGTTTCCTCCGTGAGGGCACGGAGAACGAGCGTGTCGGCGCTGACCTCGTCGCCGGACGCTGCCAGCATCGGCCGGACGTGCCTTGGGGTGGCCCAGGTCATCAGCGATCCGTACCTGATGGTTAAGGACGCCGGAGCGCTGGTGATTCTCACCGTATGGCCGGCATGCCGGGACCTCAATTTGCCGCGCTTGGCCTCGGCGGCGGCCCGCGCCGAGGTCGTCGACACCCACGACCTGCTCGACATCCGCGTCTCGCCGAAGTGGGAGCGGCACCTTCGCCGTCGGCCATTCGCTCCGAACTTCCTGAATACGACGTCGACGCGAAACCTCCGAGGCGGTCCGGCTGGTGGCTGAGCTGGGCACCCGGCCGCTGCCGGAGCTGGTGACGGCGCTCGTCGATCAGGTCGTCGGTCCTGCTCCCGACAACGACATCGCCCTGCCGGCCATCCACGTCCGATACGTGCGCGGCTGACCTCGACCGGCGCCACCCGGAGCAGACGACAGCCGTCCGAGCTGGACGACGACCGTCGCGTTCGCCGGGCGCTCAGCGAGCTTCGATGACGGTCTTGAACTCCGCCGCCGCGCGCTCGACCTTCTTCTGCGGATCGGCCAGCAAGGACGCGACCGCCTCGCCCAGCTTCCCCGCCGGCGGCTGGTAGTCCAGCGAGATTTCCACCCCGGTCCGCCCGTCACCCTTGTCGTCGAACCGGACCACACCGGAGTTCTTCACGTCCGGGTCCGCGTCGTCGACCGTCGTCCAGGCGATCTTGTGCGGCGCGGCGTCTTCGACGATGCGGGCCTCCCACTCCACGGTAGTTCCCACCGGCCCGTCGACCTTCCAGTGAGTCCGCGAGCCGTCACCCGTAAGCGTTTCGACGGATTTAACATCGGAAAAAATCTCCGGCAGCCGGGTCAACGGCCGCCACCAGTCGTAACACGCCTGCGCGGGAGCATTGACCTCGACGTAATGCGCAACAGCAGCCACCACAACCTCCTGGGATCTCGAACCGGAACTCTCGGTGGCTACCCACCGCCGTCGAAGCGGTAAACGACCCGACCGGGTGGGCCACGTCATCATCGCAGCGGCGGTCGCATCGGTTTGTCGTCGTTTTCCCCGGGTACGCCGCAGGTCCTCGAACGAGACAACGACGAAGGAAGTGGCCATGCCCGCATTGACCCGTGTGCTCGGAGCAGCGACCGCCGTCTACAGCGCGACGATCATCGCCGCACCGAAGGTCTTGGCGAAGCCCTGCGGCCTGACCACGCCGACCGGCGGCGTGTCCGCCGGGGTCCGGACACTGGTCGGCGGTATCGGCGCCCGTGACGCCGCCATCGGCCTCGCGATGGTGTTCGCCCCGCCGGGCCGGCCGCTTCACGTGGCTCTTGCAGCCCGCGTGGCCTCCGACGCCGCGGACGCCCTCGTCTTCGGCGCCACGCTGCCCGACCGCTCCGCCCGCAAGAAGGCCGCGGCGTTCGCCGCGACCTGGGCCGTGCTCTGCGCCGCTTCGGCTCTCACCCGCTGACCCCCACCCGAAAGGTACCGCCATGACCAGCGCCCATGCCAACACAGCCACCCGCACCCCCGCGCAGCTCGTCACCGCGATCGTCGCGGTGGTGTTCCTGCTCGTCGGCGTCGCCGGGTTCGTCCCCGGTCTCACCACCGGCTACGACCAGCTCAGCTTCGCCGGACACGACTCGATGGCCATGCTGCTCGGCGTGTTCATGGTGTCCGTGCTGCACAACGTCGTGCACCTGCTCTTCGGCGTCGCGGGTCTCGCACTCGCCCGCACCCCGGGTGGCGCCCGCGCTTTCCTGATCGGCGGCGGCGTCATCTACCTGGTGCTCTGGCTCTACGGCCTGCTTATCGACCACGGATCCGACGCCAACTTCGTCCCCGTCAACACCGCCGACAACTGGCTGCACCTCGGCCTCGGCGTCGGCATGATCGCTCTCGGCCTGATCACCACCGCGACCGCTCGTGCCCGGACCACGCCGCGCGCCTGAGCCAAGCAGCCACGGCCGCGGCATCTCGTGCGGGCGCGGTGGACCGACGAACCCTGCGCCCGCACGGACACCCCGGACCGCGGTGAACCGGTGCTCAAGCGGCGGCCGGGTCGATGGTGGTGTGCGGCAACTCGATGATCGTCACAGCGTGATGGGCGAGAGTGCAGGGTGGCGCGTAGAGGCTCCGCATCGAGGCTCAAGGCCGGGGTCGAGCGGTGCGGCATCGCGACCGCGGCGCTGGCAAAGGCGGGAGACGGCAGTCAGGTCGTTGACGAGCTCGTGCGTGCCGCCAAGCGTGAGACGGGCCAATTGACGGGCGAATTCGGCAGCGTCGAGTGGACCGTGAACCGCGTACGGCTCGTGGGGGCGTTGGGCTGCTCCACGATCACCATCTGCTCCGCGAGTTTGCGCGATTTCCAGCTGCTGCCGCGGCTAATGTGTTCGGCCGTCAGCAGCCGCGCCGGGCGGGTGAGCCGACCCCGCACGGTGACGATGGTCCCGCCGTTTGCGCGGTGTTCGGGACTGTCGGGTAGCTCCCCCGCCGGCGGCTGGTGGTCCAACCTGCCCGGATTTGTTACCACGACCAGCCGACACCAGCCATGTCGGAACGAGCCCGGCGCGGTTGGCGAGATCACCGGCTCTCCGTCCAACGTCGTTTCGGCGGGAAGCCCTCGTGGGTGAGCACGCGGCCGCAGGTGTATCTGGTGTCGCTTCGGGCACACCTCCGTCCATGGGTGACTACGACGAATCGATCGCTGTCCAGGTCGCACCGGAAAGGCTCTTCGCCTATCTGGCCGATGTCCGCAACCTTCCGAAATACTTGCCGCGGCTCACCGAGGCACGCCCGTTGGACGGTGACCGGGTCGCGGTGACCGCGCACCTCGATCCCGGCCACCAACCCGAGCAGGACGTACACGGGGAGGCATGGATGCGCGTCCGAGCCGCCGGCAAGACGCTCGAGTGGGGCGCTCCCGGCGCCGATGACTACCACGGCAGCCTCGACGTCGATGCCGGCGACCAGGAGGGCACGTCGCGGTTGACGGTCACGCTGCACACCGAACGCACCGAAGGAGACCAGATCCGCACTGGGCTGCGGGAGACCTTGACCGGCATCCGCGCCGCAGTGGAAAACCGCGAACACCAAGTCGGATAAAACCGAAATCGTGATCATGGCCGCCGCGGCGCCGGAATCACGGTGACGACCACAGTGATCAAGCACCAGAGCAGCACCGTACCCACCATGCCGTCGGGCCACACCGATGCCAGAACCAGCCGCGCGCAGAGCGCGGCCACCGTTCGCCACAACCGAGGATGCATGTCCGGCCGCATGCCCGGACATCACCCCGACAAACCTACGGTGCGCTGCTGTAACGCGGCCGAGATCGTTGATCGCGACTGTTTTCCTGGCTGCGGCCCGACTCGAGTCTCAAGCACTTTGTCGTGGTCGGCGGCCGCGTTGTCGACCGCGCTCGATGCGGACGTGATCACCGACGAGACGAGGTGCGTGCTGCGCCAGATTTCGTTGGCCCGGACCACGAATCCCGACATCGTGCCGCTGACTTCGGTGCGTCGCCAACCCGCGGGCGGGTCGACGTCCGCCGGCCAGACCAGGTACAAGCCCGAACTGCTGACGAGCAACCAATGAGGTGCCGAAACGATGTCCACAGTGGATCTAGTCCTCGGATTTCGACGGGCACGGCCGAAGTGGTCGGCGGTGCCACCCCGTCCCCGGGGGTGGCACCGCCGTATTCAGAGAGCTCAGCCGAAGATGAACCAGAAGAACGCCGCGGTGGCCTTCTTCCCGGCCGAGTCGGTGACCGTCACCGTGACCTGCCGGCTGTCGGCCCGGGTCGGGGTCCCGGAGATGACCCCGGTGACCGGGTCGAAGCTCAGCCCCGGAGCCAGCACGGTCGAGGACCACTTGTAGGGCGTGGTGCCGCCGGTGGCCTGCAGCGGCAGGTTCACCGCCTGCCCGACTCGGCTGCTCTGGTTGCCCGGGTTGGCCAGCTTGAGGTCGGCGGACTGGCCGCCTGTCACGGTCAGGCTGTAGTGCGTCGTCTGGGTCGACTTCGCGCTAGTGCCGGAGATCGTGACGTCGTAGGTACCTGCCGGGGTGCTCGCGCTCGTGGAGATCGTGAGCGTCGAGTGGCCGCCCGGGTCCACACTGGCCGGGCTGAACGCCGCCGTCGCGCCCGAGGGCAGGCCCGACGCGGTCAGGCTGATCGCCCCGGACGGCGGCGGGGTGTCACCGCCGGGCAGGTGCGGGGCGATGTCGGCCGCGTAGGTCGACACCCGGGCGTAGACCGCGTACCAGTCGCACGAGGTGGACATCCACGAGAACACGCCCACGACGCTGTTGCCGACCAGGTACGGGACGCCGCTGTCGCCGACGCACGCGCCCGCGTGGTGGTCGGCGTACCCCGTGCACAGCATCGCCGGCGTCTTGTACTGCTCCTGCCCGTGCGGATCGGTGAACCGGCCCTTGCACGCGCTGTCCGCCGCGACCGGGACGTCGGCCTGGCGCAGGACGTTGCTATAGGTGTTGGCGCCGGTCTCGCCCCAGCCGATCGAGATGCCCTTCGTGCCGGCCGCTTCCAGGCTGGGGTCGGTGTTGAGCTTCGGGTAGGTGATGCCTGCCGGGACCGGCATGTCCTTGTCGAGGGTGACGACCGCGATGTCCGCGCCGGCGCTCCAGTCGGAGTAGCTCGGGTGCACCCACTGGGACGCGATTTCGGCGGTGGTGCCGGTGTTCTGCGTCAGGTCGTCGGCGCCGTAGACGAACCACTTGTGGCCCGGCTTTTCCAGCAGGCAGTGCGCGGCCAGCAGCACGGTGTGCGGCCCGAAGAGCGTGGCCGTGCAGGACTGCCGGCCCGGGAACGCCGAGCCCTCGCGCCGCATCGAGATGATGAACGGGTGCGCGGCCGTCGTGGTCGGCGAACCGCCCACGACCGACGGCGAGG
Organism: Amycolatopsis sp. NPDC104587; assembly: GCF_055583645.1. NCBI lineage: Bacteria > Bacillati > Actinomycetota > Actinomycetes > Pseudonocardiales > Pseudonocardiaceae > Amycolatopsis > Amycolatopsis sp. NPDC104587. Next base: position 107,520 of record NZ_JBVJNO010000012.1, read on the forward strand.
CCGCGGTCGTGGCGGTCGCGGTGACCGTGGTGCTCACCGAGCTGCCCGCAGCCACGCTGCCCGAGGACGGCGACGCCGACAGGCTGAAGTCACCCGGCGGAGGCGGGGTGTCGCCGCCGCCGAGCAGCTTCGCGCCCAGCGCGTCGGCCTTCGGCGAGCCCCAGCCGGTACACAGGTCGTAGCCCGTGCCCGCGCTGTAGGTGCCGTTGCTGCCCGAGGTGACGTCGTGGAACGTCGACGCGTAATCGGCCGAGCCCGCGATCTTGTAGATGCTCGGGTTCAGCTGCCCCAGCCGCGATTTCCCGCCGCCGAGCGACTTCTGGTTCAGCATCGCCACATATCCCGCCCACAGCGGCGAGGACAAGCTGGTGCCGCCGACGTCGAGCCATCCGCCGTTCATATACACCGACAACGCGCCCGCGCCGTAGTCGGCCAGCAGCGAGACGTCCGGCACCGAGCGGTACTGGTTGGTGCCCGGCTGCCATGAGGGACGCGGGTAGATCTTGGAGTACGCACCGCCGGAGCGGGTGTTGCCGCTGCTGCCCTGGTTCCAGCACGACTCCGACTGCCAGGTGCCCGCGCTGTCGGAGGTGCGCAGCTGCGTGCCGCCGACGCCGGTGAACAGCGGGTCGCTGGCCGGGAAGTCGGCCTGGATCGTGGAGTTGTTGCCCTGGTAGCCGCAGCCGGTGGCGCCCCAGTCGCCGGACGCCGAGAGCATCGTGACGCCTTGCGCGGCGAGCTGCGTGTAGGAGTCGTGCGAGGCCGCGATCGGGTCGGATTCGCAGATCTCGCCGTTGAGCCAGGAGCCCGATAAGATGGTGATCTTGTTGTCCGACGCGATCTTCGCCATCTCGTGCACCCACGCCTGGTCGGAGTTGGGCGCGGAGTAGACGACCTGCTTGGCCTTCGGGGCCGAGGCGGCCACGGCCTGGATGTCAAGGGTGACTTCCATCTGGTCGCTGCCGGGGTTCGGGACGCCGCCGTCGACCTTCATCACCTCCGGGGTGACGGCGGGCTGCTTGAAGTACTGCGTCCACGCGTCGATGTCCGACTGCTTGAAGGTGTCGAACTCGATCAGCCCGACCGTCTCCCCCGAGCCGTCGTACGAGCCGGACAGCCCGCTCATGCTGTAGGCGGTGCGCAGCTGCGCCGGGGTGTACCCGCCAGCAGGGCCAGCCGGTCCTGCCGGCGAGCTCGCCCGGTGCGCGGCCGGCCGGTTCGTCAGCCCGGTGACGCCGCGGACGACCGAGGCGACGTCCGCCGGCACCGCGGTGCCCTTGGTGGCGTTGAAGAAACGCTCACCGGTCGCCGACCGGAAGCCCGACAGCGAGGTGGCGAAGGCACTTTCCACGTCGGCCGGCGTGCCCGACGCCGTGACGACCTGGCGGTTGCCGGTCACGTCTTCGACCCGCAACCCCTTGCCGGTGAGATACTTCCGCACTTGGTCGATTGCCCCGGCGGTGGGCCCGAACCGCTCGGTGTACTCCGCGGCGCTCAGGTAGTGGTGGTACAGCGGGGATCCCGGGTCGGCGGTCGCGGCGACGTACCGCTCCGCGCCCACCGCGTCCCTGGGCTTGAGGGCGACGGAGACCGTGAGGTTCCCGGGGACCGCCGAGCTGTCGGCGGTGGCGCCAGCCGGGACGGCGGGGCCGTGCCCAGCGGCACCAGCGGAGGTGGAGCCGCCGTGGCCAATGGTGGGGAGAGGACAGCTGTCGCCAGGACGGCGACCGCGAGCAGAGCTGGTTTTCGCATGTGCTGCTCCGAGGGATGTGAGGAGGAATACAGCACCACGAACCGTAAGAACGCTGGCCCGGAATGACGCGGCCGAAGTGGAAACTTCGCTTAAATATCCGGAAAAACGCTGGTCAGAATCGAGTGTTCACAGAATTGCTACCAGCTCCAGTTCACTCCGATGATGCCGACGGGGACATCACGGGCGGCCATGGTGGCGCAGTGCCCGTCCACCGGCCACAGCCGCTGCGCCTTCCGCCGCGGCGCGGCGAGATCCCGCTGCTGGAATCGATACATGCTTCGGGGGGCGCTCCGCCCGAAGAGCAGCTGGCAGGTGTACATCGGAGTCGGCCGAGTGAGCCGGCGATGGTAGCCGTCGACCGGCCTGCCGGAAGCGAAGGACAGCTCATAGTCGACGGCGACGACGTCACCACCGGCCAGCACCCGGTCGAACACCAGCTCGCCGACGAGCACGCCGGTGGAGTCATCGCTGCGCACGCGACCCAGCCGGCAGCTGCGCGACGCGACGACGCGAGGGGTGTCCCTGGCGAGGTCTTCGGTCTGGTAGTAGACCAGCATTCTGATCACGCCGTCGACGGCTGCCTCGGCGACCAGCCGCACGCGCAGGAGGCGTTCCTGGTGATCGTCGTCGACCGTCAGCTCGTCGTGCACCGACCACAGGCGCAGCTCGTTCTCCGGCGGCGCATCCAGCTCCAGAGACACGGGCCGGACCGATGGCCACAGCCGGCGCCGCTCCAGCAACGGCGCCCGCCGCTCCCGTGGCAGACACCGCCGGTCGGCCGATGCCAGCAGCATGATCAGCGTGCCCGGCGTCAGTTCCAGCACCTCCTCCAGCTCGCTCACGGCACGCAGCGAAGTTTCCCGCCGGGGCCGCGACCGCCCCAGCCGCCAGTACGCCAACGCACTGCGCGAGACCGTCACCCCGCGCGCTGCGAGGTGCTCGCACAGGCGGTCCAGGGTGAGCCCGGCGTTGCTGATGGCCGCGTCCAACGCGGTGGCAAACGACTCGCCCGATGTCGACATGCTGCTCACTGTCGCGCCCATCGCTATAATGAGCCAGCGACGTTCGTCGGGTTGAGAAATCCCATGATGCGGGATGAATCGACGAAGGCCAGGACTTTCGTTGGTTCCACCGATGCCCCACGGTGATCATGATGGTGGCGTGACTCGGCCGTCTCCGGGATCGTTCGCGGTCACGCTGGACTCCGCGATCGACGAATCCGGGTTGTCGCTCGGTCGGCTCCAGCGCCACCTCGCCGCTCGCGGGGTGCACCTTTCGCGCTCTGCCCTGTCCTACTGGCGGCGCGGCCGCTCGCAGCCGGAGCGCGAGAAGTCGATGGTGGCTGTCACCCACCTCGAGGCCGTGCTGGGCCTGGACGCGGGCACGTTGACCTCGGCGCTCGGCCCGAGAGCGCCCCGCGGACGCTGGCTCGGCGAGGACGCCTGCCGCATCGAGCGCCGCCGGCTGTGGCCGGACCTGCGCGGAATGTCCGGCGAGCTGAAACCGCCGCCGGACGGCCAGCTGTCCTTCTGGTCGATCCACGACCACCTGATCCTCGACGAACGCGGCGGCGAACGAGCGCTGCAGGTCCGGATGGTCGCCGAAGCCGCCGTGGACGGCGTCGACCGCCTGATGGCTTACTACCAGGCCGACTCCGTCCTGGCCCAGGACCCCTGCTTCCGCTATGTCCGGTTCGCCCGGCTCGGCCAGGTCTGCGTCGACCGGCACACCGGCATGGTCGCCGGCGAACTGCGCTTGCCCCACCCGCTCGCGCTGGGCGAAGTGACGGTGGTCGAATACGAACTCCGCTTCCCGCCGGGCGCGCCGATCGACCACTACCACCGGCGGTTCACTCGGCCCATCCCGGAGTACGTCTGCCAGGTGCACTTCGGCTCGCAGGCGCCTCGCGACGTGCGCTCGTTCGAGCAGCGCGGGCTCGGCGGCCCCGAGCACCCCGGCAGCCCGCTTTTCGCCAGTGCCAGGCACACCACCACCCTCGCCCTGCGCGGCACCCGCCCCGGTATCTACGGCATCAGCTGGCAATGGTGAAGACAATTCTGTGAACACCGCACGCCGACCAGGCGTTCCGGTCCGGTTACGACGAGTCCTTCACAAAGGTCTGGGTCACTGCTGATCTTGGACCTACCGTCACAGCACATCCCATTACCCCGTACCGGAAAGAGCTCCCTCATGCGTCGAACTCCTCGCGCCGCGCTCATCCTCGCCGCCGTCTTCGCTTTCGCCGTAACCGGAACGACCACCGCGACCGCCGCGACCGTCGCCCAGCCGGCGTCGATGGCCGCCCAGTACGGCACCGCACCCGCCTCCTCGGCGGCCGACACGATCGGCGACATCTACCCGGCGAAGTGGCGCAACATCCCGCAGGACTCCGTCGTCGACGACTGGAACATGTACAACCGCGAGTGCGTTTCGTGGGCCGCGTTCAACATCGCCCGCCACGGCCAGAGCGCCAACAACTACGGCGACGCGAAGTACTGGGACGACAACGCCCGCAACCACGGCTACCGCGTCGACAATACCCCGACCGTCGGCGCGATCGCCCAGACCGACAACGGCCGCTTCGGCCACGTCGCGATCGTCGACAGCGTCCACGGCGGCACCATCACCGTCGAGGACTACAACTGGACCGGCGACGGCCACTACCTCGTCCACGACGTCAGCACGTCCTCCTTCCGCTACATCCACTTCTACGCCTGACCGGAGCCGACGATGCGCACACTGAGCCGCAGGCTCCTGCTGACGACGGCGGTGGCGGCCGCCGCCGTCGCCGTAGCCCCGCAGGTCGCCGTCGCCGTGGCCGCTCCGGCTGCGATCGGCGCCCGCGACTACGAGCGGACCGGGCCACACCAGCCCGTCAAGGCCGCGGGCGACGCCGCTCACACGCTGTACTACCCGGCGGACATCGCCACCGGGGCCGCTAAGCACCCCGTCCTGATCTGGGGTAACGGCACCGGAGCCACCGTCGAGCAGTACGAGGAGCTCTTCACCCACCTGGCGAGCTGGGGCTACGTGGTCGCCGCGGCGAACACCGGGCAATCCGGTTCCGGCAAGGAGATGCTCGACGGCGCGAAGTACCTGATCGTCGAAAACGCCCGGCCGGGAAGCCTTTTCCAGAACCGGATCGACCCCACGGCGATCGCGGCCGCGGGCCACTCCCAGGGCGGCGGCACGATCGCCGCCGGCGCCGACCCGCTGGTGAAGACCACAATCCCGATCATGCCCGGCCCGCAGGGTGCGGAGAAGGCGTTGCACGGCCCTGCGTTCTACGTCTCCGGCCAGGCCGACATCGTCGTGCCCGCCTTCTACGTCCGGGCCCGCTTCGCCACCACCACCCCGGTTCCGGCGGTGTACGGGCAACTGGCCGGCGCGACGCACTTCCTGCAGGGCGACACCCGGTACCGCCTGATCGGCGCGGTCACCGCCTGGCTGCAGTACCAGCTGGCCGGTGACCAGGCGGCGAAGGGCGTCTTCTTCGGATCGGCGCCGACGCTGAAGCAGGACACGGCGGCGTGGTCGGACTTCGCCCGCAACCAGCGAACCGACAGCGTGTAGGGCTGCTTCGGGGGGCTCGTGGCGACCGCGGCCGCCACGAGCCCTTCCTCACGCCGCGAAATTCTCAGCGGCGGCCGACCGCGACGAGCGACGAGGCCAGGTTCGATCGCCTCGACGAGAGCACTTTTCCTTCTTGAAGCAAATTTTGCAATCGACCTGCACAGTAGACGCTACCGCTGGGCCACCACCGACATCGGCATGTCGGCCACGGCCTGCGCGTTCTGGTCGTGCAGCACCTGCCCGAGAACATGCAGCTCGACAATCCCGCCTGCTCGCATGAAACATGCTTAAGGTATCGCTTGTACATGCTTGCGAACCTAGCTAGTGCCCGACTGTGCACTGGAGGTCGCCGTACCAGCAGTTGTTGGACGCCTTGTTCCCATGTTCCACGTCGGTCAGTTCAATGATCACGGTCTGGATCCCGCCCGGCGTGTCCGTCGAGATCGACTTGGCCGACCATGCTCCGTCGCGCCCGCATTCCTTGTATTTAGGGGACTTCGCTACCAGATTGTTGTTCTGGTAGCCGCCGTAGACCACGTACACGCACTCACCTGCCCTGACGTAGAAGTCCTGGGGGCTGAAGGTAACCGTCCTCAAGGAGGCTGACCAGTTCATTTCCCCGTGAAGCCTGCCAACCAAGGTGCCGGAACTGTGGTAAACCTCCACCCAGGGGCCAGGCGGAAACTTCGCGGTCGCTGATGCGGTCGGCGCCGCAATGAGAACGGCGGTTGCTGCGGCCGCGGTCACGGCTACAACGGCCTTGACTCGCCTGAATCGGCTTGCCGTGCCCGCTACGCCCCGGCGTCGGCCCTGCGTACTACCCATTCTCGATCCCCTTTCGTCACCGCAAATACAGCCAGCGGGATTCTAGCAGTGGATGTCGCAGTTGCTCGGCATTTTGTGGAAAGTGGTCGACCAGAGGCCTTCACCAGCGTGCTCAGCAGCCGGTTGCCGCCGTCCATCAGCGATAAATAGGCGCGTCCATCGGCCGCGCCGAATGCGACAAGGACGTCAACGTCTACAAAGCCACCTGCGCCTCCGTCGATATGTCTCGTCAGCGTACGACAACGTAGAACTCGTCGCCGTCGAGCATATGTTCGCGGCCATACCAGCTGGCCATCATGCCGCCACCCTTGACGTTATGATCAGCGGCGATCGGTTTGGCCGCGAAGCTCCAGCCGCTGTTCTCTTTGACCTTGGCCGCGTTCTGATAGGTGCCCGCGAAGGGGTACTCATCACATTGCCGAGGATTCCCGTTCTGATCCTTGGTATAAGGACCAGTTGTCACGCTTGCTTTACAGACGCGTCGTATTTTCGATCTGGATCCCTTCTTTGAGTTGTCGACGTCATATCCGGAGTACAGGTAACTGAGCTTACTTTCACCAAACTTCCCTGGCACCTTCTTTCCTTTAAGCTGCGGGTTGATTTTGACAATTTCGGACTGAAGCTCTTGCGCCGCCTTGATAAACAGGGAAGATTCCTTGTACTCGCCGTTATTAAGATCGAACAGCATCGTCGGTACCACGCCAGTGAAGACGCAGCGGCTACCGCGAGTGGCGTACGTCGCCGAGTCGCAGCGAAACTGATCGGGCCCGACTAGATTAGGATTTGGCGTCGTGACACCGCTGCCGCTTACTATTGACGTGACCCCAAAGGTGAACTTCCCGCGATACTCATCGTGATACTTATGCAAGGCGTCGTCGGGCGGAACCGAGGTGGTGGAGGTGGTCGCGGTCCAACCGAAAGGCGTGTCGCCGCCAGGAGCTATCCACATCCCGATAGGCTTCTCAATGGGAGCATGTGCGTATTCACAGTTGCTGACACGGTCCTCGTCAAGCGTGACACAGTCAAATAGAAACGCCAGGGTATATTCGGGAACAAGTTCGCCCTCTGTCCCTAAATACTTGACCCGCATACTGAACTTGATTTCACTCGCCTTATCGGTGGCAACCCCGATGAAGGTGTATCCGAAATGCACTGTTCCTACTTTGACGAGAACACCATTTCGTACGACATAGTTGGCCACGTCTAGTGCGCGACTCTGACAGATATTGTATCGGTTCTTGTACCAGAAAGTTTCATTGCTGGTGTGCTGGTGGTCGCACTCGTCGAAGGTGACGGGGTCGGTCGGAAGGTCGGCGTCATCGATCCGTGACTCATAGGTGTAGGAGGCGACAGCCGACTGCGCAGTGGTCCGGGTGCCGGGGTCAGCCGACACAGTCTGCGGGGAAATCAACAGGGCTGTGGCGAGGGTGAGCACGCCGGCGAGTTTCAGGGTGCGTTTTCTCATTGCTGTCCTCATGTGATCAGGTCCATGGCGTTCCAGCCCGAGGTGCCGATCTGCACCGGAGTACCTAGAGCTGCGTTGGGGGTCCAACCGCGGAAGGGGTAGAGCATGAGGGCGCCGGTGGTGGTGCGTTTGAGTACGTCGTCGCGGCCGTCGCCGTTGGCGTCGATGAGGGAGATCCACGTTGTGGTGTCTCCGCCAAAGGTGCCGGCCGGTGCGAGATCGGGGCAGTTCGCGGCATCGGTGGCGAAGGTGTTCAGGCCGTCAAAGGTATTGGTGTGCTTGCACGCGGTGAGCCGGCCGGTGGCGATGGACGCGGCGATCATATCCGGGTTTTCCCGGCTCCAATTCGTGTTCATGTCCCATAGCGGCCGTCCTGCGCGGACTTGGACGCGGGCTTTGAAGGTGTTGAGGCCGTCGAACGTGCCGCTGTGGGGGTAGACCCACATCTTGTCCTGGTTGTCGATGGCGACGATGTCGTCGAACCCGTCGGTGGTGACGTCCGCGAGCCTGATCGAGACCATGGCGTTCCAGCCTGAGCGGCCCACCACGATCGGTGTAGCGGCGAGGGTGCTGGTGCCGTTGAGTTTGCCGCTGTGCGGGTAGACCAGCAGTGCGCCGTCGGACGTGCGTCGCACGAGCACATCAGCCGGTGATTCCGGGACAGTCTCGTACTCCTCGTTGTCGCCGGTGATCTCGGCGGTTCCGACCCAGTTGTAGATGTTCCAGCCGGTCGCCACCAATGTCCTGGCGCCGAGTGTCGAGAGGCCTTGCAGCTTGCCTGTGGACGGGTAGACCCACATCGAGCCGTTGTTCAGATCCGGTTGGCGAGCCAGTAGATCCGGGATCCCGTCTCCGGTCAGGTCATGGGAAAGCGTGCCTGAGCGTTGGACGCGGTCTCCGGCCGCGGCCGGGCTGAAGTCAGAGATCGTGGGTTCGGACGGCGCGGCGGTGTCGGCGATCGCCGTTGCGGGCATCACGGCGGCGGCGAAGACCGCCGCGGTGAGCGCGAGCGTTCTCGGCCACCGCGAGCGCGCGGTCATGGTCGGCTCCGACGTAGACCAGGCGGACAGTCGCGTGCCACGGGTTCGGCAGAATACATACGAGTTCCCTCCAGCAAGAACAAGTCCGGCTCGTTCCGGCTCCTCGTCGAGCACGCACGGCGCCCTCACGAGGTTGATAACGTCCAATCCGGTTCACTCGAATGGACCTCTGCGCACGTCGGCCGACCAGCCGAGCCCCCGCGCGATGCCCGTGACGGTGAGGTCGTGGTCCTCGGCGTGGCGGCGGACGTAGCGCCGGATCTAGGCTTCGACCAGGTATCACCATCGCAAATCAGTGGAACCCCGACGGCACTCCGCGCTCCGGGCCCGAGCACGACCCCGTCATCGCCGGCCTTGCCCAGCTCCCAAGATGATCTTCACCGGCCAGATCCCGTCGTGGTTCCACCCGTCGCCAGCGCAGGCGCCGATCGGTCCGTTTGGGCGACAAGGTAGCCGTCCCGGCCAGGTTCGACGGCGAGCGGCTCGGACCGGGCACGCCAGATCGCCGTGAGTCTGAGGCACAGACAAAGCCGGTACGGAGCGCCTACGCAGTCAGGTTGGCGACGGTCAATGCGGCGATCTTCTGCGCAGCACCGCAGGGATCGTGCTGCCACGGACCTGCTTCGGGCTGGTCGGCGGTGGCGGCGTTGATATAGGCGAGGGTGCTGTTGTCGGCGGCGAGTGCCAGGGTGCAGCCGCGCGGCCCATCGGCCTGCTTGCTGGGGACGTTCTCGTCGATGGAGACGATGACGGCCGGGTAGATGGTCTCGACGGTGATCGGCTCCCAGTGGTTGCCGGTGTCGTGGCCCAAGGCGTGCTCTTGATACAAAATCTGCAAGCTGTCGCCCCGGTTCGAGGTGCTGACGTTGGCGACGGCGCCGAACTTGGTGACACACCGGTTCCCGTCGCGGCTGCGTTCACCGCCGATGAAACCGAGGGCACTGAGCTGCTCGACGGTGACCGCAGCGCACGGATCAGCGCGGAACCGGCCCGCCCCGCTCATCCCGACCCCGGGGATCGGCGGGACCGACACCGACGGCTCAGCCGGATTCGGCGGGCGGCTGGGTGAGCAGCCGGCGGTCAACCCCGAAATCACGAGGGCGGCGATGACGGCGCAGAGGGTGCGGCGTTCGGTCATGAGTGGGTGGCTCCGGGCTTGACCTGCCAGCGAGCGGGGTCGTCGATGACGCTTGTGCTGTCGCCGATGTCAGGCAACTCGGCGAAGTTGGCTTCGATGATGGACAGCTGAAGGCGGTTACCGATCTGCTTGCCGATGTCGGTCATCATCCCGCCGAGCAGCGTCAGGCAGTCGGTCCAGAAGGTCGCGAACGCGGAGTTGATCGCGTCGGCGACGTCCTTGAACCCGATGACGGCCAGCGGAGGCATGACAGTCGATGTCGCGATCGCGATGCCGATCTTCCCGCCGAGCTGGGCGAGGTTGATGGCGCATTTGCCGATGGTGGTGAGCAGGTTCTTGTAGGTGTCGATGATCGTCTGGGCGATGGAAGACATCGTGTTGGTCAGGCTGATCAACGAGTTCTGGTTCTGCCCCAGGACGGTCACGGCCTTGCCCGCGTAGCCGTTGAACTGATCAGCGGCGTCACCGTGCCAGGCTTTCGACAGGGTCAGCTGCGCGTCGGTAAGCTTGCCGGCAGCGTCTGACAGGGACGATTCGTTGGCGAACCTGTCGGCGAGCTGGAGGACCTTGCCGATGTCACCGGCGATGAAGACGCGCAGCTTGTCCAGCAAGGTGACGATGCCGTGGGCGCCGATGAACTCGGCCCAGTAGCGGATCGTCGCGTCGGCGTCGGCAGGGTAGGGCTTGCCCGCCTGGGGTGGCGTGACGGGTGCCGGCGGGCCCGTCGTCCACGGCGTCCACGGCATGTCGCTCACCGAAGGCCTCCCCCGAGTTTCTTGAGCCGCTCGTACTCGGCGGCGTCCTGCTGTTCGTAATAGGAGGCAGCCGTCTGCAGAGCCCGGGCCAGGCGCTGCAGAGTCTCGGCGTTCTTGGCCGATACCCCGCGGATGGTCTCGATGGCCCGGTTGTACTGCTCGGCCGTTCCCGCGCCGTGGACGTTGGGCATGATCGTCGTCAACGTCCCAGGCAAGCCCAGATCGAATTCGCCGAGCAGGGTCCCGGCGAGATCCGTCTGGGCGAACGTGGTGACCAGGTCGGCGGCGCCGGCGACGTCGTCGGCGGCTTTGCGCAAGGCTTCCGGATAAACCCGGTAACCGCGGCCGGAGATGTCGTTGGGGTCGAAGCTCATGCCAGCCCCGTTTCGGTGACGGCCGCGGCGACGGTGTCGCCGCGTTGCTGATCGGCTCGGTGTTCGGCGTCCCGGATGCCTTGTAGCAGGGTGCGGGCCAGGGCGTCGGCGGAGTACTGGTGCATCTCGGTGACGTCGAGGGTCACGGCGGTCAGTTCGCCGGCGCCGGACACCGTCACCGAGCCCAGCTCGCCCGGCAGCGGCCACTGCAGCGACGCTTGTTCGGCTCCGCGGGCGGTCTGCGTGACCGCGGCCACGGCGGTGTCGATTTCCCGCGCGAGGTTGTATAGCTCGTCCTGGTAGTTCACCAGCGTCCCCGTTCCTCGTGCTCGTCGTTGTCGTCGGTGAGGAAGTCGAGGTTCTCGAAGTTCTCCTCCTCGACCTCCATCCGATGGGGCCGCGCGGACGCCGACGGCGAGGCTGGGCCGGGTTCCACACGGTCGTCGTGGGCGGGGCCGACCCAGTGGTCGACGGCGACGTCGCCCGGTGGCGGGACGGGAGCGGGCTGCCACGCCTGGTCCTTGTCCAGGACGGCGCGCATCTTCACGGCGGCGACGGTGCTGGCTTGCCGGCGGGCGGCTGCCACGGCCGCGACGACGTCGGGCCCGACGGTGTGCGGGTGGGGGCCGCGCACCGCGGCGGTACTGATCGTGAGGTCTATGAGACGGCCGTGGCCGCTCACGGTCGCGGTCACCGCACCGTCGCGGGACTGGCCGGTGAACCGGACCCGGCCGAGTTCCTCATCGAGTGCTGCGGCTTGCTGCCGCATCACGCCTGCGTTGAACACCACGTCGGTGTCGCCTCCCCACGTTCCCGACACGCAGTTCGCGAGGTCAGGACCTGCGGCCGTCACTGGTGGTCGCAGGCTGGTGACCCCACGCGGGTCAGGGTAGCTGATCGAAGCTCGTGTTGATGGGCCGTACCCGTTACTCCGCGCTGACAATGGCGAGCAGCTCGACATCGCCTGCCCTATCAGGCCTCCCCTACTGGCAAGACCCGATCATCTGCGTTCTCACAGTGCGTAGGTCCGAAGATCGCACCCCGAGACGCACGAATCGCCTGTCAAATGGTCGGCCGCCTTGACGACCGTAGAGGCGCCGCCCTCGCGCTCCACCTGGGGAAGGATCAGCTATCGGCGGCTACCGCGCGCAGTGCGCTGCCCCTCGTCGACAACGACTCGGCAGCCTACCGGCCGTTAGGCGTCGAACGTCGCCGACACCTGCCATCTAGTGCACGTCATCGCGGTCGTCGACGCGAGCGCGCCCGCACCGCGGCGGCTGACAGCTCAACAGACCGGCGCCGACGATGTTTCCGCTGACGTGTCAGAATCGTCTGATCGTGCAGCCCGGGCCTAGCGCTCCTTCGCCGAACAGCTCCGTGTCCTTCCCAACCCACACGGTGAGACCTGACCGCCGGGCTAGCGGACTGAGATCAGCCTGTCCTGGTTCGCCGAGCCACAGGCGCTGCAGAAAATTCAAGCCTGACAGGAAGCTTAAATCTGACGGCTGGTAAATGCCGAGGCGAAGTTCTCGCAGACCGATCAAATGAGTCAGAGGTGCCCAATCCGCGACCGGGCAGCGATGTATCTCCAAGCGCGTCAACGACTCTGACCATCGGGTGAGCTGGGAGATGTCTCGTAGATCGTCGCAGCCTTCGAAGCCCAGCGTCTCGGGGGCAACGAGGAACGATAGTGGAGATAGGTCGTACAGGTGATCGACATAGAGGAGGTCCAGCCAACGCAACTGTCCCCCCAACGGGGCCAGATCTGCCAACTGCTCTGGCTGCGCGATATAGCTCAGCTCCAGTCTCCACAATTTCGCGAGCTCGGCCAATTGATCCCATCCGTGCGTGGTGACCTCAGCGGTCAGCCGGGCCAGGCTTGGAACTTTAGCGAGAGGTGACACGTCGAAGGACGACCACGGAAACCGGACGTCTGGATCGAGCAGGGCGAGGTGCTCCAGCGGAGTGCCAGCGAGCGACTCCATGTCGAATCCCGCTCCGTCTGAGACCTGCAGTTCGCGCAATTGAGGAAAATGTCGGACGAATTCAAGCGACCCGTGACCGTCGCCGAAATTGCAAGTGAGTGAGCGCAAGTAGCGCAGATGCTCCATACCGGCGAGCATCGCCGGGTCCGACACACTGATGAGCCAGTCATCGAGAGGGCTGTCAGCGAGCACACGCTCGGCGAACTCTGCGGGGTCGAACCTCACACGTGCCTTCACGAGCTCTGCCACCACTGCGGGGTCCGTCTGCCCGCGGTAGTGCGTCAACAGCTCCATGGCAACGGGCCCGCCGATCAACGCGGCAGCGCGCACAGTCGCTGCGGCAACCTCCGGCTTTTCCGGGACAGGCCCGGCGAGCAGATCGAGCACGAACTCGCCCGCCGCGGCCAGTTCCTCGGCGATGTCGAACGCCTGCGGCGGTACAACATACGAGGTGCGGAATTTGATCGCCAAACGCAGCTCGGGATCGAGTTCCGGGGAGGTCTCCAGACAGGCGAGAGCGACCAGACCACGTTTGAGATCGTCCGGATCCTCAACATCGGCGCGACTGCGGCCTGAAGCCAGGATTTGCTTGATCAGCGTCGTCCGCTGCTCGAGGTGGGCGTGCCCCGCCGCCATGACCACGACGTCACGCCAGTCGTCCCGGTGCGCGTTCTCCACCAGCGAGCCGATGTCGTCTTCTTCTACCGCTGCTTTCGCCGCGAGGTAGTCGCCGAACGATCGGTGCACGAAGTCGATCCGGCCGGGCGTCGGTTCGCGCAGCACGCCACCACGGTCGAGCAGGTGACGGAACACCTGGTGCGGCGTGGCGTCGATCTGTCCCATCGACGTCAGTTTCGCCGCAAGCCGGGCCTCGGCGTCTTCAGCCGGGACGTCGGTATGGCCGTTGCGGACCATCCAGTAAGCGAGGTAGCGCAGCAGGACCTGTTTTTCAGTTAAGGACAGCTGGATGTCGGGTTCGACGCGGCGTTCGACGTCGCGGCGTTCCAGCAGCATGCGCAACGCGACGTCGTAGAGCTCCATGCGGTTGTGTGGCAGGTGGCCGTTGCGTGTGTGATGTAAGGCGCAGAGTAGCGCGCACAGCAACGGGGTCTCGGCGAGGCGCCGCAACGCGGACCGCGCGCCGATGGCTGCAATCAGGGCGTCGCGACGGTCAGTGACGGCATCGTCGGCCGGCATCGCGGCGTGCCAGCGGGCAACGAACGTCCGGACGTCGCGCGGTGTCATCGGCTGCAGCGTCACTTCGGTGAACGCCTCCGCAGCCAGCCAGTCCCGCTCGACGGCCGCCGGCCGGGTCGTGACGACGTACCGGGCCCGTGGGAACGCGCTGATCAGCTCGCTCAGCCACGTCCGGATCTCCGACCGGCGTTCGGCCGCCAGCTCATCGATCCCGTCCACCAATACGACAGCCTTACCGCTGCGCAGGCGTTGCTGCACCCAGTGGGGCGGCATTTCATCGGCGATGTGCCGGCCGACCTCATCGAGGAAACGCTCAGGTGTAGGAAGTTTCGTGTCAGTAAAACGACGCAGCCGCAGCAGGAACGGCTCAAGCTCATCCCAACCGGCTACGTTGATCAGCTGCTGGCTCGCGCATTGCACGGCCAGCCACTGCAGCACGGTCGTCTTGCCGGAGCCGGCTTCACCACGTAGCAAAATCCGGGAGGCGAGCGGCAAAACCTGTTCGATCCGGTCGACCGGCGGGCCGCTGTGGTCGGCGCTCACGCTCAGGCTGAGGTAGGCGACCGACAGCCGGTACATCCGCGTCGGTCCGGCGAGGTCGGCGCCGAACAGCTCCATCCGGTCCAGCGCCGCCACTACCTGCCGGCGGAAGTCCGCGGCGAAGTCGTCCGGGTGGCGGCGCTCCGGCATGGACGCCAGCACGCTCCGGACCGTCTCGAGGATCTCCGTCCCGCGACGCAGGATCTGAATCAGTGCGCCGGGTTGGAATCGGGGCAGGGTGGTGGTCACCTGAACCAGGTACGCGCAGCACTCACGCAGGATCCGGTGGTATAGCTCAGCTGCATCGGTTGAGAGCAGGAACTCGCGTGGGACCCCGGGGACCGTGCGGCGCAGGTAGCGGTAGAGGAACCCTGCGTCGAGGTCGGTAGCGAACAGGTCGTCGTCTGTCAGCGCGGCGCGTTCGAATGTCTCGCGCGCCGCGTCCACAGCCGCGGCGCGTTCGTTGTCTGGCAGTCCCCGGAACTCGACGTCGAGGAACGACAGGATCCGGTCGGCGACGCGGTCCTCGAGGTTGGTGAACAACAGCTTCAGCTTGCGGCGGTCGTTGAGACCGGTGACCTGCTTCTCCAGCAGGTCGAACACCTTTGCTGAGGCGTCGGCGGCGATCGGACGGTCACCGAGCCAGATTTTCGTGGCGGCCTTCATCACCGCGGTGGTCAGCGCGATCGCCGAGGCTTCGAGGCTCACCGCGTTCAACCTAGCCGAGCCTCTCGGTAGGTAGCGCCAGACACGCCCTTCCTAGCCCTGGGTCGCGGGCAGACGCCAGTGGAACCGACGTGGATGCCGACCGCCGCGGGCATCCGGCGGCACTTCGCGGCTGGCTCGGCGCCAAGGGCGCCGGCGCTCTGGTCGCCTGCATCCAGACGAAGGACCGATAAACTGATCGGGCACCTCTTCGCGGAGGAACGCCCCCGGGTAGCTCCCGGGGGCACGCGGAGAGGCCTACTCCGCGAACCGAGGTAGCACGATGGCCGAGACATTCGGCGACGCGCTGCGCCGTCTGCGTACGGCGAGCGGCTTGTCGCAACGCCAGTTCGCATCACGCGTGCCCGTCTCCCAAGCAACGCTGTCCCGCTACGAGTCCGGCCTTCAACACGCCGAAGAGAGCACGGCCGCCCGGCTGGACGACGTCCTCGGCGCCGACGGCGAGTTGCTCGCGCTGTGGTCCCCGCTCGACGTGGGCCCGCTGGACGCCGACCAGCGTGACCGCATCGCCTACAGCGTGCGATTCCCCGGCAGGATCGACGAGGCCGCGATCGCCGCCCTGGCGGACAGCCTCGCTGCCCAGCGGCGCCTCGACGACGTGCTGGGCCCGGTCCCTCTGATCCCGGCGTCGCTGGCGCAGACCGAGATGGTGGGCGACCTGCTGAAGGAGGTGAACGGTCCGCTCAGGCTGCAGCTGGCGGGTGTTGCGTCCGAGCACGTCCAGTTCGCCGGATGGCTGCACGCCGAAGCTCGTCGGGACGCTCAGGCCGTGCGGTTGCTGGAGCAGGCCGAGGGCCTGGCCGATGAGGCCGAGGACGGCACTCTCGCCGCGCAGGCGCTGAACTTCCGCGGCTATCTCGCCCGGCAGCAGGGCCGGCCGCGGGCGATGATCCGTGGGTTCCTCACCGCTTACCACACCCCAGGCGCGCACATCGCCCAGCGAATCGGCGACGCGATTCAGGCCGCGCAGGGCTATGCGAAGATCGACGAGCGGGACGAGGCCCTTCGGTTGCTCGACACCGCGGACGGGATGATCGACGAGTCCGCACGCGACGAGCCGCCGGCCACGGCGTACTGGCTGACGCCCACGTTCCAGCGCCTGAACAGCGGGCTCGCACATCTCGCGCTCGGTGATCACCCGGTGGCCGTCGACCACCTGCGAACCGGTCTCGGCAACCTCCCGCAGGACCAGCAGGGCGCCGAGTGGACGAACGAGTACCGCGACGGACTCGATCAGGCGAGCGCCGCGAGCTGATTCAGGTGATGCGCATCAGCACGCGCATCACTCAACCCCTTCACCAGCCGCGATGGGACGTCCGATGATTCAGGCGTGACGGCGCGTGACGGTGACAGGCCCTCCCCGACGAGGGCCGACAGGAAACCCGGCCAACTTCTGCCGACCGGGCCACCGACAAACCCCCGCCCTCCGCGCCGTCACCCACCACCAGCGAGGACGAGTGCACCCCCGAGGTGGATGCCGCGTTCCGTCAGCTCAGGCGCCCGCGCAAGATCGGCGAGCCACTCTCGAAGGCCGACTCCGCCGCCGCGAAGAAGGTCAACGCGGCGTACTGGCCGAGGTTCCGCGCGCCCCGCTCCTTGCCGAAACGGTGGCGATGACCGCCATCGACGAGCGCCCCTTCACGCGGCTGGAGCTGCTTGCTCCCGGCGCGCGGTGGGCGTGGCACGTCTTAGACGCGGACGGACGCGCCCACCTCTACCTCGTGGCCGAGCTCGCCAACCGCCGGCTTGACCTGCTGCGGCCGTGGTGCCTGCTCGGGCCCGGGTATCCGCTCGAGCACGCTCGGCGCGAGATCGGCCTGCGCTGCGAAATCGACGCTCGCGGAGTGCTCCCGCCCCGCATCCGGGTGTGCCCGCCGTGCGCGACGCACACGTGGGCGCGAGTTCCGCACCCACGTACCGGCACCAACGTCACTGGAGGCTTCGCCGGTGACGTCTTCCAGGTGGTGACCCGCTGTGCCTACCCATGACCACGACGCCTGCCGCGACGCAGGCGACGACCTGATCAAGGCCGGGGCGCGGCTGCTGCAGCGCTGGCGCGTCGCTACGGCAGTCCGGCCGGACCCGGCGACGGTCACCGCCGACGCCGCCCGCGAGCTACGCATCATCCTCGCCATGGCCGAGCGGCTGGCCGCCTTCCCGGACGACGCCGCCGTCGACATCATGGGGCTCGCTGACCACTGCCAGTACGTCGCCGCGCGGCTCTACCTGGCCGCGGTCGCACTCGAGCCCGCCCAGGTGATCGACGCGCTCATCGACGCCCCGACGGCGCCGTGATGCACGCAGATGCCCGTCGAGCCCGGAGTGTCCCGATGACCGTCAGGCTGAGCGTCCAACGCGCGCCGCTCCCGCTGAAGTTCACGTGCAAGGCGTGCGGCACGCCGGTCCACCCCGACGCCCGGAAGTGCAGCACGTGCCTGGCGAAGCTGACCGTGTACGTCCCGCCGTGCCGCCGGGCGCCGGAACGCGGCGCTGGGAAGCCGACGTGAGCCCGGACGAGGTGGTGGAGGTGTGCCGCCGGTACGAGGCCGGCGAGACGATCAACGCGATCATGGCGTCGATGCCGCACAGCTACCGGCAGGTGCGCAACACGCTCATCGCCAACGGCGTGCAGCTGCGCCCACCCAAGATCCAGCTTCCGCCGATGCCACCCGGCATGGAGGCCAGGTACCGCGAGGGCGCCACGATCCGTCAGGTCGGCGCGATCTACGGGCACAGCTACGGCCAGGCCCGCAAGATGCTGATCGCCGAAGGTGTGCCGCTGCGCCGAAGCGGCAAGCCGAGCTGAAAACTCCCGGCCGACCCGCGGCCGCGCCGCGCACCGCCAACATGACCACCAAAACGCACTCCGCACCTGAACGGAACCGCTCGAACCATGCCCGAATTCATCGTCCGGCCGGCAGTCATCGCGCTCGCCGGCGGCCTGCGCGAGGCCCGTCACGGCACCACCTTCAGCGTCCGCCAGCTCGCCGACCGACTCGGCCTGCACGCCGGCGAACTGTCCGCCTTCGAACTCGGCCAGCGAACACCGAAAGACACCACGGTCGCGCACATTCTCGGATACCTGCAGGTTCCACCAGCCGACCACCAACGACTCATGAAACTCGCCGCACACGTCCGCCACAGCGACCTCGTCACCTCCACAGACCACGAGGCAGACGTACTACGCGCAGCCTACGAACAGCACTCAGCCCACGTGCTCGAATGGTCACCCATGGTGTTCCCCGAAGCGCTGCGGACAATCGCCTACTCCTGCGCACTGCGGGAGACCATGCCTCCCGACCACCAGCGCGACATGCGATCCGTTGCCGCACCGTCACTTCAGCACACGTCGTCGACCTCGCGACGAACGCGCTACACCTATCTGATCGGGGAGGCCGCGACACGACCCGGCATCTGCACCCCAGCCGAACTGCGCGCTCAGATCGCCGCTGCAACAACTCCGGCCAAGCGCAACGTGTCCTTCGTACCCGCAGCACGATGCGCACCTGGCCTGCTCGAACCGTTCGTCGTCTACGAAGGCGACGACGGTGACGCATTCGCGGTCGCAGTGCAACACGTCAAGGGCAGTGCGTTCTTCACCCACGAAGCCACCGTTGAGACCTACAGCAGCCTCGTGCGCTCACTGCAAACCCAAGCGGAACAATGGGTACCACCCGGAGGATCGGTCTCACGCAGTAACGCGACCTTCTCGCCGGCCTCGACCGGTTCCGGCGGCCTGCTGACGCCGACGGGGCAACAGGGAATGGCGTGAACCGCGATGGAGGGGCCGAACGTCCGGCCGATGGCCGGGGTGATTCTCGCAGCGGACAGCCCGGCCGGGCGGGCCGCCGAGGCGATCAACGACCTGGCCCGGCACCTGCCCGAGCCCGGGGCGCCAGCGGTTTGCCCTACACGCGCAGGCCGGTTCTGGCCCTGCACCTACTTCCACGACGCCGCCCGTCGCGTACACACCGCGCGGCTGCGGGTCGGCGAGTGTCGCTCGACGACATGCGCGCGCTGTTCCGCCGGTAGAGCCCTCGTGGCGTACCGCATCGAGACGGACCCGCGCGTCCTCGACCAGATCTGCGCGCTCCCCGACGACCTTCTGCCCGAGCTGGCCGCCGTGTACGACGTCCTCGAGCTGGTGCCGTGGAACGGCGCGCCGAACAACGTCGCCAAGCCGAAGTCCCCGATGCGCGTGATGGCCTTCGCCGAAGGTCGCGGTCTGGTGACCTAAGCGATCCGGCGCCCCGGCACGACTTTCCGGTCCGGAAAGTCGCGGTAGGTCAGCCTTACCCCTGCGGAACAAGATCCACGAGAGCTAGCTCGCGGCGCCCGCCAGCCGATTCACCGCTGCATGTGCCGACGGGCAGACTCCATGAAGCTCTTGATCGAGTCGTCCGGCGCATCCACGGCGTCATCGATCGAGCCAGGCCCAGTTCGATCGGGCGCCTGATGATTCTCGCGGACCCCGTAGTCGGCGTTGCGGACATCGTGAGAGAGGTCAGCAACATGTCTTGGGCCGCTCAGTTGAAACACGTTAGCCAGCCGAATGATCTCATCACGAGCCTGCCAGTAGTCCTTTTCGGCCGTCCGAAGGTCGTCTGCGTCGACCTCATTGCCACCATTGACCTTTCGGTGAAGACGGTTGATCTGAAGGGACCGGGGTCGTGCTTTGACCGCAGCCTCGACGAAGCTCGTGCATCTCTCCATAAGCAGTTCACGCGCACGAGCCCGTCGGGCGGCGGCCAACTTGATCGGCTCGAGTACCGATCCCATCACGACACCGCCAAGCGACGCTACCGCCGCGACGAGCGCGACACAGATAGTGCTCATACGTCCAAGACTGGCGTTCGAGACGCGAAACCGCCAGGTGATGCGGCGGCCCGACGTTCGTCCACCAGGACGTGCTGGACAAGGCGTGGGTGCACGGCCTTGGCCGGGAGCCTTGGTAGGCCCACACGGTCAAGGGTGATTCCTCGACCGACGGTAACGACCGCGCCGCGCTCTCCCCTCTAGCCGACTGTCGCACCCCGAGCACCGACACCGTAGGGACCGACAATGTCACCCAGCTCGAAGGCCGCAGCGCGTGATCACACTCGGCTTGAGGCCCGCCGAATGGCCAAGTTCGATGTCGCGCGGCCACGAGAGTGACCAGAATGCCTGTCGGATGACCAACTAGCTTGTCGCTCTGTCGAGCGACAGTGCAACTGGCCTGCCGCGGCGCGGTGAGCTGGAACAGGCCAGGTAGTTTGACGCGACCGACGGAAGTTCGCGTCAGACTACTTGGCCCATTTCATATCGGGCTCTCGCTAGAGAGCAGGCTAGCTGCCGAGTTGGTCGTGCCAACCTCAGGTAGCTCCGGCCCCCGGACCCGCCCCGGCCACCTGCCACCTCGCTAGGCGTCGGGCGCCCCGTGACCCATGCAGGTACGTCGGCCATTGGTCACATAGTGGACAGTTTCTATCCACCGCGGGTGCTGGGGCGGGCGTTTGTGCTCCTGATGGGGCATCCTGATCATCGGCAATCGACCAGTGCGGAACAAGGTGCGGATGGGAGCCGCTGTGGGTCAGGTGTTCATCAACTACCGCAGTGACGACAGCCGCAGCATGAGCGAGCTGCTCGACCGGGACCTCACCGCAGCCTTCGGCCGCGAGCAGGTCTTTCTGGACTGCTACTCCATCTCGCCCGGCGCGGACTATGTCGAGGAACTGCTGAACCGGGTTCGAAGTTGCCGAGTGCTGCTGGTCGTCATCGACCGGGATTGGCTGACCCTCACCACCCCGGCTGGAGGACGGCGGATCGACGACCCGGCCGACTGGATCCACCGCGAGATCACCGAGGCGTTTGCGGCCGGGGTGCGGGTCGTCCCGGTTCTAGTCGGCGACGCCATGCACCCACTCGAGGACGAGCTGCCCGCCGGCATCCGGGCCCTGGCGCGCTGCCAGGGCGTCCGGGTGCGCCGCAAACGCACCCGTCTCGACATCGGCGCACTGGTCCACCAACTCCGTGAGGTCGAACCTGCACTAGGCACCTCATCGTCGAGCGCCTCGGACTCGGCGGCCACCGGCACCAGCGCTCCCGGGTCGCGAGGCGTGAACATTACCGGCGGCGTGCACGGCACTGGAGCAGGAATCACGATCGGCGCGGCCACCGGCGACCACTTCACCATCGGCACACCACCGCCTTCTGCGCAGCAGCCGCACCACCCTCGCTAGCCGACGCGGACCACGGGCCCACCACGTCGGCGGCCGACCCGCCCCACCCCGGCACCACCCCGGACGCCGGCACCGCGGTGACCACGAGCATCCACGGTGACCTCGTCGCCACCGATCACGGTGCCGCCGTCGGTGTGGTGCACGGCGACCTGAACCTGCACCCGCCACCACCGCGACCCGCGCCGCCCATCCCGCGGCAGCTGCCCGCCGCACCGGGACAGTTCACCGGCCGGACCGCGGAACTGGCCCGCCTGGACCGCGCCCTCACCGACGCCCCTGCACCGCAGGGACCAGGCACCGACACGCGGGAAGCGACCACCGCAGCCTCCACCGCCGGCCCGGCAGGTGCGGGGGCGACGGTGCTGGTCTCGGCGATCGGCGGTGCCGGGGGCATCGGCAAGACCTGGCTCGCCCTGGCCTGGGCACACCGGCACCTGGATCGGTTTCCCGACGGGCAGCTGTTCGTCGACCTGCACGGCTTCAGCCCCACCGGCGAACCGGTGCAGCCGGCGGCAGCGGTGCGCCGGTTCCTCGACGCCCTAGGCGTCGAGCCCGACCGCATCCCCACCGACCTCGACGCCCAAGCCGAGCTTTACCGCAGCAAGGTGGCCGGGCGGCGAATGCTCATCGTGCTGGACAACGCCGCCACCAGCGACCAGGTCGCCCCCCTGCTGCCCGGCTCACCGTCCTGCACCGTGCTGGTCACCGGCCGGCACCGGCTGGACTCGCTGATCGACCGGCACGGCGCCCGCCACCTGCCCCTGGACGTCCTGTCCCCCGAGGAGGCCCGCGGCCTGCTGACTGCCCGCCTGGGCGCCGACCGCGTCGCAGCCGAACCCGAGGCGGTGGACGAGCTGATCGGGCTGTGCGGGGGCCACCCGCTGGCGTTGTCGATCACAGCGCGCACCGCCGGCACCCGCCCCGACATCGCGTTGGCCGAAGCCGCCGCCGAACTGCGCGACCTCGGCCTGGAGGCGCTCGACCACGACACCGACCCGGCCGCCAGCCTGCCCACCGTGCTGTCCTGGTCCCTGCGCTACCTCACCGACACCCAGCGCACCGTGTTCGCGTTGCTGGGCATCGCCCCCGGCCCCGACACCACCCCACCCGCCACCGCCGCCCTCACCGGCCTGCCCGCCCGCTCCGCCCGCCGGACGCTGAAGGGGCTGGAGAACGCCTCGCTGCTGGAACTGCGACCCGGTAGCCGCTACGCGATGCACGACCTGATCCGCCGCTACGCCACGGACATCGCCCACACCACCCTGACCGAGGAGGTGCGGGACGCGGCCCTGACCCGGGTGGGGGACTTCCACTTGCACACCGCCCACGCCGCCGCCCGCCTCCTGGAACCCCACCGCGTGCTCGTGCGACCCGAGCCGCCGGCGCCCGGCGTGCACCCGCACCCGCTGCCCGACACCGCCGCGGCGCTGGCCTGGCTGGACGCCGAGCACGCCACCCTGCTGGCCACTCAGCGCACCGCCGCCACTCTCGGCCACCATCACACCGTCTGGCACCTGGCCTGGAACCTGACCGACTTCCACCTACGGCGGGGACACCGGCACGACACGGTCACCACGTGGCAGGCCGCACTGGAGGCCGCCGACCATTTGCCCGACCCCGCCACCCGCAGCCGCACCCACCGGCTCCTCGGCTTCGCCTGCTCCCGGCTGGGCCTGCACGAGCAGGCCACCACCCACCTGGAGCGGGCCCTGGACCTAGCCGTGGGCTACCACGACCCCACCGAACAGGCCCACACCCACCGGGCACTCGCGATCGCCTGGGAACGACGGGGGGACGACCGGCAGGCCCTGGAGCACGCTCACCACTCCCTCGACCACTACCGCGCCCTCGACCAGCCGGTATGGGAAGCCGGCGCGCTCAACCAGGTGGGCTGGTACGCCGCGCGCCTGGGCCGGTTCGACACCGCCCGCGAGCACTGCCAGGCCGCCCTCACCCTGCACCGCCACAACCACAACCCCGCCGGCGAGGCAGAAACCCTGGACAGCCTGGGCTACATCGCGCACCACACCGGTGACCACCATCAGGCCCTCGACCACTACCACCACGCCCTCACCCTGCGCCGCACCCTCGGCAACACCTACCAGGTCGCGGACAACCTCGACAGCATGGGCCATCCCCACGCTGCCCTCGGCCAGTATGAGCAGGCGCGCGCGGTGTGGCGGGAGGCGCTGGAGCTGTACCGGGACCAAGGCCGCGACGCCGACGCCGAGCGCGTCCAACACCAACTCGACGACCTCGACCACACCTGAACCGCGACGCTGGTAGAAGGCGTCCAGGCTGGAGCCTCTACCGAGCTTGGACCGACGAGTCCTGAGCGCCGCCGCCGGAGGTGGGACGCAGGTCGATGACGGTGACGCCGGGGATCTCGTGCAGCGGGCCGGCCCGCCAGCGGATCCAGCTGCTGACCGCGCCCGCGGCGTGGGCGAACTGCAGCTTCTCCACCCTGCGCGGGTTGTGTGCGGAGTCGATCTCGATGACCAGGTCGGCCCCGTGAGGACACTTCGTAAACCGTTGCCCCTGTCGAGCGATGACTGAGCTGGACAGACCTGAGGCTGACTGGCCTGTCGTTCGACAGAGTTCGACGCGATCTACCGCGCGTCGACCGGATCAGTCGCCGGAGACCTCGGTCCAGACGGGGCGATCGCGGAGCGTGTGCGCTGCGATGATCGACGGGCGTAGTTGCCCGTCCGTCGGCTTGAAGTAGGTCGTGTCATCGGACAACGCGTACCAGCGTCCACCGCCGAGCGACGGCCGCTCTGCGGCCTCGTACACCGTCGCTCCGGTCAGGTCCGGCTCGTCCGCCATACGTCCTCCCCAGTTCAATCTTTCGGCCTAATGGTGCCATCGCGCAGTCAACCACGTTCAGCGCCTCCTGCCGCGCATCTCGTTCAAGCGTGTTGCCCCCATTCACCTGCGGTTACCGCCGTCACGCCGGTTTGTGTGACTGCCGACGCTAGCTGGCACGAAGGCGCTACATCGACCAGGTGTGCGAGGACAGCGCAGACGGCAGATGGCACGAGCTACAGGACTTAGTTGGCACGGAATTCGGCCTGAAGCGTCGATAGGCGCATTCGCAGCTCAAAGTCGCGGGTACCCCGAGTCCTGTCACTGACGTCGGGTTACTCCTGGTGCGCGGTCTGGTATTGCACGTCGGTGACGGGTTCGAGCCAGGTGGTGCCGTCGCCGCCTTCCTCGGGACCTTCGAGCATCGCGAGGTGGCTCATGCAGGTGGTGTTGGTGCCGCCGTGCCAGTGCTCTTCCCCGGGCGGTGTCCAGACCGTATCCCCGGCGCGCATCCGAATCACCTGACCATCGCGGTTGACTACCAAGCCGACGCCTTCGGTGACGTGCAGGGTCTGCCCGAGGACGTGGGAGTGCCAGTTGGTGCGAGCGCCCGGGGTGAACCGAACCAGCGACGCGACCAGCCGCGACGGCGGGGTGGGCGTCTTGATCGGGGTGACGTACACGTCGCCGGTGAACCGTTCGGCGGGAGCGTGGGCGGTGTCGTTGACGGAGCTGTGTTCCATGGTGGGTCCTTTCGGGTGGATCAGGGGCGGAGCAGGGTCTTGATGGCGCGGCGTTCGTCCATCGCCCGGTAGCCCTCGGCGACCTGGTCGAGGGGCAGGTGCAGGTCGAAGACCTTGCCAGGGTCGATGGCGCCGGACTGGATGCGGCCGATCAGGTCGGGCAGGAACCGCCGGACCGGAGCGGGGCCGCCGAGGAGCCGGACGTGAGAGTAGAACAGCTCCTCGCCGGGCAGGGTGACGTCATGGGAGACGCCGACGTAGCCGACCGCGCCGCCGGGACGGGTCGACCGGATCGCCTGCAGCATCGACTCCTGGGTGCCGACGGCTTCGATGGTCGAGTGCGCGCCGAGGCCGCCGGTCAGGTCCTTGACCGCGGCGACGCCGTTGTCGCCGCGTTCGGTGACGATGTCGGTGGCGCCGAACTCGGTGGCGAGCTTCTGGCGAGGCTCGTGCCGGCTCATGGCGATGATCCGCTCCGCTCCGAGCTCGCGGGCGGCGAGGACCGCGAGCAGGCCGACGGCGCCGTCGCCGACGACCGCGACGGTCGAGCCGGGCCGCACGTCCGCGGCGACGGCGCCGAACCAGCCGGTGCCCAGCACGTCGGAGGCGGCCAGCAGGCTGGGCAGCTGGTCGTCGGAGGGCACCTCGGGGGTGGCGACGAGGGTGCCGTCGGCCAGCGGCACGCGCAGGTATTCGGCTTGGGCACCGCCGGCACCGACGTACTCGCGGTGCACGCAGGAGGTGTGGAAGCCGGCGCGGCAGATGTCGCAGGTGTTGTCGGAGGCGAAGAACGAGCCGATGACGAACTGCTCGGGCCGGATGGTGGTGACGTCGCGGCCGGTCTCTTCGACGATGCCGACGTATTCGTGGCCCATCGGGGTGGGCGCGGTGACCGGGTTGATGCCGCGGTAGTCCCACAGGTCCGAGCCGCACACGCAGGTGGCGGACAGGCGGATGATCGCGTCGGTAGGGGCCTGGATGGACGGGTCGGCGCGGTCCTCGAAGCGGATGTCGCCGGGGGCGTGGATCACTGCTCCGCGCATGGGGGTTCTCCTAGCTGATCAGTCGGTAGTGGGTTTAGCGGGCGGTGTAGCCGCCGTCGACCGGCAGGGCGACGCCGACGACGAAGCTTGCGCCGGGGCTGCACAGCCACAGCACGGCCGCGGCCATCTCCTCGGCGGTGCCGAGCCGTCCGATGGGCTGGTCGGCGGCGGCCTGGTCACGGTCGAGGTCGCCGGTGTCGAACATGGCGGTGACCATGGGGGTTTCGATGGTGCCGGGGCAGATGGCGTTGATCCGGATCCCGCGTGGCGCGTACTCGAGCGCGGCGCTGCGGGTCAGGCCGATGACGCCGTGCTTGGACGCGTGGTACGCCGCGCGTCCCGGGAGGCCGACGAGCCCGCCGAGGGAGGAGCAGTTGACGATCGCGCCGGAGCCCTGTGTTCGCATCCAGGCGAGTTCGTGCTTCATGCTCGCCCAGATCCCGCGCAGGTTGATCCCGTTGACGCGGTCGAACGCCTCCGCGGTCTCCTCGGCGGCGTCGGTCACCGGTGCCTGGATGCCGGCGTTGTTGTACGCGACGTCGAGGCGGCCGAACCGCTCCACGGTGGCCGTCACCGCAGCCGCGACCTGCTTCTCGTCGGCGACGTCACACCGCTGGGCCAGCACGCGGTGCCCGGCGTCGCTCAGGTGCCGCTCGGCGGTCTGCAGGGCATCGGTGTTGGCGTCGGCCAGCGTGACCGCGGCGCCCGCTTCGGCGAAGGCGCGTGCGGTGGCCAGGCCCATGCCCGAGCCGGCGCCGGTGACGAAGGCGACCTGCCCGCTGAAGTCGTAGGCCGGGTTCGCCGTCACGAGCGGAACACCCTCTTGGCCACGGCCATGGCCGCCATCGCCTGGGGCCAGCCGGCGTAGAAGGCCAGGTGGGTGAGCGCTTCGATCAGCTCGGCCTCGGTGTTGCCGTTCTCCTTGGCCAGGCCGAGGTGGAAGACGAGCTGCTCGGTGTTGCCGTTGGTCGCCAGCGCGGCGACCGTGACGAGGCTGCGTTCCTTCGGCGTCAGCTCGGTGCGCTTCCACACCTCGCCGAACAGGACGTCGTCGGTGAAGTGCACCAGACCGGGTGCGAAGTCGCCGAACATCTTCTCCGCGCCGGAGGGGGCCCTGTCGGGCATGTCGGGTTCCTTTCGTTGATCTTGATTCAGTGGCGGGTACCCAGCCCCGCGACCGCTACGAGCGCCGCACCCGCGGCGATGGCAGCGGCGAGCAGCAGGCTGATCCGCATCCCCGCCGGGCCGGCCAGCAGCGCACCGAACACGGCGACGGCCAGCGCCCCGCCGAGCTGGCGGCTGGTGTTGAGCACCCCGCTCGCGGTCCCGGCGCGCGCCGGACCGACGGCGCCAAGCAGGACCGCGATCACCGGCGGGATCACCGTCGGCCCGCCCAGCCCGACGAAGACCATCACCACAGCGGTCACCCAAGTGGGAGCGCTCGTGGGCAGGACAGCGAGCACCGTCAGGCCGGCGGTCATCAGCGCTAGCCCGGCCACGACCGCGGGACGGGCGCCCGTGCGCTCGACCACCCGCGGCACGACCGGGGTCAGCACGAGCCCGGCCAGCATCATCGGCAGGAACACCACGCCGGTGTCCAGCGCGCTCAGCCCCCGCTGCTGCAGCACCAGGCTCAGCACGAACGGCATCCCGTAGTAGCCGACCATGAACGCGAACCCGATCACCACCGACGCGACCACGGTCCTGGACCGGACCAGCGCCGCCGGCACAATCGGATGCGCTCCGCGGGCCTCGACCACGGCGAACGCCGCCGCCGCGAGCACTGCCAGCGTCAGGGCGGCCAGCACGGCCGGGTCGGTGAAACCGCGGCGGCCCGCTTCGATAGTCCCGCAGACAAGCGCGGCCATGGCGACGACACCGGTGACCTGTCCGGCCCGGTCGAACGGCACCCGGTGCGTCCCCGAGCGCGTCACCCGGGTCAGCAGGACCAGCGCGACCGCCCCCACCGGGACGTTGACCAGGAAGATCCACCGCCAGCTGACCGAGGTGAGCAGACCGCCCAGGATCGGGCCCGCCGAGGACGCGACGGCGCCGCCCATCGCCCAGATCGCCACCGCCCGGGCGCGCTTCACCGGATCGGGGAACGCCTGGCCGATCAGCGCCATCGACGAGGGCATCACCACCGCCGCGGCGGCGCCCTGGACGAAGCGGAACACGACGAGGGCGGCCAGGCCGGGGGCGAGCCCGCAGGCCAGCGACGCGACCACGAAGCAGCCGATGCCGAGCCCGAAGGCCCGTTTCGCGCCGATCCGGTCGCTCAGCGACCCGGCCGAGAGCAGGAACGCGGCGAAGGTCAGCGTGTAGCCGTCGACGACCCACTGGAGGCCGGTGATGCCGCCGCCGAGGTCGGCACGCATGGCCGGGAGGGCGACGTTGACGATGACCGCGTCCAGCGTGACAACGAAGAACCCGAGCAGCGCTGCGGCCAGGGTTGCGAACGCCGAGGTGGCCGCGGTCCGGGGTGCGGTGGTGATGTCTGCGGAAGTGCTCACACCTCGATGCAACGCCGGTGTCCGTGCGCGCGGCAGGTCGCGTCTTTCCGGGTCATGACAGAACCCCCCTCGCGTTCGGGGCGCGTCGTACCGTGGAGGACGTGAACGCCAAGAGCACCGAGGTCCGCGACTTCCTTCTCACCCGCCGGGCCAAGATCACGCCTGAGCAGGCCGGGCTGCAGCACTACGGCGGCAACCGCCGGGTACCGGGCCTGCGCCGCGAAGAGGTCGCGATGCTCGCCGGTGTCTCTGCCGACTACTACACCCGCGTCGAGAGGGGCAACCTCGCCGGCGTCTCCGACAGCGTCCTGGACGCCATCGCCGGAGCACTGCAGCTGGACGAAGCCGAGCGGGTCTACCTGTTCGACCTCGCCCGGGCCGCCAACGCCACCGGTCGGCCCCGCGCCGCCACCGGGCAGCGCCGCCGATCCACGTACCGCGTCCGCCCAGTCGTGCAGCAGATCCTCGACAGCATGACCACCACGGCCGCGTTCGTCCGCAATGGACGATTGGACATCCTGGCCACCAACCTGCTCGGCCGTGCGCTGTACTCGCCGGTATTCGACAGTCCCACCCGCACCAGCGAAGCCGCCCCGCCCAACCTCGCCCGGTTCCACTTCCTCGACCCCGCGGCCCGCGACTACTTCCCGAACTACGAAGTCTCATCCGCGACGCCGGTGGCGATCCTGCGCACCGAAGCCGGCCGCGACCCGCACAACCGCGACCTGTCCGACCTCATCGGCGAACTGTCCACCCGCAGCGAAGACTTCCGCACTCGCTGGGCCGCCCACGACGTCCGCCTGCACCGCACCGGCACCAAAAGCTTCCGCCACCCGGTCGTCGGCGAACTCACCCTGGACTTCGAAGCCATGGAACTGTCCGCCGACACCAGACTGACGCTGACCGCCTACGCCGCCCGTCCCGATTCCGACTCGGCCGAGCGGCTCCAGCTGCTGGCCAACTGGGCAGCCAGCGTCTCACAGCCGGCCACCCCAGCGAAGTAGCGGTTCGCCTCGCCTAGCCACGTTCCCGAGGAAGCGTCAGTGCACGTGCGCTTCATCCGTCGGACGCGCCAGCCCCGCCCCTCACCGTGCAATCACGAGCCGACCCGTGCGACTTCGGGCAGGTTCGCATCCCCCGACAGCCCGCCGCGCGAGCCGGCCACATCACCAGCTTCAGCGGCTGTCGCCATAGCCACGTGCTGCACGCTCTGCCTAGCACTGACTTCGGCCAGCTCTAATCTGCCAACTGTCCTCTGTAGATGCCAACTATCACCTGTCGTCACAGTTTGACACCGGAGTTCCGATGGCTCAGGATCGGGCGGCGTAGTCGTACTTGCGTTCGAACTGTAGTCGCTGGCTTCCCACAGCGATCCTGGTGTGGTGTGGGAGCTTGTCGTGGCGTTCAACAACCCGAGCGTGCCCTGGTCTGAAGTCGAGCGGATCGCCTCCGGACGCCCGCCGATGCTCGGTGACGGCAGCGACTCGCCGGCCTGGTCACGCAAGCGCGAGGGCTACGCCGGCGCACCGGACGACCTGCGTGACCGTCGCGGCCGCGACGACGGCGGCGAACGCCTCCGCGCTCCTTATGCCGAGCTGCACGTCCACTCCAACTTCAGCTTCCTCGACGGCGCCTCCCACCCCGAAACCCTCGTCGAGGAGGCCGCTCGGCTCGAGCTCGACGCGCTGGTGCTCACCGATCATGACGGGATGTACGGGGCGGTCCGGTTCAACGACGCCGCCCGCGAACTCGGCGTCCGGGTCGGATTCGGCGCCGAGCTCTCGCTTGACCTGCCCGCGCCGCAGGCCGGCGAGCCGGACCCAGCCGGATCGCACCTGCTGGTGCTGGCGCGGCAGCAGGAGGGCTACCACCGGCTCTGCCGCGTCATCTCCCACGCCCAGATCGCCGGCGGCAAGAAAGGCCGTCCGGTCTACGACCTCGAGGAGGTGGTCGACGAGCTGGCCGGGCACGTCGTCGTCCTCACCGGCTGCCGCAAAGGCCCCGTGCGCCGCGCGCTCGCCCAGCACGGCGCCGCCGCCGCGCGGGCCGAGTTGACCCGTCTGGTCGACTGGTTCGGCCACTCCCACGTCGCCGTCGAGCTGATCAACCATCGCCAGCCCCTCGACGACGCGGCCAACGACGCGCTCGACGAGCTCGCCCGCGAGCTGCGGCTGCCGACGGTCGTGTCCAACAACGTCCACTACGCCACCCCCACCGACGCATCGGTCGCCCACGCCGTCGCCGCAGTCCGCGCCCGGCGGTCGGCCGAGGAGCTCGAGGGCTGGCGGCCGCCGTCCGGGCAGGCGTTCCTGCGCTCGGGGATGGAGCAGCGGCGCCGGTTCGAGCGCCGCTACCCCGGCGCCGTCGGCCGGGCCGCGGTGCTCGGGGTCGAGGTGGCGTTCGACCTGCAGCTCGTGGCCCCGGACCTGCCGCCGTTCGACGTGCCCGCCGGGCATGACGAGATGTCGTTCCTGGCCGACCTGACCTGGGCCGGCGCCGCCACCCGATACGGCTCCCGGGAGAAGAACCCGCGGGCGTACGCGCAGCTCGAGCACGAGCTGGACGTGATCAAGCAGCTCGACTTCCCCGGCTACTTCCTTGTGGTGTGGGACATCGTCCGCTTCTGCAAGAAAGCCAACATCCTCTGCCAAGGCCGCGGCTCCGCGGCGAACTCGGCGGTCTGCTACGCGCTCGGGATCTGTCACGCCGACCCGGTGCAGTGGAACCTGCTGTTCGAACGGTTCCTGGCGCCGGAGCGGGACGGGCCGCCGGACATCGACATCGACATCGAGTCCGACCGCCGCGAAGAAGCCATCCAGTACGTCTACGAGAAACATGGCCGGTTCCACGCCGCGCAGGTCGCCAACGTCGTCACCTACCGGGCACCCTCCGCGGTGCGGGACGCGGCGAAGGCGCTCGGGCACAGCCCCGGCCAGCAGGACGCCTACGGCAAGCTCGTCGACCGCTGGGGCGGCGTCGCCGCGACGAAACAGCAGACCGCCGGCGAGATCCCCGCCGACGTGCTCGAGCTCGCCGGGCGGATCGAGGACTTCCCGCGCCACCTCGGTATCCACTCCGGCGGGATGGTGATCTCGAAGCAGCCGGTGTCGGAGATCGTGCCGGTCGAGTGGGCGTCCATGGCCGATCGGTCGATCTTGCAGTGGGACAAGGACGACTGCGCCACCGTCGGCCTGGTGAAATTCGACCTGCTCGGCCTCGGCATGCTCTCCGCGCTGCACTACATGATCGACCTCGTCGCCGAGCACCACGACACCACGGTGGACATCGGCAAGCTCGACCTGGCCGACCCGAAGGTCTACGACATGCTCTGCGAGGCCGACGCGGTCGGGGTGTTCCAGGTGGAGTCCCGGGCGCAGCTGGCGACGTTGCCGCGGTTGCGGCCGCGGAAGTTCTACGACCTCGTCGTCGAAGTCGCGTTGATCCGGCCCGGGCCGATCCAGGGCGGCTCGGTACACCCCTACATCCGGCGCCGCCGCGGCGAGGAGGAGTGGCAGCACGCTCACCCGTTGCTCGCCGGCTCGTTGGATCGGACGCTCGGGGTGCCGTTGTTCCAGGAGCAGGTGATGCAGATGGCCGTCGACGTCGCGAGCTTCACCGGCGCCGAAGCCGACCAGCTCCGCCGCGCGATGGGCGCGAAACGGTCGAGCGCGAAGATGAAGGCGCTGATGGCGCGGTTCTTCGGCGGCTGCGCGCGCAACGGCCTCGACCGCGAACTGGCGACGCGGATCTTCGAGCAGATCCACGCCTTTTCCGGGTACGGCTTCCCGGAAGCGCACTCGATGTCGTTCGCGCTGCTGGTCTACGCGAGCGCCTGGTTCAAGTACTACTACCCGGCCGCGTTCTGCGCCGGGCTGCTGCGGGCGCAGCCGATGGGCTTCTACTCACCCCAGACCCTGGTCGCCGACGCCCGCCGCCACGGCGTGACCGTCCGCGAACCCGACATCAACTCAAGCCTCGCCCACGCCACCCTCGAACCCGACCCCGACAGCACCGGCGGCGTCGCTCTGCGGCTCGGGCTCGCCGGCGTCCGTCATCTCGGTGACGACGTCGCCGAGCAGATCGTCGCCGAGCGCCATGCCCACGGCCGGTACGCGAGCATCGGCGACCTCACCGGCCGCGTCCAGTTGAAGCGCTGCGCTGTCGAATCGCTCGCCACGGCCGGGGCATTCGCCGGGTTCGGCGGCGACCGCCGCCAGGACCTGTGGGCCGCCGGCGCCGCCGCGACCACCCGGCCCGGTCACCTGCCCGGGATCGTGCCCGGGCTGGACGCCCCGGCCCTGCCGGGGATGACGCGGTTCGAGGTCACCGCCGCGGACCTGTGGGCCACCGGCGTCTCCCCCGGCTCCCACCCGGTGCAGTACCTGCGGACGCTGCTGACCGAACGCGGCGCCATCACCACCGCCGAGCTCGCTCAGGTCGAGGATGGAACGCGGGTGTGGGTCGGCGGCGCGGTCACCCACCGGCAGCGACCCGCCACGGCCGGCGGGATCACGTTCCTGAACCTCGAGGACGAGACCGGGATGGCCAACGTGTTGGTCTCGCCGGGGTTGTGGCAGCGCAACCGGTTGGTCGCGCGGGCCAGCTCGGCGCTGCTGATCCGCGGGCAGGTCCAGGCCGCTGAAGGCGTCGTCACCCTCGTCGCCGACCGGATCGAGGCGCTGGACCTGTCCATGGTGACCGCGCCCTCGCGTGACTTCCGGTGACCACCGGGCAGCCTGTCGGCGGTGTCGCATCCGGGGCGCGCGGCGAGTACGGCGACTTGCTCCCGATCCGCCCCGCCAACGGCATCCCCACCCGGTGCCTGCGCGAGGACTACCTGACGCACTACGGCATGACCCAGCCCTACAGCCACCGCTATCGGCTCCACTGCACCCTTTGCGAGGTCTGCCGCCGCATCGAAGCCCTCGACCCCGCCGAGCGTCGGCTGGCCGAATGGGCCCACCTCGATGTCATGGTCCGGCATCCGCCGGAGGCCGCGCCGCAGCAGGGGCTTGTGCTGGTCGCGCATCCGCCCCCGGCCGGCGCCCTGACGGGCCGGCTCGAGCTGGTGCTCGACGGCGCGGTCGTCGCCACCCTCACCCTGACCTGCTGTCCCGCCTGCCGGGTCGCATCGGTCGACTACGTCCACGTCGTCGCTGGGTACCGCCGGCTCGGCTACGGCCGCACGCTCATCGAGGCGGCCCACGTCCGCACCGCCGGTTACCGCCGGACCGCGCCGCTGCCCGACGGCGCCGTGGCGCAGGCGTTCCGTGCCCGCATCTCGTATCCACGCCCCGGAACGTCTTGCGTCCATCAACGGCAGTAGCGAACCCTGCGGGACTTGACCAGCATATTCGTTGAGGTCGCAGCCCAGTTGTTCGCCAATTGCCTCCTCAGGCTCATCCCGACATCCGCCGCTGACGTCGTTCCAGTCAGCAACGGCAGATGGTGAATTTGGCCAATTTCGTGAATTTGGCCAACTTGGGTAAGCTCGGGGCACGGTCCGTGGATCGCGCCCCGAGCCGCAAGAATCGCTTGCTACAGGTACTTACCAGGATGCGAAGCCAGAAGCACTAGGAGCAGAGCGATTGCGAGATGGCTCGTGGTCAGCGTGAGGTTCACCCTGACGCTGACCACGAGCTCGTGTCGGTGTTGCTTGACTGGTTTCTCTTTGCTGCAGCGCTCTTCGCGCGGCAACCGACCACCACCCTTTGTGCCACTCCCGTCGAGGAATCGACGGGACACCGGAGACGTTCTCCGGCTCGACCACGGAAAACAGACCGTGGCCGCGTGAGCTTACGGTCATCCCCTCGGAAGCAAAATCGCGACATGCAAATGAGGCCCTAGCAGTGTGTAACCTGCAGCCGACCGGGTCGTATTTTGCCACCTTCGGTCAAGGCGTTGACTAACGCCGTCTCTGCACGTGAGCGAATCCTCCATTCGCTGTGCACTCTCCGAACACCGACGGCGCACACCGGCGACGTCGGGCTCGGTCGGAACAACGAAAAGATCGCGGACGCGACGCACTACACTCCCTCACACGCCACCGAGGGGAGAGAAGCCGCCGTGCCCGACACGCCCGAAGACACCACAGAACCGGCACCGCCGAGCGCCCGTGTGGTGCGTGTACGTCCCGGCGCCGATGGGTGGGGTGTCACGACGATCGAAGCCCCCGGCGGGGGCTACCAGGAGAAACCCTGCCTGCGGTGTCCGTGGCTGCGCGACTCGTCGGTCGGGGCGTTCCCGCCGGAGGTCTTCCGGTTCTCCGCCCGCACCACCTACGACCAGGCCACGTGTAGGTTCGGCTGCCACGGCAGCAAGCCCGACGATCCGCTGACCTGCGCTGGTTTCCTGCTGCGCGGCGCCGCCCACAACCTGGCCGTCCGCATGCACGGGCCCGACGTTGCCACCGCGGTCTCCAGCGACCGACCGCTGTACGACAGTTACCGGGAGATGGCTGTCGCCAACGGCGTCGACCCTAACGATCCGGTGCTCGCGCCGTGCCGCGACAGCCGCCCCTACCTCGACACGGACTCCTCGACGGCGCCCGCCGACTCCGACGCGATCGCCCTCGACCGATCCGCAGTGGCTGTGTCGCGGGCAGCGGGGATCATTCGCGGCTTCATGGTGGCCAGTGCCGGCATGGACCTCGGTGACGCCATTCCCGACGACGCGACGCTGCTGGCCGGCCGACTCGCCGCAGCCGGGCACCTGCACGTCCCTGGCCACGATCATCATCCCGGCGATCAGTCCGCCACCGAGGTGATCCGCGCGTTCGTCGTCGAGTGCTCCGGTGAGGACACCGGCATCGACGCCACCGATCTCGCCGAGGAGCTGCGCGGCGCCCTCGCAGCCGCCGGTGTGCTGGACGACGGAGTGTTCGAGCCTGTCCCGCTCGTGCGCGAGCAGGCGTAGGACGACACGATGCACGGCACACCTTCCACCAGCTGCGAATCCACCCCCGCGCCTGGCGCTGACGTTCGGGACGGTCCGGGCGTGACGACCTTCGATGCCGGCCCGCTCGCGGCCCGCCAGGCGACGTTGACCAGCTTCCTGCAGGCGATGGCCGAGGCTTACCCGCCGCGACCGGACCGCCGGCACGCGAGCGTCGAAGCGCTCGTGCTCGAACACGGACGCTGGTTCACCCCAGAGCCCCTTCCACCGGACCGCGCCCAGGGTCTCCCGAAGCGCTGCTACCGCAACGCCACGTTGCACGCCGAAACCTACGGGCTGGTGTACGTCGAGGGTTTCGCCCTCCACACCGCCGGATTCCCGGTGGAGCACGCCTGGTGCGCCCAGCCCGATGGCACGGTCGAGGATCCGACCTGGGACGCCGACGGACGCGCCTACCTCGGTCTGCCCTTCAGCGCCGACTACTTGCGCGATCACGAGACCCGATTCGGCACCCACACCGTGCTGTTCGAACAGCACCGCACCGGCTGGGACCTGCTCACCCACGGCCTACCAACAAGCTCACTCGGGCCGGCGGGAAACCCCGCCGACGTGAGCTCCGCCTCCGACGCCCTAACGGCGCCGATCACCTCGGCGCACCCCAACCGCCACTGCTGCGCCCGGTACTGATCCCGACAGGATCCCGCAGCAAGCCGGCTGACGGATGCGGGGTCCGCTCAGGCGCGCGACGAGCCGCGGCGGCACGACACTGACCGCGCGGCACTGACCCAGCACACGCGGTATTACACTCAGTCACTGCGGACGGGGCCGGGGGCCGCAGCCCCAGGTGTCGAAAGCTCTGGCCGTCTCGTGCGACGGCGACCCTAGACCGGGAGAAACCGAGATCATGTCGGCTGTCGAGCTGGGCCTGAACCAACAGGCCCCGGCCATCGTGGACCGCCTGGCGTGGTGGATGGCCGGCCAGGAGAAGTTTGTCCGCAAGTTCGACTGCTGGACTCTGGTGCGCGACGTCGCCGGCGGCGCCCCTCGCCTTATCGTGCCGTCCATCGTGCCGGAGCGATGGCACGCAAACCTCTACGGCAGCATCATGGCCGCGGCGATCAACCAGCTCTGGAGCACCTCCAAGCGCACGGTCTACGCGATCCACCCGCACCTGCTGGCCGAGCTGGAAGACAGCACCTCGGGCGAACTGCCCGGCGAGATCTTCACCTGTGTTCCGCGTCCCAACCCGCTTGTGGTGCTTCCGCAGCCGCTGCCGGTCACGACCCCGGACGGCCACGACGGTCGCGTCGTGGCCTTCTACTTCTTCGGGCGTCGCGCCGAGACGCAAGGCCGGCTTTGCTCGACCGACGATCCCCAGCGTGACGCCCTCGGCGTCATGGCCGCGACCAGTCTGCTCGACAGCCAGGGCAAACAGCTCGATGTCGACCTCACCCGCTTCACCGTGCCCGTCGGGCGTGAACGCTTCACCATCGAGCAGGCCACCGACAACACCCTTCAAGCGTTCGCGCTGGAATCCGCGACCATAGCGACGACTGGCGCGGTCAAAACCTGGATCACCCAGCTGACCCACGCCGCCCTGCACGTCTTGCTCTACCTCTGCAGCACCGACCCGGACATCGCGAACCGCCCGGCCCCGCACCGCCGGGGAAAGAACCGTCAGGGCGGGAAGGACGGGAAGGCCAAGCCGGCGCAGATCTTCACCGTCGGCTGGGATCTCGGGCCCGCACTGCACGAGGCCCGTCAGAACGGCAGCGACGATCTCGGGCCGACGCGCTTCCAGACGATCTGGGCGCAGGGAGCCGCCGAACCCGCGCTGATCTTCGGACGCGCCGACGAACACCTCGACCAGCACTTGGCCTCCACCGCCACGGACCTTGCCCAGCTCCGCGCCGGCCTGCTGGACGCCTCGCGCGCCAACGAAGCCCTGCAGGCGCACGCCATCGAACTGGAAGCCCGCGCGACCGCCCAGCAGACGCAAATCGAGCGCTTGACCGCGGCGCGTCGCCGCCTCACCGGCGCGGTCCTGCGCTACCGGGCAGAAGCCGCGACCGTCGGCAGCCCACAGCACCTCGTGTCACTGCAGCAGCAGCTGCGGCGACGCGAGGAGGAGAACACCGCGGCGCGCGCGGTCATCGACGACCTGACCGCGCAGCTGCAGCACGCCCGCGCCGAACTGGACCGCCATGAGCAACGCTCCGGCTGGTCACCAGCCCTCCTCGCCGCGGCGGCCGACGGCGAAACTGCTGAGGACGAACCCGGCCAGCAGACCGAGTGGGCGTCGTGGACAGAGCTGGTGAAGGCGGCCGCCAAGCTGCCGTACCTGTGGTGCAGCCCCGAGCTCGAGGGACTCGCCTCCCAGTTGCCGGCCCGGCGGGACTGGATGGCGACCACGTGGCGGGCGATCGAAGCACTCTCCGCCTACGCGACGGCCCGGGCGCGCGCCGCGCACGCGGGACCGCCGCCGACGTCGCTGCGTAGCTTCATAGCCTATCTCGAGGCCGATGTCGACGGGGCCAAGATCTCGTCGGCGCAGGTCGCGAGGAGCGAAAGCGAGACGGTGTTGACCAACCCACGTCTTCGACGCCAACGCGAACGCGTGGCGCCCGAGGTGGTAAATCCGGCCGGGAAGGCCTTGTATCTACCGCACATCCGTATCAGCCAGTCACCGCCGCACCCGCGCCTGCACTTCCTCGACGCGCTCAACGACACCGGGCTGATTTGCATCGGCTACCTCGGACCTCACCTGCCCACGTCCTAAGCGACCACGAGATGCGAGCCATGCCTGGAAACGAGGACCATTTCCCGGCGTTTCATCACACTCGAGTCGTCGCTCGCCCTCGCGCCGGCCGCCTGACAACACCGCCAAGCCCCGGGCCAGCTGAGACCTGGCGCAGAACACACACAGGCGGGGCCCTCCCCCGGCGTTCGGCCGCAAAGGCATATCGTGGTTTCGGAGATTTCGGTTGTTCACCTCGGGTGACGTTGTGAAAGACGAGAGGCAAAGCGCGGTGCAGGTAAGCACGGAATTCGGTCTGGGATCGCAGGCAACAACGATCGTGGAAGACATCGACCGGCAGATGGCCGCGCAGGAGCAGTTCATCCGCAGGAACGAATGCTGGGACCAGATCCGCGCAACGGCAGAAGGCGCGTCATCCACCATCACGGTCCCGGACCACGTGCCGGCCGAACTGCATCACGCCGCGCGCAGCAGCATCACCGCGCTGGCCATCCGCCGGATCTGGGCATCCAGCAGGATCATCTACGCCCTGCACCCGCAGATGCTGGCCGAGCTGGCAGACAGCAGCTCTGAACAGCTGCCTGGTCCGATCTTCAGCTACCTGCCCCACACCAACCCGCTGGTCATTTTTCCGGAGCCGATCCCGACCGTCACCCCGGACGGCGCCGGCGGGCAGATCATCGGTTTCTACGTTTACGGCAACGCCGGCGAGCCGCGACGGCTGTGCTCCAGCCATGACCAGAACCGCGACCGGCTCGGCCTGATGTTCGTCACCGCCCTGCTCGACGAGCACGGCAAGCGGATCGACACCGACCTGACCCGGGTCACCATCCCCGTCGGCGAAGACCAGTTCACCGTCGACCAGGCCGTCGACCGCACCCTCGCCGCGTTCGCCGCCGACCCCGGCATGCTCATGCTCTCCGACCGGATGCGGACCTGGCTGACCGAACTCATTCGCACCGCGGTTAACGTGCTGGTCTACCTCTGCAGCGAAGAACCCGACACCATCGTCGTCCGCCCCGCCGGTCACCGCCGGATCAAGGGCAAAACCGGTAAGGCCGCCAAACCCGCCCGCATGATCAAGGTCGGCTGGCGGCTTGGCCCCGCCTTCCACACCGCCCGCCGCGTCGCAGCCAAGGCACCCGCGAAAACCGGCGACGGCCGACGCCGCCCCACAACACACCAGCGACGCGGGCACTTCCGCACCTACTGGACCGGCCGCGGACGCACCACCCCGATCCTCTGGTTCATCACACCCTCCTGGGTGAACCTCGACCTCGTCACCGACCCCGCCGGTGGCGCCACCGAGCACAAGGTCGTCACCGTCGGACCGCGACAGGACACCTAGAGCCCGGCAAGCTCATTCCGATTAACCGGGCCATAACAGGAGTTTCTTGAGCCAGAAGAGCTCGCTCAAGTGCACAGCTGACTACGGCCATGGGCCGGCAGGAGTGCGACGACGTTGTTTGGGCTCCGGCCTGGACCGGCCCCAACCTCACCGGCTCAACGTCGCGCCGAGCCTCATTCCGACATCGAGCTGAGGCACGAAACAGCGAGGCACTCTGCCAGCTGACCGCGACGCCGCCTGGCTTGCATCACCAGACCAGGCGCCGGCTCCGCGGGGTGCTCGCCGAGTGGACGACACCCTGGTAAGTGGGCTTGTGATCGCACGACAGGGTGATCGTGGTGCCTCGCGGAGCGGGCGAGGTCATGAACGTCACCTTGGTGGCACTCCCTTCACGATCGCCGTCGGTGCGGCCGAGGCTGTCCCGGTAGGAGAGCTCGTTGGGCTTGGCGTGGAGTCTGTCGTTGGACCGGGCCCGCTCGTACCGCGTGCGATCCGATCGCCGTTGGCCGTCGCGCACGTCGGGCAGCGTCCGCCGGCCAAGGCCACCACGCCGGTTCACGCGAATCCGACGCCCCGAATAGCATTGACGCTATAGGTCGAGTAAGATCGAACTCTGGATCAGGCACGGTAGACGAGGAGTAAACATGACCGATCGCGCTACGTGGAGTGAACTGCGCGAGGAACTCGGCGTTGACCGTACACACCACGCCTATAACGCTGCTCGGCTAGCTTTCGATCTGGGAGCCGAAGTGCGCAAGCTACGCGAGGTGCAAGGCTGGACGCAGACCGAATTGGCCGAGCGCGCAGGAATGACACAGTCCGCGATGGCCAGGTTCGAGGCCGGCGGCACGATCCCGACCCTCCCAGTGCTCGCGCGCATCGCCGCGGCACTGCAGATGCACTTGTCGATCGCCCTGACCCCCTTGGCACCGAAGGACCATAGGCCGTGAGCCAGTTGCCGATGATCCGACCTGAAGCGTCGGAAGGTGTCGACCGGGCCAGTTCGTCCACGTTGATGATCTCCGAGTTTCCACACCGCTCACCACTCCGCAGCGGGGCGTTCCAGTGCCGGGACTGCCGAGGCGAGCTGACGCTCGCCGGCGAGCTCGAAGAGTGGCTCGAGTGCACAGACCCGCAGTGCGCGGCAGCCGGACTGCCGGTGGCGCTGTGGCGGGCGCAACGCGCCCGGGTGCGCCGCGGCGAAGACGTGCCCGCTCCGGGCGCCGGCTGGCCTCGGCCCGTACTCGGGGCCTTCCGCACCCGTGGTTGACGCCGGTGTCCAACGGGAGACCGTGGTGGCGGCTGGTGGACGCCGCCCGGCAAGCTCGCGCCCAGGACGCCTGGCTGTGCCAGGTCTGCGGCGAGCCGATCCCCGCCCTCGGTCTCGTCGTGCTCGATGGCGACCACGTCGTGTCCGACACCGCACTGCACCCCCGCTGCCTCACCGCCGCTCGCACGGTCTGCCCTCACCTCTCCGGTGCCGACTCCCGCTACGAAGTCGCCGAAGTAACACGGCACGACCTGCTCGCCGACGGTCGTCCTCTCCCTCCCGCGGACCCCAGCGTCATCGAGAACGAGGACGTTCTCTGGGCTCGGACATGGACCATCGCAGAAGACCGGGCGCGCCCTGCACGCCCACGATGAGGCTCACCGGCGCCTTCGACACTGCTCACGGCCACGTCGCCGACGACCGGAACACGGTTCCGGCGGCGCGGGACCGGACCGTTCAAGTCCTCCCGCCATCGTCCAGGGCAACCGCGATTGCGTGAAACGACAGACCCGTCGCGATCAGAACCGGAACTCGCGCACATGGTCACTGCGCTTGTGTTCCGCAGCTGACGTGCGACGGCAATCCGACCTGGCTATGCGGTGCGTTCCGCAGTTGGTCGTTCCGTCGCCCAGGTGGTGTCGCCGGGCTGCTTTCCGCCGGAGCTGTAAAAGGCGAGCGCGGCCCGGCGGACGTCAGTGGCCGCGATCTCAGAACCAGGCGGAAAGGGCCTCTCGTTGCGCATGTAGAAGTACGAGATCTCGGCAGTCGAGCCGTCTGGGGTGTTGCTGACCAGGCCATCGGGTGCATCGTCTCCGACGTAGCGGAGCACACCCCGATCGCCGTGCAGGCCGATCTCCAGCCACGGGAAGTCGTCTGGCTGCGCGTAGAGGTTCACCAGCGTCGGGGCGTCCAGCACCGCCACCGCGTCGAGCACAGTCGTCAGCTCGTCGGCGGAGCTGACGATGGTAGCCTCATCGGCTTCGGCGTCGTACCAGGCGTGCATCACGGTTGGCGTCCTTCGTAGCGGTGGTGGGTGCGGGTGCCGTCCGGTTTCAGCCGGAGCGCCAGCCCCGCAGGGGAGCCGAATGCGGCCGCGCTTACGACCTTCGATCACGGCGGCGGCGCCGCCAGACGAGAAGCTTGTAC
This sequence comes from Amycolatopsis sp. NPDC104587, assembly GCF_055583645.1. NCBI lineage: Bacteria > Bacillati > Actinomycetota > Actinomycetes > Pseudonocardiales > Pseudonocardiaceae > Amycolatopsis > Amycolatopsis sp. NPDC104587. Next base: position 149,629 of record NZ_JBVJNO010000012.1, read on the forward strand.
TCAAGCCACGCCGCACCAGTGCTACCGCGGAAAATAGCTGCAATCAGACAGCCGAAGAGCACCACGATCACCAAAGTGCTCATTAGCCAGCCGAACATCAATCACCTTTCGTAGCAGCGGTCAAAGCCCGGTAGGTCCCGACGACACGAGCCGTCACCTGCGATGGCCGCCGAAGTAAACGAGACACCGGAAGCTTGACCCGTCAAGCCGGTACGTGAACCCGGGCAGCGAGATCACGAATTCCCGTTACGGCTGCTTGATTCTGGACCAGTAACGCGTCGACGATGATGCGGACAGCCGCGCGGGTGTGCACCTCGCCGGGTGCGCGGCGTTCGGCGGCCAGCAACGTGTTGTACGCCGGCCCGGGTTGACCGAGCTGCAGCTGGACCGCCGCGAGGTCGACCAGGTAGCGCCCCTCGCGCTCGACATCGGGGAACGTGACCCCGCTCGCCGTGCGAGCGGTTTGCAGCGCAGCCTCCGGCTCGCCGAGCAGCTGTTCCACCGAGACGCGGTGGCTCATCAGGTTTGCGCGGGCCCGTGCAGCTCCGGCGCCGTCGAGCCGGTTCGCGGACGCCGCTGCTTCTGTCAGCAGGTCTCGGGCTCGGGTGCCGTCGCCAGCCCGGGCGGCGGAGTACCCGCCGGTGCACAGCAGGCTCGCGTGCAGCAGGAGATGGCGCGGATCCCGGCCGTCGAGCGCCAGCCGGTCTGCTGCCTGCACCACGAGCGTGCCCGCCCGGTCTTGGTCACCGGCGCGGCGGCACACCCCGGAAAGTGCCCGCTCCGCTTCAGCGAGAATGAGCGGCTGACCTGCTGCTTCCGCCGCTCGGACGGCGCGATCGGCGCTGATCCACTCCGTCCCTGTGGGGCGGAGCTTGACCAGCGCGCGGGTGACCAGCGTGTAGGCCTGGGCCGCGGCTCCCGCGTCTTGGGCGGCCTCCGTGGCTCGGACCAACGCGGGAAGCTGGCCGGCGAGCGCCAGGAAGTCGGATTTGCCGAACGACTCGCGCGCTGCCGCGAGTGCACGGGTCAGCCCGGCGGCCGGAAGTGCAGGCCCGGTGGAGGCTCGGTTGCCGACGAGGACGTCGGACAGTCCGCTGGTGAGCACGACGGCCGGGTCCGGTAGCGCCGCATGCGCCGCCGTCGCTGCCTCCGCGGCCGGGGTGCCGGTGACAGCGGCGCCGATAGCCACACCACCTGCCTTCAAGAAGCTGCGACGGCGCACATCGTCCTCCTCCGGGGCGGGCTTGCTGACCAGCCTAGGAGGGACCGGGGCGCCACGCCCGGTCGCCACGCCCTCGTAATCAGTCCGAACGCCGATGCGGCAATCTGCAGGAGGACAGCCAGTCGCCGGAGGGTGTCCACGTTGTCCATCCGCCGGTGCCGCGCCTCCATGCGCGAGATCACGCTCGGATGACACCTGGTCGACGGGCAAGTTCGCGCTGGCTCCACCCGGCCCGTTCGCGCGCGTGACGCAGAACCTCGGGGTAGTCACGGCGCTCGATCGCATCGAGCAAGAGGAACCACATGATCGGGGACATCAGAGGATGCTTCACCCGATCCAACGAAGCAGGAGGTTGCCGCCGCCGAGCACCGTCACCACCTGCTCACCCGACGTCCGGTCCTCGGCGCGGAGACTGGCGCGACCTCGTACTCAGCATTCTCGACGACAAGATCATCGGCCCGGATGTCGGAGGCTCTCGCAGGCAGGGGTCGCGTCGGGAGCGGGTAACTACCGGCTTGAGGCGGTGACGGTCTGGTCGCGGCCACGGTCCTTCGCACGATAGACGGCGTCGTCGACGGCCAGCAGTACCGTGGTGAGGTCGTGGCCGTGGTCGGGGAACATCGCGGCGCCGACCGAGGCCGTCAGCGTGATCACCGCATCGCGGCCGGTGCGACGGTCGGTCCCCGAGATGGTGATCGCAGCGATCGCGGCCCGGATCCGCTCTGCAGCCGACCGCAGGTCGGCAGGGTCGAGGCCGGGCAGCAACACCACGAACTCCTCGCCGCCCCAGCGGCCGGCCAGGTCCGGGCCGTGGCCGCGTACGCAGCCGCGCACCGCGTCGGCGACCGCGCGCAGCACGGCGTCGCCGGTCAGGTGCCCGAACCGGTCGTTGATGTCCTTGAAGTGGTCCAGATCCAGCAGAAGCACCCCGACGTGGTCGCCGAGGCGGCGGGCGCGCTCAAGTTCGCGTTCGGCCACGTCGTGCCACCAGGTGGCGTCGGCGAGCTGGGTGCGCCGGTCGGTGCGGGCGGCGTGCTGGAACTGCGGCAGCAGCAGCCCCAGGTGCAGGCCGACGACCAGGACCAGCACGAGCACCAGCATCCAGGGCCGGGTCAGGGCGACCAGGGCGTAGACGTAGCCCAGCCCGATTGCGGCGGCGATGATCAGCTGGTCGCTGGCCGGGCCGAGCGCGCGGTGGGCGGGCTGGTCGCGGTTGTCCATGATGATCGCGATGACGACCAGGCCGTAGTTGGTCAGCCGGTAGATCAGCCCGACCAGCACGATCGCGACCACCCCGCGCGGCCCGTCGAGCACCGTGACGAACGGCCCAGCGACGCCTGGGTAGAGCGCCGAGAGCACGAGGGTGGCGCCGGCGACGCCGAGCACGACGGTGGAGGCGGAGAACACCTTCCGGTGCACCGGGGCGCGCCGGGCGAACACCCGTACCCACTCGTAGGCGAAAGTCACCGCGATGAGGACGACTTGCAGTGGCAGGGGCAGCAGGAGCAGCCCGGCGATGTACCAGGTGGACTGCAGGTGGGTGTAGGGCGCGCCTTCGGGCAGTTCCCGGATCCGCTCCAAGCCCTGGGTGACCTCCAGGTGCGCGATCGCGCAGGCCAGCAGCAGCCCCAGCCATGCCCAGTCCCGGCCGGTGACCGAGCTGGTGACCGCGGCAGCCGCGACGACCGCCAGGGTGAGGCCGACGACGGCGCCGACGTAGGCCAGCAGGCCACCGGGAAGCGCCCGCAGGGCGCCCAGCGGGGACTCTCGAACGCGTGACGATGTCCGGTCCACGGCGTGCCGGCCTCCCTCCCCGGATCAGAATATTCACTGTAATCGGATGACCACGCCCGGTCGTGAGTCATCCGGGTGACCACATCGGGGCCCAGCGGCCCGCGTTCAGGAGGCAAGACCATGATCATCACCCGCACCCAGCCGACCCGCCGTCCCCGTCCCGGCCGCCCGACCGAGTGGAACCGCTGATCGATGGCGTACCCGGGGGCCGGCTCACCACGCACCTCTGACCCGGGCCGGGCCCCGGGACTCGCCGGCGGCGTCGGGGCAGGGCGCGGCGTTGTGTCCGCCGACTTGCCCGCTGCCCGGTCAGCCCGCCAGGGCTCGCAGGTCGACCGTCAAGGTGAACGGTGAGGCCACGCTCAGCACTTCGTCGTCGAGTCCGTCAACGACGTAGCTCTGCGCGCGCGAGTCCAGCACGTGCCGGATAACGCGCCACGGCGAAGAACTGTCGCCGTCTTCGACTTCGACGCGCCAGTAGTGCCCGATTCCGGCCGCGGCGTACTTGGCGGGCTTGCTCAGCCGGTCCGCGGTCACCGAGCCCGCGGACATGACCTCGACTACCAGTCGGCAGTCCGCGGGCCTCAGCACCTGCTCCTCCGGCACGCGCGCGTCGTAGACGACGATGTCCGGGCGCCGGTTCACCAACGGGGCCTCCTGGACCCGCAGATCCGCACCGGTTACCACCGCCAACTCCGGCCCGCAACGCTTCGCCAAAGACAGCGTCGCCGAACAGAACGCACTGGCGATCCGCACCCTCTCGGCCCTCGGAGTGCCGACCCGGTTCACCTACATCACCTTCGACCACCTGATGACCGAACACGAGCTGGCGGCGAGCCACGCCTTCCAAGCCCGCACGGACCTGCTGCTAGCACCGCTGCCGGAGCTGTCGGTCGAGCAGATCGTAGACGGTGTTAAGGACCCGGACTTCGTGGTCGAGCATGCGACCGGGCGGCCGTTCTACACCGAGATCTCTTACATGCTGGTCTCGATGGAGTGCCTGATCGGCGCCCCTTACACCCGCGCGGTGCACGCGAAGGGCCTCGCCGGCCCGGCAGACCCCGCCATGGGCCGGGTCGAGGCTCAGTTCGCCGACTGGCGGATCGGCGCACGTTCACACCGAGCGCAAATGTGGGTCGATCGCCACTTCGCGCTTGACTACACGGTCAAAAGCCTGGAGACGATTCTCGAAGGTGCGCCCCGACGTCGTGTGCGCGCCGCGCGACGACCACGTCGTCACGCCACAGGACCAGCGCCGTCGCGCCGCCCACGGTCGGGGTGAGCCCGACGACCCAGCGCCGGCCGCCGAGGGTGAGGACCCGCTCGGCCGTCGTCCAGTGTCCGCGCGAGCGGGTGACCGTCCACGCCGACATCCGCGCGAGGTCGGCGACCGAGGTCACCGCGCCGGGGCCGTCGGCCGGGCCGGCCATCCGGACGTTCATCCCGCCACTTTCGCACACCGCCGCGGCGGTGGCCGGGAGATCCGGCCGATCCTCAGCCGCGTCGGCGGGCCGCCCGGGCGCGGCCGCGGGCCTTGGGCTCGAACGGGATGTCCGCGAACCGCAGGGTGCCGTGCAGGCCGCGGACCGCGCGGTCCAGCCGCAGTAGCGCCACCTGGGACAGCGTGAAGAGCTCGTCGACGTCCCACCGGCGGCCCGCGGCGGCGAGGACGACGGTGCGCGGCGGCTCGGTGATCACCCGGCCGGGTGCGACCTTGGCGGCGAGCTGGGCCAGCGCCTCGGGTTCGTGGGCGAGCGCGTCCGCCGAGACGAGCGCCTGGGTGTAGAGGTGGCTCGCCGCGGTCGCCCGGCCGAGCCACTTGACATGGATCAGCTCGTTCCCCGGCCCGAGCAGGTCGCACAGCTCGAACCGCGGGTGCAGCGGCGTGGTCGCGAAGTCCCGGTCGAGGCAGTGGTACCCAGGCTCCTCGGCCACCCGGCGGCAGTAGTGGTTCTCGTCGTCGGGCTCGCCGGACGGGGTCCAGGTGACCGGCGGCCACGCGTACCGGCGGGACAGCAGCGCCGTCACCTGCTCGCGCATCTGCCGGACGTAGGTCTCGCCGATCCGGTACCAGCGCCCCTGGTGGAACACGAACCGGGCGTGGTCGATCATGGTCTCGAAGACCAGCCACCGCGCGACCGGGATCGCGGCGCCCGCCTCCTCCGCACCGGCGTCGTCGGCGCACGCGACGATCCGGCCGGCGCGGATCGCCCGCACGCGGTCGCCGGTCTCGAGCTCGGCCAGCCGGTCGGTCAGGTGCCCCAGCTCCAGCCGGCCTTCGACGGCGAACGGGCCGCCCGGGCCCAGCCCGCCGACCCGGAACGACCCCGCGTTCTCCGCCTGGTGCACCGCGGCGGCGGGCCAGGCGAGCCCGAGGCGGCCCTCGTCGTCCCCGGCGAGGCTTTCCGCCAGCCGGCGCTCCAGGACCGGCACGAGCCGGTCGTGGCGGTCCAGCGGGCGGGTCTGGGCCACGAACCGCAGCGCCGAGTGCGCGTCCGGGCCGTCGACCACCGCGCCGACGGCGTCGAGGTCGGTCAGGAACGCCGCGGGGTCCTTGGCCAGCGGCAGCCACACCGCGTTGCCCGCCCGGATGCGGTGCCGGCGGCCGGTGACCCGGCCGTAGGTGAGGTCGGTCAGGTCCGCCGTGCCGGCCAGCCGGTTGACCAGCTCCCCGTAGGGCTCCAGCCGGAACGCCGAAAGGTCGCCGCCGCCAGGGATCGACGTCTGGGTCGCGCGGGCCGAGGGGTCCAGCGCCGCGCTCGCGACCAGGCCGAGGTCGAACGGGTCGAGCCGCCGGATCCCGAACAGCAGGCCGAAACCCTGTTCGACGTGCTCGTCGTTGAGGGTCAGGTGCCCGGCGCCCCAGGTGACGGCGTAGGTCCACGGCGGCCGCGGCACGAGCAGCACAGCGAACGGCAGCTCGGAGGAGAGCGCGAGATCGGTCCCGGTGAGCGACGCGGCGTGCGGCAGCCACTGCGGGACCTCGGTGCGGAACCGGCCCGCGACCAGCCGGGCGCGGGTGCCGGACAGGTCGACCTCGGTGTCGGTCGTGACCTGGCCGTCCTTCAGCGGCACCAGGAGCTCGTGCTCGCCCGTGCCGCCGTCCAGCCGGAACAGCGAGACGGGCTTGCTCGGGGTGGACGTGGACGCCATGCGATCACCGGCCTGGGCCTGGGGAAAACTGCGTCCACCCAGAATAGTGCCGCCCCGTTCCCGCCCGGTTAAATTCACCTGAACACGCGATTCCCGACCCGGGCGGGTACCCTGGTTCGTGCTTTCATCGTGACATCGTGACTGGTCAGGCGTCCAGGAGATGATCGGCGAGTAACCGGCGGAAGACCACTGAACAACGCCGGAAAGAATTGTCGAAATGCACTCCAATGGCCGCGTTTCGCGCCCATTCTGCGCTGTTCGGGCGGCGCCGGAAAAAGGGTCGCACGCATCGTGACGAGCAGGGCCGCGCCACCCCGCCGAAACTGGTCCGGTCGGGCCAGGCCCGGTCACTCGGCGGCAGTTCGCGCTGCGCGCGGTACCCCACTACCCTGGGCTGGTCGATTCCCGTCCGGCCCGACACTGGGGGCAGCATGGAGACCGTCCCGATGTTCGCACACGGAGACCGTCTCACCCGTCGGGACCTGGAGCTGATCACCGATGAGCGCCGCCGTTACGAACTGGTGGACGGGACCCTTCTAGTGAGCCCGTCCCCGCGCCCGCTGCACCAGAGGGTGGTCGCGCGGCTGCTCGCCGCGCTCACCCCGGTCTGTCCCGCGGACTGCGAGGTCCTGCCCGCCCCGGTGGACGTCGTCCTCGACGACCACACGGTCCTCATCCCGGACGTCGTCGTGGGCCGGCGCGACACGTTCACCGAACGAGCCCTGGTCGGCGTGCCCGTGCTCGCCGTCGAGGTGGTTTCGCCGTCGAGCCGGCACATCGACCTGCACCTCAAGCCCGCCCGGCTGGCCGAAGCCGGGTGCCCGCACTACTGGGTGATCGACCCCGGGGTGCCCAGCCTCAAATGCTTCCGCCTGGCCGGCGGCAGCTACGAGCTGACCGGCGAAAGCCGTGAGGACGAGCCGCTCGTCCTGACGGAGCCGTACGCGCTGACCCTGCGCGCGGCCGAACTGGTTTCCCCGCACTGATGCCCCCGGAACCGATGAGGTGACGCGGGGGGGGGGGAACGGGTCCCCGGCCCCTCACCCCCACGCACCGTCCGGAGAGAAGGAGGTTCTGTGTCCTGTGGGCATCGTCCCTCCCCCCATCGTGGGAGGAGCGC